>NZ_MVHT01000024.1 GCF_002086275.1 Mycobacterium intermedium | reverse complement strand
TCCACTACGCTACAAACGCGGCCCACTCAGAGGCTGCACACCCATAAACCGGTGTGCATCAAACCCGGGGTGGTTCAAGGCGCGAAAGCTCGGCACGGTCCACACCACGAGGCCCAGAAGTCGATCAAGACGATGTCGTTGTCATTGATCGTGTCGTTGAACTGGGCAGCGGTGAGGTCTTGTGTAGTCACGTCAGGCCTAACGTTGTGGGCGGATCAGTTGTTCCATGACATCAGAGGTCAGAGCAGGCCGGGTCGCGGGGCTGCGGCTTCGCCTTCCTGGAACTTGTACGCCCTGAGCTGTCGCACCAGCTCGTTCATGAGTCGCACGTCGGCGACGCCGCCTTGCTTGAACACCAGCTTGCCCTTCTTGAACGCCATCAGCGTGGGCAACAACGTCACGTCTGCCTTTTTCGCCAGGTCCTGCTCAACTTCGTAGTTGACCTTGCCGTGGACGACGTCGAAGTGCTTCTTGGCCGATTCCTCGTAGACCGGTGTGAACAACTCGCAGGGTGAGCACAAAGGTGCCCACCAGTAGACCAGGACGTGGTTGTTCGTCGCGACGGTGTACGCGAAGTTCTTCTCGGTGAGTTCTCGTGTGCTCACGGCAGGTCAGCGTAGTCAACTCGCGGGAGCTGCGGCAGCTTTCCACGATCGACTTGGCAGCAGGCGCACTTTCGTAGAGAACGACCGGTAGGTGGCCAGGTCGCCCGCCACCAGCTCACCGGCCGGCGCAGCGGTGTCAAACTCGACCGATCGCAACCGCTCTGTTGCGCAAGGCCTTTGCGATGGCCAATGCAGTTGCTGCGCGAACGAACGAGCCCAGCGCACGGGCAGAGGTCGCGCGACGGCGGTTGGCGCACTATCGATTCCGCCTCTTGGCCAGCCCCTTCGAAAGCGCACGGGCTGTGGTTCCCACCGGGGGAACAAAGTCGTAGAGCGGTCGTCTTCGACATAGGGATGCGGCCAGTGGCGAGCGCGGCCGAGCCCCGCCCGCCGGACATATCGCTGCAGGCCACAGCGGAAAATGAGTGCAGCTTTTCCGGCGTCAACCGGGCCGAAAGGGTTTAGGATTCCGCCTAGGGGAGGCATGGCACCGGGGAGGACCACATGTCATACGTGATCGCAAATACCGAATGGGTATCGCAAGCAGCGGCGAATCTTGAACGCGTTGGCACGATCATCAACGAAGCCAACTCGGCGGCAGCCGCTCAGACGACCGCCATCGCCGCCGCGGGTGCCGATGAGGTATCGGCGGCCATCGCAGCCGCCTTCGCGGCGCACGGCCGGAGCTTCCAAGCCTTGGGCGCTCAGGTCAGCGCCTTCCACGCTCAGTTCGTGCAGAATCTGGCCGGTGGCGCGCAGGCGTACGCCACCGCGGAAGCCACCAATTTCGGCCCCCTGCAACCGATTTTCGACTTGATCAATACGCCCACGAACATCCTGTTGGGCCGGCCACTGATCGGTAACGGCGCGGACGGAACGGCCGCGAACCCGAACGGTCAAGCCGGCGGAATCTTGTGGGGCAATGGCGGCAACGGATTCAATGCGACGGGCATCGGGCAAGCGGGCGGCAACGGCGGGGCGGCCGGCCTGCTCGGAAACGGCGGGAACGGCGGGACCGGCGGGACCGGTGTAGGCGCGAACGGTGGCGCGGGCGGCACCGGCGGATGGCTGTTCGGCCACGGCGGTTTCGGCGGCAATTCCGCGGGAGGCGGCGGCGCCGGTGGTGTCGGCGGCTCCGCTCTACTGTTCGGGATCGGCGGCGCGGGCGGTAGCGCACTCACCGGCATGGGGCCCGGGGGCCCCGGCGGCAACGGCGGACTGTTCTGGGGCAACGGCGGCGCCGGTGGCTTCAGCCCGCTCGGCGGCGGCGGCCGCGGTGGCTCGGCCTTCCTGTTCGGCGACGGAGGCGCGGGCGGTGCGGCTACAGCCGGGGGTACCGGTGGATTTGGCGGCAACGCCGGGTTCTTCTACGGCAACGGCGGCGCCGGAGGCGACGGTCAATCGCTGGCCAACGGTGGAGCCGGCGGCCAGGGCGGCTTGATTGGGAACGGCGGCGACGGCGGGGATGGCGGCATCTTGGGCGGTAACGGCGGCAATGGTGGCAACGCCCAGTTGATCGGCAACGGCGGTGCCGGAGGCAACAAGGGCGGCGCCGGTACCCCAGGCACCGGTGGCCGTGGCGGCCTGCTGTTCGGCTTGCCAGGCCCGAACGGCACCTAGTCCCACCTAGCCCCACCTAGTCCCGAATCCCGCAGGTTACGGTTGCGTACGTTTTCCCCGCTCAGCGAGACTAGGGCCGACTAGCCCGTCTGGCCCGACCTCCGAGTGAAGGGATTCCGCAGTGGGGCACTACATCGCCAACGTCCGTGATCTCGCGTTCAATTTGTTCGAGGTCCTCGACGTCGGCGCCGTCCTAGGCACCGGCCAATATGTCGATCTCGACGAGGAGACGGCCCACACGATCTTGGCCGAAGCGGCCCGCTTGGCTGAGGGGCCACTGGCCGAGACGTTCGCCTTCGCCGACCGCAACCCACCGGAGTTCGACCCAGCCACTCACTCCATCAGCGTCCCCGACGAACTGGTCAAGACGATCGACGCCATCAAAGAATCCGGGTGGTGGCGACTGGGCCTAGCCGAGGAGATCGGCGGCATGCCCGCGCCTGCGCCACTGACCTGGGCCGTCAATGAATTGCTGTTCGCTGCCAACTCTTCCGCGTGCTTTTTCAACATGGGCCCGCCACTGGCCCGTGCGCTGTACATCGAGGGCAACGAAGAGCAGCGCAGGTGGGCGGCAGAGGCCATGGAGCGCGGCTGGCAAGCGACCATGGTCCTGACCGAACCGGATGCCGGCTCCGACGTCGGCGCGGGCCGGACCAAGGCAATCGAACAACCCGATGGCACTTGGCATATCGAGGGTGTGAAGCGGTTCATCTCGGCCGGTGACGTCGGCGACACGGCCGAGAACATCTACCACCTGGTGCTGGCCCGACCGGAGGGCGCCGGTCCGGGCACCAAGGGATTGAGCCTGTTCTACGTGCCGAAGTACCTGTTCGACCCGGAGACCTTCGAACTCGGCCCCCGCAACGGCGTCTTCGTCACCGGCCTGGAACACAAGATGGGCATAAAGTCCTCCCCCACTTGTGAATTGACGTTCGGCGCCACCGATGTACCCGCCGTCGGCTATCTCGTCGGCGACGTGCATGACGGCATCGCGCAGATGTTCACCGTGATCGAGCATGCCCGCATGACAATCGGCGTGAAGTCCACGGGCACCCTGTCGACCGGCTATCTCAACGCGCTGGCATACGCCAAGGAACGCGTGCAGGGCGCGGATATGACCCAGATGACCGATAAGACTGCACCACGGGTCACGATCATGCACCACCCCGACGTTCGCCGCAGCCTGATGACTCAGAAGGCCTACGCCGAGGGCCTGCGCGCGTTGTACATGTATGCCGCGGCTCACCAGGATGACGAAGTGGCACAACGAGTTTCGGGTGCAGATCACGATATGGCGCACCGCGTGGATGACCTGCTGCTGCCAATCGTCAAGGGAGTGGGCTCAGAACGCGCCTACGAAGTTCTGACCGAATCGTTGCAGACGCTGGGCGGTTCGGGCTTCCTCGTCGACTACCCGATCGAGCAGTACATCCGCGACTCCAAGATCGACTCGCTCTACGAAGGCACCACCGCCATCCAGGCGCTCGACTTCTTCTTCCGCAAGATCATTCGCGACCATGGCCAGGCTCTGCAGCACGTGACGGCTCAGATCACCCAGACGATCGACACCGTCGAGGAATCTCTCAAACCGGCCGCCCAGCGACTGCAGACGGCGCTCGATGACGTGACCGAGATGACCGGTGTGCTGACCGGACACCTGATGTCCGCCGCGCAGCATCCCACCGACATATACAAGGTGGGGCTCGGATCGGTGCGCTTCCTGCTCGCCGTCGGAGACCTGCTCATCGGCTGGCTGCTGATCAAACAAGCGGGTGTCGCAGTGAACGCCTTGGCCAACGAACCGTCGCCGAAGGACGTGAAGTTCTACGAGGGCAAGGTCGCAGTGGCGAAGTTCTTTGCCAACAACATGCTGCCGAAGCTGGGCGGCGTGCGTTCGGTCATCGAACACCTCGACGACGACATCATGCGCATGCCCGAAGACGCCTTCTGATCACGCAGTAGTCGCCGGATTCGCGACCCGAGTGCGCGTTGGTTGCGCGGATGCTAGACGGTGAAACCGAGCGCGCGCAGCTGCTCGCGCCCGTCTTCGGTGATCTTGTCCGGCCCCCACGGCGGGTTCCACACCCAGTTGATCCGGATGTCGTTGACCAGGCCACTACCCACCAGCGCGGTGCGCGATTGATCCTCGATGACGTCGGTCAACGGGCAGGCCGCCGAGGTGAGGGTCATGTCAATGAGGGCGACCGTGCCCTCCTCGCTTTTTTCGAGGTTCAGGCCGTAGACGAGGCCCAGGTCGACGACGTTGATCCCCAACTCCGGGTCGACGACGTCGCGCATCGCCTCCTCGAGATCGAACAACGTCTCGTCGTCGGGTGCGATGATCTCGCTCACTTGTCGACCTCCTCGAGGGCCGCGCCGGCTTGTGCCAGCGCATCCTTGAAAGCCATCCAACCCAGCAGTGCGCACTTGACTCGGGCCGGGTATTTGGCCACTCCTGAAAACGCTACTCCGTCGCCCAGCACATCCTCGTCGCCCTGAACCTGTCCGCGCGACGACACCATCTCGGTGAACGCGTCGAGCGTCTTCAGCGCCTCCGGCACGCTGCGGCCGATCACCTGTTCGGTCAGGACCGAAGTCGCGGCCTGGCTGATCGAACAGCCCTGCCCGTCATACGAGATGTCTGCAACGGTCGTTCCGTCGTCGGACAACGCGACCCGCAGGGTCACCTCGTCACCGCAAATCGGGTTGACGTGGTACACCTCCGCACCGAACGGCTCGCGCAGGCCGCGGTGGTGAGGGTGTTTGTAGTGATCGAGTATCACGTCCTGATACATCTGCTCTAGACGCAAAGTCAATCTCTCCCAAAGAAATCCAGGGCCCGGCGCACACCGGCCACCAACCGTTCCACCTCGTCGGGGGTGTTGTACACCGCGAACGATGCCCGCGCCGTGGCCGCCAGCCCGAACCTGCGGTGCAGCGGCAACGCGCAGTGATGGCCAACCCGGACGGCCACACCCTCGTCGTCCAACACCTGGCCGACATCGTGCGCGTGCACGCCGTCGACGACGAAAGACACCGGCGAGCCGCGGTCGGTCATCGTGGTGGGCCCGACGATGCGCACGCCTTTGATGCCGGACAATCCATCGATGGCCTGTGCGACCAGTTCTCGCTCATGGGCTTCGACGTCTGCCATGCCGATGGCGTCGAGATAACGCGCGGCCGCCGCCAAGCCGACCACCTGCGACGTCATCGGGGTTCCGGCCTCGAAGCGCTGCGGAGCCGGGGCGTAGGTCGCGGCTTCCATGGTCACCGTCTCGATCATCGAGCCGCCGGTCAGGAACGGCGGCATCGCTTGCAGCAGCGCGCGTCGTCCGTACAACACTCCGATCCCATTGGGTCCCAGCATTTTGTGACCGGAGAACGCGGCGTAGTCGACGTCGAGTGCGTGGAAGTCGACCGGCTGATGCGGCACCGATTGGCAGGCGTCCAGCACGGTCAGCGCACCGACCGCCTTGGCGCGGGCAACCAGCTCATCGACCGGCGCCAGCGCGCCCGTCACATTCGAATGATGGCTGAAGGCGACGACTTTGACGTTTTCGTCGAGTTGCAACGAGTCCAGGTCGATCCGGCCGGCCTCTTCTTGTCCGCCAGTCACCCCGTACCAGCGCAACGTAGCCCCGGTGCGCCGCGCGAGTTCCTGCCACGGGATGAGGTTGGCGTGGTGTTCGAGCTCGGTGGTGACGATGACGTCGCCGGGTCCGACGGAACGTTCGAACCTGCTGTCCCCCAACACATACGACACCAGGTTCAGCGACTCGGTGGCGTTCTTGGTGAAGATGAGCTCGTCGGCGTCAGCGCCCACGAACGACGCGATGTCGATGCGGCCCTGTTCGTAGGCGTCGGTGGCTTCTTCCATCAGCTGATGCGCGCCGCGATGCACCCCACCGTTGGACGTCACCAAAAACTCACGCTCGGCATCGAGCACCTGCAGCGGACGCTGCGAGGTCGCGCCGGAATCGAGGTACGCCAACTGATTTCCGCCGCGCATCACCCGCTTGAGGATCGGGAAGTCGGCACGGATCGCCGTGAGGTCGAGCGCGGTGGTCATCGCTATGCCCCGGTTGCCGCCGTCTGAGTGAAGCGCACGTAGCCGTTCTGCTCGAGTTCGTCGGCCAGTTCCGGCCCACCGGATTCAACGATGCGTCCGCCGACGAAAACATGCACGTGTTCGGGGTGGATGTAGCGCAGGATGCGGGTGTAGTGCGTGATCAACAGGATCCCACCGTGCTCGGACTTCGCGTAGCGGTTCACGCCCTCGCTGACCACCCGCAGCGCGTCCACGTCCAGGCCGGAGTCGGTCTCGTCCAAAATTGCGATCTTGGGCTTGAGCAGTTCCAGCTGCAGGATCTCGTGGCGCTTCTTCTCACCACCGGAAAAGCCTTCGTTAACACTGCGTTCGGCGAAGGCGGAGTCGATTTCGAGGGCGGCCATCGCGGCCTTGACCTCTTTGACCCAGTGCCGCAGCTTGGGCGCCTCGCCGCGGATGGCCGTGGCGGCCGAGCGCAGGAAGTTCGACACCGAAACACCGGGAACCTCAACGGGATACTGCATCGCCAGAAACAGCCCGGCCCGTGCCCGCTCATCGACGCTCATTTGCAGGACGTCCGCGCCGTCGAGCGTGATGGAACCCGACGTCACCCGGTACTTGGGATGCCCGGCGACGGCGTAGGACAGTGTGGACTTCCCCGAGCCGTTGGGGCCCATCAAGGCGTGCGTCTCACCCGACTTGACGGTCAGGTCGACGCCTTTGAGGATGGGGATCTCGCGCTCCCCGTCGGCGGCGTTGGGGTTGTCAACGCTGACGTGTAGGTCCTTGATTTCCAGAGTCGTCATGAGGCTGTTGATCTCGATTCCGTTATTTCCAGTTCGTGTTCGATGGCCGCGGTCAAGCGATCCCGTACCTCGGGCACCGCGATCTTGGAGATGATTTCGCCGAAGAATCCCCGCACCACGAGCCGGCGGGCCTGGTCCTCGGGGATACCGCGGGAGCGTAGGTAGAAAAGCTGCTCGTCGTCGAAACGCCCAGTGGCGCTGGCGTGTCCGGCTCCGGCGATCTCGCCGGTCTCGATCTCCAGGTTGGGTACCGAGTCGGCACGCGCGCCGTCGGTGAGCACCAAGTTGCGGTTCACCTCGAAGGTGTCCGTCCCCGTGGCTTCAGCACGGATCAGCACGTCGCCAACCCAGACCGTGTGCGCGTCGGGCAGCTTCGAATCCGGATCCCCTTGCAACGCGCCCTTGTACAGCACGTTCGACTTGCAGTCGGGATACGCGTGGTCGACCAGGAGCCGCGACTCGAGGTGCTGGCCGTCGTCGGCGAAGTACAGCCCCAACAGCTCGGCGTCCCCGCCGGGCGCGGTGTACCGCACGTTGGCCGACATCCGGACCACCTCACCGCCCAGCGTGACGGCGACGTGCCGCAGCACCGCATCCTTACCGAGGCGGGCGTGGTGCGCACTGAGGTGCACGGTGTCGTCGGCCCAATCTGCGATCCACACGACGGTGAGCCGCGCGGCGTCCCCGACCACGAATTCGACGTTGTCCGCATAGGTTCCGCTGCCGCGGTGGTCGATGACGACGACCGCCTCGCCCAGCTCCTCGACCCGGATCTGCAGGTGGCCGTAGGCCACCGCTCCCTTGCCGGGACCATCGACGACGATATTCACCGGCTCGGGGATCTGAGTGTCACGCCCAACCGTCACCACCGTTGCCGAGTTGAACGACGAAAATGCCTGCGCCGCTACGCGGTCGGCGGACACACCACCCTGCCCCAGCCGCTCGTCGCCGCGGCGTACCGTTTCGGTGCGAACGCCGGGCACCTCGGTGACAGTGATCCGTGCGCTGCCGTTGGCGACGGCCGAGCCGTCGTGCAGGCCGCGCAGCCGCCTCAGCGGGGTGAAGCGCCAGAGCTCGTCGCGGCCGTGCGGAACCTCGAAAGCCTCGACATCGAAAGAGGCAAACAGCTCGCCCTTGTTGATTGCAGCATTGACAGGAGCGGTCATCCGACTCGTCATCCCACAGAGCCCTCCATCTGGAGCTCGATCAGCCGGTTGAGCTCCAACGCGTACTCCATGGGCAGTTCCTTGGCGATCGGCTCGACGAACCCGCGCACCACCATCGCCATCGCCTCGTCCTCGGTGAGACCGCGGCTCATCAGGTAGAACAGTTGGTTCTCGCTGACCTTCGACACGGTGGCCTCGTGGCCCATCGTGACGTCATCCTCGCGGATGTCGACATACGGGTAGGTGTCGCTGCGGCTGATCGTGTCGACCAGCAGCGCATCGCATTTCACGCTCGCCTTGGAACCGTGCGCGCCCTTGTTCACCTGAACCAGTCCGCGGTAGGACGTGCGGCCACCGCCGCGCGCCACCGACTTGGACACGATGTTGCTGGACGTGTTCGGCGCCAGGTGCAGCATCTTGGCGCCGGTGTCCTGGTGCTGGTCCTCGCCGGCAAACGCCACCGAGAGCACCTCACCCTTGGCGTGCTCGCCGGTCATCCAGACCGCCGGGTACTTCATCGTGACCTTCGACCCGATGTTGCCGTCGACCCACTCCATGGTGGCTCCGGCCTCAGCCCTCGCACGCTTGGTGACCAGGTTGTAGACGTTGTTCGACCAGTTCTGGATCGTCGTGTAACGGCAACGGCCACCGGGCTTTACGATGATTTCGACTACTGCCGAGTGAAGCGAATCCGACTTATAAATCGGAGCAGTGCACCCTTCGACGTAGTGAACGTAAGCGTTCTCATCGACGATGATCAGCGTCCGCTCGAACTGGCCCATGTTCTCGGTGTTGATTCGGAAGTAGGCCTGCAGCGGGATGTCGACGTGCACGCCCGGCGGGACGTATATAAAGCTGCCGCCCGACCACACCGCGGTGTTCAACGCGGAGAACTTGTTGTCGCCGGCCGGGATGACCGTGCCAAAGTACTTCTTGAAGATCTCGGGGTGTTCCCGCAGACCGGTGTCGGTGTCGAGGAAGATGACGCCCTGAGCCTCCAGGTCCTCGCGGATCTGGTGGTAGACGACCTCGGAGTTGTGAACGACAAGACCCGCGGCCACGAAGTTGTGTGGTCCGTCCACTTCGATGTCGTACACAGGCTCCACCGCGTAGGGCTCGATCGACTTCACACGCTCAAAACCGAGCCATTCGTTGGTGTGAGCGCGAATCGTGGTTCCGTGTGCACCATTTGATGAATGCATGTAGCGACGCCGGCCAAACCGCAGGGTCCGCTTGGGATTACGGCATCCAAGACGTTCGAAATCACCGGAAATGCCAAGTCGCCAGGCAATCTGCGTACGTTGGGGCGCGTGCCGGTAGGGCTGAGTGAATGACCACGGACCACCCGCACGCAGCCCGGACAGCTCAGCCAGTTCGCGCGCTTGACCGAGCAACGGCTCATTGGCACAGGTCAACAGCACCGAACCGGTCTTGTCCGGGCTCACGTACCCGTCCGCGTCGACCCAGCCGCCGAGAAATGCCAGGCGCTGATCGACCGGCAGTCCGTACACCCAGTCGGGCACGCGCTTGGTGAGAGATAACCCGCCGAAACCGAGCGCAACGATCCACTCCGTCAACGCCTTTGAGTTGACGACGACGCGGAACTCGTCCGCCTCGATGCAGCGCAGACCGAACAGCTCCTTGACGACCCGGCGCACTTCGGCGCGAAGCTCAACATCTGTTGCGGGTATGGCGAATTGAACCCGATACGTCTTGGTCGAGAGATGCAAATTGCCATCCCCGATGTACAGCCCCAGCAGCCACATGAGGTCCACCGAACTCACTACAGGCGCCGTCAAGCCAATGACAGCGGGGAGTTCGGCCGCCGCACCGATGTCTGGGATCTGCCGAGGCACCGCGATAAAGTCGCCGGGCTTGAGGTCTCCGACGGTCACCCAGCGCCGGGCAAATCGAGCTCGTTGCCGCCCTTCCTTGCGCTCGTCCCGCAATACCAGCATCGGATGGTTGTCCGTGGCACGAATGCTGCGCCGCGTGGTCTTCACTTCATGCGTCAACCGGGTGTCGGTCTGCGCTGCCGCCTTGACCGGTGCCACGACGAATCGCTCGGCTTCCTCGTCGTAGGCGAATACACGGTCGCCGTACTCGATCTCCTTGATCGGGACCTGTCCCCTATTGGCAGTCCACACCAAGGTGTCACCGGCGAGACACTCATACTGCGCCGCCACCCCGGCCACCAGACGCTGCTTTTCTGCTTCCGGAATTCCCAATTTGTCGTAGGTCTTCCGAATGTCCTCTGGCAACTCTTCCCAAGAAGCAGCTTGCTTCTCGGTGGAGCGCACGAAGTACTTGATGTTGTCGAAGTCGATGCCCTCAAGGTTGGAGCCCCAGTTCGGCATCGGCTTGCGCTCGAAGATGTTCAGCGCCTTGAGCCGAGTCTTCAGCATCCACTCGGGCTCGTTCTTCTTGGCCGAGATGTCACGGACCACCGCCTCGGACAGCCCGCGCTGCGCACTGGCGCCCGCCACGTCGGAGTCCGCCCAGCCGTAGCCGTACCGGCCCAGCGAGGCGATGGCCTCTTCCTGGGTCAGCGGCTCGACCGGCGTCTTGGCGGCTTCGAGTGTCATATCGACGCTCCTTTGTTGCTCGTTGTCGGTTGGCGCGGGCTGGGCGCCTGTGGAGATGGCACGGTCAGGGGCACGTGGGTAGTGCAAGCGCAGTCGCCGTTGACGATCGTCGCCAACCGCTGCACGTGAGTGCCCAAAACTTCGGCCATGGCCTGTTCCTCGGCTTCACACAACTCCGGAAATTCCTCGGCAACGTGGGACACCGGGCAGTGGTGCTGGCAGATTTGCACACCGTGGATCGGCCCGCCCACCCGGGTGGTCGTAGCGACGTAGCCGGCCTGCGTGAGCGCATCGGCAATCCGCTCGGCGGCCGCTTCGACGTTGTCGTCGTCGGGACCCTCGGCCGCATCGACGCCGGCCAAAATGGCATCGATACGGCGCCTGGCGAAGGTCCGAACCGCCTCTTCACCGCCGAGTTCGCGCAACTGCCGGATGGCCGCGGCCGCGAGGTCGTCGTAGGAGTGCTCGAGCTTGGCCCGGCCCGCCCCGGTCAGTCGGTAACGCTTGGCGGGGCGCCCACGGCCCACCTGCTGCCAGGCTGCCGGGGCGACGGACTCGGCATCGCCGGCGTCGATCAGTGCGTCGAGATGCCTACGCACGCCGGCGGCCGACAAGCCGAGCCGATCGCCGATCTCACTGGCCGTAATCGACCCGGATTCCACCAATAACCGCACGATAGCGCGGCGAGTGTGGCCGTCTGACCCGGCGGCGGAGGAGGCGGCCCCACCTGCGGGCACAGCAACATCCAGCTCGGATCGGATTTTCACAACACCAGTGTGACGCAATTCCGGCGTCGGGTCCAGCAAGGGTGCCCTCACGTGACAAGGGCAACAGCGCCTTTACCCATCCCGCTACGCTGCTCTGATGGCAGCCCGCCACCATACGCTGAGCTCCTCGATCGCGAGCTTGCACGGTGACGAGCAGACGGTGGGCTCACCGCTTAATTCCGCCGAGCTCCTGGCGCTGAAACGCACCCGTCTCTTCGGCGCCACCGGCACCGTGCTGATGGCGATCGGCGCCCTGGGCGCCGGGGCCCGGCCCGTCGTGCAAGACCCCACCTTCGGGGTCCGGCTTCTCAACCTCCCGTCGCGAATCCAGACGGTGTCGTTGACCATGACGACCACCGGCGCGGTCATGATGGCGCTGGCCTGGTTGATGCTCGGCCGGTTCGCGCTGGGCAAACGCCGGATGTCGCGCGGGGAGCTGGACCGCACGCTGATGCTCTGGGTGCTGCCCCTGCTGATCGCGCCGCCGATGTACAGCAAGGACGTCTACTCCTACCTGGCGCAAAGCCAGATATGCCGGGACGGGCTCGACCCGTACCGAGTCGGGCCGGCCTCCGGGCTGGGCCTCGGTCACGTGTTCACCCTGTCCGTACCCAGCCTGTGGCGGGAGACGCCGGCGCCCTACGGTCCCCTGTTTTTGTGGATCGGCCGCGGCATCTCGGCACTGACCGGGGAAAACATCGTCGCCGCCGTGCTGTGCCACCGGCTGGTGGTGCTGATCGGGGTGGTGCTGATCGTGTGGGCCACGCCCCGACTCGCCCGGCGCTGCGGCGTGGCCGAAGTGAGTGCGCTATGGCTGGGCGCTGCCAATCCGCTGTTGATCATGCACCTGGTCGCCGGCATCCATAACGAGGCGCTGATGCTCGGCCTGATGCTGACCGGCGCCGAGTTCGCGCTGCGCGGCCTGGACGCGCCCCGACTGAAGCCGACGTCCTGGCGGCCCGGTCCGGATTGGGAACCGCTGGGCATGCTGCTCGGGGGTTCGATCCTCATCGTGCTGTCGTCGCAGGTCAAGCTGCCATCCCTGCTGGCACTCGGGTTTGTCACGACGGCGTTGGCCTACCGCAACGGCGGCACCATCAAGGCGCTGCTGCTGACCGGTAGCGCGATGGCGGGGCTGTCGGTCGCGGTGATGGCCCTGGTCGGCTGGGCCAGCGGGCTCGGGTTTGGCTGGATCTTCACGCTGGGCACCGCCAACGTGGTCCGCAGCTGGATGTCGCCGCCGACACTGCTGGCCCTCGGCACGGGCCAGGTCGGCATCTTGCTGGGACTGGGCGACCACACCACCGCGGTGCTGTCGCTGACGCGTGGCATCGGCGTGCTGATCATCATGGTCGTGGTCTGCTGGCTGCTGCTGGCCGTTTTCCGCGGTCGGCTGCACCCGATCGGGGGCCTCGGCGTGGCGCTGGGCCTGACCGTGCTGCTGTTCCCGGTGGTGCAGCCCTGGTATCTGCTCTGGGCGATCATTCCGCTGGCCGCCTGGGCGACCCGCACCGGATTCCGGGTCGCGGCGATCATGGTCACCCTCATCGTCGGCATCCTGGGCCCGACCGCCAACGGTGACCGTTTCGCCCTGTTTCAGATCATCGACGCGACGCTGGCCAGCATCATCATCGTGGTGGCGCTCATCGCGGTGACCTACACCCGCTTGCCGTGGCGAGCACTGCCGGAGGACGACGAAGCGAAGACGCCGGTTGGGACAGACGCGACGCCCGAAGCAACGCCGGTCGAGCAGGGCGCGACGGTGACGACCCAAGTGACTCCCGCCACCCCGCGTTCCAAAGCCACGCCCGACGCCTACGCTGATTCCACGTGAGCTTGGCCCGTGAGTACCGCGAACCGGTTGTTCGGTTGCGCGGGGTAAGTAAGCACTACGGGTCGCTGACCGCCGTCGACAACCTAGATCTCGACGTCCAAGCGGCCGAAGTCATCGCCCTGTTGGGGCCCAACGGCGCGGGTAAGACAACCACCGTCGAAATGTGCGAGGGGTTCGTCCGTCCGGACGCCGGCACCATCGAGGTGCTGGGCCTGGACCCGATTGCCGACAACGCACAGTTGCGCTCGCGTATCGGCGTGATGCTGCAGGGCGGCGGCGGATACCCGGCGGCACGGGCGGGCGAAATGCTGAACCTGGTGGCGTCATATGCGGCGGACCCACTCGATCCCGCGTGGCTACTGGACACCCTCGGCCTTACCGACGCCGCCCGTACCACCTACCGGCGACTTTCCGGAGGGCAGCAGCAGCGGCTGGCACTGGCCTGCGCGCTCGTCGGCCGTCCCGAGCTGGTGTTTCTCGACGAGCCCACCGCCGGCATGGACGCGCACGCCCGGCTGCTGGTGTGGGAGTTGATCGACGCGCTGCGCCGCGACGGCGTCACGGTGGTGCTCACCACCCACCAGCTCAAAGAGGCCGAGGAACTCGCCGACCGGCTGGTCATCATCGACCACGGCGTCACGGTGGCCGCGGGCACGCCCACCGAGCTGATGCGCAGTGGCGCAAAAGACCAGCTGCGGTTCACCGCGCCACCACGACTCGACCTCTCGTTGCTGGCTTCGGCGCTGCCGGAGGACTACAAGGCCACTGAGGTGACCCCGGGCGAGTACCTGGTCGAAGGGCCGGTAGATCCGCAGGTACTGGCGACGGTAACCGCGTGGTGTGCGCGCATCGACGTGCTGGCCACCGACATGCGGGTCGAGCAGCGCAGCCTCGAGGACGTGTTTCTCGACCTCACCGGCAGAAAGTTGCGACAGTGACTCAAGACGCGCAAACCGAAACATTCCCGCCGGGAACCTTCACCCCAGACCCGCGGCCGAACACCGTCCCGCGCATGCTGGCCGCCCAGTTCGGCCTGGAGTTGAAACTGCTGCTGCGCAACGGCGAGCAACTGCTCTTGACCATGTTCATCCCGATCACGCTGCTGGTGGGGATGACGCTGCTGCCGTTGGGATCTTTCGGCACCAACCGCGCCGCCACGTTCGTCCCGGCCATCATGGCGCTCGCCGTCATCTCGACCGCCTTCACCGGCCAGGCCATCGCGGTCGCGTTCGATCGCCGCTACGGCGCGCTGAAGCGTCTCGGGGCTACCCCGCTGCCCGTTTGGGGCATCATCGCGGGCAAGTCGCTGGCGGTGGTCGCCGTCGTGTTCTTGCAAGCAATTCTGTTGGGCGCCATCGGCTTTGTGCTGGGGTGGCGCCCTGCACCGGGAGCTTTGGCGTTCGGGGCGGCGATCATCGCGCTTGGGACCGCCGGATTTGCCGCGCTCGGACTGCTACTGGGTGGGACGTTGCGCGCCGAGATCGTGCTGGCCGTCGCCAACCTGCTGTGGTTCGTCTTCGCCGGTTTCGGCGCGCTGACGTTGGAGACGGAAGTGATCCCGGCCGGGGTGAAATGGGCGGCCCGAGTGACGCCGTCGGGCGCGCTGACCGAAGCGCTGTCGCAGGCGATGGCGTTGTCGATGGACTGGTTCGGAGTGGTCGTCCTGGCGGTGTGGGGCACGCTGGGAGGATTGGCGGCGCTGCGCTGGTTCCGCTTCACCTGATTTCTTCGCGGCGCCGAGGCCCCGCCGCTTAAGCCCCGCCGACCCCGCGTCGAACGTGGGCCGCATGGCCCCGACACCGACACTTCGGGGACATAGGCCACACGCTCGGCGACGGTATCCCGCCGAAGCGCCGTCGACTCCGCGTCGAACGTGGGCCGCATGGCCCCGACACCGACACTTCGGGGACATAGGCCACACACTCGGCGACGGTATCCCGCCGAAGCCCCGCCGACCCCGCGTCGAACGTGGGCCGCATCGCCCCGACACCGACACTTCGGGGACAAAGGCCACACACTCGGCGACGCTAATCAGCGCCGAAGGCCAGCCGACGCCAGCTAGTCGGGGATGTAGTCGAAGTAGTCCGGGTGGCCGCCGGTGCGGCCCGCTTCACCCTGGTCGAGGCCCGTTATCGCCTCCACGTCTTCAGCGCCGAGTTCGAAGTCGAAGATGTCGAAATTCGACTTCATCCGCTCCGGCGACACCGACTTGGGGAAGACGACGTCACCGCGCTGGATGTGCCAGCGCAACACGACCTGTGCGGCAGACTTGCCGAGGTCGTCCGCGATCCGCTTGATCGTCGGGTCGCCGAGAACCTTGCCCTGAGCGATCGGCGACCACGCCTCCGTCACGATGCCGTGTGACTTCCCGTAGGCACGGACCTGGTCGTTGGCGAAGTAGGGGTGAACCTCGATCTGGTTGACCGCCGGCACCGTGTCGGATTCCTGCGCCAGCCGCTTGAGATGCAAGGTCTGGAAATTCGACACCCCGATGCTGCGCGCTCGCCCGTCGCGGGCGAATTCTTCAAGCACCGCCCAAGTCGAGACGAAGTCGCCGTCGTAGCGCGTCGGCAACGGCCAGTGAATGAGAAACAAGTCGACGTAGTCGGACTGCAGGGCGGCCAATGTCTCGTCGAATGCCCGACGGGCGTCATCGGGCCGGTGAGCACCGTTGTTGAGCTTGCTGGTGATGAAGACTTCCGAGCGGTCCAACCCCGCCTGGCGGACGCCTTGAGCGACTTCTTTCTCATTGCCGTACATCTGCGCCGTATCGATGTGTCGGTACCCGATCTCCAGTGCGGTGGCCACCGCGGCCGCGGTGTTCTCAGGCTCGATCTGGAAGACACCGAAACCCAGTTGCGGGATACGCGCGCCGTTATTGAGGGCAATGGCGGGAACGTTGGTCATCTCTCCTGCATAGTGCGCAACCGCAATCTTGGCCACGTCCGCCCTTACTACAAGTTGTAGTTTTCAGTGCCTTACGATCGGGCAGTGGCCGTGGGACGAGCGCTGTTGCGGGTGGTGGACCTGCTGCCCGACCCCAGCCTGCGTGTGCAACGGCTGATCGGCGCCGCCGTCATCCTGACTCAGGGTGGTATCGCGGTCACCGGAGCGATCGTCCGGGTCACCGCGTCCGGGCTGGGTTGCCCGACGTGGCCGCAGTGTTTTCCGGGCAGTTTCACGCCGGTAGCGGTCGCCGAGGTGCCGAGGATTCACCAGGCGGTCGAATTCGGCAACCGGATGATCACCTTCGCCGTGGTGCTTACCGCGGCTCTGGCGGTGCTGGCGGTCACCCGCGCGCGCCGACGGACCGAGGTGCTGGTGTACGCGTGGCTTATGCCGGCCTCGACGGTCGTGCAGGCGGTGATCGGCGGCATCACGGTGCGCACCGGGCTGCTGTGGTGGACGGTGGCCATCCATCTGCTGGCGTCGATGACGATGGTGTGGCTGTCGGTGTTGCTGTTCGTCAAGATCGGCGAGCCCGACGATGGTGTGGTCCAGCAGCGTGTGGCCCGGCCGCTCCGACTCCTCACGGCGCTGAGCGCGGTCAACCTCGCCTTGGTGCTGGTGACGGGCACCCTGGTGACGGCGGCCGGCCCGCACGCCGGCGACAAGAGCCCCAGCCGGACCGTTCCGCGCCTCAAGATCGAGATCACCACCCTGGTGCACGCGCACTCCTCGCTGTTGGTGTCGTATCTCGCGCTGGTGGTCGGTCTGGGCTTCGGGCTGCTTGCGGTCAGCGCCGGGCGCACAATCATGTTGCGGCTGGGCGTCTTGCTGGCCTTGATCGTCGCGCAGGCGGCCGTCGGCACCGCGCAGTACTACACCGGCGTGCCCGCCGTCCTGGTCGCCCTCCACGTGGCCGGCGCGGCCGCGTGCACGGCGGCCACCGCTGCCCTATGGGCGTCGATGCGAGAACGGGCCAAGCCCGAGCCGCTCCAAAGCTGATTCCACACACACCGCGAACTCCCGTTGGGCAAGCTCGCGGGTTTCGGCGCTCAGCCGCCGCCAGCCCAACGACGGATCGATCAGTTGTAGTTCCAGCAGGCGGTCGCCGGACAACTGGGCTCGCGCGTACAGCAGCTCGCCGGCCTCGATGCCCACCTGCGCCGCCGCGGCGGCCAGGGCAGCAGCGCCCGCATCCCAGAGTTCGAAGTCAAGCTCGTCCTCGTACAGTGAGTTGCCTCGCACCGAGAACGCGTGCGACGGTTTGCCGCCGAGAAACACCAGAAGCGACTCGCGAGCCGAATCACTATGCTGCACAAAGGCGTCACTGCCGGTGGCATGCAGGTCCGCAATGTAGGCGGCGGCCTTCGAGCGATCGCGGAAGCGCCGCGTGCCGACGGTCGAGCTGACGAAGATCCGGCCATGATCGGGTAACGCGACCCGCGCGCCCGGCCGATAGACCTCACCCGCGACGGTTTCCACGCCCCTTTCCGCCAGGTCGGTCAGATAGCCTCGGTCGACGTTCCACCGCACCACGGCGGGGGCGTTCAGCAGGTTCTGGACGCTGGTGGTCCAGGCCAGGAATTCGTCGAGGCGCTCCGAATAATCATGTGTGGCACGCAGGATCACCAGATGCGCGTCGGCTACTTCCGGGTCGTCCCAGGACAACCAACGGGCGTGCAGCCCACGCTGTCTCAGTGCCGCAACCAGGCCTTCGTCGTCGCCGTCACCGGTGACTCGCGCCGGACAACCCGCGAGCACGAGCCGCGGGTGGAAGACGTCCGGACGGGCGAGCTTCATCATCCGGCATGATATCCAAATGCATGCGATCCAAGTCCACGAAACTGGCGGCCCTGATGTCCTGAGCTACGGCGATGTGCCGCAACCGGAACCCGGCCACGGCGAGGTCTTGATCAAGTCGGAAGCCATCGGGGTCAACTTCATCGACACCTACTTCCGCAGCGGCCAGTATCCCCGACCGCTGCCGTTCGTCCTGGGCTCAGAGGTCGCCGGGACGGTCGCAGCGGTGGGCGCCGGGGTCGACGCCGCATTCAACGTCGGCGACCGGGTCGTCAGCGCCTCGGCCAACGGCGGCTATGCCGAATTCTGCACTGCACCAGCATTTTTGACCGCCAAACTACCGGAAAGCATTAGCTACGACGTTGCCGCGGCGGTGCTGCTCAAAGGATTGACCGCGCACTACCTACTGAAATCGGTATATCCGGTGCGGAGCGGCGACACCGTGCTGGTGCACGCGGGTGCCGGTGGGGTCGGACTCATCCTGACGCAGTGGGCCGTTCACCTGGGCGCCCGGGTGATCACCACCGTCTCCAACGAGGAGAAGGAGCGACTCTCCCGGCAGGCCGGCGCCGCCGAGGTGCTCCCCTACCCCGAGGACGCCTACCAGTTCGGTCAGCAGATCCGTTCGCTCACCGACGGCGCGGGAGTGGCGGCGGTCTACGACGGTGTTGGCGCAACAACTTTCGACGCCAGCCTGGCCAGCCTCGCCGTGCGCGGCACTTTGGCGTTGTTCGGAGCGGCCAGCGGCCCCGTTCCGCCGGTCGATCCGCAGCGCCTCAACTACGCCGGTTCGGTGTACCTCACCAGGCCATCGCTGGCCCACTTCATCCGCACCGCTGACGAATTCGCTTGGCGGGCCGACGAACTGTTCGACGTGATCAGCAGCGACGCCGTCACCATCGAAGTCAGCGGCCGCTACCCACTGGCCGAAGCGCGCAGGGCGCACGAAGACCTGCAGGGCCGCAAGACGGTGGGCTCAATCGTCTTGTTGCCCTAGCTCATTCCAGGTACCCGGGATCAGCGGCATCTTCGGGGCGCCGCCGTATTCGTCGTCGGCCAACACGGTCAGCCCCGCGGCCGTCTGCACGTTGTCGTCCGACACTGTGCCGGCAAAGCCAAATTTCCCGGCGCCCGCGTCGGACGCCACCGTCTCGGGCGGGTCGTCGGGGCTGGTTTCGTTGGGGTCCAAGTCGGCGAAAGCGTCGGCGTAACCGCGCATCGGCGCATCGTCCTTGCGCTGCTTGCGTCTCCGTCGCCGGGCAGCCGTCGCCGAAGCCAGCGCGGCGCTGTCCAACGCCGGCGACTTGGCCCGCGCGCTGGCGCTGACGCCGGTCTTGGTTCCCGAATCGAACCCGATGCCGGGACCACCACCGATGGCATACGGGAAGAACGGCGGACCGGCGGGAGCCGCGGGCGCCGAGGGCGACGGGGGGCCGCTGACGGTGCTGACCGTAGACACCGTTGGCGCAGGAGCAGCAGACGCGACGGACCCGGCGATCGTCGGGGCCGCAATGGCCGGCACCGCCGTCGCTCCGGCGGCGACGGGAGCAACCGGCGCGACGGCAGCCTCGACAGCCTCCGGTACGCCCAGGAACGCGAACGCTGCCACGGCGGCAACGGCCGCCGTGGCAGGCAGAGTCGACAGCGACGACCACGCCGGTGACGAGCCGATCAACGCGGCGAGCACGGGATGGGCAACAAGGTAGGTGGCGATCGATGCCGGTGAGATGCCAGCGAGAGACTGCAACGCCGCGATCGGGTTCGTCATCAACAGCTGAAGCCACTCCCGAAGGCCCGCGAATTCCTCCCCGAACAAGAAGAGCCGACTGACCCAGTAGCCGGGTTGGCCTGGCGTCGCAAACGCGGAGTACGGAATCCCGTTGAGTGTGCCGGCCTCGGGATCCCAGATGGTCCCGGTCACTCGCAGGAGTTGCTGGAAGATGTATTGCGGAATCAGCAGAATCTGCTCCAGCGGATTCGAGGACGCCGCCTCAGCCTTGACGATCTGTGGCGTCGGGGTGGTCGGCGGTGTCGACGCCACCGCGGTGGTCGCGGCTGCTTGATAAACCCCCATGGTGGTAGCGGCCTGAATCCACATGCGGACGTAATCCGCCTCATTCAGAGCGATCGGAATCGTGTTAATACCGAAGAAATTCGTCGCCACCAAGACGCCATGCGTGACGTGATTGGCGGCCAATTCGGCCAACGTCGGCATGGCGGCCAGTGCGGCCGTGTAGGCGGCAGCTGCCGCCTCGTGGTGCGCCGCCGCCGCGGCGCTGAGGGTGCTCGAAAGTATCAGCCACTCCAGATACGGCGCGTGGGCTGCCACATACGCTTCAGCGCTGGGGCCATCCCACGCTCCGCCTTGCACGGCGGCCAGCACGGCGAGCAGTTCGTCTGCCACAGAGGCATATTCGGCACTCAGCGAGCTCCAGGCACCGGCCGCGGACAACAACGAGCCCGGGCCGGGTCCACTACTCAGTAGTGCCGAATGCACCTCCGGAGGCGAAGCCATCCAGATGGGTGCGGTCATGGTTCAGCCGGTGACTGCCAACCGTGCGGTCAACGAGTCGGAGGCACAGTGACCGGAGGTAAACGAGCCGTCGGGAACGATGAGCAAAGTCATGCGGCACCTCCATTTTGTTCTTTGCGCGGACAAGCTCGAATCCGTGAGGGGATAAGTGCGATCCGATATCGCGACCGCCGGTCTCGCAAACCGAGAACCTCCGCCGAGCGGCGCCGCGAAGCGGCGGCACTACCAGACGTCGATGCGGCCTGCGGCATCAAAAGGGCGCGCTAGCTGGGATTTCGCTTCGATGTCGCGCCGACCGCTTGTCGTCCGCGCGGTGTGGACATGGCTTTTAATCGCGGTGGTTCTGATCCGTCAGATCAGGGTGGGCAACGCGATCGCCGAGTCGACCGCCAGCGCGCAGAACACCACCGCCAGGTAGTTGTTCGACTGCAGGAACAAGCGCAACGGCTTCACCGGCTCGCCCGCGCGTACCCCCGCGTACAACTGATGTGCCATGGCCAGGAACCAGACCCCGGCCAGCACGGCAACCGCCGCGTAGAGCCAACCGGCGGCCGGCGTCAACGCCAACGTCGCCAACACCGTCAGCCAGGTGTAGATCACGATCTGCTTGGTGACCTGTTGCTCGGTCGCCACGGTCGGCAGCATCGGCACACCGGCAACTTTGTAGTCCTCCTTGTACCGCATCGCCAACGCCCAGGTGTGCGGCGGCGTCCAGAAGAAAATGATGGCGAACATCGCCAGCGCCGGCCAGGTGATCGTCCCGGTGCTGGCGGACCAGCCGATCATCACCGGCATGCAGCCGGCCGCACCGCCCCAGACGACGTTTTGCGACGTGCGGCGCTTGAGCCACAGCGTGTACACGAAGACGTAAAAGGCGACGGTTGCCACGGCCAGAATCCCGGACAGCAGATTGGTCGTCCACCACAGCCAGCAGAAGGAACCCGCGGTCAGTACCAGACCCTGGATGAGGGCGTTCCTGGGCGGCACCGCCGCTCGCGCCAACGGCCGGCGGGCGGTCCGCTTCATCACCTTGTCGATATCGGCATCGGCCACGCAGTTGAGCGTGTTGGCGCCGCCGGCGGCCATCATGCCGCCAACCAGCGTGTTGAGGATGAGCAGCGGGTTCACGCTGCCACGGTGGGCCAGCAGCATTGCCGGTATCGCGGTGACCAGCAGCAGTTCGATGACCCGGGGCTTGGTCAACGCCAGGTAGGCCAACACCGTGCCGGAAATGCGGCGGGTGACACCGCCTTCTATTCGGCTAGGCGCGACGCGCCCGCGAACGCTCACGCATAAACTCCTCGGATCGCAGCCGCGCGCAGCTTCTACTACGCACGATGGTAGACCGCATCAGCACGACTGCGGCAGCCTAGGGGGCACTTGCCGCCGAATGCAAAGGTCGGATGGCCGGCAGGTTACGTTTCACGCCCGCTGAGTGGGTACCCCCTAACTGGGCCTGCTGCTGTCCGCTATCCCCCACTAGGGTGGACTTTGATCAGTTTTAATTCGCTGAGGATTGAGGGCTGAATTTGTGACCACACTCGAAGAGATCTCCGCGTTAACCCGACCGCGCCACCCTGACGATTGGACCGAGATCGATTCGGCTGCGGTCGACACGATCCGCGTCCTCGCCGCCGACGCCGTCCAAAAGGTGGGCAATGGCCACCCCGGCACGGCGATGAGCCTGGCCCCGCTGGCTTACACACTTTTCCAGCGCACCCTGCGGCACGATCCCAGCGATACCCATTGGCTCGGCCGCGACCGCTTCGTGCTGTCGGCGGGCCACAGCAGCCTGACCCTCTATCTGCAGCTCTACCTCGGCGGGTTCGGTCTCGAACTGGAGGACATCAAGGCGCTGCGGACCTGGAAGTCCAAGACACCCGGGCACCCGGAGTTCCGGCACACCCGGGGTGTGGAGATCACCACCGGGCCGTTGGGTCAGGGGTTGGCCTCGGCGGTCGGGATGGCGATGGCGTCCCGCTACGAACGTGGCCTGTTCGACCCGGACGCCGAACCCGGCACCAGCCCGTTCGACCACTACATCTACGTGATCGCCTCCGACGGTGACATCGAAGAGGGCGTGACGTCTGAAGCGTCGTCACTGGCGGGCGTGCAGCAACTGGGCAACCTCATCGTGTTCTACGACAGCAACCAGATCTCTATCGAGGACGACACCAAGATCGCGCTGTCCGAGGACACCGCGGCGCGCTACCGGGCCTACGGCTGGCACGTGCAGGAGGTGGAGGGCGGCGAGAACGTCGTAGGCATCGAGGAGGCGATCGCCAACGCCAAGGCCGAGACCGGCCGGCCGTCGTTCATCGTGCTGCGCACCATCATCGGTTACCCCGCGCCGAACCTGATGAACACCGGCAAGGCGCACGGCGCCGCTCTCGGCGACGAAGAGGTGGCCGAGGTGAAGAAGATCCTCGGTTTCGACCCCGACAAGACCTTCGAGGTGCGTGACGAGGTCATCGCGCACACCCGCAAGTTGGTTGAGCGCGGCAAGGAAGCCCACGAGAAGTGGCAGCAGGAGTTCGACGCCTGGGCCGAACGGGAACCCGAACGCAAGGCGCTGCTGGACCGGTTGATCGCCAATGAGTTGCCCGATGGTTGGGATGCCGACCTGCCCAAGTGGGAGCCTGGCTCCGACGCGGTGGCCACCCGCAAGGCCTCCCAGGACGTGCTCAACGCGGTCGGTCCGAAGTTGCCGGAGTTGTGGGGCGGTTCGGCCGACTTGGCGGGCAGCAACAACACCACCATCAAGGGCGCGAAATCGTTTGGGCCGCCATCGATCTCGACCAAGGACTACACCGCGGACTGGTATGGCCGCACCCTGCACTTCGGTGTGCGGGAGCACGCCATGGGCGCCATCCTGTCCGGCATCGTGCTGCACGGCCCCACCCGGGCGTACGGTGGCACGTTCTTGCAGTTCTCGGACTACATGCGTCCGGCCGTGCGGTTGGCGTCGCTGATGGATATCGACACCATCTACGTCTGGACGCACGATTCGATCGGGTTGGGCGAAGACGGCCCGACGCACCAACCGATCGAGCACCTCTCGGCGCTGCGGGCCATCCCCAACCTGTCGGTGGTGCGCCCGGCCGACGCCAATGAGACGGCGTACGCGTGGCGCACGATTTTGGCCCGCGGCAACGGAAGCGGCCCGGCCGGTTTGATGCTGACCCGCCAGAACGTGCCGGTGCTGGAAGGCACCAGCCTCGAAGGTGTCGCGCGCGGTGGTTACATCTTGGGCGGCGATGATGCTGAGGAACCGGACGTCGTGTTGATCGGCACCGGCTCCGAGGTCCAGCTCGCGGTCGAGGCGCAGAAGTTGCTGGCGGACAAGGACATCATCGCGCGGGTCGTGTCGATGCCATGCGTCGAGTGGTTCGAGTCCCAGCCCACCGAGTACCGCGACAGCGTGCTGCCACCGTCGGTGTCGGCGCGCGTGGCCGTCGAGGCCGGCGTCGCGCAATCGTGGCACAAGCTCGTCGGCGACACCGGAAAGATCGTCTCGATCGAGCACTTTGGCGAATCCGCCGATTACAAGACATTGTTCCGCGAATACGGCTTCACTGCTGAAGCCGTCGCTGCCGCCGCGGAAGAAGTCGTCGATAATTGAGAAAAGGTGATTCAAGATGACTCAGAATTCCAACCTCGCCGCGTTGAGCGCGGCAGGGGTGTCCGTATGGCTCGATGACTTGTCGCGCGACCGCATCAATTCCGGCAACCTGCAGGAACTGATCGACACCAAGAGCGTCGTGGGAGTGACCACCAACCCGTCCATCTTCCAAAAGGCGTTGGCGGACAGTAACACCTACGACGCGCAGATCGCCGAATTGGCCGAACGCGGCGCAGATGTCGACGCCACCATCCGCACCGTCACCACCGACGACGTACGCAACGCCTGCGACGTGCTGCGCCCGCAGTGGGAAGCGTCGGACGGGGTCGACGGTCGCGTGTCGATCGAGGTCGACCCGCGCTTGGCGCACGAAACCGAGAAGACCGTTCAGCAGGCCATCGAGCTGTGGAAGATCGTCGACCGCCCGAACCTGCTGATCAAGATCCCGGCCACCGAGGCCGGCATCCCGGCCATCGCCGCGACTCTGGCAGAAGGCATTTCGGTCAACGTCACGTTGATCTTCTCCGTCGAGCGCCACCGCGCGGTGATGGACGCCTACCTCGAGGGACTGGAGCGGGCCAAGGAAGCCGGCCACGACCTGTCCAAGATCCATTCTGTTGCTTCGTTTTTCGTGTCCCGGGTGGACACCGAGATCGACAAGCGGCTGGAGAAGATCGGCACCGAGGAAGCGCGCAAGCTGCTGGGCCGGGCGGCCGTCGCCAACGCGCGACTGGCTTATGCCGCCTACCAGGAGGTCTTCGAGGGCGGCGAGCGCTTTGCGGCGCTCAAGGCCCACGGGGCCCGGGTGCAGCGGCCGCTGTGGGCATCGACCGGCGTGAAGAACCCCGATTACTCCGACACCCTGTATGTCACCGAGCTGGTCGCTCCGGGAACGGTAAACACCATGCCGGAGAAGACACTTGACGCCGTCGCCGACCACGGCGAAATCCGGGGCGACACGGTGACCGGCACCGCTCCGGAAGCCCAGCAGGTGTTCGACAAGCTCCAGGCCATCGGAATCGACCTGGACGACGTCTTCATCGTGCTGGAGAACGAGGGTGTAGAGAAGTTCGAGGAATCCTGGAAGGACCTGCTCAAGGAGACTCAGGCGCAGCTCGACTCCGCCGACAAATGAGCCCAACGGCACCAACGCAGTGGCAGAACCCACTGCGAGACAAGCGCGATAAGCGACTGCCCAGAATCGCCGGGCCCTGCGGGATGGTGATTTTCGGCGTCACCGGCGATCTGGCGCGCAAGAAGGTGATGCCGGCGATCTACGACCTGGCCAACCGCGGCTTGCTACCGCCGACGTTTTCCCTGGTGGGTTTTGCCCGCCGAGACTGGACCACC
Source organism: Mycobacterium intermedium (assembly GCF_002086275.1). Classification (GTDB taxonomy): domain Bacteria; phylum Actinomycetota; class Actinomycetes; order Mycobacteriales; family Mycobacteriaceae; genus Mycobacterium; species Mycobacterium intermedium. The sequence continues at coordinate 48,049 of NZ_MVHT01000024.1, read as the reverse complement.
CAGGACTTCGGCCAGGTGGTGCACGATGCCGTCAAACAGCATTGCCGGACGCCGTTTCGACAGGAGAACTGGGACCGGCTCGCCGAGGGATTTCGTTTCGTGCCAGGCGCTTTCGACGACGACGAAGCCTTCGCCCGGCTCGCCGAGACGCTGGAGAAGCTGGATGCCGAACGCGGCACGGGCGGCAATCACGCCTTCTACCTGGCGATCCCGCCGAAGTCCTTCCCGATCGTGTGCGAGCAGCTGTCCAGATCCGGCCTGGCCCGCCCGCAGGGCGACAGGTGGAGCCGGGTGGTCATCGAAAAGCCGTTCGGGCACGACCTGGCGAGCGCACAGGACCTGAACAGGACGGTCAATTCCGTCTTCCCCGAAGAGTCGGTGTTTCGGATCGACCACTATCTGGGCAAGGAGACGGTGCAGAACATCCTGGCGCTGCGATTCGCCAACCAGTTGTTCGACCCGATCTGGAACGCGCACTACGTCGACCACGTGCAGATCACCATGGCCGAGGACATCGGGCTGGGCGGTCGGGCCGGTTACTACGACGGCATCGGCGCGGCCCGCGACGTCATTCAGAACCACCTGATGCAGCTGTTGGCGCTGACCGCCATGGAGGAGCCGGTCAGCTTTACCCCAAAAGCGTTGCAGACCGAGAAGATCAAGGTGCTTTCCGCGACCCGGCTCGCCGAGCCCCTCGACGAGACCACCAGCCGGGGCCAATACGCCGCCGGCTGGCAAGGCGGCGAGAAGGTGGTCGGACTGCTCGATGAGGAGGGCTTCTCCAAGGACTCCGTCACCGAGACCTTTGCCGCCATCACGCTCGAGGTGGACACCCGGCGTTGGGCGGGGGTGCCGTTTTACCTGCGAACGGGAAAACGCTTGGGACGCAGGGTTACCGAGATAGCTTTGGTGTTCAAGCGCGCCCCGCATCTGCCGTTCGACGCCACCATGACCGATGAGCTCGGCGCCAACGCCATGGTCATCCGGGTGCAGCCCGACGAGGGCATCACACTGCGGTTCGGTTCCAAAGTCCCCGACACCGCAATGGAAGTCCGCGATGTCAACATGGACTTCTCCTACGGCTCGGCCTTTGCGGAGGAATCACCGGAAGCCTACGAGCGACTGATCCTCGACGTGCTGCTCGGTGAACCGTCCTTGTTTCCGGTCAACGAAGAGGTCGAATTGGCTTGGCAGATACTCGATCCGGTGCTGGAGAACTGGGCGGCCCACGGTAAACCTGAGCCGTACGAGGCGGGTACCTGGGGTCCGGAGTCGGCGTTCGAGATGCTGCGGCGTAGCGGCCGAGAATGGCGGCGGCCATGATCGTCACATTGCCTGAAACGACCACCACCGCGGTAAACAAGAAGCTCGACGGGCTGCGCGAAGAGGCCGGCATCGTCACGATGGGCCGGGTCCTCACGCTGATCATCGCGCCGGACAGTGACAACGTGCTGGAAGAGTCCATCCAGGCCGCCAATGACGCCAGCCACGAGCATCCCGCCCGAGTTATTGTCGCCATGCGCGGTGACCCGTACGCGGACAAACCGGGACTGGACGCCGAGATCCGGGTTGGTCGCGACGCCGGTGCCGGCGAGGTGGTGATCCTGCGGCTTTCGGGGGCGCTGTCCGGTCACGCCAACAGCGTGGTGGTCCCGTTCCTACTACCCGACATCCCGGTGGTGGCTTGGTGGCCCGACATCGCGCCGCCGGTCCCGGCGCAGGATCCGTTGGGCAAGCTGGCGATTCGCCGTATCACGGACGCCACCAACGCCGTCGACCCGTTGTCGGCGATCAAGAGCCGGCTGGCCGGCTACACCGCCGGCGACACCGACCTGGCCTGGAGCCGTATCACCTACTGGCGGGCGCTGCTGACCTCGGCGGCCGATCTGCCGCCGCACGAACCGATCGAGTCGGCCCTGATCTCCGGACTGAAAACCGAACCGGCCCTTGACGTGCTGGCCGGTTGGTTGGCGAGCCGCATCGACGGTCCGGTGCGCCGTGAGGTCGGCGAACTTAAGGTCGAGCTGGTACGCCAGAGCGAAACCATCACGTTGAGCCGACCCCAGGAGGGCACGACCGCCACCTTGAGCCGCACAGCCAAGCCAGATGCCCTGGTTCCGTTGCCGCGCAGGGTAACCGGGGAATGTCTGGCCGAAGACCTACGCCGCTTGGATGCCGACGAGATCTACCACGACGCCCTGGAGGGCATTAACAAAGTGCAGTACGTGTGAGTACCGAGATTCAGATTTTTCCGGACAGTGAGACCCTGGTCGAGGCTGCGGGCAACCGCCTGATCGACTCCATCCTCACCGCGGTCGCGTCCAGGGGACGCGCGCTGATCGTTTTGACCGGCGGGGGCAACGGCATTGCGGTGCTGCGCTACCTGACCAGTCCCAAGGCCACTTCCAACGGGCGCCACATCGACTGGTCCAAGGTGCACCTCTTCTGGGGTGACGACCGGTACGTCCCGGAAGACGACGACGAACGCAACGAAAAGCAGGCGCGCGAGGCGTTGCTCGACCACGTCGACATCCCGTCGAGCCAAGTGCACCCGATGCCGGCCAGCGATGGTGAGTACGGCGGGGACTTGGCGGCCGCAGCTCTGGCGTACGAGCAGGTGCTGGCCGCCAACGCCGACAACGGTGACCCCGCACCGGATTTCGATGTCCACCTGCTGGGGATGGGACCCGAGGGTCACATCAACTCGCTGTTCCCGGACACCGACGCCGTCCGCGAGACCACCCGCTTGGTGGTCGCCGTCGATGACTCCCCCAAACCACCGCCCGAACGAATCACCCTGACGCTGCCCGCGATTCAACGTTCCCGCGAGGTATGGCTGATGGTGTCCGGTTCGGGCAAGGCGGAGGCGGTGGCGGCCGCGATCGGTGGCGCGGACCCAGTGTCCTTACCGGCCGCGGGAGCCACCGGCCGCGACACCACGCTCTGGCTGTTGGACGAAGGCGCAGCGTCGCAGCTTCACGACCGCGCATAGCTCGAGGCCGGCGTCAACCGCTGTTGCGCAGCGCGCTGGCCAGACCGTTCATGGTGAGCAAGATGCCGCGCTGTACCAAGTCGCTGTCCTCACCGGAACGGTAGCGGCGCAACAACTCCACCTGCAGATGATTCAGCGGCTCCAGATACGGGAACCGGTTGAACACCGACCGCGCCAGGGCCGGATTGTCGGCCAGCAGGTCGTCTTGGCCGGTGATCCGTTTGTACATCGCGATGGTGCGGCGGTGCTCGTCGACGATCTTGTCAAACACCCGGTGCCGCAACGCTTCATCTTCGACCAGCTCGGAGTACCGCGCTGCCAGGCCAAGGTCGCTCTTGGCCAACACCTGCGCCATGTTGGACAGCACGCTGCGGAAGAACGGCCATCGCTGGTACAGGTCGTGCAGAGTTGCCAGCCGGTCTTCCTCGCTTTCCGGACCGGCCTGGACCCACTGCTCGAACGCCGAACCCGTGCCGTACCAACCGGGCAGCATCACCCGCGACTGGCTCCACGCCAACACCCACGGGATGGCGCGCAGGTCGGCGATGGACTCGGTTGGCTTGCGAGAACTGGGCCGGCTGCCGATGTTCAGCGACCCGATTTCACTCACCGGCGTCGAAGCCTTGAAGTATTCGACGAAACCGTCCGTCTCATGGACCAATTCGGCGTAGGAGCGCTGCGCCAGGGCGGCCACTTCCTCGAGCACCGCATAGGCCGGCTCCGCCGTGTCGCCAAGGCCCTCGACATCCAGCAATGTCGATTCCAGCGTCGCGGCCAACAGACTTTCCAGATTGCGCCGCGCCAGTTGGGGTTCGGCGTACTTGGCGGCAATCACCTCACCCTGCTCGGTGAGCCGCAGCGAACCGCTCACCGCACCCGGCGGCTGCGCCAGGATGGCCTGATAGCTAGGGCCCCCGCCGCGACCGACGGTGCCGCCGCGGCCGTGGAAGAGCCGCAACCGAATTCCGGTCTTCCGGGCTGTCTCGACCAGTGCGAGCTCGGCGCGATAGACCGCCCAGTTGGCCGCCAGATACCCGCCGTCCTTGTTGGAGTCAGAGTAGCCCAGCATGACCTCTTGGAAGTCTCCGCGCGCGGCGACGATCTTCCGGTACAGCGGAAGTTCCAGCATCGCGTGCAGAATCGATGCCCCGTTGTGCAGATCGTCGATCGTTTCGAACAGCGGTGAAATGCCCACCGGGCAATACGGTTCGTCACCAGAGGCGTCCAGCAGGCCCGCCTCCTTGAGCAGGATCGCCGTCTCCAAGACGTCGGATACCGAACGACACATGGAGATGACGTAGTTGGGTACCGCGGCGGGACCGTAGGTCCGCACCGCGTAGGCGGCGGCCGAGACGATTTCCAGTTCACTGCGCGCCAGATCGGACAGTTGGCCGCGGTCGCCGATCAGCGGACGGCGGGTGCCCAGTTCGGCGGCCAGCAGTTCGACCCGTTGGTCTTCGGGCAGCGAACGGTAGTCGTGGTGCACGCCCGCCCACGCGAGCAACTCGGCCACCACCTCCTCGTGCACGTCCGAGTTCTGCCGCAGATCCAGGCCGCACAGGTGGAACCCGAAGACGTGCACTCCTTCGCGAAGCAGCGCCAGCCTGTCGTCGGCCAACAACGAGCTGCCGTGCGTGCGCAACGACGCGTCGATGGTGTCCAGGTCGGCCCGCAGCTCGGCCGGGTCTTGATAACGCGGCAAATCCAGGTCCAGCAGGTGCTGCGGTTGCCGGTCCAGGATCGCCGCGGCGGTCGCAGAGAGCCGCGCGCGGATCACCCGCACCGCGCGGCGGTAGGGCTCGTCATCGCGAGCCTTGTCCTGACAGCCGTCGGCCAGGGCGGCCAACTCGGGTGTCACGCTTAGTAGCCGCGACGACATCGACAGCTCCTGTTCGAGCTGGTCGAGTTCGGCGAGGTAATGGGCCAAGGCGGTGTAGGCGGCGCCACCGGTGGCCAGCCGCACCACGTCGGCGGTCACGTTCGGGTTGCCGTCGCGGTCCCCGCCGATCCAGGAACCCGGCTGCACAAAGGGTTCGGACAGCAAGTCGGTGCCGGGCCACAGCTCCCGCAAGGCCTCTCGAACCTCGGCGTTGATCTGCGGGACGACCTTGAAGAACGCTTGCGGATACATCCGGTGCCCGACGGCGATCTCATCGCTGATCTGCAGCCGCGACAGGCGAATCAGCGCGGTCTGCCACAGGGTGAGGATCTGGCGCCGCAGCTCCAATTCGATGCTGCGGCCGTCGTCGGTCTCGGTGTGGCCCTCGGCCCGCAGGCGCACCAGTTCGGTGATCCGATGCTGAGTGACGAAGACGGTGCGCCGACGGGTTTCGGTGGGGTGTGCGGTGATCACCGGCGACACCAGTGCTCCCCGAAGCGCATCGGCCACCGTCTCCGAATCCAGGTCGGCCTCTTTGAGCTTCAGGTATGTCGCGGCCAGGGTGCTGTGCGGTGGGGGTTCACCGGCGGCGACGTGAATGCCGCGGCGCCGTTCCCGGTGGATGTCCTCGGCCACGTTTGCCAGCAGTGCGAAATGGGTGAATGCCCGGATGACAGGCAATGCCTGGTGGATGTCGATGCCGTCGAACATGTGCGAGATCTCGGCGCGGTCGATCTCGGAACGCCGCACCCGGAAGGACTCCACCCGGGCCCGCTCGACGAGCTCGAAAATCTCGTCCCCGTTCTGCTCGCGCACGGTGTCGCCGAGGATGGCACCCAGCAGCCGGATGTCGGCGCGCATCGGCTCTGTCGCCTCACGGCCCAGCTTGGTGCGGTGAACGTCGCCGATCGGTTCCAGCGCGGTGTCAGAAACCTCAACCATGGGTCCCAGTATTAGCGACCTGCGCGCCCGGCGCCTGTCGGCGGGTGGCCGTTCGGTAGGCTTCCTGTCGTGGAGTTGGCTTTGCAGATCACGCTCGTGGTCACCAGCGTGCTGGTGGTGCTGTTGGTGCTGCTGCACCGAGCGAAGGGTGGCGGCCTGTCCACGCTGTTCGGCGGCGGTGTGCAGTCCAGCCTGTCCGGATCAACCGTGGTCGAGAAGAACCTGGACCGATTGACGCTGTTCATCACCGGTATCTGGCTGGTGTCCATCATCGGCGTAGCGCTGCTGATCAAGTACCAGTGACGTTGTGAGTTACCCGCACGGCGCCTGGGGCCAGGGGCCCGGTCAAGGAATTGCCGTCACCACGCACTTCTTCCCTCTGGCGTTCATGTTGGCGCTGTTCAAGCCGCTGATTTCGGTCAACGGGTATCAGGTGCCGGTGGTCGGTTGGGGCCGCACCGTGATCCCGATGCCAGCGGGCCAGCACCGCGTGCATGTACACATCCCCTACTGGTTGATCTCCCAGCTCGGACCGGCCGACACCCTGGTCGACGTCTACCCGGGTCACTTCGTGGAACTGGAATACAAGGCGCCGGTCTGGGGGTTCAGTGCGGGTTCCCTGGGTTACCCACCGCAGAGCTTCAACGGCGTTGGCATCACCGTCGCTGTGATAGCCGCCACCACGGCGTTCGCGCTGTTATTTCCGTTGCTGTTGCTGCTCGTCGCCATCTGACGCCCAGCCGGTTCTTCGGTACCAGCGGCTACAACGGCAAGGGCATAATGCTCGCCTCCATAGCGTTGCTGGTGGCGTTGTCCAACGTGATGGCGCCAGGGAGGCTCATGACCGCAACCATAGGATTCGTCGACGGATTTGCCGACTTCTGGAAGGCGCCGGTACCGGAGCGACTGCAAGACCTCCTTCATGACGACGTGGTGTTGAGACAACCGCTCTCACCGCCACGGCACGGATTGCCCGCAGCCCAACGAGAGTTCGCCAGGCTGCTGCGCCTGTTGCCCGACCTGCACGCGGAGGTCGACCGGTGGAGTCGGACGGGCGACGTGCTGTTCATCGAGTTCCGACTGATCGCTCGGGTCGGGACAGAGACAGTCGAGTGGCCAGCCACCGACCGCTTCCTGCTGCGCGGTGACAAAGCCGTGGAACGCGTGAGTTACTTCGATTCGTTACCGCTGGTGATGAAGCTGCTCAAGCATCCGTCGATCTGGCTCGGCTGGCTACGGCAAGCGGACCGCCGTTAGCATCGCTAAGGCAAGGGCCCGCCGGCTGCGATGGCCGCCAGCGTCGCGAACTGCTCCCCGTCCAACGACGCGCCGCCAACCAGGCCGCCGTCGATGTCCTCCTGAGCCACCAGCTCTCCGACATTTTTCGCGTTCACCGAGCCGCCGTAGAGCACCCGCACGGAGTCGGCAATCTGCGGTGTGGCCAGTGACGCCAGCTCCTTGCGAATGGCCGCGCACACTTCCTGCGCGTCGGCGGAGCTGGCCACCCTTCCGGTGCCGATCGCCCAGACCGGCTCATAGGCGATGACGACCTTGCTGATCTGCTCGGCCGACAGCCCGGCCAGCGAGCCGCGCAACTGTTCGATGTTGTGGCTCACGTGGTTTCCCGCCTCGCGGACCTCGAGGTGCTCACCGATGCAGACGATCGGCGTCAGCTCGTGCTTGAGCGCGGCCGCGGCCTTGGCGGCCACCAGCGCGTCGTCCTCGTTGTGGTAGGTGCGCCGCTCGGAGTGCCCGACGACCACGTAGCTGCAACCCAGCTTGGCCAGGAACGCGCCGCTGATGTCTCCGGTGTAGGCACCCGAATCGTGTTGCGACAAGTCTTGACCGCCATAGGTCAAACGCAGCTTGTCGCCGTCCACCAGGGTCTGCACACTGCGCAGGTCGGTGAACGGCGGGAGGACGGTGACGTCCACCTTGTCGTAGTACTTGTCCGGCAACGAGAATGCGATCTTTTGCACCAGCGCGATCGCCTCGAAGTGGTTCAGGTTCATCTTCCAGTTGCCGGCGATCAGCGGCTTGCGGCTCACGAATCTTCTCCCGTCGGCTGTTCGCTTGCGAGCACCTCGATGCCCGGAAGTGTTTTGCCCTCAAGGTATTCCAACGACGCGCCGCCACCCGTTGAGATGTGCGAGAAAGCGTCTTCGGGGATTTTCAGCGCGCGGACCGCGGCGGCGGAGTCGCCACCGCCGACCACACTGAAGGCGCCCTTCTGGGTTGCGGCGACGATCGCTTCGGCCACCCCCCGGGTCCCCGCGGCGTACGCCGGGAACTCGAATACGCCCATGGGTCCGTTCCAGAACACGGTCTTGGCGTTGGACAGCAACGCGGCGAACCGTTTGACCGATCCCGGCCCGATATCCAGACCGATCATGTCGTCCGGAATTGCGTTGGCGGCCACGAACTGCGGGGCCGAGTCCGCGGCGAACTTTTCGGTCACCACGATGTCGCCGGGCAGCCGCAGCACGTCGGCATAGGTGTCGAGCAGGTTGCGGCAGGTCTCCACCATGTGTTCTTCAAGCAGCGACTTGCCAACCGAATAGCCCTGCGCGGCAAGGAATGTGAAACACATGCCGCCGCCGATCACGATGCTGTCGGCTTTGGTGGCCAGCGACTCGATGACACCGAGCTTGTCGGACACCTTGGACCCACCGAGCACCACCGCGTACGGCCGCTCGGTCGAGGTGGTCAGCTGCTCGAGCACCTTGATCTCGTCGGCGACCAGCGTGCCGGCGTAGTGCGGCAGCAGGGTTGCGACGTCGTACACCGAGGCCTGCTTGCGATGCACCACCCCGAAGCCGTCGGAGACGAAAGCGCCTCCGGGACTGACCAACTCGGCCAGCTGCTTGGCAAGTGACAGACGTTCGTCGTCGTTCTTGCTGGTCTCCCGCTTGTCGAAACGGATGTTCTCCAGCAGCAGGATGTCGCCTTCGGTGAGCCCTTCGGCGCGGGCCAGTGCGTCGGTGCCGACCACATCGCCGGCCAGTTGCACGTGCCGCCCCAGTTGCTCACCCAGCGCCGCGGCGACGGGCGCCAGCGACAGCTTGGGGTCCGGCCCGTCCTTGGGACGTCCGAGGTGAGCGGTGACCACCAATCTGGCGCCGGCATCCAGCAACGCCTTCAATGTCGGCACCGAGGCCGTGATCCGGCCCGAGTCGGTAATCGCGCCGTCCTCGTCGAGTGGCACATTCAGGTCGGAGCGCACCAGCACCGCACGACCCGAAACACCCTCGTCGAGAAGCTCTTTGAGAGTCGGGACGCCCACGGTTACAAGGACTTGCCGACCAGCGCGACCAGATCAACGAGGCGGTTGGAGTAGCCCCACTCGTTGTCGTACCACGACACCACCTTGGCCTGGTCGTCGATCACCTTGGTCAGGCCCGCGTCGAAGAGCGAGCTGTGCGGGTCGGTGACGATGTCGCTGGAGACGATTGGCGCGTCGTAGTACTTGAGGATGCCCTTGAGCTTGCCTTCGGCGGCCGCCTTGAACGCCGCGTTGATCTCCTCGACGCTGGCCGACTTGGCCAGGTCCACGGTGAGGTCGGTGGCCGATCCGGTGGGGATCGGAACCCGCAGCGCGTACCCGTCGAGCTTGCCCTTGAGTTCGGGCAGCACCAGGCCGATCGCCTTGGCCGCCCCGGTCGAGGTCGGCACGATGTTCAGCGCGGCGGCGCGGGCGCGGCGCAGGTCCTTGTGCGGGCCATCCTGCAGGTTCTGGTCCTGGGTGTAGGCGTGGATGGTGGTCATCAGGCCCTTGACGATGCCGAACTCGTCGTTCAGCACCTTGGCCAGCGGGCCGAGGCAGTTCGTGGTGCACGAGGCGTTGGAAATGATGTTCTGGCTGCCGTCGTACTTGTCGTCGTTGACCCCGAGAACGATGGTGATGTCCTCGTCGGTGGCGGGGGCCGAGATGATCACCTTCTTGGCGCCGGCCTCGAGGTGCCCCTTGGCCTTGGCCGCGTTGGTGAACAACCCCGTGGATTCCACGACGACGTCGACCCCGAGGTCACCCCACGGCAGGGCGGATGGGCCCTCCTTGACCGCAAGGCCCTTGATCTTCTGGTCCCCGACGACGATCGTGTCTTCGCCTTCGAGGCTCACGTCGAACGGGAGCCGGCCCAGAATCGAGTCGAATTTGAGCAGGTGCGCCAGTGTCTTGTTGTCGGTGATGTCGTTGACCGCAATCACCTCGATGTCGGCGGCACCTTGCTCCTTCTGGGCCAAGAGGGCCCGGTAGAAGTTGCGTCCGATTCGACCGAAGCCGTTGATGCCTACCCGGACCGTCACTTGTCTCTCCTTGTGTTCATTTGTCTGCTGAGTGACTACTCGTGGTCAGCCTAGATCAGTCGGTTCAAGCGTGCGCTGACAGCTAGGACGGCAACCCCCGTTTGCCCATCACAAGCGTCCCTCCCGTCGGCGTCGGGCCGCAGCGTGGGTGGTGAGCGCCAGGACTCAGCGCCGCTTGCGCAGCCAGCGCAATGCCGATTCGGCGGCGTGGTAGCCGCATAGGCCGTGTATGCCGGCACCCGGCGGCGCAGCCTGCGAGCACAGGTAGACGCCCGGCACTCCGATTGCGTAGGGGTCCAGGGCTACCCGTGGGCGCAGGATGACCTGCAATCGGTCGTTGGCGCCGCCGATGATGTCACCGCCGATGTAGTTGGGGTTGTAGGCCTGCAGTTCGGCGGTGGACTTGCTGACGGTCGCGACGACGCGGTCGCGAAAGCCGGGGGCGAACCGTTCGACCTGATCGATGACGGCGTTGGTGGCGTCACCGGGGTAGCCGAACGGCACATGGGCGTAGGCCCAGATCGGGTTGATGTTGCCCGACGAACGCGACGGGTCGGCGAGATATTGCTGGCCCAGCAGCACGAACGGCCGTTCGACCATCGTGCCCTGTGCGCGTTGCCGTTCCGTGTCCGCGACCTCGGCGAACGTGCCGCCCAAGTGAACGGTGCCCGCCCGGGCGCACTCCGGGTTCCGCCACGGAATATCGCCCTCGATGGCGAAGTCGACCTTGAACGCCGAAGATCCTTCGCGGTAGCGCAGGTAGGAACGCTTGATCCGGGCGGGCATCGCGTCGCCGTAGATCGCCAGGGCCTGGGCTGGGCTGAGGTCGAGCATGACGACGTCGGCGTCGGGAATGTCGCGACGGCTGGTGACGGTGACGCCGGTGGCGACCTGACCACCGTGCGCCGCCAGCGCGGCGCCCAATGCCCGCGTGATCGACCCGGAGCCGCCCTCGGCGACGGGCCAGCCGTAGCGATGGCCGCTGGCCAGGATCATCAACCCCAGGGACGCGGTCAGTGGGCGGTCGAGGCGGGAGTAGAGGTGGGCGGCCGCACCACCGAACAGCGCACGCGCCTGCTCGGTCCTGAACCAGCGCGCCACGGCCGTCGCCGGCAGCACTGCCCGCGGTCCGAAAGCCGCCAGGCGCAGCGGGTGTCGCGGGATGTTGATGACCGGGCGAAGCAGGTCGCCGGCCAGTTCGTCGAAGCCACGGGCGAGGTCGCCGACGGCCAGTCGCCACCGCTTGCCGTCGGGCCCGAGCCCCGCCGCGGTGTCATCGATCGAGCGGTAAAGCACGCCGACCGTGCCGTCGTCGAGTGGATGCGCGCAGTCGATCTCCGGCCACTTCCACGCCAGCCCGTAACTCTGCAGGTCGATTTCCTGCCAGAACGGCGAACCGACACCGAGGGGATGAAACGCCGAGCAGTCGTCGTGGATGAGCCCCGGCAGGGTCAGCTCACTCGAGCGCGCTCCCCCACCGATCGTGTCGCGTGCCTCCAGGACCTGCACGTCGAGACCCTGGCGGGCAAGGTGGATCGCGGCGGCCAAGCCGTTGGGCCCGGCGCCGACGACGACGGCCTTGTCACCGGCCCGGGTCACGACTTTCCGTGGACGACGGGCTGCGTGGTGATGTGGACGGGGAACTCGTCGCCGGGCTCGGGCCAAGGCTGGCGCGTCAGCATGTCCTTGACCTCGACGTAGCCCGATTCGATCAAGCCGGTCTTGGCATCGAGGATGCGGTACCACTGCTTCTGGATGTGGATCGGCTGACCCTCCAAGACGATGACGCGGAGTTCACCCTCGTCGAAATTGCACCGTCGCTGCACCGCCTCCAGCAACTGCTCGTTGTGCAGGTGGCCCTCGCCGAAGTTCCATCCGACCAGCGGGCCCGCAACGATTTCGCCCTCACGCACCTTGTATTCGGCTTCATTGTCGATCGCCCGGGGCAACAGACCGTTGAGCGCGCGGCCATGCGTGTGCATCGCCCGAAACGCCGCGGTCTTGTCTGCCATGATTTCGGCCGTCGCTTCGTCATACAGCTTGGCCAGCTGATTGACCACGAGCGCAGAGCTTTTGACGACCTTCGCCTCGATCTTCTCCTCCACACCCTCACGGAAGCACCACACGCTGGTGGCCCAGTTGCCGGCGTAGTAGCGCATGGCCGGCAGGAACGAAACCTTCTCGGGATACATGTTTCCCACGATCACGACGACAACCGCGGCAAGGATCAGGGCCAGCAACAACGGTGAACGGAGGTCGATCGCGCGCAACTCCCCGTAATGCCCGAACAGATAGAACAGCGAGAATATGAAGAAGACGTTCCACTCCAACGGCACCCCCATCGGGAGGTTGGAAAGGATGTTGAGGTGGAAGATCACCATGAAGCCGATGAGGAACCACCGCCACGGCTGATCGCCCGCGACGAACACCAGCAGCGTGGGAACTATGAACTCCGCGGTGGTGCCGCCGACGTGGGCCATCGCCTTCGGTATCCAGGTGGGCCGCAGATCGTTGACGTGGTCGCGGTAGATCCGGTGCTTGATCGGGTTGAAAATCCTGCCGCGAAGCAACGCGTTGTTGCTCGTCATCACCGACACGACGTAGGGGAAATGGTGGTTGAGTTTGGACGTCGCCGCCCCCCACCACAGGCACAGCATGATGATCTTGTACGCCGCGATCTGGTCGGTGAACGGGAAGAAGAACACGAACAGCTTCAACCAATAGTGTTCTCCGCGAGCGGCCAAGAAGATGGTCTTGTCCCGCAGACCCAGCAACGCCAGGGCGACGATCGTCGGAATCACCAGCACCGGGTTGATCAGTCCGACATCGCCGGCGGCGGTGACGGAGCCGCCGTGACCGGGCGACAGCAGCGCCCACACCGCGCTGATCAACACGATGGCGTAGAGGACGACGTCGACGATGGTGCGGGAGTCGCCTTTGGTGAAGGGGACCTTGTCCCCCCACGGGGGCAGCCGAATCGTCTTGGGCCGCAACCAATAGAGGACACCGCCGATCGGCGGCATGAACCGTCCGGTCAGCGGGCCCGAACCGCAGCCCAAACCCAGCACTTCGAACAGCAGCGTGAAGATGATGACCTTCTGGTACACGATCGGCTGCCACCACCATTCGCTGATGTGGCTGAGCCCGGGCAGCCCGGGCGTCAGCGAGATGATGGCGGCGGGAACAGCGACGTATAGAGCGATCTTGAGCAGGTAGAGCAGATACACCGCATACGGCGTTCCAAAACCGTGTTCGGCCCAGTGCCGGGTGACGATTTTCAGTCGTTCTGCCCGCGGCAGGGTGGGCCAGCTGTCGCGGTCGACGTCGGGAAGCTCCGGTGACATGAATCCCATGGCGGCCTCGTTCCAGGTGCAATGCCAGATAGCCAGTCCAATGTATCGGCCAACCCCTCGATTTTGGGGACCGGGTTTGCAACGTCCCGCGAGTGGGTGGGGGGCCCGGTACGCCCCAGGCGAAACCGCTGCGCCCAAGCGCATCTGAGGAGCCGGGCCCGCCGCCCGACCGGCGGGCCCGGCTTCCGTCACTGCGTGGGGACGATCGATCGGGCCATGGGCGAGTTACTCGGCCGCCGCCGGAAAGCGCCGCTGCAACTGGCCCGTCAGCTCTTCGACGATCATTCGGTCCCGTTCGTCGAGGCGAGCCAGCTGTTCGAAACCCCAGGGGCGTTCGATGAGGGCTTCGCCGTCGAAGGCGACACCCGCCCGGTAGTACATGTCGACCCGGTGGTTGATGCGTCGGCATATCCGAGCGAGCAGCTTCAAGAACTCGTCGGTCTGATGTTGATCGACGGTGGTGTTGGGCGGATTCATCGTGCCTCTCTCGACTCGGACCTGGTATTGGTTGCGGGCGCTAATACCCAACGGAGACAGCCGAACACACGCCGACCGGGTCCGCCCCCACCCAGACGGACCCGGCGACGCTGGTGCGAGCCCCATTACGGGCGTAGCCGTACGCGTGACCCCTCGTGACACCCGGCCGGATCTCGCTCCTCAGCCACCGACACATCGGCGGACACCTGTAGACGATCGATCAAGTCAGCGAGGATCTCTCGATCCTGTCGCGTCATGCCCATCAATTCCCTTAGCTCGCAGGCCTGTTGGTGGCGACCGGCGGCTACCGCGGCGTCGACCGCCCGTTGGTAGCTGACGATCTGCAGGTTGGTGCGTTTACAGATCTGAGCGAGCAGAAGCAGAAAGTGTTCGGCCTCGCGCCGGTCAGTGCCTGCGGCCGGCCCGTCCAAGTCCGCCTCTCCTCGTTTGCGTTTTCACCTTTTGACGTGGGCAAACGCTATCGCCGAGGGGCCGGTGCACCCTTGTGCGCCGATGCCGAAAGTGCAGCTCAGGGTTGTGCGCGCAGCACAGCCGGTGCCATCCACCGGCAGATCTCCAACGCCGTCTGCACGGCGAACACCGCATCGGGATCGTCGAAATCCTGCCCGCAGGTCTCCATCGCCTGCCCTACCCGATACTGAATGGTGTTGCGGTGCAATGTCATAGCCTCGGCCGTCGCTACGTAGCTACGATTGCGGGCCAGGAACTCGCGCAACGTTTCCCGCAGCCAACCGCACCGCTCGTCGTCGGCGGCAAGGTCGCCCAGCGTCTCGGCAACGAAGCGCCGCAGCTCATCCACGTCGTCGGCCATCAATGCGATCGGTGCGACGTCGCGATAGAAGAGGACACGCTCGCCGATGCGACCGCACCCGGCGACGGCCACCGCCTTGACCCGTTCGGCCTGCTTCATCGATGCCCGGAACCCGGACAGGCCGGCCTCCACCCGACCAAACGCCGACCGCGCCCGGATCCCCGCCCGGCTGAACGCCGCGCGCAGGCGTGCCGCGTCGGGGGTTCGCACCGACGAAAACCACAATCGCGCCTCGC
Organism: Mycobacterium intermedium; assembly: GCF_002086275.1. GTDB lineage: Bacteria > Actinomycetota > Actinomycetes > Mycobacteriales > Mycobacteriaceae > Mycobacterium > Mycobacterium intermedium. Next base: position 33,033 of record NZ_MVHT01000024.1, on the reverse strand, counting down.
GCTCGTCGGTCGGCACCATCAACGAACTGATTACCGGGTCCAATTCGTCGCTGATCAAGGACCGCACTTGTTCGAACAGTCGCACCACGTCGACGGTGGGCACGTCCGCGCCGACCCACACCACCGCCGCGACGTGCCTGCCACCGAACCGATAGCGCAAACCCTTTTCGGCCCGCGCCACGTCTATCGGCGCACCCGCAAGCACCTCGCTGATCCATTGCTGCTGCAGGCCGCTGCGCCGGCTCAGCCAGCGATCGTGTTCCTCTTCATAGGCGATGATCAACTGGTCGGCCACCAGATCGATCAGGCGGTTCCCCCGGTTTACCAGCTCGATGATCGTCGCTGCCTGCCGGACGGGCTCCAGCACCGACGCATGCTGCATCGCCACCTCGAGGAAGCGCGCCTGCCCCAGCCGATGCGCGCGCACCAAGGGCGCCAACGGGATATCGCGTTGCGCGGCCGCGCGCGCGTAGGCCAACGCGGCCGCCGGTGCCTCGATCAACGACGACGGCTCATTCCGGGCCAGGTAATGAATTCCCGCCAGGAAGTTCTCGGTGATGCTGGCCCGCCACAACTCGTTCATGCGGGTGTCGTAGTTCAGGCCGCGGATCTCCGACTTCATCATCTCGAACACTTCGTCGATGAACTCATCGCGAATCTTGTCCATTTGTTCGACGATCGCCAGAATGGACGCGCTGTCGACACCGGTCATTTCTGCGTCCCTTCTCCGCTGACGCGTTCGCCCACTGATCACTGTGCACCCGTCCCGGCCGCAACGGGAGACTTTCTGACCAGCGACACCGGCACTGTGCTCTCGGCCCAGGTCGCTACGATCTAGAGACTCGTCGGCAAAGGAGCCTCAGTGAGCGAAGACGACATCGGCAAATTCGACCCCGGCGCGACGCAGCGCTTGATGAGTGTCATGCGCCCCGTGCTGAAGACGTATTTCCGCGCCGAAGTACACGGCCTTGATTCCTTCCCGCCCGGTGGCGCGCTTGTCGTCGCCAACCACTCCGGCGGACAGTTCCCGATGGACGTGCCGATCTTCAGCATCGACTTCTACGAGAAGTTCGGCTACGACCGGCCGGTGTACACGCTGAGCCACGACGTCCTCTTCATGGGCCCCACCGCGGACTTCTTCCGCAAGGTGGGCTACATCCGGGCCAACCGGGAGAACGCGGGGATTGCCCTGCGCTCCGGTGGCGTGGTGGTGGTCTTCCCCGGCGGCGACTACGACGCCTACCGCCCGACGTCGGCGGAGAACGTCATCGACTTCAATGGCCGCAAGGGATACGTCAGCACCGCGATCGAGGCGGGGGTGCCCATCGTGCCCGCGGTGTCCATCGGTGGGCAGGAGACCCAGCTCTACCTGACCCGCGGCACCTGGCTGGCTCGGCGTCTGGGCTTGAAGCGGTTGATCCGCAGCGACATCCTCCCGCTGTCGTTCGGGTTCCCGTTCGGGCTGACCAGTCCGATCCCGCCCAACCTGCCGTTGCCGAGCAAAATCGTGACGCAGGTGCTGGAACCGATCGATATCACCGCCAAGTTCGGCGAAAATCCCGACATCGACGAGGTGGACGAGCACGTGCGGTTCGTCATGCAGCAGGCGCTCAACGAGCTCGCCGCCAAGCGACGCTTCCCGATTCTGGGCTGAGCCGTGGTATCTCGAATCGAAGAGACGCTGGGCATCGTCTCCACGTTGCGGCGCGCGGGAATGATCGCGCCGATGCGGCCCGACCGCTACGTCAAGATGGCGGTGGCCATGCGCCGCGAGGGCCTGGGATTCACCGCCGGGTTCGCCGGCGCATCACAGCGCTGCCCGGACAACCCCGGCTTCATCGACGAACTGGGTTCGTTGACGTGGCGGCAACTCGACGACCGCGGGAACGCGTTGGGCGCCGCCCTGCAGGCCCTGCCGTCCGGGACTCCCAAGGTCGTCGGCGTCATGTGCCGAAACCACCGGGGATTTGTCGATGCGTTGTTGGGCGCCAACAGGATTGGCGCCGACGTGTTGCTACTCAACACTTCGTTCGCGGGCCCGGCGCTGGCCGAGGTGGTGACCCGGGAGAAGGTCGACGCGGTTATTTACGACGAAGAGTTCACCGCGACGGTGGACCGCGCCCTGGCCGACAGCCCCGACGCCGCCCGCATCGTGGCATGGTCGGACGGGAGTCACGACGTCACCGTCGAGAAGCTGATCGCCGAGCACCGCGGGCAGGCACCGCGGCGCACCGCCCGCAAGGCGAAAGTCATCATGCTGACCTCGGGGACCACCGGAACACCCAAGGGCGCCAAGCATTCTGGTGGCGGTGGCGGCATCGGCGTGCTCAAGGGCATCCTGGACCGCACGCCGTGGCGGGCCGAGGAGCCGATCGTCATCGTGGCGCCGATGTTCCACGCGTGGGGTTTCTCACAGTTGGTGTTGGCGTCATCGCTGGCCTGCACGGTGATCACCCGCCGCAAGTTCGATCCGGAAGCCACGCTGGACCTCATCGACCGCCACCAGGCCACCGGCCTGGCCGTGGTGCCGGTCATGTTCGACCGCATCATGGAGTTGCCCGACGAGGTCCGCAACCGCTACAGCGGCCGCTCCCTGCGCTTCGCGGCGGCCTCCGGTTCGCGGATGCGTCCGGATGTAGTGATCTCGTTCATGGACCAGTTCGGCGACGTGATCTACAACAACTACAACGCCACCGAGGCCGGCATGATCGCCACGGCGACACCGGCGGACCTGCGCGCGGCGCCCGACACGGCCGGAAAACCCGCCGAGGGAACCGAAATCCGCATCCTGGACTCGGAATTCAACGAGCTGCCCGTCGGTGAGGTGGGCACCATTTACGTCCGCAACAAGACACAGTTCGACGGCTACACCTCCGGCGCCACGAAGGATTTCCACGCCGGATTCATGTCCTCCGGCGATGTCGGCTACCTGGACAAGAACGGGCGGCTGTTCGTCGTCGGCCGGGACGACGAAATGATCGTCTCGGGTGGCGAGAACATCTATCCCATCGAGGTGGAGAAGACGTTGACGGCCCACCCGGAGGTCGCCGAAGCCTCGGTGATCGGAGTGGACGACGAGCAGTACGGCCAGCGGCTGGCGGCGTTCGTGGTGCTCGAGCCGGGCGCGTCCGCTGATATCGACGCACTCAAGCAGCACGTGCGGGACAACCTGGCCAACTACAAGGTGCCGCGCGAGATCCACCTCCTCGACGAGTTGCCGCGCGGCAGTACCGGCAAGATTCTGCGCAACGAGTTGAAGGCCAAGGTGAAAGGCGGCTCATGAAAGTTCGCGAACTCATCCAGCAGGTGCGCAAGCCCAGACCACTGGCCCGTGGTGCGTTGGAATTAGTCAACGCCGCCAACGGATTACGGCCGCTGACCCGTAACCCCTACGCCGGACCGACGGTGTTCTGGCTCGGTTGGCCGCCGTCGGAGGTGCCACTCATCTACGGTGCGGTCTCCGCACTGGACGCCGCGCGTCGCGGCCTGCGCGGCGATTTCGCCGGGCCCAAAGGAAAGGCGGCGCTGGCCCTGACGGCCGCGTCCTGGGCGATCCTCGCGGTGATCGGCTACCGCGGTGTGACGACCCCGGGCCCGGTTCTGCAGGCGGGCCTCACCGATCAACTCGGACCCGACTACGAAGAAGAGTTGCAGTCGCTACCCACGCAGCCCACCCGGCGAGGCCGGCGAAACCCGCCGCTGCGCACCACCATGTCGCGTCGTCGCTTCGTCGACAAGGAAAACATCATCTCCTACGGCCCGCACGGGCGCGCCAACCTGGCCGACATCTGGCGCCGCAGCGACCTGCCGCGGGACGCCAAAGCACCGGTTTTGCTGCAGATACCCGGTGGCGCGTGGATGCTCGGGTGGCGCCGCCCGCAGGCGTATCCCTTGATGAGCCACCTGGTTTCGCGCGGCTGGATATGCGTGTCGATCAATTACCGCGTCTCTCCGTTACATACCTGGCCCGACCACATCGTCGATGTCAAACGAGCGCTGGCCTGGGTGAAGGAGAACATCGCGGACTACGGCGGCGATCCGAACTTCGTTGCGATCAGCGGCGGGTCCGCTGGGGGCCACCTGTGCTCGCTGGCCGCCCTGACGCCCAATGACCCGAAGTTCCAGCCGGGCTTCGAGGACGCGGACACGTCGGTGGTCGCCGCCGTCCCTGTCTACGGAAGCTACGACTGGTATTCGACCCACGGCCCAGGCCGTGCAGCGTTCGTCAAGGTTTTGGAGACAGTGGTCGTCAAGAAGAAGCTGCGCACGCACAAGGACATTTACCTCGATGCGTCCCCGATCCGGCGCGTACGCGCCGACGCCCCACCGTTCTTCGTGCTACACGGGGCCGATGACACGCTACTTCCGGTGGAAGGGGCGCGGGAGTTCGTCGAGGAGCTGCGGGGGGTGTCGAAGGCTCCGGTGGCGTACGCCGAACTGCCCCACGCTCAGCACGGGTTCGATGTCTTCGGTTCACCGCGGGCGCACAAGGCCGCCGAGGCCGTGGCGAAGTTCCTGTCCTGGGTGTATGTGACGAACCCGCCCGGCCGCGACAACGCCTGAGGCGCTGCTAGAGCGTCTCAGCGGCCCGCTCCAGCTCTGCCAGTGCGGGTTCGATGGCCTTGGCCATCTCGTGGATGTCGTTGGCCACCTCGGGCGTCGTCACGAAGCCGAAGTCCAGGTTGTCCATGTAGGAGAAACACGTGATGTTCAAGGCCACGTCCATCACCGGCGGGCCGAGCGGAACGAGCGATTCCAATTTGGCGCCGGCCATATAGAGCTGCATGGGGGGACCCGGCACGTTGGACACCACCAGGTTGATGGGCGCCAGGTTGTGCGACAGCCCGCTCGCCGTGTAAGCCCGGGCGGCCAGCTGCAACAGGCCGGGCGGCGTGGTTTCGGTGAGCCCCATGATCTGGTGCGCCGACAACGCCTTGGCCATTTCCTTCGCGTTCTGTGTGCTCTTGTGGATCGCCCGCAGCCGTTCGGCCGGGTCTTCCACATCGGTGGCAAGGGACGCCGTCATCGAACTGATCTGATTGCCGACTTCCGACTTGTTCTCATCGGTGCGGGTGGACACCGGAATCTGCGCAATCAGCGGTTTTTGCGGCAGTTCGTCACGCTTCAGCAGGTACTCACGTGCGGCACCGGCGACCAGCGCCAGCACGACGTCGTTGAGCTTGACGCCGAACGCGTCTTTGACTGCCTTGGCCCGTGCCAAGGGGACCCTGGTGCCCGTGATTCGCCGGTGCGGCGAAACCGTCGCGTTGAATCGGGTCTTTGGCGCATCGAAGTAACGCGACGGCTTGCTGCTGACACTCAAAGCCGCAATCTGTTGCCGCACAGTCTGTTCCACCAGCCGGGCGATGCGGAACGGTGTCATGACGCCGAGGTTGATCAGCGCACCGAGAGCCCGTCGCTCCAGGCCCGGGATCGTGGATCCCACAAACCCGACCATCTCTTTTTGCGGCGGTCGCGGCTCGGGCGTGATGTCCAGCAGGATCTCGCCCAGCCCCGCGCCGGAGACGCCGTCAACGATGGCGTGGTGCATTTTGGTCAAGGTCGCTACGCGACCACCTTTGACACCTTCGATGACCCACAATTCCCACAGCGGCCGCGAGCGGTCCAGCTTGTAGGACATCAGCCGCCCGACCAGCTCGTCGACCTCGCGCTGCCCACCGGGAGCGGGAACCCCGATGCGACGGACGTGGAAGTCGATGTCGAGTTCCTCGTCCTCGACAAACCAGGGCCGGTCCAGACCCAGCGGGGCGCCGGTCACCTTCCAGCGCAGCTGCGGGATTTCCGGCAGCCGCTCGATCAGCATTTCGCGGAGTCGGTGGAAGCTGTAGTCAGGCGCGTCCGAGGGGTCGCAGATCGCCAACGCACCCACGTGCATGTGCCAGCCCGCAGTCTCCGCTGACCAAAACGCCGCATCAACGCTCGAAAGTCGCCTCATGCCTTGAACGGTAGCTCTCGCCGTCACGTCCAGACCAGAGGGTCAGGCGTCCTCCAGCAAATCTGGTGTCACCGCGGACTCGGTATCGGGGATACCCTCGACTTTCGCCTTGCGGTCGGCCATCGACAGCAATCGCCGAATACGCCCTGCCACTGCGTCTTTCGTCATCGGCGGATCGGCCAGGCGGCCCAACTCCTCCAGGGACGCCTGACGATGCTCGACGCGCAGCCGGCCGGCCGAGGCCAGATGCTCGGGCACCGTGTCGCCGAGGATCTCCAGGGCCCGCTCCACCCGGGCGGCCGCGGCAACCGCCGCCCGCGCCGAGCGGCGCAGATTGGCGTCGTCGAAGTTGGCCAGGCGGTTGGCCGTGGCGCGGACCTCGCGACGCAGCCGACGCTCCTCCCAGATCAGCCGGGTGTCCTGCGCCCCCATCCGGGTGAGCAGGGCGCCGATCGCCTCGCCGTCGCGCACCACCACGCGATCGGCGCCACGCACCTCGCGTGCCTTGGCGCTGACCCCGAGCCGACGCGCCGCACCGACCAGCGCCAGCGCCGCCTCCGGGCCCGGGCAGCTGACCTCCAGCGCCGACGAGCGGCCCGGTTCGGTCAGGGATCCGTGCGCCAGAAAGGCTCCGCGCCAAGCGGCTTCGGCGTCAGCGATACTTCCGCCTACCACCTGGGCCGGCAGGCCGCGCACCGGCCGGCCGCGCATGTCGAGCAGTCCGGTCTGACGGGCCAGCGCTTCGCCGTCGTTGGCCACCCGCAGCACATACCGGGTGTTCTTGCGAATCCCGCTGGCAGACAACACATGCACCACCGCGTTGTAGCCGTACAGCTCAAAGATGTCCTTGCGCAGCCGGCGGGCGATACTACCCAGGTCGAGTTCGGCCTCGACGACGACACGGCCGCCAACGATGTGCAGCCCACCGGCGAACCTGAGCAGAGAAGTGACCTCGGCGCGCCGGGCGCTGACCGACTTGACCACCAGACGGCTCAGTTCGTCTTTGACTTCGGTCGTCATCGCCACGCGTCGTCACCCCTCGGTCGTACACCCTCGATCGGTAATTCCTCCGTGGCCGTCGCCGGAGGCACCGCTGGCCCCTTGTCTCGAGACCGCACCCCATCCAATACAGCCGCCAGCCTGCCCGGGTCATGTAAAGGTGTACCAGGTCTGGCCACATCTGCGAACTGGACCTCGGCCTTCAGCAGCGTTGCGGTGCGGCGCAGTTGCTCCCGTTCCCGGTCGCTGGGTACTCGTTCGGCGTCGATGATGATGTCGTCGACAGCGAATCCCGGCGCGTGCTGGACCAACACATGCAGATGCCGCTCCACCGAGAAACCCGCCGTCTCCCCTGGTTCGGCCACCAAGTTGAGCACCAGCGCCTTGCGGGCCGTGGTGGCGTGCAATGCCTTGAGGAGGTCCGGCACCAGCACATGGGGGATCACACTGGTGAACCATGAGCCCGGCCCCAGGATCACCAAGTCGGCGGCCATGATGGCGTCGACGGCCTGCCGGGTGGCCGGCGGGTCGTTGGGCATGAGCCGCACCCGTCGGACCTTTCCGGGTGTGGTCGCGATCGCCACCTGGCCGCGGATCAGCCGGAACATTCGCGGGTCGGACTCGAGACCCGACACGTCGGCCTCGATCTCCAACGCGATCGGACACATGGGCAGCACCCTGCCCTTGACGCCGAGGATCCGGCCGAGTTCATCGAGGGCGGCCACCGGGTCGGCCAGCACCTCCGACAAGCCGGCCAGCAGCAGGTTGCCGATCGGATGCCCGGCCAGCGCGCCGCTGCCGCCGAACCGGTGCTGCATGATGGTCGCCCACAGGCGCCCGTGCGGACTGTCGGATGCCAACGCCGCCAACGCCATTCGCAAATCGCCGGGTGGCACCACATCGAGTTCGCTACGCAGTCGCCCGGACGAGCCGCCGTCGTCGGCGACGGTCACGATGGCGGTCACGTAGGGGGTCAGCCGACGCGCGGCGGACAGTGTCGCGTACAGGCCGTGTCCGCCGCCGAGTGCGACGATGTTGTCGCTCATTCGCGACCCAGGTCCCGATGCAGCACGCGCACGGTGAGTTGCGGATTGTCGGCGAGCCGGCCCATCAGGGCTTCCGCAATCGCGACGCTGCGATGCTTACCGCCGGTGCAACCGATCGCGACCGTCATGTACCGCTTCCCCTCCCGGCGGTAGCCGTCGACAACCAGGGATAGCAGTCGATGGTATGTCTCGAGAAACTCGGCCGCACCCGGCTGGCCGAGCACATACTCACTCACCGCCGGCTGTTGGCCGGTGAGCGGGCGCAATTCGTCGACCCAGTGCGGATTGGGCAAGAACCGCACATCCATCACCATGTCGGCATCCATCGGCAGGCCGTACTTGAAGCCGAAGGACTCGACGGTGACGCTCGTGGTGGCCCCGCCGTTGCCGCCGAACGCGCGCTCGATGCTTTCGCGTAAGCCGCGGACGGACAGCTTGGACGTGTCGATGATCAGGTCTGCGTTGGCCCGGACCGGGGCCAACATCCGGCGCTCTGCGGCGATGCCTTCGGCCAGGGTCTGTTCGCCCTGCAGTGGATGGCTGCGGCGATTCTGTTCGTAGCGGCGGACCAACATGTCGTCGGAGGCCTCCATGAACACCACCCGCGGGGTGATGTTGCGAGTGGCAAGTTCGTTGCGCACCTCGTCGAGGTCGCCGGTGAAGCCCCGGGAACGCACATCCATGACCACCGCCAGCTGGGTGATTCGCGAACCGGCGGCCAGTCCGAAATCCACCATGCGGGTGATGAGCTGGGGCGGCAGGTTGTCGGCCACGTACCAGCCCAGGTCTTCGAGTACCTTGGCTGCCGTCCCGCGCCCGGCGCCGGACAGGCCGGTCACCAGGACGACGTCGATACCGCCCTCGGGGCCTTCCGGACCGGCTGTGTCACCCGGCTCGCCGTTCGCGTGGTTCGTCACTCCGAACCTCCCGCTGGGCCCTCTGGCGACGGGTCCGGGGCCAGGTCCGGTCGCAGCGCCTCGAGAACGGCGGTGGCCGTCGCCACCCCGATCCCGGGAACCGCAGTGATCTGGTCGACGGTGGCCTCCTTGAGGCGAGCTATTGATCCGAAGTGGGTGACCAGGGCCTTGCGCCGATGTTCGCCCAATCCTGGCACCGAGTCCAGCACGGATGCCGTCATTCGCTTTGATCGCTTGCTGCGATGGTATGTGATGGCGAATCGGTGCGCCTCGTCGCGCACCCGCTGCAGCAGATAAAGGCCCTCGCTGTTGCGCGGCATGATGATTGGGTCCGGCTCGGACGGCACCCACACCTCCTCCAACCGCTTGGCCAGGCCGATGACCGCGACGTCGGTGATGCCGAGTTCTTCGAGCACGGCGCTGGCCGCGTTGACCTGCGGGGCGCCGCCGTCGACGACATAGAGGTTGGGCGGATAGGCGAACCGGCGCGATTTTCCTTCCGGTGAAAGCATATTGGGGTCGTTTTGGTCGTGCAGGTGACGCAGGAAGCGGCGGCGGGTCACCTCGGCGATGGAGGCGACGTCATCGGAGCGTCCCTGTCCGGCGGCTTCGCGGATGGCGAAGTGGCGGTAGTCCGATTTTCGTGGCAGGCCATCCTCGAAAACCACCAGCGAACCCACCACGTCGGTGCCCTGCACGTGGCTGATGTCGACGCATTCGATGCGCAGCGGCGCATCGGCCAGGCCGAGTGATTCTTGAATGCTCTGCAGCGCAGCGGATCTGGCGTTGAAGTCACCGGCGCGCTTCAGCTTGTGTTGTTGCAGTGCTTCTTTGGCGTTGCGTTGTACCGTCTCGGCCAGCGCCCGCTTGTCGCCGCGGCGCGGGACCCGCAGGGCCACCTTGCTGCCGCGGAGTTCGGACAGCCAGCTGACCAGTTCGTCGGTGTTGGACGGCAGGCACGGCACCAGAACCTCGCGCGGCACCGGGTTGATGGCTTCGTCTGCGGCGCCACCGAGTTCGGCCTGTTCGCCGTAGAACTGCGTCAGGAACTGTTCGACCAGCTGCTCTTCCCCGGTATCGCTGGGGTCGGCCGACTTTTCGACGATCCATCCGCGTTGGCCGCGCACCCGGCCGCCCCGGACGTGGAACACCTGCACGGCCGCTTCCAGTTCGTCGTCGGCGAAGGCCACCACGTCGGCGTCGGTGCCGTCACCGAACACCACGGCCTGCTTCTCCATGGCCCGCTTGAGCGCGGACAGGTCGTCACGTAGCCGGGCGGCACGCTCGAAGTCGAGTTTTTCGGCCGCGGCGTTCATCTGTTGTTCGAGCTCGCGGGCGTAGCGATCGGTCTTGCCGGACAGGAATTCGCAGAAGTCGAGGACTATCTGGCGGTGTTCTTCGGCGGTGACCCGTCCGACGCACGGCGCGGAGCATTTGTCGATGTAGCCGAGCAGGCATGGGCGGTCGATCTGCTTGTGCCGCTTGAACACTCCTGCCGAACAGGTGCGTGCCGGAAACACCCGGGTGAGGAGGTCCAGCGTTTCCCGGATAGCCCAGGCATGCGAGTAGGGCCCGAAGTATCGGACACCCTTGCGCCGCGGACCTCGATAGACCATCAGCCGCGGAAATTCTTCGTTGAGGGTGACGGCCAGGACCGGGTAGGACTTGTCGTCGCGGTAGCGGACGTTGAATCGCGGATCGAACTCTTTGATCCAGTTGTACTCCAGCTGCAGCGCCTCGACCTCGGTGTTTACCACCGTCCACTCGACCTTGGCCGCGGTGGTCACCATCTGCCGCGTCCGCGGATGCAGGCTCGAGATGTCGGCAAAGTACGAGGTCAGCCGGCTGCGCAGGCTCTTGGCCTTGCCGACGTAGATGACCCGGCCGTGTTGGTCCCGGAATCGGTATACGCCAGGCTCGACCGGGATGGACCCGGGCGCAGGGCGATACGAAGCAGGATCTGGCACATAACCAGGCTAGTGGGCGCGCAGGCGCCTCGAAGATAAGGGGAACCCCGCCGTTAGATAGGGTGGGTCGCTGTGCCGCTTGCCCGTGCCGACAGGCGACTTCCCTAGAAGATAAAGCCCGGTGCGCCGGGAGCGCCTGGGTGCGCGCCGCCCCCGCCGCTACCGCCGCCGCCAGGCGACGCAATTCCCAATTCAGCATGGGCGTTACCGCCGGTGCCGCCGGTGCCGCCGTTGCCATCAAAGAAATTGCCACTGCCGCCGCCACCGCCCTTGCCGCCGGTAGCGTGACCAACGGAGTCCTCGTTCCTGATGAGAGCCTGGCCGCCGATACCTCCCGTGCCGCCCTTGCTGTCGCCGGCGCCGCCGCTGGCGCCGTTGCCGCCGAAGGCGTCTCCGGTTCCCCAGTTCTCCGCCTGGCCGCCGTTGCCGCTGTTGCCGCCTTGGCTCCCGGGTGCCCCGGGCGAGGCCTGGCCCCCAACGGCATTTCCGGTTCCGTAAGTGATGGCGGTACCGCCATGGCCACCCCAGCCGCCGTTGCCGAGAGTGGGGATGGTGGTTGAGCCCGCAACGCCGGCGGAGCCGCCGACGACGTCAAACGCGTACGTTGCGATCTGGACTTCCACCGAGCCGCCGCTGCCGGCGTTCCCACCGTGGAAGCCGGCGCCGCCGTTGCCGCCGGTCGCTCCAACAGGCTGGAATGTCGACGTGCTGGCGCTGCCAATGGTCAGCGGGCCGCCGTTGCCGCCGGTGCCGCCCGTGGAGTTGGGGCTTGCGGCGCCGTTGCCTCCGTTACCGGCCATGATCGCGCCCGTGCCGTCGGTGAATGCGAAACCGCCGGCGCCCCCGTTTCCGCCCTGAACGGTACCGCTCCCGCCGTTGCCGCCCCTGCCCGCGGTGACGGTGCCTGATGACGCGGTGTTGTGGATCGACGCGCCGCCACCGGTGCCGCCGTTTCCGCCCACAAAGCCGCCAGCGCCGTCAACGCCATCGCTGCCAGTCGCGTTTCCGGTGCCCCAGTTCTCCGCCGCGCCACCACTGCCGCCATTTCCGGCAGTACTCCCGGCACCGCCCACCCCCGGGGTGCCACCAAAGGCGTCTCCCGTTCCGAACGTCTTCCCCATGCCGCCGGCCCCGCCGTTGCCGCCTTTACCAGTGCTACCGACGCCGCCCAGTCCGCCGTTGCCGCCGGTGGCGTCGACCCCAGAGGCGTCGGCTGCCTCGGTACCGATAATCACGTTGCCCCCGGCACCGCCGAACCCGCCGTCGATCCCGTCTCCGCCATCGCCGCCGGTGGCGCCGACTGGAACAAACGTCGATGCGCTGTTGGCGATTGTCAGAGTGCCGCCATTACCGCCGTTGCCGCCGCGGTGCCCGCCGTCGCCACCTCCGCCGCCGTCGCCGGCGGTAATGGCGTCGGTCCGGAGGGTGAAGGCGTCGCCGCCTCTACCGCCATCGCCGCCATTTGCGTTGTTGCCGCCGTTGCCTCCATGGCCGCCCGCGCCACCGCTGCCGCTCAGGGCACCACCATTACCGCCGGCGCCGCCGTTGCCGCCGTTACCGCCGCCTACGACCGAGCCGTTACCGCCCAACCCACCGGCGCCGCCATTTCCGTAGAAGCCGCCTGCGCCGCCGGCCCCGCCGTTGCCTCCGTTTCCGGCGCCGTCAGCGCCGGCGTCATAGCCGGCGCCACCCGCGCCGCCCGTTGCGGGTTGTGCTGCATTGCCGGGAAGACCGTCGGCGGCGCCGGAAATGCCGTTGCCACCCACGCCCGCGACGCCCTGATCGCCCGCCATGCCGCCGCCGCCACCATTGCGGGTCGTGGCGTCGCCGTCGGCGCCGGCACCACCGTCGCCGCCCTGCCCGGCGTCGCCTCCGGCGCCACCGGCGCCGCCCACACCGTTGGCGCCCGCTTGGCCGAACAGGGAGCCTTTGCCCCCGGGGCCACCCGCACCGCCGTTGCCGCCGGCGCCGCCCGTGCCGCCTATGCCGCCGGGGCCACCGTCTGCCCCGGGGGATGCTCCGGCGGAACCGACGCCACCGGTCCCGCCGACACCGCCAGCGGCGCCAACGCCTCCGGCACCGCCGGGGCCGCCCAATCCGAAGAGCAATCCACCGGCACCGCCGGCCCCACCATTTCCGCCGGGTCCGCCGTCGCCACCGTTGCCGCCGGCCCCACCTCCGATTGCACCCGGGCTGCCAGCCGTTCCGGCTATTCCGGCCCCGCCGGCCCCACCCGCGCCACCGTTACCAAACAGCCCGGCATCTCCGCCACGCCCACCGGGCTGGCCGGCCGCGCCCGATCCGCCGTTCCCGCCATTGCCCCACAAGATCCCGCCCGGGCCGCCGTATTGTCCCGTCCCGGGTGTCCCGTTGGTGCCGTCGCCGATCAGCGGTCGCCCCAACAGCAGATTGGTGGGGGCATTGATCACGCCCAGCACCGCATCGACGAGCGCCTGCAACGGGTTGGCGCTCGCCGCCTCGGCGGCCACATATGCGGCCCCGCCGGCACTCAAGGCCCGGACAAACTCGGCGTGAAAGGCCGCCGCCTGCGAACTCACCGCCTGAAACTGCTGACCCTGGCTGGAAAACAGCGCCGCTATTGCCGCCGACACCTCGTCGCTTGCGGCCGCCGCCACGGTGCTGGTTGAGTTTCCGGCGCCGGACGTGGCCGCGGTCACCGCCCTGCCGATTCCCGCCAAATCCGCGGCCGCCACCGACAGCATCTCCGGTGCAGTGATCACATACGACATGGCGGTCCTCCCAGCTGGGCCGCCGAAGCCCATCGAGATTCTGAGATTTCGAGCACCTAGCGTATGCACATTTCGCACAAAAGATTCCCCCAACGAAATACTTTACGGAGGCGGCAATTTGCAGCCCTGACGTGAGAATTTTTCGATGCGCGACATCAACAGGCCGACTTGATGATGATAAAGCGGCCTTGGCGACGACGGTCGGGGGCCGCAACTTCACTTCAGGCCGTCCGGCCCTCCAACTGCGCCTTCCTCTTGCCGGCCCACTCGACCATCGGATACCCGGCCTTGCGGTCGCAGACCGTCATCAGCAGCACGACGTGCAGCACCGCAGTCAGCCCGTAGGTACAGGTCCAATCGGGACGCGTCATCGTCCACGTCAGTATTTCGTCTTCCGGTATGCCGAAGGTGCCGAGTCGCATTGGCCTGAAAGGGCCGGTCGGGCTCACGCCTACGGCGTCGTCATGGCAGTCGGAGACTTTGCTGAAGGCACTCCAGACCACTTCGTGGGTGTTCAGTTCGTAGTCGTAGACGTCGATCGACTCGGCGTACAGCGCCGAGGAACCCCCAAGCTCGTAAGCCGACTCGGCGAAGTCCGATGCGCCAGATGGTCGCAACGGCGAACCTTTGAACAACAGCGCCGCCGAACACACCGGCGGTTGAACGCTGGTGAAGTAGTTGTCACCCACTGGCGCCGCACTCGCCCGCCCCAGTGGGGTGTCGTCGCCGTCCTGCAGTAGCAGGGCCTGCGCGGAAATCGGTCCGGACGGTCGACTGCCCCCAGCACGGACCGGGTCACCGGGTACCGAGGTGGTGCAACCACTCAGCACCACCGCAGCGAGGAGCAGCGCAATCGCGAACCGGCTACCCGAGACCATGGGGGGACCGCAGGACGTCCGGACGATAGCGGGCCACCAGCGAGCGCACCGTGTCCATGGCCGCCACGGCGCGATCCTTGTCAACGGCCTGGATCGCCAGCACCGGAATGTACTCATCATCGGGCAGGTCGATCCGTGCCCAACGGGCACCCCGCGGAAACGAGAAACCAACCACGTCGGACCACGGCACCAGCTTGTCCCCCAACAAGTTACGCACCGACAGTCCCGCGGCGCCGACCCGTAGCCGCGGGCGCGCGAAGAGCAACACGAAGCCGGCAAGGACCAAGCCGAGCACGATCATCGCCACCTGATCGGCCGTCTGGAAAACCACTCCGCTGGAACTCGCTTTGAGTAGCAGGCCAATGGCAACATGCACCACCACAATGAAAATGGCAGCGCCATAGGCGAATAGCGGTGTCCGGTGCGGACGCGCGACATAGTCCCAGTCGTCCGTGCCGGAGAGATTCGATTTCGCAGTCACGATTGAGCGCGGAGGTCGCGCAACGTCAACGCCGTGCTCAGCGCCGCGGCCGTCGCTTGACCACCTTTGTCCTCGGCGGACGACGGTAGCCCGGCACGATCCAGCGCTTGTTCCTCGGTATTCGTGGTGAGCACACCGTTGGCGACGGGTGTCGAAGTGTCCAGCGCCACCCGAGTCAGCCCCTGAGTTACCGCGTCGCAGACATAGTCGAAATGCGGCGTCTGGCCGCGAATTACGACGCCCAACGCGACGACGGCATCATGATTCCGGGCCAATTCCTGCGCCACGACCGGGATCTCGATCGCGCCGAGCACACGAACCACGGTCGGATCCTCGATGCCCGATTCCTTCGCGACCTTGCGGGCACCATCGAGCAGCGCATCGCAGATCTTGGTGTGCCAAGTACTGGCGACGATGGCCAAGCGCACATCCGAAGCGTCCAGGGCGGGCATGTCCGGGACGCCAGCGCCTCCGCTCACAGCGCCCCGCCGAATTCACCTGGGAGGTGGACGGATTCGTGGAAATCGTCCAAACCCGCCAAGTCGTGTCCCATCTTGTCGCGCTTGGTCATCAGGTACCGGATGTTCTCCGCGTTGGCACGCACCGGCAGCGGCACCCGCTCGATGATGTGCAGCCCGTAGCCGTCCAGCCCCACCCGCTTGGCGGGGTTGTTGGTCAGCAGTCGCATCGACCGAACTCCGAGATCGACGAGAATCTGTGCACCTATTCCGTAATCCCTTGCGTCGGCCGGCAATCCGAGCTTGAGGTTGGCGTCCACCGTGTCGGCGCCGGCATCCTGCAACTGATAGGCCTGCAATTTGTGCATCAGGCCGATACCGCGGCCCTCATGGCCGCGCATGTACAGCACCACACCGCGGCCCTCGCGCGCGACCATGGCCATCGCGGCATCCAGCTGTGGTCCGCAGTCGCAGCGGCGCGAGCCGAACACGTCGCCCGTCAGGCACTCGGAGTGCACGCGCACCAACACGTCGTCGCCGTCGCCGGTGGGCCCGGCGATGTCGCCGCGCACCAACGCGACGTGTTCGACCTCTTCGTAGATGCTGGCGTAACCGATGGCCCGGAACTCTCCGTGCCGGGTGGGGATCCGCGCCTCGGCTATCCGCGCGATGTGCTTCTCGTGCTTGCGCCGCCACTCGATCAAATCAGCGATGGTGATCATCGCCAGGCCGTGCTCGTCGGCGAATACGCGCAGCTCATCGGTTTGAGCCATCGCGCCCTCGTCCTTTTGACTGACGATCTCGCAGATGGCACCCGCGGGCTGCAGGCCCGCCATCCGGGCCAGGTCGACGGCGGCTTCGGTGTGACCGGGACGCCGCAGCACACCGCCGTCCTTGGCGCGCAGCGGAACCACGTGGCCGGGGCGGGTGAAATCGTTGGCGATGCTGGTCGGGTCGGCCAACAACCGCATGGTGGTCGCCCGGTCTGACGCCGAAATACCGGTTCCCACACCGTTTTTGGCATCGACTGTGACGGTGTACGCGGTGCCGTGCTTGTCCTGGTTCACCGCGTACATCGGCAACAGGCCCAATCGGTCGCAGATGGCCCCGTCCAGCGGCACACACAGGTAGCCCGAGGTGTACCGAACCATGAAGGCAACGAGCTCCGGCGTGGCCTTTTCGGCGGCGAAGATCAGGTCGCCCTCGTTTTCCCGGTCCTCGTCGTCGATGACAACAACGGCCTTACCCGCCGCAATGTCGGCAACCGCCCGCTCGACGGAGTCCAACCTCGTCATCGCTCACCTTGCTGTCGGACCGGCCCACACCATTAGCCGGTTGCTTTCAGTATGAACCACCGTTTTGGCGCGGTTATTGCCCCTGCTTGATGACCGTCGTCACACCCCCGGCGGCTTTGCGACGGTGACCGGCGCATTCCAGTTCGAAAACGTCATCACCAGGCTCTTCCCGGCACTGGGATCTAGCTGGAACTGCACAATCTGGTGTTCACCGTCCGTTCGGATCCACGCGGTGGCCGGAACGGGTCCGGTGGCGGCGAGCTTCGGGACGAACTTGTTGACGGCATCGCCCCTGACCTGCCCGGCGATGCGCAGCGTTTCGACGCCGTTGATCGTTTCGATGCCGGCGGCCTTGGCATCGGTGAAGTTCGCCAGCAGGTGAGCGATACCGACACCAGGGTTCAGCACTGCCGTCGGGTCGTAGACGTCGGAGGCGGCGCCCAGATTCGTCCAATCACCTGGCTGCAGCGCTGCGAAAAGAGTGCCGTCGATCACGACGAAGTCGACCTCCGTGTCCGACCCGGCGAATCGAAGGTTCTCCTTCCCCGCTGCGCCTGCGCTGGGAGTCGTCGTGATATCGCCGTCCACGGTCCGGAACGGCATCCCGGGGATGTCGCCGGTGACGGTCTGGACGAGGTGTGCGCTGGTGAGCGCGACCGCGTTGCGATACGACTGAGTCAGCAGGTCCGCGGCATTGGGCAAGGCGGGCTGGCGGGTCGGGCCGGCCTGGGCGGTCTGGCTGCCCGAGCCGACCGCCCGATCTCCCGCACCGGCGAGAGCGACGACCAGAACAATGGCCGCCGCTGCGAGCGCGGCGACGGCGGAAATCACAGCGGCGGGGTGCCGCCACCACGGACGGGCGGGCGGCAGGGCAGGTGGTTCGGGACGGACGGCTGGCTCTGGACCGGCAGGGGCACTGATGGCGTCCCGCGCGGCTTGGACGAGTTGCAAGGCAGTGGGATATCGCAGCTCTGGCCGTTTCGCCATGCCGATGGCGATCACCTGATCGAGTTGGGCCGGCAAATCCGGCCGCACCACCGATAGTCGGGGCGGCGGAACGGTGAGGTGGGCTGCGACCAGTTGCGCCATCGTCTCGCCGGCAAACGGCGGTTGACCGGTGAGGCATTCGTAGAGCACGCAGGCCAACGAGTAGACGTCGGCGCGCGCGTCCTCTTCTATCTCGTTTCCCAGCCGCTCGGGAGCGATGTACTGAAAGGTTCCGATTGCGTGACCGGCCTTCGTCATGCGCGTGTCGTCGAGGGCGCGGGCGATACCGAAATCGATCAGGTATGCGAAGTCGTGGCGGTCTACCAGCACGTTTGACGGCTTGACGTCGCGGTGCAGCAGGCCGACCTCGTGCGCGGCCTGCAGCGCTTTGGCGACTCCGTCGATGATGTGCACCGCCCGCGCCGGCTCTAACGGCCCGTCCGCGAGCACGGTTTGCAGGTCGCGGCCCTCGATCAGCCGCATGTCGACGTACAGCTGGCCGTCGATCTCGCCGTAGTCGTGAATGGGGACCACGTGCGGGGTGCTCAGCCGTGCGGCGGCGTGTGCTTCTCTGCGAAACCGTCGCTGAAAGTCCTGGTTCTCGGACAACTGGGTGGTAAGCAGCTTGATGGCGACGACACGGTCGGTGGCCGTGTCATGTGCGCGCCACACCTCCCCCATGCCGCCCCTGCCCAGCAATTCGATCAGGTGGTAGCGCCCGAAGTCCCTTCCCTCCACAAGGCCTCCTTGGCGCAAATAACGGCTACTTGTGGCTCAGTAGCCGTTCAACATATTTCGCGATCACGTCGACCTCGAGATTCACCTGCGTTCCCACCGGCGCGCTACCCAGCGTGGTGAGTTCCCGGGTCGTCGGGATCAGCGAAACCTCAAACCAATCCCGGGGCTCGGCACCGAGACCGGACACGGTAAGCGAGATCCCGTCAACGGTAATCGAACCTTTTTCCACGATGTAGCGAGCGACCGCCGGAGGCACCTCGATACGCACCACTTCCCAGTTTTCGGACGGCGTGCGGGCCACGATTTTGCCGGTCCCGTCCACATGCCCCTGCACGATGTGCCCGCCGAGTCGGCTGTTGACGGCGGCCGCGCGCTCCAGGTTGACCCGGCTGCCGAGTTGCAGCTCGCCGAGGTTGGACCGGTTCAGCGTCTCGGCCATCACGTCGGCGCTGAACTGGCCGTCGGCAAGCACGTCGACCACCGTGAGGCAGACACCGTTGACGGCAATCGAGTCGCCGTGCCTGGCATCGGCGGTGACAACGGGGCCTTTGATAAGTAGCCGCGCGGCGTCAGCGAGGGCTTCCCGGCCCGTCACCTCTCCGAGTTCCTCGACAATTCCGGTGAACATCGTCCCAGGCTAATGACTGATAGATAGGCACTGCACACGAGTGGCTGACCGGCCACGACGGAGCCACCCTCTACGATGCTGGGTATGCCAAAACCCCGCCGTCTATTCGCTGTGCTCGCAGCCATGAGCGTCGCGACCCTGTTGGTCGCTGGATGCTCTGGCGACAAGAAGGACAGCGGCGGACCACTCCCCGACGCAAAGCCGTTACTCGACCAGTCGACCGCCGTGACCAAGGCCGTCAAGAGCGCCCACCTGGTCATGACGGTGACGGGCAAGATCCCGCAGCTGCCGCTCAAGACGCTGACCGGGGACCTGACCACCACCCCGCAAACCGCGGGAAAGGGCAACGCCCGGATCATCGCCTTCGGCAATGAAATCGACGCCGACTTCGTGATTCTGGACGGCGAGCTCTACACCACCGCGCTCACCCCGGGTAAATGGGACGACGTCGGCAAGATCAAAGATCTGCTGCACTACGACCCGTCCACGATCCTGGACCCGCAAAGCGGTGTCGCGAACCTGCTGGCGAACCTCGCCGACCCCAAGGCCGAGGGGCGCGACACCATCAACGGTCAGAGCACGATCCGCATCAGCGGCAACGTCAACCCCGATGCCGCCAACAAACTCGCGCCGTTCGATGCGACGGGTCCCACGCCGACCACCGTCTGGATTCAAGAAAACGGTGATCACCAGTTGGCGCAGGTAAAGCTCGACAAGGGTTCCGGCAACGCGTTCACGATGACGTTGTCGGCCTGGAATGACCCGGTGCAGGTCGAGAAGCCAGCGGGGGCCTGATCAGGATGCGGGCCGGACGCCGAGTAGCCATTAGCGCGGGAAGCCTCGCGGTACTGCTGGGTGCTCTCGACACCTATGTCGTGATCACCATCATGCGCGACATCATGAGTGATGTCGGGATCCCGATCAACAAGCTGCAGCAGATCACGCCGATCATCACGTGGTACCTGCTGGGCTACATCGCCGCCATGCCGCTGCTCGGCCGGGCTTCGGACCGGTTCGGCCGTAAGTTGATGCTGCAGGTCAGCTTGACCCTGTTCCTGGCGGGCTCGGTGGTGACCGCCCTGGCCGGGCATTTTGGCGATTTCGACATGTTGGTGATCGGCCGCGCGGTCCAAGGCGTGGCCAGCGGCGCATTGCTCCCGATCACGCTCGCTCTCGGGGCTGACCTGTGGGCGCAGCGCAACCGCGCCGGCGTCCTCGGCGGCATCGGCGCCGCGCAGGAACTCGGCAGCGTGCTCGGTCCCCTGTACGGCATCTTCATCGTCTGGTTGTTCCACGACTGGCGTTTCGTGTTCTGGATCAACGTTCCACTCACCCTGATCGCCATGGTCCTGATCCAGTTCAGCCTGCCGTCGCACGACCGCAGCGCCGACCCGCAACGGGTCGACATCGTCGGTGGTCTGCTGCTGGCCCTGACGTTGGGGCTCGCCGTCTTCGGCCTGTACAACCCCAACCCGGATGGGCAGCACATTTTGCCGCCCAACGGTGCGTGGCTGGTGCTCGGGGCGATCGGGGTCGGCGTGGCGTTCTTTGTCTGGGAGATCGTTGCTCGGACCCGGCTGATCGAACCGACCGGAGTGCAGTTCCGGCCGTTCCTGTCCGCGCTGGGCGCATCGCTGTGCGCGGGCGCGGCGCTGATGGTGACGTTGGTCAACGTGGAACTGTTCGGTCAGGGCGTGCTGCTGAAGAGCCAGAATGAGGCCGCAGCCATGCTGCTGCTGTTCCTGGTCGGGCTGCCGATCGGCGCGCTGATCGGCGGTTGGATCGCCACCCGGGCGGGCGACCGCGCGATGACATTCGTCGGCTTGCTCATCGCAGCCGGCGGCTACCTGCTGATTTCGCACTGGCCCAGGGACCTGCCGCATTATCGGCACGACGTTTTCGGGCTGTTCCAGCTACCCGCCATGGAAACCGACCTGCTGATCGTCGGCATCGGATTGGGCCTGGTCATCGGGCCGCTGTCGTCGGCCACGCTGCGGGTCGTCCCGGCAGCCCAGCACGGCATCGCGTCCGCGTTGGTGGTGGTGGCCCGGATGACCGGGATGTTGATCGGTGTGGCCGCGCTCAGCGCCTGGGGGTTCTACCGGGTCGAGAAGATCTTCGAGGCGAAGTTGGCCACGTTGCCACCGCCCGGCCCGAACGACCGCGGGTTCGCGCGACTGGCCATACAGGGGCAGCTGAAGCTGGACTCGTATGTGGAGATGTATGGCGGCATATTCACCATCACCGCCGTCGTCTGCGTCGTCGGGGCGGTGCTTGGACTGCTTATCGCCGGCCGCAAGGGCCACCCCGACGAGCCGGAGGACCGGGACCGGTCTCCGGAAACTGCGTCCGCGACGGCCGTCGCCGCTACCGAGCAACCAAGCTGAGCAGCAGGTCCGACCCGACCTGTTCGACGCTGTCGAACTGCCAGCGCAACGCCTGGGCCATGCTGGTCACGCCGACGTCGTCGACCGCGGTGACGGGACCACCCAGCAAGATGGGTGCCACGTAGGCCAAGATCCGGTTGATCGCCCCGACCCGCAGGAAGGCGCCCGCCAGGGTGGGACCACCCTCCAACAGGACATCGGTGCGGTCGGCCAGGGATCTGAGCACCTCTATCGGGTCGCGGGTGCGGATCACCATCGTCCGGGCATCGTCGTTCAGAACTTTGGCTTCCGGCGGAATCTCCCGGGTGCCCACCACCACGCGCAGCGGCTGCTGCGGCGCCAGGGACCCGTCAGGTAGCCGGGCGGTCAGCGCCGGGTTGTCGGCGAGGACGGTGCCGGTGCCGACCACGATCGCGTCGGCGATGGCCCGCCGGCGGTGCAAGTCCGCACGCGAGGCTTCGCTGGAGATCCACTGGCTGGAACCGTCGGCCGCTGCGCTGCGGCCGTCGATGCTGGTGGCGTACTTCCACGTCACGTGCGGCAGGCCGGTCCGCTGCTTGTGCAACCACTCGCGCAGCGGGCCCGCCGCCACCTGATCGGCCAATATCCCCGACCGCACTTGCACACCGGCCCCGGACAACCGACCGGCGCCGCCGCCGGCGATCCCGTTCGGGTCGTTGACGCCGTATATCACCGTCCCGACCCTGGCCTCGATCAGTGCGTTCACGCACGGCGGAGTCTTGCCGTAGTGGTTACACGGCTCCATGGTGACGATCGCGATGGCACCAGCCGCCAGCCGGCCCGCCCGGCGCAGCGCGACGACCTCGGCGTGGTCGCCTCCAGCAGGCTCGGTTGCCCCGACACCGACGACCTTGCCTTCTTGGTCGACGATGACCGCCCCGACGGGCGGGTTCGGATAGGTGGTCCCTTTGACCGAGTAAGACTGCGCGATGGCGAGTTGCATCGCCTCTTCGATGCTCTTGACCTGTTCGACGGTGGTCATCGGCGGCTCATCGGCTCAGGTGGGGCGATGCGGCACTGGCTCGCCTGCGCAATGCCTCAATGGCGGCGTCGGGATCCTCGGCACCGTAAACGGCTGATCCGGCAACGAAGCAATCGACGCCGGCTTCCGCGGCTTGCTCGATCGTTTCCTCATTGATGCCGCCGTCGATTTCCACCAAAATTTTCAGCTCCCCCCCGTCGACCATCTTGCGCACCGTGCGCACTTTAGACAGCACTTCGGGAATGAAGCTCTGTCCCCCAAATCCAGGTTCTACAGACATGATGAGCAAGGTGTCGAAGTGCCGCAAGATTTCGAGGTATGGCTCGAGCGGGGTGTTCGGTTTGACGCTGATCCCCGCTCGTGCCCCCGCGGCGCGGATGTCGCGCGCCACCGCGATCGGGTTGTCCGTGGCCTCCGCGTGGAAGGTGACGTTGTAGGCACCCGCTTCGGCGTAGGGCGGCGCCCACCGATCCGGGTTCTCGATCATCAGATGGCAATCCATCGGGATGTCGGTGGCGGCCAGCAGGGCCTCCACCACCGGCAGGCCGATGGTCAGGTTCGGCACGAAGTGACCGTCCATCACGTCGACATGTAACCAATCGGCGCTGGGCACGGCGGCCGCTTCGTCGGCAAGCCGAGCGAAGTCGGCGGCCAACAGTGAGGGTGCAATCAGCGGTCCCTCCGGACGAGAAGGCATGTGCGACAGATTACTGAGCGTCCGGCAGTCGCCGCAGCGCGGCTGCGAACATGGCGTCGGTGCCGTGTCGGTGTGGCCAAAGCTGCACGTAGGGCCCGTTTCCCAATCCCTCGGTGACGGGCACGAACAGCTCACGCGCATCCAGCGCCTGCACCGGGTGGCGCCGCAGCGCGTCGGCGACCACCCCGACGGTTTCAGCGAGGTGCGGCGAGCAGGTCGCGTAGAGCACCACGCCGCCCGGCCGGGTCAGGGCGATCGCGGCTGCCAGCAGCTCCCGTTGCAGCTTGGCCAGCGCCGACACATCGGCGGGTTGGCGACGCCAGCGCGCCTCCGGACGCCGGCGCAACGCGCCCAGGCCGGTGCAGGGCACGTCCACCAGCACCCGGTCGAAGCCCGGTTCCAGGTCCAGCTGCCGCCCGTCGGCCCGGACTACCTCGACCGGCAGCCCGCGCGTGTTCTCGGCCACCAGATCGGCCCGATGCGGGGACGGCTCCACCGCGGTCACCCGCGCCCCGACTTGCGTACCCAGCGCGGCCAGCAGCGCGGTCTTGCCGCCGGGCCCGGCACACAGGTCGAGCCACCGGCCGGCGTCTTGGTCGACCGATGCCAGCGTCAGCGCTCGCGCCACCAGCTGACTGCCCTCGTCCTGGACCAGGGCCTGGCCCTCACGCACCGGCGCAAGCTGTCCCGGATCGCCACCTGGCAGGTAGACCGCGTAGGGCGAATACCGTCCGACATTGCCGTGCACCAGGTCGGCCAACTCGGCGGCGCTCAGCACACCGGGTCGCGCCGCCAGGTGCACCTGCGGCCGTTCGTCGTCGCTGGCCAAGACCGCATCGAGTTCGGCGGCCGATGCGCCCAGCGCGTCCGCGAAGGCCTGGGCGATCCAGCGGGGATGCGCATGCCGGAACGCCGCGTGGCCGATCGGGTCGCGGGTGGCGTCGGGCGCCAGCTCGTCCACCCAGGACGATTCGTCTCGCGCGGCGATCTTGCGCAGTACGCCGTTGACGAAACCCGCTCGGGCATTGTCGAATTCGATGCCCGCCTGGTCGACCGTGGTGGAGACAGCGGCGTGTGCGTCAACCCGAGTGCGCAACAGCTGGTACGCGCCTAACCGAAGCAGGTCGAGCAGGATCGGATCGATCGCCTCGGCGGGACGTCCGGCGGCCGCGCCGATGATCGCGTCCAGCAGCCCCCGGGTCCGACAGGCACCGTAGGCCAATTCGGTGGCGAACGCGGCGTCGCGGCCGGCGATGCCTCGTTCCCGCAACAGAGCTGGCAGCACCAGGTTCGCGTAGGCGTTGCGCTCGGTGACCGCCCGCAACGTGTCGAAGGCCGCGCGGCGTGCCGGATCCAGCCGCTTACGTTGCGGCCGCTGTGGTTTGGGCTTCATGAGGCACGCACGTCAGGATCGAGCCGAGCACCCCGCGCCCAGTCGGCGGCATTCATGAGTTTCTTCCCAGGCGGTTGAATTTGGCCTAGCCGCACCGGGTCCGAGCTGGTACCGATCCACACGTTCTTACGGTCGACCTGAATTGCTCCGGGCGGCAGTGTTTTCGGGGCGTCGGGACTGGTATCGACTTGCACCGGGCCGAGTTTGACGCGTAGATCACCGATCAGCGTCCACGCGCCCGGGTTCGGGGTGACCGAACGAATCCGCCGTTCGATGACCTGAGCCGGCAGATCCCAGCGCACCCGGGCCTGCTCGACGGTGACCTTGGGCGCCAGGCTGATGCCCTCGGTCGGCTGCGGACACGGCGTCAACGTCTGGTCGGCGATGCCGTCCAGGGTTTGTGACAACAGTTCGGCTCCCGAAATGGCAAGGCGTTCAAGAAGATCGCCGGCGGTATCGGTGGGCCGGATGGTCTCGGTGACCACACCGTAGACGGGACCGGAGTCCAGGCTCGGCTCGATCAGAAAGGTTGTGGCTCCGGTGATCGTGTCCCCCGCCGCGATCGCCGCCTGTACCGGTGCCGCTCCCCGCCAGGCGGGCAGCAGCGAGAAGTGCAGGTTGACCCAGCCGCGCGGGGGGACGGCCAGCAGTGCGTCGCCGAGCAGCGCACCATAGGCCACCACGGCACAACACTCTGGCGCCAACTCGGTTAGTTCGGCGACGAACTCCGGCGAGTTGGGCCGGGACGGCCGCATCACCGGTATGCCGCGGTCGAGCGCCGCGCGGGCTACAGGTGACGGCTCCGGCTTCCCGCGCCGCCCTGACGCGGCATCGGGCCGGGTCAGCACCGCGATGACGTCGTGATTCGGCGATTCGATGAGTCGGCGCAATGACGGCAGCGCGGGTTCGGGGGTACCGGCGAAGACAATGCGCACCGACTAAGTCTAGGAAGGCCGCCCTCGGAGGCATCACACGCCGTAGCCGGAAGACCACGGCAAACTCTCAGCCGGATCTAATGTTGCTAATGCATATTGTGTCCTACCAATAGTTTTGCTTAGAGCAATTTTTGAGCAAGGAGGACGGATGACTGTCGACACGTTGGCCGAAACGCACCGAGCCATGTGGGCGCTGGGCGACTATGCCCTGATGGCCGAGGAGGTGATGGCCCCGTTGGGACCAATCCTGGTGTCAGCGACGGGAATTGGGCCGGGCACCCGGGTTCTCGATGTGGCGGCCGGGTCTGGAAACATCTCGCTGCCCGCCGCACGGACGGGTGCCACCGTCGTGTCCACCGACCTCACCCCCGAACTGCTGCGGCGGTCACAGGCGCGCGCCGCGGAGCAGGGACTGACGCTGGACTACCGAGAAGCCAACGCGCAAGCTTTGCCGTTTGGTGACAACGAGTTCGACACCGTGATCTCGGCCATCGGCGTGATGTTCGCACCGGATCATCAACGCGCGGCTCATGAGCTGGTGCGGGTGTGCCGACCGGGCGGCACGATTGGCGTGATCAGTTGGACCGGAGAGGGATTCTTCGGCCGGATGCTAGCCGCGATCAGGCCGTACCGGCCGAGTCTGTCGGCGGCGCTACCCCCGTCGGCGCTGTGGGGACGCGAGGCCTACATCCGCGGCCTGTGGGGCGACCGCGTCACGCATGTCAGGACCCGACGCGGGGCGTTGAAAGTCGATCGGTTCGACACCCCGTGGGACGTCCACAACTACTTCAAGACCCACTACGGTCCGACCATCGAGGCGTATGCAAACGTCGGCCACAACCAGGTACTGGCCGCGGAACTCGACGCACAACTCGTCGAGCTTGCCGGGGAGTACCTGGCCGGCGGCGTCATGGCGTGGGAGTACTTGTTGGCCACAGCGGAAAAGCGTTGAGGCCGTTTATATTTCCTCGATGTTGACGTGGGCGTCCGGTTCGCCGCCGGCCGCGGTGAACGCCGTGAGGGCGCGCACCAGGCCGCGGCGTTCCGCCAGCGGCATTTGCTCCACGATGCGTGCGATTTCGGCACGTCGGTTCGCGGTGACTTTGGCCACGACGTCGCGTCCGCGCTGGGTGAGGGCGGCCAGCAACTCGCGTCGAGACTTCGGGTGCGGCAGTCGGTCGATCAGTCCGGCGCTGACGAGTCGGTCTACCATTCGCCCGGTCGCCGACGGCTGAACGCCGAGCAGCGTCGCCAACGTTGCGAGGTTGATCGGGCCGTGATTGGACAAGATCACCAGGGTTCGAAACTGCGGGATGGTGATCGTCTCATCGACCATCGCGATGGATCGCGCTGAGATGGCTACCAACAACCGGGATGCGGTGAGCAAAGAATCGGCAATCGCATCCACCGACTCCTCGGCTACGGCGTTGTCCGTCGACATGTGGGCCCTTTCCCCGGGTCTTCCGGCGGTCAACCTCTAGATACAACAGGGAAAGTGTAACAGCCTTCTACTGTCGTAGATGACGATTGTTTCTCATGGATACAATGACTATCCGATATGTAACGGGTCGATCTGCACGCGCACCGGCTCATGGTTCTGGCGAGCACTGAGCACCCCGACCGCCCGCCGCAAGCTCGCCGCGAGCTGCAAGCCAAGCTGGCGGTCGACCCGCACCAGCATCCTGGTCACTGGCGCCTCAGCGGGAGTGCCCGGCGGGCGGCGTACCCCCGGCGGCAGCTCAACCGGACCCAAAAGCTCGGCGCCCTCGGGCAATTCGACCTGATCCAGCAGGGCCCGTACACCCGCCGCGGTGCCGTCCAGGGCAGCGATGTGAACGCTTGGCGGCAAACCCACTTCGGATCGAGCTTCGAGTTCGGCGTCGGCGTGACCGACCGGATCCCAACGGATCAGCGCTTGCACCGTCGGAATGGACGCTTCGGCGACCACCGTCACCACACCGCCGTCCCGTCGCGGTCGCACCAACGCGGCCGCGGCCATCCACCTCCACAACGCCTCCTCGGCCGCACGCAGATCTTGCCGTCCCAGCAGAGCCCAGGTGTCCAGCAGCAACGCCGCGCCGTACCCGTCCTCGGCCGGCGGCTCCGCACCGGGCGTAGCAACCACCAGGGCCGGCTTGGCGACGACATCCGTGATGATGTGATCCCCCGCCGACGTGATCACCGCGGTTCCCGGGAAGGCTCGGCCGAGCTCTTCTGCGGTGCGCCGGGCCCCGACCACCACCGCGCGCACCGCGTCGGAGCCACAGCGCACGCAGCGAACCGTCGGGTCGATGCGTCCGCACCAACCGCAGACCGTGCCTTGCGCCGCCCGGTCCTGCAACTGCAGCGGACCCGTGCAGTGCCGGCAGCGGGCGATCGTGCGGCAGCGCCCGCAGGCCAACGCCGGCACATAGCCGCGGCGCGGAACCTGCACCAGCACCGGCGCTCCCGCCTCTAACGCCGAACGGGCCGCGCGCAACGCGATGGAGGGTAGCCGTGCCGTGCGGGCTGCCGGGTCGCGCTCCTCGGCGTAACCGCCGTCGTCGAGGGCGACGACCCGCGGGCTCGCCGCGCGCACGACGGGCCGCGGCGCGACGATGTCGTGAGCCCAACCGCTGCGGACCAACGCATGTGCCTCCGCGGTCCGGGCGTAGCCGCCGATCAGCGCCGCGCACCGGGCCTGATGGGCGCGCAGCATCGCCACCTCGCGGGCGTGTGGATACGGTGCGCGCGGCTCCGCCAAGCTGTCGTCGCCGTCGGCCCAGACCATGACCAACCCCAGGTCGCTGAGCGGCGCAAACACCGCGCTGCGGGTACCGATTACCACCCGGGCGCGACCGCGCAGCGCCGCCAACCAGCGCCGGTAGCGTGCGGCCGGGCCCAAGCCGGCCGACAGCGCTACGACATGGTTCTCGTCGACCAGGGCGGTCGCGGCCCGCCACAGGGCGTCCAGGTCCCGCTGGTCAGGCACGATCGCCAGTACCGTGCGCCCCGCTCGGACCGTCTGGGCGGCGGCCTCGGCGAAGCGGTCCGCCCACTGCTCCCCCGGAAGTGCCTGCCACACGGCCCGAGCGGCGCGCGCCTCGGTCAACGCGGCCAGGAAGGCGCCGCCACGCCCATACACCTCCCAACCCGACGCGTCGACCGGCGCGACGTCCGGTGCGCCCAGGGCGGCCACGGCCTCTCGCTCCACTCGGGCATGCCGGGGCGGCACCGCCAGGCGTAGTACGTCGGGGCGGGTTCCCGCATAACGCGCGGCCACCGCGTCGACCAGGCGGCGGATCTCCGGGGTCAGCACAGGTTCGGGGGAAACGACCCGATCGAGCCAGCCCAGCTTGCCGTGATGGTCGGTGTCGTTGCGCCGTTCCAGGATGAAGCCATCGACCAGGCGGCCGTGGAATCGCACGCGCACCCGCACCCCTGGCTGTGCGTCGTCGGACTGCTCGGCGGAGACCAAGTAGTCGAACTCGCGGTCGAGGTGCGGCACCGACAACATCGGCAGTACCCGCGCGATCGGCTCTACTTCAAGGGATGCGCGGTCAGACCCCCGGGACACTTTGCTGGCCAACATGTTTCTCGGTCGTCACCGTAGCGATGGCCACCGACAACCAGATCTAAGTGGCTTCCGCAGGTTCGGCGACCTCGGTTTCGGCGGTTTCCTCACGGCCGAAGAAGAACCCGGCCGTGATCAAGACGAGGGCCCCCGCGTATGTCCACCAGATCGGAACTGCCAATGCTTCGTTGCCGAGAATGAACCGGCTGATGGCGATCATCGAGTCGGATACGGCAAAAGACACCGCCCCCACCGCGGTCCAGATCGTCGGCAATTTCGCCAGCAGCGCCGCGGACACCATGGTGGAAAGCACGATGATGTAGACGGTCACCGGGACGGTCAGCTTCTCCTTGCCCAGGTGCGGCCAGAACCAGGTCAACAATGACGCTGATGACAGGTACATCAAGACCGCGGCGCCGATGCGCACCCGCGAACGGGGCGACTTCAGCACCAGGGGTGCCAGCGCGGCCAGAAAACACAGATGCGCCAACAGGAATGAACCCAGGCCGAGCACAAATGACATGGGCCACCACGGAATGGCCAGCAGCCAATCGCCGCCCGCTGAGAACAAAAGTGCCGGCAGCAACCACCGTCGCTCCCGGGCGATCGGGTGGGCGACCGCAGCGGCGGCCAGCAACAGCGCCATCGACGCCTTGAACGGGGGCTGCAGAACCCACTGCCCGGTGAGGTCGGACCCCGGCGGCAGGCGCAGCGCAAGCACGGTCAGGTAGACGCCGTAGGCCAGGCCCGCCCAGCCGCCCAGCACCCAGCCGCCGAGTACGAAGCGCTTTGCGTACGGTACTTCCATGCCGAATTTGGACATCGCCGACGTGAAACCCGAGATCGACCCCATCCTGCTGAAGGTACTGGATGCCGTTCCGTTTCGGCTATCGACCGAGGACGGTATCGACGCAGTGCGCCAGCGGTTGCGCGACTTGCCGCGCCGTCGCGTGCACCCCGAACTTCGGGTGGAGGACCGTGCCATTGCTGGTCCGGCGGGGGCGATCGGAATCCGGATCTATTGGCCGTCAACCGGTTCCGACCACCCGGTGGTGGTCTTCTTTCACGGCGGTGGGTTCGTCATGGGTGATCTCGACACGCACGACGGCACCTGCCGCCTGCACGCGGTCGGCGCCGACGCGGTGGTGGTGTCGGTTGATTACCGCCTGGCCCCCGAGCACCCCTACCCCGCCGCGATCGAAGACGCTTGGGCCGCAACGCTATGGGTGGCCGAGCATGCTGCCGAGATCGGCGCCGACGCCGGCCGGATTGCCGTGGCCGGGGACTCGGCGGGCGGCACCATCGCGGCGGTGATCGCACAACGGGCTCGCGACAACGGCGGGCCGCCGATCGCGTTCCAACTGCTGTGGTACCCCTCCACCTTGTGGGACCAGTCGCTGCCGTCTTTCAGCGAGAATGCCAACGCGCTGATCCTGGATCGTAAGGCTGTTGCCGACTTCTCCCGTTGGTACGCAGGCGAAGTCGACATGTCCAACCCTCCGCCGGGCATGGCCCCCGGTCGTGCCGACAACCTGGCCGATCTGCCGCCGGCGTACATCGCCGTCGCCGGTCACGACCCGCTGCGCGACGACGGCCTCCGCTATGCGGAGCTGCTGGCTGCCGCCGGCGTTCCGGTCGAGGCGCACAACGCCGAGACGCTGGTCCACGGCTACGTCGGCTACGCGGGCGTGGTGCCTGCCGCGACCGCGGCGACGGACCGGGCGCTGGCGGCGTTGCGTGTTGCGCTCCACGGATAGCCCGGTGCTGCTTACCGTAAATAGATGACCGACTCGACCGTTGGCCGGCCCGGTATCGACCCGTTCTTGAAGATGCTGCTCGACGCCATACCGATGGCGTTCAACGCGGCCGACGGCGTCGAAGTCGCCCGAGCCCGGCTGGCCGCGCTCAAGGCGCCCCCAGAGTTGCTGCCGGACTTGCGGATTGAAGATCGGACCATCGGGTACGGCGAACTGACCGACATCCCGATCCGGGTGTACTGGCCAACCATCGACCGGGACAACCTGCCGGTGGTCGTGTACTACCACGGTGGTGGGTGGGCGCTCGGCAGCTTGGACACCCATGACCATGTGGCCCGTGCACATGCCGTCGGCGCGGACGCGATCGTGGTGTCCGTCGACTACCGGCTGGCGCCCGAGTATCCGTTCCCGACCGGGGTCAACGACAGCTGGGCCGCGCTGCAGTGGGTCGGCGAGCAGGCCGCCGAGTTGGGTGGCGACCCGAACCGGATAGCCGTCGCCGGTGATTCGGCGGGCGGCAATATCGCCGCGGTCATGGCGCAACTGGCTCGCGACAACGCCGGGCAGGGCGGACCACCGCTGGTCTTCCAGTTGTTGTGGTACCCGTCGTGCATCGGCGACCTGTCGCTGCCGTCGTTCAAAGAGCACGCCACCGCGTACATCCTGGATCTCGAGGTCATTGACGCGTTCCTGGGTTGGTACATACCGGGCCTCGACATCAGCGACTTCGAGACGTTGCCGACGATCCTGGCTCCCGGCAATGGCGATCTGTCCGGGCTGCCGCCGGCTTACATCGGCACCGCCGAACATGACCCGCTGCGCGACGACGGCGCCCGTTATGCCGAGTTGCTGCGCGCCGCCGGAATTCCGGTGGAGTTGTGCAATGAGTCGAATATGGTGCACGGCTATGCCAACTTCGCCTTGGTGGTGCCCGCTGCCGCCGAGGCGCTCAATCGTGGGTTGGCGGCTTTGAAAAAGGCGCTGCACGCCTGACATGCACCTTAACGCAGGGCGCCACTGGCATTTCGACGAATTTGTCGAACCGGCCGACGCGGTCGGTAGAACTGTCAAAGTCGCCGACGCCATCTGAAGAAGGTCTTAGGGACGCTAATCGCAAATACCTGAATTGACCACAGCCGCGTCGGGTCCGGTGCTGCTGCCACCCATAGCCGGCGGGAAGGGCTAGGTCTTGGCGAATGCGGGGCGGACTCATTGAACAACAACATATAAATGTCAAATCGCTTTACTAGAACTCGATGTTCGGCCAATATCCAGACAAAGACATTGCGGTTGATGACTTTGCGCGACAACCACTTTCCTAGTTGCTACTTGGTACTTGCAAATGCGTATCAAAAAGGATAGAACAATCCCGTCTTGCGTCACAGTGTGAGCCCATTTCCATTCGGGACCCTTTGGAGGTACCACATGTCGTTTGTATTCGCGGTGCCGGAATATGTCACGGCCGCGGCGTCGGATCTGGCGAACATCGAACAAACGCTCATCGCGGCCAATGCCGCAGCGGGCCTTCCCACCACGCACGTGCTGGCCGCCGGCGCCGATGAGGTCTCGACGGCCGTGGCGGCACTGTTCGGCAGCCATGCACAGGCCTACCAAGCGGTCAGTGAGCAAGCGGCGGCGTATCACGCCCAGTTCGTGCAGGCGCTGCAATCCGGTGCGGGCGCGTATGCCGCCGCCGAAACGGCCAACGCCTCTCCCCTGCAACAGCTGCTCAACCTGATCAACGCACCCACCCAGACCCTGCTCGGACGACCGCTGATCGGCGACGGCGCCAATGGTGCCGACGGGACCGGCGCACCGGGAGGTGCCGGCGGCATCTTGTACGGCAACGGCGGCCGGGGCGGATCCGGTGCCGCAGGCCAGGCCGGCGGTGCGGGCGGCGCGGCCGGGTTGATCGGGCATGGCGGTGCCGGCGGGCTGGGCGGCGCCGGGGCGGCCGGCGGAGCGGGCGGTACCGGCGGGTGGCTTTTCGGTAACGGTGGGGCCGGTGGGGCCGGCGGCGCGGCAACCATCGAGGGCGGCGCAGGCGGTAACGGCGGCGTTGGCGGTCGCGCCGTGGGGCTGTGGGGTGACGGCGGTGCGGGCGGCGCGGGAGGCGCGGGTGGACTCACACCGGTTCCCGGTGCCACCGGCGGAACCGGCGGCACCGGCGGAGCGGGTGGGGCCGCCGCCCCCTCCGTTACCGAATGT
>NZ_MVHT01000249.1 GCF_002086275.1 Mycobacterium intermedium | reverse complement strand
GGCCGGCGGCTCCGGCGGGGACAGCATCAAGAACGCCGCCGGGTCCGGCGGAGCCGGCGGGGCCGCTGGACTGTTGGGTGCAGGCGGAGGCGGCGGCGCCGGCGGCAATGGCATCGATGTAGGCAGCATCGGCGGCGGTGGCGGCGCGGGCGGCGCCGGCGGGAAGCTCGGCGGCGACGGCGGAGCCGGCGGAGCCGGGGGGCTCGGATACGTAAGCAGTGGGAACGGCGGCAACGGCGGCAACGCCGGCGTAATTTTCGGCGCCGGCGGCGCAGGTGGCGCTGGTGGACTCGGCCCCGAGTCCGCCGGCGGAAACGGCGGAGCTGGCGGCAATGCCGGGCTGATCGGCAATGGTGGCGCCGGCGGGGCCGGTGGGATGGCTTTACAGCCCGACAAAGCAGGTGGCGCTGGCGGTCAGGGCGGTTACGCCACATTGATCGGAAGCGGCGGCAATGGCGGCCAGGGCGGTACCAGTGTGACGCCGGGCCTGGGCGGTGCCGGGGGCCTCGGAGGTAACGGCGGCATTCTCGGCCTGCCCGGATTCAACGGCGCCAGCGGCGGCTGACCTAGTGGGCCAGGCGCGTCGTCAGTACAGCGCGTTGGCGAGGTTGCGCCGGCCCGCGACGACCTCAGGGTCAGCGGGATCGAACAGCTCGAACAGCTCGATCAGCCGAGTACGCACCTTGTTGCGGTCGTCACCAGATGTGCGACGCACCAAAGCGATTAGACGATTGAACGCCGCGGTGACGTCCTGGTTGAGGATCTGCACGTCGGCGGCGGCCAACGCTGCATCGATGTCGTCTGGTGCCGCGTCGGCGACGGCGACGGCGTCCGGCCGCTGAGAAGTGGCGCGGCTGAGGAAATCGATCTGCCGCAACGCGCCCTTCGCTTCGGCGTTGTTCGGGTCTGCGTCCAGAATCGCCTGATACGACTGTCGGGCCGCGTCGAAGTCCCCGTCCTCGAGCTCTTGACGTGCCTGTGCCA
>NZ_MVHT01000248.1 GCF_002086275.1 Mycobacterium intermedium | reverse complement strand
CCCGAACCGCCCAAGATCCCCAATACCTCATGGATCAACCGACCCAACCAACCACAGGAGGAAACTCAGTAAATACCACCAAACGGCGCCTCACCTAGGTTGACAGGTTCCGTTGCGCTCCATTTTCGGCCTCGCCACCATGGCGCCTCCTGCCTGAGCTCCCGGGGCTTCCCGGTCAGGTCCGAATATATCCATGATCGGATCCCGGATCCTGCAGGCGAAGTTGATACCTGATGTCAGAAACGACTGGGCCATTGCTTGCCAGGTCCGCGCCTAGCCCCGCCAAGAGCAACTCCCATCACGTTCAACCGGTGAGGTCAATCTCGAATCTAGTATTGCAGCAATGTGATTCGAGTAGCGTACCGACCCTGATTTGCGCAAACTTCTTGACATCGAGAATAACCACTCGGAAGCCGACCTCCGCCTGCGTACCAAGATGCAGCACTAGCAAGAGGTTGATCGCTCCGGCGTGTCGCAGACCCGAATTCTCTTGGGGTGGAGGGTTATAACCACCCACCGGGCGCTACCGGAGCTCGTCTGGTTACCATGAGGTGCTGGTGTCGCTCTGGGAGGACAACTACAAGGTCTATGGGGCCCGCAAGCTGTGGAAAGCGGCACGTCGGGCCGGATATGACGTGGGCCGTGACCAGGTGGCCCGGCTGATGCGGGCGGCCGGCATCGAAGGCGCGCGACGCGGCAAATGGGTCAAGACCACCCCGGCCGACCCGGCCGCCGATCGGCATCCCGACCTGGTCAAGCGGAAGTTCACCGCGAGCGCGCCGAACGCGCTGTGGGTGACCGATCTGACGTTCGTGCCGACCTGGGCCGGGGTGGCCTACGTGTGCTTCCTGATCGATGCGTTCAGCAGGATGATCGTCGGGTGGCGGGTGGCCTCGCACATGCGCACCACCATGGTGCTCGATGCGATCGAGATGGCTCGCTGGTCGCGGGAATTCTGTTGTCGGGCTTGACATGTCACGCCGATGCCGGGTCGCAATTCACCTCGATTCGCTATGGTGAACGGCTCGCCGAGATCGGTGCGGTGCCCTCCATCGGGAGCATCGGGGACAGCTTCGACAAGGGCTTGGCTTCATAGTGCACCTCCTGTAGTGGGTTGGATGGGAACTCGTTTTCTTAGTGGGCTGCCTTGTC
>NZ_MVHT01000247.1 GCF_002086275.1 Mycobacterium intermedium | reverse complement strand
GGCTATGCGTTCGGCGCCAGCGCTGTCGGTGGCGGCGGTGGTGGTGGCGGTGCGGCCGGGTCGCCGGACAGAACCGCAGGAGACGGCGGTGCCGGCGGCAACGCCAACAGCACGGCGGTCGGCTCGTTCCTCGGCGGTGCCGGTGGGACCGGCGGCATTAACCCCACTGGCACCGGCGGTGGTGGCGGCAGCGGCGCCGGCGCCAACCTCCCCACCTCCGGCAGCGGCAACGGCGGCAACTCGGGCGAAGCGGGCGGCGCGGGCGGTACCGGCAGCTTCGGCGGCAACGCCGGCGGAAGCGGCGGCGCCGCATCGGGCGCAGGGGGCGGCGCCGGCCTCAGCAACGTGGGCGGCGTCAGCAATGGCCGTCCCGGTCAGTCGGTCCTGTAGTACGCAGGCCAGTTCGAAGGCCAGGCGGCTGTGCCGTCCCCTCGGCTCAGCTCCCGATGATCCCGTTGATGTCGCGCGCCATGTCGATGTCGTTTTGCGTGATCCCACCCGCGGAATGCGTCACCAACTTGAAAGTGACTGTCCGCCAACGGATATCGATATCCGGGTGATGGTCCTTGCGCTCGGCGTGCTCGGCGACTCGGCGCACGGCGTCGATGCCGTCCAGAAACGCCGGGAATTTGATGGAGCGGCGTAGCGCACCGTCGGCACGCTCCCATCCAGTCAGTTCGGGCAGTGCGGCGTCTACCTGGTCATCCGTTAACACAGCCATACATCCGACCGTATACCGTCACTGGCCATGCCGACCCAGATCGTCGTCGCCGGAGCCATCATCTGCGGGTCGTCCGTGTTGGTGGCTCAGCGGGTTCGCCCGCCGCAACTCGCCGGTCGTTGGGAACTGCCCGGCGGCAAGGTGGCCGAGGGGGAAACCGAGCAGGCCGCACTGGCCCGCGAGCTGGCCGAGGAACTCGGTTTGCAGGTCGACCACATGACGGTGGGTGCTCGCCTGGGCGGCGACGTCGCGCTGAACGACAAGATGACACTGCGCGCCTACCGCGTAG
>NZ_MVHT01000246.1 GCF_002086275.1 Mycobacterium intermedium | reverse complement strand
CCCATAACGCACCCGCGCGGGTGAATTTGGCCGACGAGTCCTTGGGTACGGCGGGCGCGGCGGGGCGGCTGGCACAGGCGGGCAGTTCGGCGGCGCGGGCAAGGTCGGTAACGGCGGCAGCGGGGGCGCCGGCGGCGACGGCGGGGCTCCCGCCGACGGCGGGGCCGGCGGAAACGGCGCCGAGGTCGCCGGGGCGGCCGGATTCGGCGGCGCCGGCGGCAAGGGCGGCGACCCGGGCGCCGGGGGCGACGGCGGGATCGGCGGCATCGCCGGTGGACCCACCGGTGTCGACGGCGCTAACGGAGCCACCGGCAGCACCGTCACCAGCGGCGGTGACGGCGGCGCCGGCGGCCAGGGCGCGCACGCCGTCAGCCCCGGCGTAAGCGGCGGCGCCGGGGGCGCGGGCGGCGACGGTGGCGCGGTCGGCAACGGCGGCAACGGGGGTAACGGCGGTAACGGCGCCGCCGGCGCGGCCGGCGCCAGCGGTGTCGATCCCGGCGAAGACGGCGAGATAGGCCAGGCCGGTGGGTCCGGCGGCGCCGGCGGCGCCGGTGGTGCGGGAGGGTCGAAGGCCGGCGACGGCGGTGACGGCGGGCATGGCGGCGCCGGAGCCGACGGTGGCGCGGGCGGGGCCGGTGCCCACGGCGAGGCTGGGATTACCGGCGTCGACGGCAACGGCACCGGCGGCCAGGCCGGTGGCGACGGCGGCGACGGCGGGGCGGGCGGCCACGGCGGGGCCGGCGGCGCGGGTGGTGCGTCCACACACGGCAATGCGGGCCTCGACGGCGATGGCGGCAATGCCGGTAACGGCGGCGCCGGCGGCGCTCCGGGCGCCGGCGGTGCCGGCGGTAATGGCGCCGAGGTCGGCGGGCTGGCCGGCTTCGGCGGAATCGGGGGCAACGGCGGCAACCCGGGCAACGGCGGAGCGGCCGGGGTCGGCGGGCTCGCCGGTGGCGCGACCGGGACCGATGGGGCCAACGGAGTGGTCGGCCACACTCCTACGAGCGGCGGTAACGGCGGCCAGGGCGGCCACGGCGCGCACGCCGTCACCGCAGGTGTCAGCGGCGGGGCCGGCGGCGCGGGCGGCAACGGCGGATCGGTCGGCAACGAGGCAATGTGGGCACAGGATGTGGCCGCGATGATCGGCTACCACGTCGAAGCTTCCACTGCCG
>NZ_MVHT01000245.1 GCF_002086275.1 Mycobacterium intermedium | reverse complement strand
GCCTGCGGCGCCACCGAGCGCGAGGCCGCCGCCAACACCGCCGGTGCCGCCTTTACCGCCCGCGCCACCGTCACCGCCAGCCCCGCCGGCGCCGAACAGTGAGCCGCCGACGGTGCCGGATCCACCACCGAACAGCGAGCCGCTGATGCCGGAGGCGCCGCCGGGGCCGCCGGCGCCGCCGTCGGATTGGATGGACGGTCCGCCGACTCCGCCGGTGCCACCGGCGGCACCCACCAGCCCGCTCAGCGGCCCGCCGGTACCGCCGGTCCCGCCGGCGCCGGGGCGTAGACCAGCGGTTAATGCACCGGTCGGCCCTCCGGCGCCGCCGACCCCGCCGGAGCCGAAGAGCCCGCCTGCACCGCCTGCGCCGCCGCTTCCGCCGTTCCCGTCGAGGCCCATGGCGGCGCCGACGCCGCCGGCCCCGCCTGCACCGCCGGTGCCGAACAGCCAACCCCCATTGCCGCCCATGCCGCCGGCCCTGCCGACGCCCGACGACCCGAACCCGCCGCTCCCGCCGGCCCCGCCGCTGCCCAACAATCCCGCGGCGCCGCCGGGCCCGCCGGGCACGCCGTTCGCGCCGGACCCGCCGGCCCCGCCGGCGCCGCGCCGCCCCCCGCCGGGCGCCCCGGCGGCCCCGCTGCCCGCGGCTGCGGGCGCGCCGTTGCCGATCAGCGGGCGTCCGGTCAGGCGCAGGCTGGGCGCGTTGATCACGTTGAGCGCCGCCGGCGGCATCAACACCCCGTTGGGGCCGGTGGTGCCAGTTCCGCCCGCCGGGGTACCGAGCCCGCCGGTCCCACCGTTCCCGCCAAGCCCGAGCAGCACGGAGGCCCTGCCGCCGTTTCCGCCGACCCCGCCGGCGACGGTGCTCTGTGCGCCGGCCCCTCCGGCACCACCGTTGCCGAACAGGAGCGCGCCGGCGCCGCCGTTCCCACCGGCTCCGCCGTCTCCGGACAATGCGAACCCGCCGACCCCGCCGGCCCCGCCAAAGCCGATCAGGCCGCCGTCGCCGCCAGCCCCTCCGTGGCCGCCGGTGCCAGTTCCGAAATTGATGCCACCGCTGCCGCCCGAGCCGCCGGACCCTAGCCAGCCGGCCTGGCCTCCGGTACCACCGGCACCGCCATTCCCCGAAAAACTGGTGCCGCCGGTACCGCCGGGACCAGGGTTACCAACGCCGCCATACGCGCCGCCTGGGCCGCCCTCTGCACCTTTGCCAC
>NZ_MVHT01000244.1 GCF_002086275.1 Mycobacterium intermedium | reverse complement strand
ATTGGTGGACATCTGAGATAGCGGGACGGTGGTCCCCTGGAAGGATGTTCGTATGCCACGATCTCGGCGGTCGTTTTCTCCTGAGTACAGGGTTGAGGCGGCGCATCGTGTCATTGATGGGAATCGGCGTGTTAGCGAGGTTGCCCGCGAGCTGGATCTCAATGAGAACCTGCTGCATAAGTGGGTGCGAGATGAACGGCGACGGATGGCCGCGGCCGCAGCTGGCGGTCGGCCGGACCCTGGTGGTGGTGAAGGGCTTTCGGTCGATGAGCGCGCGGAGTTGGTGGCACTGCGCGCGCGGGTGGCCGAGCAGGCGAAGGACATCGCTTTCCTGGAAAAAGCCTCGGCGTACTTTGCAGCACAGCATCGAAGGTGAGCCGGTTTGAGCTCATCGCTGCAGAGTGCGCCGGCTACGACGTGACACGCATGGCCGAGCTGCTCGGGGTATCCAGGGCGGGCTACTACAAGCATGCCCATACCTGCACCGCTGCTGAGCCCACACCTCAGGTGCAGCGCCGCCGTGACCTGGAGGTCAAGATCCTTGCCCATCACCGCGCCTCACGGGGCACCTATGGGTCACCGCGCATCACCGCCGACCTGCACGCCGAGGGTGAACGAGTTTCGGAGAACACGGTCGCCAAGATCATGGCCGAGTTGGGCATTGAGGGGATCAGTCCGCGCACCTTTAAGACCACCACCCAGGTCGACCCGGCAGCCTCGTTTCCCCCGGATCTGGTCGGGCGCTGCTTTGACCAGGGCCGTATCGACGCGGTGTGGTCCTCCGACATCACTTACCTGTGCTGCGGAGACGGTGACATGTTTTTATGCGCCATCCGTGACGAACACTCGCGGCGCGCGCTGGGCTGGGCCGTTGATGACCACATGCGCACCGAGCTGGTCACACTGGCCGTCGAGCGGGCCGCGTTCGTGCGCGCTCACCGCTGCCAGGGGGTCATATTGCATTCGGATCGCGGTACTCAGTACACCGCCCACGACATGGCGCTGGCCTGCGCCGCTCACGGGCTTCGGCGCTCGATGGGCGCGACCGGGATTTGTTGGGATAACGCCGGCGCTGAATCGCTGTGGTCGAGCTTCAAGCACGAGTGCTACTACCGGCACGCCTTCGCGAAGAAAGCGGAACTTGTTGCAGCAGTTGACAATTGGATGATTTTCTACAATAATGATCGAAGGCACTCAGCACTTGGAATGCGCTCACCTATCGACTATGAACGCACGCTGCGTGCC
>NZ_MVHT01000243.1 GCF_002086275.1 Mycobacterium intermedium | reverse complement strand
ATCATCACCGGTGGTCTGGGCGGTCTGGGCTTGTTCCTGGCCGAGAAGATGGCATCCGCGGGCGCGGGCCGTATCGTACTGAGCTCGCGCTCGGAGCCCGGCCAGAAGGCACTGGAAGCGATCGACTTCATCCGGGCGATCGGCGCGGATGTGGTGGTGGAGCGTGGTGACATCGCCGAGCCGGGTACCGCCGGGCGGCTGGTTGCGGCGGCGACGGCGACGGGTCTGCCGCTGCGCGGCGTGCTGCATGCGGCTGCCGTGGTCGAGGACGCCACCTTGGAAAACATCACCGAGGAGCTCATCGCGAAGGACTGGGCGCCCAAGGTGTACGGGGCCTGGTACTTGCACGAGGCCGTGCAGGGTCTCGAGGCCGACCAGCCGCTGGACTGGTTCTGCCTGTTCTCGTCGGCGGCGGCGCTGGTGGGCTCGCCGGGTCAGGGTGCGTATGCGGCGGCCAACAGCTGGCTGGACGCGTTCACGCACTGGCGGCGCGCTCAGGGCCTGCCGGCGACCTCCGTCGCCTGGGGTGCCTGGGGCGAGATCGGTCGTGCCACGACCTTCGCCGAGAAGGCCGGCGGCGACGCGATCACGCCGGAGGAGGGTGCGTATGCGTTTGAGGCGCTGCTGCGCCACAACCGCGCCTACACCGGGTACGCCCCGGTGCTCGACTCGCCGTGGCTGATGGCGTTCGCTCAGCGCAGCCCCTTCGCGGAGAACTTCCAGAAGATGGGCAAGAGCCGGGCGGGCGCGAGCCAGCTGCTCGCCGAGCTCAACGAGCTGCCCCAGGAAGAATGGCCGGGCCGGCTCCGTAGGCTGCTTTCGGAGCAGATCGGGCTGCTCTTGAGGCGCACTATCGACGCCGACCGTCCGCTCACCGACTACGGCCTGGATTCGTTGGCCAACCACGAGTTACGCGCCCGCATCCAGGCCGAGACCGGGATTCGTATCAGCACCGCCGACATCACCACCATCCGGGGTATGGCGGACTGCCTTTACGAAAAATTGGCCGCAAAGGGCGACATCACCGCCGCTTCGTGACCTAGGTCACGATCAAACGAAGTGTGACGAAGGTCTTTTCGACCAATTGACCTCAAAAGGCAACATTGCGGTGCCCTGGTGAGGTAGGAATAGCACTTAAGTACCGACTGCACTGCACTGCAGACGGCCGGAATTGAGGAGAAGCCGTGATCATAGGTGGGGGCTCAGCAGGTACCAGTATTGGTGTGGGAATAGTTCACGAGTGGGAGCCGGGTTCGGG
>NZ_MVHT01000242.1 GCF_002086275.1 Mycobacterium intermedium | reverse complement strand
TTGGCCCATCCGGTGTTCCACCGACCCGCATTGAACAACCCCGTGTTGAACTCCCCGGAGTTGCCGATCCCCCAGTTGCCCGTCCCGGAGTTGAAGAACCCGACATTGCCGGTACCGGAATTGAACAACCCCACATTGCCGCTACCGGTGTTCCACGCCCCGAACCCCACCTGACCCTCCCCGCTGAGCCCGAAACCCACATTGCCCGCACCGGTATTGCCGAACCCGACATTGCCGACCCCGACGTTTCCGAACCCCTGGTTGTAATCCCCGAGATTGCCGAACCCGACATTCTGCACACCGAGGTTCCCCGGGCCGATGTTGTAAGCACCGATGTTGCCCGAGCCGATATTGAAACTACCCAGGTTCCCCGCACCGAAATTGAAATCACCCAGGTTGGCCAAACCGATGTTCCCGTCACCGACATTGCCCAACCCCAAGTTCACACGGCCGATATCACCCAACCCGATATTGCCCACACCCAGATTCGCAAACCCCGCGTTGAACACACTCAACCCCGACAGGCTCCCACCCACATTGCCCGCACCCGAGATCCCCACTCCGCCGGTGTTGTTGATGCCCGACAACGACTCACCCACATTGGTCAACCCCGACAACAAACTGCCGATGTTCTTATAACCCGACCCCCGCGAAACCTCGTTAAAGAACCCCGACACACGATCACCGATATTCCCGAAACCCGACACCCCACCAGCCCCAGAATTAAAGAACCCCGACGACGGCGCATTCGTCGAATTCCCAAACCCCGGCGACGACGACACATGAATGACCGTCGCGAAAATGGGGCCGACATTCCCACCCAGACTCACGTTCAACGGCGTCGTTGCGCCACCCACGACGAAACCGTTCAACGGGATGGAGTTGAAACTGATCCGGGGCGTGACGATTTGACTCAACGTGTCGTCGATGTGCACCGCCAGATTGAGCGGCAAGCCCGGTATGGGCAGGGTGAAATCCGGGAGGGGCGAAGGCGGGTTAACGTGGATGTCGATTCCCCCGGTGCTTGCCCCGAGGACATTGATATCCAGGATCACCGGAATAGTGCCGCCACCCTGCCCGCTTAAGACGACGGGTTCAATGCTGAGTCCGGTGATCTGTCCGGTGATGGGAATGTTGAGTATTCCACTGCCGCTCAGGGTCAATGGGATTTCGGGGATGGTGACGGTGTAGTCGGCGGCCATCAAGCCTTGCCGGTCACCGCGCCAGAACATGCCGTTGCTTTCATTACCGGAGATGAATG
>NZ_MVHT01000241.1 GCF_002086275.1 Mycobacterium intermedium | reverse complement strand
TGGCTGGATGAGAACCTGACGCGCCGGGAGGCATTGACCAACACGACCGCTGAGACCACGAGGTGGCTGGACCGCACTCGGGCCGCGGCGCGGATCGAGAATCAAGCCGCAGCAGCGCAACTGCTCGCCATCGGGGAGTTGTTCGCCCACCGGTTCGCCCACTGCGCTTATGACGACAACTGGGTCATCGATGCCATGGCCGCGGTGGCCGCCGAAGTCGGTGCGGGGTTGCGGATCAGCCGGGGGCTGGCGATGAGCCGCCTGCACTATGCCCGGGTGATGCGTGAACGGCTGCCCAAGACCGGGGACGTGTTTCGTGCCGGGGACATCGATTTCCGCGCTTTCGCCACCATCGCCCACCACACCGATGCGATCGAGGACCCCGCGATCCTGGCCCGCGTCGATGAGTTGATCGCAGAAAATGTGGGCCGCTGGCCCTCGCTGAGCAGGGGCCGACTGGCCGCCCAAGTCGACAAGATCGTGGCCGGCCACGACCGTGACGCGCTGCGGCGACGCGAAAAGCAGCAAGCCGAC
The DNA here is from genome assembly GCF_002086275.1 of Mycobacterium intermedium. GTDB lineage: Bacteria > Actinomycetota > Actinomycetes > Mycobacteriales > Mycobacteriaceae > Mycobacterium > Mycobacterium intermedium. Next base: position 746 of record NZ_MVHT01000241.1, on the reverse strand, counting down.
CGGGAGGTGTGGATCGGCGGGGATCAAGACGGCATCTCCCGCATCGAAGGAACATTTCTGACCCCCGACGCCCACGCCCTGGACAAGCGGCTCTCCGCGCTCGCGGCCACCGTCTGCCCGCACGATCCACGCACCCGCGAACAGCGCCGCGCCGACGCCCTGGGGGCGCTGGCCGCCGGCGCGGATCGGCTGGCCTGCCGCTGCCAGCGCACCGACTGCACCGCCGCGTCGAAGAAGAAGCCCGCCTCGCCGGTGGCCATCCACGTCATCGCCGAACACGCAACCCTCAACGGCACCAACACCACCCCCGCCTCCGAGGTCAGCGCTGACGGGTTGATCACCCCCGAACTGCTGGGCGAGCTGGCCCAGAGCGCGACCCTGGTACCGGTGGCCCATCCCGGCTACTGCGCCCCCGAACCGCACTACCGGCCGTCGAAAGCCTTGGCCGATTTCGTCAAATGCCGGGACTTAACGTGTCGCTGGCCCGGCTGTGAGGTGCCGGCCTGGGACTGCCAGCTCGACCACACCATCCCGTACGCCCAGGGCGGGCCCACGCATGCGGGGAACATGAAGTGCTACTGCACTTTTCATCATTTGGTCAAAACTTTCCTGGGCTGGACCGAAAAGCAGCTCGCTGACGGCACCCTGATCCTGACCTCCCCCGGCGGGGACACCCACGTGACCACCCCAGGCAGCGCCCTGCTGTTCCCCAGCCTGTGCCAGGCGGTGGGCGGCATGCCGTGTCC
>NZ_MVHT01000240.1 GCF_002086275.1 Mycobacterium intermedium | reverse complement strand
TGCGGTTTCAAGCCATCGATGCAACACCTCTTTGAGTGAGGAGTGTTGTGATGCCCCATCGTGCGATTCAGCCTTCGATTGTGCGTGCTTTTTGGGACCAGGTCCGCCTTGTTGGTAGTCCCGTTACTGCTGCGGCGGCTGTGGGTGTGTCACGTAACGCTGGGCGGAAGTGGTTCGGTGATGCTGGCGGGGTGAAACCTCGTGTCAGCAAACCCAAAACTGATGGACCGCGGCCACGGTTGACCCTCGCCGACCGGGTGGAGATCCAGGTCGGTGTGGCTCGCAATGAGTCGCTGCGTTCCATCGCACGACGGCTCAACAGAGCCCCGTCGACGATCAAACGCGAACTCGACCGCAACGTCGCCAACAAGTACGACGGCCGTAAATCCGGATACCGCCGCAAAGAGGCGTTCGGGGCTCGCCAGAGCGGGCGCAGTTCCACGGTGCACTACGACGCCTTGGCTGCTGAGCGCTCCGCGGCGCGGCGGGCCCGGCGTCCCAAGACGCGCAAGTTCATCAACGACAGGCTCCGCAATGAGGTGCAGACTCGGTTGCAACAGCATCACAGCCCGCAGCAGATTGCTAAGCGGCTGCGCAATGACTTTCCCGACGATCCGGAGATGCGGGTGTCCCACGAAGCCATCTATCAGGCGATCTACGTGCAAGGACGTGGTTCGTTACGCCGCGAACTCCACAACTGTCTGCGCACCAAACGCGCGGTTCGCCGGCCTCAGCATCAACCCGGCACCCGCCGTAGCCGCATCCGGGACATGATCAACATCAGCGAGCGCCCGGCCGAGGTCGCCGATCGCGCCGTCCCGGGACATTGGGAGGGCGATCTCATCCTGGGCAGCACCCGATCCGGCTCGGCCATCGGCACTCTGGTCGAACGCACCACCCGGTTCGTGATGCTGCTGCACCTACCGAATGGCCACGGCGCCCTCGCGGTGCAAAACGCCATCGTCGAAAAGATGGCCCAGTTGCCCCAGCAACTGCGTCGCTCACTGACCTGGGATCAAGGCTCTGAGATGGCCAATCATGTCGCCATCGCCAAGGCCACCGAACTCGCCATCTATTTCTGCGACCCGCACTCGCCCTGGCAACGCGGCAGCAACGAAAACACCAACGGCCTGCTGCGCCAATACTTTCCCAAGGGCAGCGACCTATCGATCTACCCGGACCACTACCTCGACTACGTCGCAGCCGAACTCAACGGCCGACCCCGCAAAACCCTCGACTGGAAAACACCCGCCGAAGCCCTCGACGAACTACTGTCAAACCCGCCCACCGTTGCATCGACCGCTTGAAACCGCC
>NZ_MVHT01000023.1 GCF_002086275.1 Mycobacterium intermedium | reverse complement strand
GGCGCCCACGGCGCCCCCGGCCGCGTGTCGCCGCACCCCCCCCCCCGGCGGCCCGGCCCCCCCGCCCCCGGGGGGCGGGGTCGACGCGTGTCTGCGGGTCTGCATTGCCCGGCGCGTGATCGCGCGTGGCGAATTGGCTCACAAAATGACCAGCCCCGACTGCGCCGAGAGGCGCGTCGGGGCTTGGGCCGTCGAAGGGCAGTCTTGCTCAGACGCCAGTCCGCGGGATGACGCTCGGCCGCGACTGCACCACGTGGGGAGCGCCGCCGCCGCGACCGGCCATCATGCCCGCGGGCATTCCGCCTTGAGCCCCGCCACCCATCGGCATCGGCATCATCGGCATCCCGCCGCCGGCCGCCGCGGCCGCATTGGCCTCCGCGGCCAAGGCCGCATTGGGCAACCCGAGGCTCGCCAACCCGCTGAGCGCTGAACTGGACATCCCGGCCGGCGTAGCACCCGGCCACGACGGGGGTACCGAGAGCGCCCCGACCATGCGCGCCTGACCCAAGTTCGCGGCCGCGCCCAGCCCGGCTCCGCCACCCATCGGCTTCAGCGATTCTGCGGCGGCGGCGCCCACGCCCAGTCCCGTCGCACCCTCCGGCATGGTCGCGCCGACCATTGCGGCGCCACCGCCCGATCCGGCCTGCGTTGCAGCACCGATCGCCATCATCGCCGGCTGTATCGCCATCATGGCCGGCGATGCCAGTAGCTGGGCCGCCTGGAATGCCCCCTGCAGCGGCGGGCCTACGGTCGCCGCGACACTCTCCGCCGTCAGCGCGATCCCCACCGCGTCGAGCGGAATCGCGGCGAACGGAATGAGCTGCGTGGCCGCGGACAACGCCTGGGAGCAATAGGCCCCCATCGCGGCCACGTCCTGCGCCCACATCTCCACGTATTCGAACTCGGTCGCCGCGATCGCGGGGGTATTCAAACCCAGGAAATTCGTCGCCACCAACGTCAGGAATTGCAGCCGGTTGTCCTCGACCAACATTGGATGCACGGTCGCCGCAAGCGCGGCCTCGAATGCCGCCGCCGCCACGCGGGCTTGGGCCGCGGATCCTTCGGCCAGTGCCGCCGCCGCGCTCAGCCAGCCCAGGTAGCCGGCCGCGGTGGCAGCCATCGCCGCCGACGCCGGGCCGGTCCACGGCCCACCGGCCAGCCCGGAGATCAAGGCGTCGAATGTCGAAGCGGCGCCGCTCAAGTCCGCCCCCAACCCATCCCACGCGGCCGCCGCCGCGAACAATGGGCCGGAGCCCGCGCCCCCGTACATCTGCGCAGAGTTGACCTCTGGCGGTAAAACAGCAAAATCCATCACCCGACCACCTTCTACATTGACCGTTCGCGATGGCCGATCCCCGCACGCCGGAGACGCACTGTTGGAACGCCGACCCCGCGACTACATCGATTCCCTAAATGATACAAAACTGAATACGATGCGTCAATGTATCCGTTGGGCGGATCAGCGATTCAGGACGATGTTGAGCAATTTGGTGAGCCAGTCCCGAGCGGCCGTCAGGTCGTTGTCGAGCAGCAGTTGGATGCTGACCCCGTCGTAAACCGCGATGACGAACCGGGCAATGTCGGCGAGGGTGCCGACCTTCTCGTCCGGGGTGATCCCACCCGCCATGAGCCGCTCTTCGATGGCGGCGCGCAGCTGTGCGCGGTGCACCTCCCAGCGTTGCGCCAGCCCTGGAGTCCGGGCGGCATACAGCAGGAAGTCCATCTTGATCAGCAGCCACTCGCGCTCGAGCAGCAGCGTGGACACGATCCGATCGACGGTCGCCTCAAGGTCGCTCGTGGGGTCGATCCCCTCCATCGCCTTGCGGACCTGGTCGGCAGTGCGGTTGGCCCACTCGTCGTAGAGCAGGAAGAACAGCTCTTCAAGGGTCTCGAACTGGGAGTAAAAGGCCCCGCGGGTATAGCCCGCTGCGGCGCACACGTCCTCGATACGAACATGCCCGAAGCCCTTTTCCGCGAACACCTCGAATGCCGCGGCGATCAGCCGGGCGCGGGTCTCGGCGCGACGCTTGGTTACCCGGACCGGCTTATCCGTGGCGGTCGGTGCAGCTGTCATCTGGTTTCCACCCCTCCCGAAATGCTGTTGCACCTGATACATTACCGCATCGGATACCCAGATCGTGAACCTGATTCGCAGAAGCGCCCTCAGGGACGACGCAGAATGCGCTGCTCCCGGCGCCTTCCTGCAAGGTTGCGGCTACTCGCGCCTCCCCCCGTCGTCGCGGGGAATCAGGCAATATAAATCCCATGGACACTGGTACGACCTCGCCTCGGGTATTGGTCGTTGACGACGACTCCGACGTGCTTGCCTCGCTGGAACGCGGCCTACGGCTGTCCGGCTTTGAGGTATCCACTGCCGTCGACGGGGCCGAAGCCCTGCGCAGCGCGACCGAGACCAGGCCAGACGCGATTGTGCTGGACATCAACATGCCCGTGCTGGACGGCGTCAGCGTCGTCACCGCATTGCGAGCGATGGACAACGACGTACCGGTCTGCGTGCTCAGCGCCCGCAGCTCGGTCGACGACCGGGTCGCCGGTCTGGAGGCCGGCGCCGACGATTACCTGGTCAAGCCGTTCGTCCTCGCCGAACTGGTAGCGCGGGTACGAGCGTTGCTACGGCGCCGCGGCGCGACCGCGACGTCGTCGTCGGAAACCATCACGGTGGGACCGCTGGAAGTGGACATCCCCGGCCGGCGAGCGCGGGTCAACGGCGTCGACGTCGACCTGACCAAGCGCGAGTTCGACCTGTTGGCGGTGCTCGCCGAGCACAAGACGGCGGTGCTGTCGCGGGCGCAACTGCTCGAGCTGGTGTGGGGCTACGACTTCGCGGCCGACACCAACGTCGTCGACGTTTTCATCGGCTACCTGCGGCGCAAGCTCGAAGCAAACGGCGGACCCCGGTTGCTGCATACCGTCCGCGGAGTCGGGTTCGTACTCAGGATGCAATAGGTGAACATCCTGTCGCGGATCTTCGCCCGTACTCCCTCACTGCGGACCCGGGTGGTGGTCGCGACAGCCATCGGTGCAGCCATTCCGGTGCTTATTGTCGGCACGGTGGTTTGGGTGGGAATCACCAACGACCGCAAGGAACGGCTGGACCGACGACTGGACGAGGCTGCCGGGTTCGCCATTCCGTTCGTCCCGCGCGGCCTCGAAGAGATTCCCAACTCGCCGAATGACCGTGACGCGCTGATCACGGTCCGACGCGGCGACGTCATCAAGAACAACTCCGATATCACGCTGCCGAGCCTGCACAAGGACTACGCCGACACCTACATCAACGGGGTGCGCTACCGGGTGCGCACGGTGACTATCCCGGGCCCCGAGCCGACTTCGCTGGCCGTGGGCGCCACCTACGACACCACCATCGCCGAAACCAACAACCTGCATCGGCGGGTGATGCTGATCTGTGGTTTCGCCATCGGCGCGGCGGCGGTGTTCGCCTGGCTGCTGGCCGCTTTCGCGGTGCGACCGTTCAAACAGCTGGCGGAACAGACCCGCAGGATCGACGCCGGCGACGAAACACCTCGGGTGGAAGTGCACGGCGCCAGTGAAGCCGTCGAGATTGCCGAGGCGATGCGCGGCATGCTGCAGCGCATCTGGGATGAGCAGAACCGGACCAAGGAGGCGCTGGCGTCGGCCCGGGACTTCGCCGCGGTGTCGTCCCACGAATTGCGCACTCCGTTGACCGCGATGCGGACGAACCTCGAAGTGCTGTCCACCCTGGACATGACCGACGAGCAGCGCAAAGAAGTGCTCAACGACGTGATTCGTACCCAGTCGCGGATCGAGGCGACGCTGACCGCACTGGAACGGCTGGCCCAGGGCGAACTGTCGACCTCCGATGACCACGTGCCGGTGGACATCACCGATCTCCTCGACCGCGCCGCCCACGACGCCACGCGCGTCTACCCCGACCTCGATGTGTCGCTGGTGCCCTCGCCGACCTGCATCATCGTGGGAATGCCGGCCGGGTTGCGCCTCACCGTCGACAACGCCATTGCCAACGCCGTCAAACACGGCGGTGCCACGAAAGTTCAGCTGTCCGCGGTCACGTCGCGGGAGGGGGTGGAGATCGCCATCGACGACAACGGCACCGGTGTGCCCGAAGGAGAGCGTCAGCTGGTGTTCGAGCGGTTCTCCCGCGGCTCGACGGCGTCCCACTCCGGGTCCGGCCTGGGGTTGGCGCTGGTGGCCCAGCAGGCGCACTTGCATGGCGGGACCGCGTCGCTGGAGACCAGTCCGTTGGGCGGGGCGCGGTTGCTGTTGAAGCTCCCCGCGCCGAGCTAGGTCGGCGCGCTCACGTCTTTCTTGCGCTCTTTGCGCCCGGGGTGAAGAAGGCCCGCTTCGCCGCGGCTTCGTCCTCAAACCAGACCTGGGCGGTGATGTCTTCGTACATGGGATCGTCGGGCGTGTAAAAGTGCCGGGTATTCGAACGTCCCTTGACCAGCCAGCCTTCCGGCCCGCCGCCGTCGGCATCGGCGCGCGCCGAGCCGGGACCATATGGGGCAAAGGGCTTCTCGGCCGCCTTGTCTTTCGCAACTTTGACGACGCGGATCCGCTTCGTCGGCTCCTCGGTGTCCTGCACCTTTGCTCCGGCGACCTTCTTCGTCGCCGGCCCCCTGCCGGCCGGAACCCGTTTCGCGGCACCGCCTTTCTTGCCGGGCGCACCCTTGCGGGGCGGACCCTTCTTGGCTGGAGCGCCTTTACCCCCTTTACCCGCTGCAGACTTCTTGGGCGGTAAGCCTTTTCGGCTGGCCCCACGCGTGGGGCCGGGTCGAGTCGCCATTTTCGGGCCCGCCGACCTGGCTTTCAGGTTCGGCTCCGACGCCCGTGTCGCAGCGACGGCGGCCGCCGGCCTGACCGGACGCACCATCAGCGTCAACGTCAACGTCAGCCCAAGCACGAATGACAGGGCCACCAACCACCAATGCACGTGGGCCATCAGGATTTGTCGACCTCACTCGAGGCGGGTAGCACAGCGGTATCGACCTCGTCCGCCAGACCGGGCAGCACCTCCGTTTCGGGCTCGGCGTCGATCGGAGCGGTCAGCAGGTCCGTTTCGTCTTCCGCGGGCGCGGCATCCGCGGCGTCCAGGGCGTCTGCGGCGTCTACGGCGGGTGCCGCGTCTGCCGCGGGTGCCGCTTCGGGCTGGGATTTCCGCTCCTCGCCCGTTCCCAGAGAGACGGTCACGATAATCCAGGCCACGGCGGAACCCGTCACAAACGCGGCCAGGTAGCACAACCACTGGATGAAGAAATCCATGCCTCTCCCTAGCCGATCCTCAGCCGACCACGATCTCGGCACGCCGATTCTTGATCCGGCCCTCGGGGGTGTCGTTGCTGCCGATGGGGTTGACCGAACCCAACCCCTTGGCCGTGACGTGATCGCGCGGAACGCCGTGTGCGATGAGAAAGTCGGCGACGGCGCGGGCCCGCTGGTCGCTCAGCGGGATGTTGATGCCCTCGGCGCCGGCGTTGTCGGTGTAGCCGTTGACGGTCACCCGGGCATCCGGGCATGCCTTCAGCTTGTCGGCCACTTGGGTGAGGATCTGGTCGTCTACGGAGGTGAGGGTGACGCCGTCGCCGGCGAAGTAGATCGGGCCGCCCGTCACGGCATTTATCGTTGCTTGCAGGTTGGCACACGCGCCCGCCGCGCCTGGTGGCGGCGGGGTGGAACCGGGGCTGGGGGGAGCGCCGGGGATCGCAGGAACCGTTACCGGTGGTTGGCCCTTGACCTGAATCTTGCTGGTGACGTCCACGGTGGACCAAGCCCGGGTGGCGGCCCGCTCGACGGCGTCCTTCTGCTCGGGCGAGATCGCGGTTCCGGTCAGATTGACCGTGTAGCTCTCGGCCTTGAGGGTGAACTCGGGCATCGACGCGGCAGCGAAGAAAATGGGCTCCGCGTTCGAGAAGTCGAGCGAATGGACCAGGGGGTCGATCCGGATCTGGTCAATGACGTTGACACCCGGGGTCACCATGGACTTCATCGACGCCATCAGCGCCGCCTTGGAGTTCTCATCCGGGAAGTCGCCGATGAGCGTAATTGTGTTGCCGCTGCGGCTGATTGACAGCAGCGACAACGGTGGCCCCGGAGTGCTCGACGGTCCGCTGGTCGGCTCGAGAGTCGGCACATTGCCGCTCGGGCCGGCGAAGGACGTGGGCCGCCCATAAGCCCAATAACCGACCACCGCGAGCAAGAAGGGGATCACCGCCAGGGCAATCAGCCACGAGGTGCCCAGCCGGTGCTTGGTGAATCTCGGCGTGCGCGTGCGTTCCGCCGCCTCGGTGGGCGCAGGCGCTTTGTCCACAGCCGGCTCGGTGCCCACCATCACTCCTCCCCTCACGTCCGCTCGCTGATTTCTCGTGGTTTTCCCATGTCCAGGCGATATGCAGCCTACCGAGTCGCTACGCCTCAAGGGCCAATCTGCGGATGCCCGTCGCTCGTCGGGCAGACTGGGACGATGGCCACCGGAGGGAAACCCGACGACAGCGAGACTCTGGCGCGCATCCGCGATCTCGTCGCCGCCGAAAAGGCGCTGCGCGACCAGTTGCTGCACCACGAGATTTCGGAGTCCGAGGAGCACGAACGGCTACGCCGCATCGAAGTCGAACTCGACCAGTGCTGGGATCTGCTGCGGCAACGACGGGCCTTGCGCGAAACCGGCGGGGATCCGCAGCGAGCGAATGTGCGTCCGCCCGACGAAGTCGAGGGCTATATCGGCTAGCTCCGGGTGCGTCGGGGCAACATGAACGATCTTGACGTCGTCATCGTCGGCGGCGGGCACAACGGCCTGGTAGCGGCCGGCTACCTGGCCCGAGCGGGGCTGCGGGTGCGGTTGCTCGAGCGGCTGGGGCATGTCGGCGGGGCGGCGGTGTCGGCGCAGGCCTTCGATGGCGTCGACGTCCGGGTGTCGCGGTATTCCTACCTGGTCAGCCTGCTGCCGCCACGTATCATCGCCGACCTCGGTGCCCAGGTCCGGCTGGCCCGGCGGCGGGAGTCGTCCTACACCCCGGACCCGGCGACGTCCGGTCGCACCGGCCTGTTGGTGGGTTCGAGACCGACGTTCGCCGCGATCGGCGCCGCCGGGGATCAAGTCGGGTTCGACGCGTTCTACCGCCGCTGCCGGCTGGTGACCGAACGGCTTTGGCCGACGTTGCTGGAACCGCTGCGCACCCGATCGCAGGCCCGTGCGCACGTCCTGCAGGGCGGTTCCTCCGAAACCGAGGCCGCGTGGCACGCGATGATCGAGACTCCTATCGGGCATGCCATCACCGGTGCCGTCAGAAACGATCTGGTGCGTGGCGTGATCGCGACCGACGCGCTGATCGGCACCTTCGCCCGTCTTGACGGCGAATCGCTGGTGCAGAACGTCTGCTTTCTGTACCACGTGATCGGCGGCGGCAGCGGCGACTGGGACGTGCCGGTCGGCGGCATGGGATCGGTGACCACGGCCCTGGCCGTCGCAGCCGCCCGCCACGGCGCTGAAATAGTCACTGGTGCAGACGTTTTCGCGGTCGATCCGGATGGGGTGGTGCGGTACCGCAGCGGCGGCGATGAGCATGCGATCCGAGGCCGGTTCGTCCTGGCCGGCGTTGGACCAGCGGTGCTGGCTCGCCTGCTGGGCGACCCAGAACCCGCACTGGCGCCGGGTTCGCAGGTGAAGGTCAACATGGTGTTGCGGCGCCTGCCTCGACTGCGTGATGACGGCGTCACGCCCGAGCAAGCCTTTGCCGGGACGTTCCACGTCAACGAGACGTGGAGCCAGCTGGACACCGGTTACACGCGCGCCGCTCAGGGCCTGGTGCCTGACCCGTTGCCGTGTGAGGCGTACTGCCATTCGCTGGCCGATCCGAGCATCATGTCGCCGGAGTTGCGCGACTCGGGTGCGCACACCATGACGGTGTTCGGTTTGCACACCCCACATTCGACGTTGGGCGGAAACGCCGCTGCCTCTGCATCAGATCGCCTTGCCGAGGCCGTGTTGTCATCGCTGAATTCCGTTCTGGCCGAACCGATTCAGGACGTGCTGCTGACCGACGCGCACGGCCGGCCGTGTATCGAGACGACGACCACCGACGACTTGCAGCGCACGTTGCAGATGACCGCGGGCAACATCTTTCACGGCGCGCTGTCCTGGCCGTTCGCCGATGACGACGACCCATTGGACACCCCGGCACGCCAGTGGGGTGTGGCCACCGCACATGAGCGAATCATGCTGTGCGGGTCAGGTGCGCGCCGCGGCGGCGCCGTGTCCGGCATCGGCGGACACAATGCCGCGATGGCGGTGCTGGCGTCGCTCGGACGCGGCTAGCGCGCTGCTCGCTCGCGCGCTAGCGCTCGTCGATCGTGGCGTAGTCGCGCTCGGTGTAGCCGGTGTAGATCTGGCGCGGACGACCGATCTTGTTGTCGGGGTCGTCGTGCATCTCGCGCCAGTGCGCGATCCAGCCGGGCAGCCGGCCCAACGCAAACAGCACGGTGAACATGCGGACCGGGAAGCCCAGCGCCCGGTAGATCAGCCCGGTGTAGAAGTCGACGTTCGGGTAGAGCTTGCGCTCGATGAAGTAGTCGTCGGTGAGCGCCGCTTCTTCGAGTTCCTTGGCGATGTCCAGCAACGGGTCTCCGCCCAGCTTGGCCAGGATCTTGTCGGCCTGGTCCTTGACGATCCTCGCGCGCGGGTCGTAGTTCTTGTAGACGCGGTGGCCGAAGCCCATCAGCTTGACGCCCTCTTCGCGGTTCTTCACCTTGCGGACGAATTCGCCGACGTCGTCGCCACTCTCACGGATCTGCTCGAGCATTTCGAGCACGGCCTGGTTGGCGCCGCCGTGCAGCGGCCCCCACAAGGCGTTGATGCCGCCGGAGATCGAGGTGAACAGGTTGGCCCGCGACGAGCCGACCAGCCGCACCGTGGACGTCGAACAGTTCTGCTCGTGGTCGGCATGCAGGATGAACAGCATGTCGAGCGCCCGGACCACCTCGGGGTCGGCCTGGTACGGCTCGGCGGGGAACCCGAACGTCATCCGCAGGAAGTTCTCCACCAGCGTCAGCGAGTTGTCCGGGTAGAGGAACGGCTGGCCGACCGACTTCTTGTAGGCGTAGGCGGCGATGGTCGGCAGTTTGGCCAGCAGCCGGATCGTTGACAGCTCGACCTGTGCGTTGTCCATCGGGTCCAGGGCGTCCTGGTAGTACGCCGAGAGCGCGTTGACCACGCTGGACAGCACCGGCATCGGGTGGGCGTTGCGTGGGAAGCCGTCGAAGAAGCGCTTGAGGTCCTCGTGCAGCATGGTGTGCCGTTGGATCCGGTGGGTGAACTCGGCCAGTTGGTCGGCGGTGGGCAGCTCGCCGTAGATCAGCAGGTAGCTGACCTCGATGAAGGTCGATTTCTCGGCGAGCTGGTCGATCGGGTAGCCGCGATAGCGCAGGATGCCGGCGTCACCGTCGATGTAGGTGATGGAGCTCTTGCAGGAAGCGGTGTTGACGAAGCCGTTGTCGAACGTCGTGTGTCCGGTCTTGGACAGCAGCGGCCCCAGCGCAATGCCGTCAGCACCTTCGGTGGCTTTTACGATCTTCAGATCGATCTCGCCCCCCGGGTACTTCAGAGATGCGGTGTCGTCGGTGTCGGCCACGAGAACCCCTTTGCGCTTCAGGCTGGTATGGCTTATGGACCTAGCTGCCGCAAGTGCGCTAGGTACGTCATAGGTGAAGGTAGTCGGTATCGCGACGGCGCGCCTGCTCGGGGTCTAGTCTGCCGGGCCAGCACACTTCCACCTAACGTTTTGTCCGCGCACCGGACGAATCAAGCCGCACCAGCTCGCCGTACCGGCTGTTCGGCATCGTACTGCTTTGCCGACGCTGAGGCCCCGGTTCTTGGCTATCCCCCGCCACCTAGCTCGCCGTGAGCAAGCCCTTTGCCGGCACCAGCTGGACTGGCAGCTTCGCCCAGCCCCGCAGCACGCGGCTCTCCCTCCGGCTCTGCGTCCCTGCCACCCGCATCTCGGGGAACCGCTCGAACAGGGTCCGCAGCCCTATTGCCGCCTCGTCGCGCGCCAGGGTTGCGCCCAGGCAGACATGGTGGCCGCTGGCAAAACAGAGATGCTTCATCGCATTCTCGCGCCGGATGTCGAAGCGGTGCGGATCGTCGAATACTGACGGGTCACGATTGACCGCCGGCACATAGGTCAAGATGACCGCGCCGCGTCTAATCGCGGTTCGTCCTACCTCGGTATCCCGCAGCGCCACCCTGGGAATGACCTGAACCGGCGGTTCCAGCCGAAGGATCTCTTGGATCGCGTGGGACCACAGCTGCGGTTGCTGCCGCAACTCACGCACGTGCTCGGGCGCATCCAACAACATTTGAATCGCACTGCCTAATAGGTTGACGGTGGTTTCGCTACCCGCGGTCAACAGCAGCCCGGCCATCGCCTGAAGCTCCGTTTCGGTGAGATGGATGTCCGCTGACCCACTGCGGCCCCGCAAGATCAATTCACTTATCAGATCGTCGCCCGGAGAGCGCATGAGTCGGCGCACATGGCCCTTGAGCCAGGCACAGATTCCCTCGGTCGCCTCCTGCACGCGTCGGTATTGCCGCCAAGTCAGGCCCGCATCCAAGATCGGTGCGCCCACCTCACAGAACTCCCGAATGATTTCTTGATCACGATCGGGAACGCCTAGCACGTCGCTCAGCACCACAACCGGAACCTGCCAGCAATACTCGTCGACCAGATCGACGGGCCCCGGCTCATTGGCAAGGCGGTCCAAAAGGTTTGACGCGATCTCCGCTATCCGGTTATGCAGTGCGGCGACCGCCTTTTGGGTAAACGCCGGCGCCAGCGCAGCGCGATAGCGGGTGTGATCGGGCGCCTCCACCGCCAACAGCGACGGTGGCCGCAACGGATGCAGTAAGTCCGGTCGTGTCCGGTCCTCCAGCCAACGCAGCGGTCCCGGCAGGGTTGAGCCGGGCCACGGCAACCGGAAGTCTTTGGATCGCAAGATCTGCCGTGCTACCGCATGACCGACCGCGAGGTAGCCGCCGCTGACGCGAACCAGTGGGCCCTGGGCATGCAATTCATCGCAGAACGGCCGCGGATTCGCAAAGACGGCTGGATCGGCAATCAGCCGGCCTAGTGGATCGCCGCGCCAAGTTCCGACTAACGCCAGGTGGCGAACAAACCCGTGGAGTGCAAACCAGTGCAGTTGCTGCCTCATCGAGGCCTCCTCATCTGACAAATCGAAGGGCATGTAATGGAATTTCGAGCCATTTTCTATACCGTTCGCCCTGCATTATCGGCGCCACGTGGGTGCACCACTTGCGGCCACCAGAACCAACGCCCCAGCAAGGTAGCTATTGCGGGCATTAACAGCAGCCGCACAATTATGGTGTCGAGCAGAAGACCAACGGATACAATCAAACCGAACTGGCCAATAAGTAGCAATTCACTGCTCAGCATCGCGGCCATGGTAGCGGCGAAAGCAAGACCCGCCGCCGTCACCACTTCCCCCGTTCGCGCCATCGATCGAATAATCCCTGTCTTCAAACCCGCGTGAATCTCCTCTCGCAACCGCAATACCAACAGCAGGTTATAGTCGGATCCGACAGCCAACAGAATGATCACAGATAGCGCCGGCAGCGCCCAATGAATATTGGCACCCAGAATGTTCTGCCAGATAAGCACCGAGAGGCCGAAGGCTGCGGCAATCGAACTGGCCGCGGTCCCCACAATCACCATGGCCGCCACCAAACTGCGGGTGAGCAACAGCATGATCGTGAAAATCAGGGTTAGCGACGACAACACCGCGATCGTGAGGTCGCACTTTTCCCCATCGTGCATATCTTTGAAGGTCGCGGCGGTACCGCCCAGATAGACCTTGGCATCCGACAGCGACGACTGCTTCAGCGCCTGCCGCGCGGCAGTTCGCTCGACGTCGACCCGTGAAATCCCTTCCGGGCTCGCCGGATCCCCCTCATGGGTGATAAGAAACCGCGCGGATTTACCGTCCCCCGACACGAACGTTCGCAAGCCGGCTTGGAAGTCAGGATTATCGAAGGCCTCCGGCGGCAAATAGAAAAGATCGGAGTTTCTCGACGTGTCAAAGCTCTGCCCCAAAACAATTGCGTTATCGGTCAGGGCCTCCTGTTGCCCGATAAGCGTCTCCAAGGTGCTGTGAAAGGTTAGCGTAATCGCGCGAGTGGCTTTCAGCGATTCGATCTGCGGAGGCAGCACGCTGAGCACTTGATGTTGCAGTACGCCGACCCTGTCGAAATTACTCGTCAGCCGGCTGAGTTCTTCATCCAGCTGGTCAATCCCGTCCAATGCGTCGAAAAGCGATCTGAATGACCAGCAGATTGGAATATGATAACAGTGTTTTTCCCAATAGAAGGCACTGCGCAACGGACGCCAAGAGTCGTCGAAATCCGCGAAACGGTCCCGCACTCGGGTAATAACGTCGGTCAGGTCATGTGTGTCTTGGTTCATATCGTCGATAGCAGCAACGAACTGGGCCTGGAGACTGTACATTTCTTCCATAGCGTCAATCGTCTTCGCCAACTCGTCGGCCAATCGGCGGATATCGGCCAGCCTGTCTTTGAGGAACTCCAGGTTCTGTTTGCTCACTTGGCTTTGCATGCTGATCTGGAAAGGTATCGAACTATGCTGGATCGGCATACCCAAGGGTCGAGTAATGTCCTGCACCATGGCTATGCCGGGAATTTCCAGCAATTTTCTTGCCACCTTGTCCAGCACGAGCATGTCGGCAGGATTTCGCATGTCATGGTCAGCCTCAATCAAAAGGAAGTCGGGGTCCATGCGGGCCGGCGAAAAATGGCGGTCCGCGGCGGCGTACCCGACACTGACCGGCGCGTGGTCAGGCAAATAGTGCCGGTCGTTATAGCCCGGCCTATACCCGGGCAAGGCGATCATGCCGATGAGCACAATCGCGGCACTGACAGCGAGAATCGGCAGCGGCCATCGCACTACAGCGGTGCCGACCTTGCGATACAGCCGCCCATCGGTGGTCCGCTTTGACTCCAACAGGCCGAACCGACTGGCGAAGGCCAGGGTGGCCGGCACCAGGGTCAGCCCGACGCCTATGACCACCACCATGCCAATGGCGACGGGGGCAACCATGGTGTGGAACCAAGGCAATCGCGCAAAGCTCAGACACAGTGTGGCCCCGGCGATCGTCAATCCCGAGCCCAAGACCACCGGCGCCACCCCGCGAAAGGTCTTGTCAATCGCGGTCATCGGATCTTCACCGGCCGTACGCGCCTCTTGATAGCGGCCAACGAAGAAGATTCCGTAGTCGGTTCCGGCGGCGATCGCCAACATGGTGAGGATGTTCGCGGCGGACGTGGTCAATCCAAAAACGTTGTGGTGGCCGAGAACTGCGACGACACCCCGAGCGGACCCCAGCGCAATGCCAGTCATGAACAATTGGATGGCTGTGGTGACGACCGATCGATAGAAGACAAACAACATGATCGCGATTGCGGCGATCGAATACATTGTCATCGTCACCAAGCTCGCGTTGCCAACGATCTGGATGTCGTCGGTCAGAGCCGCTGGGCCGGTGACATAAGCCTTGACGCCGTCCGGTGCCGGTGTTCGCTGCACCAAGTCACGGACCGCTTCGACGGATTCATTGGCCAGGGTCTCACCCAGGTTGCCGGCAACGTTGAGCATCACGTACGCCGCTTTGCGGTCGGCGCTCTGGACACCGGCCGCCGTTATCCGATCGCTCCAGAAGTCCTGAATGTGCTGAATATGCTGGGGATCCTGCCGCAACTCGCGGATGATGGTGTCGTAGTAGGCGCGCGCGTCGGCACCGAGTGGTTGCTGACCCTCCACGATGATCACGACCGTGCTATTGGAATCGAATTCCTTGAAGTCACGGCCCAGACGAGCCATCGCCTGCATCGATGGCGCGTCATCGGGAGCTATCGGCGCTGAACGTTGCTGACTGACCACTTCCAACGACGGCGCAGCAACATTCAGTGCGACCGTCAGCAAGACCCAGAACATGATGATGGGCACCGCGTACAGGCGCAGCGTGCGGGCGATGAATGGCTGGCGTTGGTGTTCGGTGGCGGTGGTGGTTGGTGGGGCCGGTGTTATTTGCTCAGCGATGGGGTACGAATCCCGGTCCGGCAACAAATGGGTCATGAGCTCAACTCCGTTGCGACTGTTCAGAATCCGCCGGAACAGGCGCGTCAAGCGATGCCAACCGCCACAAGTCGGCGTGGCCTGCGGCTTCGCGCAGCGACCGGGGCAATGCATCCAGCGCGTCCTTGATTGCGACCCACACCGCCTCGGCCGGCGCCACATTGGCAGCGGCCGCACGGATGCGCGCCTCGGCCGCAAGATTCGGTTCGTGGGGCGCGTCGATGGCTGGTGCTAACCCATTGATCGCGTCAACCACTCGTTGTCGGCGTCGGTTATATGACAGCGCGGCAAGTTCATCGGGGTAGATCGGCGCGCCGAAGATGTAGTCCTGCCGAGCATGGCGGTGCGGGAAGTCCAATTTTTGATGTACGGGCTGCTCGGGCAGACCGCCGGCAAAGTGTAAGGGCACAACCGGCATCGCCATCTCCACGGCCAGGTCCAGCAGTGTGGAGGTCACCGTTTGGACCCGCTGGGTGGATGACGACTGCCGCGTGCCGTCGACGTGAACAAATACCGACGATCCCCTCGCAGCGATGTCGCGCTTCGCTATGTCAAGGACAGACAGGAAGTTCTCCGGGTTGCGCCGATCGAGGTACAGAACGTTCTGGTTGTTTCCCAGCGTCTTTGACAGCTGTCCCATCCAGCCATCGGCATTTTCGACTTTTGAGACGGCGATTACGGTGGTGTCGGTGAGCCAGGAGGCGATTGCTACTCCCAGCACCGACTCGATCGCCACTTGGTGGTTGGCTAGCAACAGCACGCTGCGTCCGCGAATCTGCTGCATCGCCGCGGGATCCGCCAGGACGACGTGACGCACATAGCGGGAAAGCAAGGCCAGCGCGACGATGTCGCCGTGCCAGCCCATCGGACGTCCGGTTTTCTCGGCCCACCATTTGCGCACGGGCTCCCAATCCGGCAGCACCGATGCGCGGGAGCGCGCACCGGAGACATGCTCTGATCGCACCGGGGCCAGCTGAATGACGTTGTGCGCGGGGCTGGTGACGACCTCTTTTGCATTGCGCTCCCGCTTGATTCGCATCCCCAGCCCGGTGGCTGAGTAGACGCGCAGCCCGTCCACCCACAGCGATGCGTCGGCAACGGCGACAACGCCGTCGTCGCCACGCTCGATTCCGGTGATCTCCACTTCCGTGGTGATTAGCCGGTTGGCCGGCCGCACTTGTCCGCGATAGCGCCACGTCAACGCCTGCTCGAGAGCGATCGGTTCGAAATATGCGTTCTCCCCGACCTCTTGACCCAGCCCGAGATCCAGCATCGCGAATTGCAGGAGGTTGCACATGGCCTCGATGCCAAGGGATCCCGGTTGCACCGGATCCTGGAAGAAGTGCGCTTTGAAGAACCATTCGGCCGGGTTGACGTCCTTCACGCCGCGCCATCGCCCCAAACCCGCGCGGCCGCCGGTGGGCCAGCGTCCCGTCACGCGGTCGATCATCAGCAGCATCGGATCGGCCAACTTGGCTCCAGGGCCAAAGTAGCCCGATGGGCGCGCCGTCAAATCGACGGCTGGACGTGCGGATAACGCCGTGAACTGTTCGTGTTGGCTGCTGTCGGTAGGTAGACCCTGCTGGTTGTCAAGGGCATTGGATTGGAAATAGCCGAACACGGTCTCCATGTCGCAGACCCGAGTTTGGCCGGCGTAGGCGGCAACCGCGAAGCTGACGATGATGGAGTCCGCGACCTTGGCGACGTTTTTCAGGCGAACTTCGGTGCGGAGGCACCCGGCAGACGGTCCAACCTCGGCGTGCTGAACCATGGTTCCGTCAAGATTGCGAAAGAACAGATCCATGTCGGAGGACAGTGGACATCCGATGTAGCTAGCCAACCATCCGCACGGCTGCAGGCAGACCTCCATCAGCACGGCGCAGGGCATCGTGGCGAAGCCGTTGGTGGTGAAATACCAGGCGTCGGAATGCACGTCGTATTCCGCGATCGCGGTGGCCCCTGGTTTCATCACGCCGAAGTCGCCGGTCACGTCGGTGATGCGGGACATGAAGTGATAGGGCGGGGATGGCAGCCGGGCAACTCGGCGCGTGGTGTCGAATCCTCGGTATAGCGGGCCGAACGCATGGGAAGGCTTGCCCAGAGCGCAAGCGAGCAGTGACTTGTAGTCGAACCTGAAGCCATCGACGGCGGCGACGGATTTGAACTCAAAATGGTGTTTTAAAAGTTGCAGACCTTCGTCCATTGGCCATCCGGGAGACAGCTTCAGCCCCAGGCGGTGCCCATGGAACGCGGCCAATCCGTCGACGCTGCAATGAACGTCAGCGAAAACGGTCGGTTCCGGTCCGCTGATCAGTTCCCGGACGAGTACCTCGTAGACGATTTCACGCGAATCCGGGGTTACCTGGCCGCGACACTTCAACTTGTAGGTCTCAAACGGAACCGGCTCGAACCGCCACCCGTCGCAAGCCAGCGTCATACCGGCTGCCGTCATGTAGAACGCAATCGCTTGCAGTGCGGCCTCGGCCATCAGCGTTCCCGGCATGCACGGGTCATTGCGGAAATGGCCACGGAAAAACCAGGTTTCGGGGTAGACGTGTTGAACGGCGCGCAGGTAGCCGCGCCCCCATGGACCCCCGGCGAAGTCGATGTCGGTGATCTCGTCGATAAAGAGCATGTCCCCGCCGCTGGTGGCGGTGGGCGTGCGGGTGTGGCTGGCGGCGCGCTCGAATCCAGCACCCAGAGTGGGCCAAAGCTCGCCCCGGCTAAGGGCTTTCACATCATCCGAGGGCAATGATCGGCGCGACGTCGGGCAGGGCGGAGGGTCCAACGGGCCAGTAACGGTCTCGTCCGTGGGCTTCCACACGACCCCCCGGGTAGCGGCCAGCTCCTCGTCGGAGAAGAATCCAGCCTGGCCATTGCGAACGGCAAGACGCACGGATCCGCCGATGGTGCAGTCGTAGTGGAAGAAGAAGAGCCGGATGTCTCCTTGGCTGGCATGCCCGTCGACGTGGATGTCAAACCGTAGGGTGTCACCGACCTCGGGCAAGCCACCGAGGAAGGTGAGTTCACAGCCCAACAGGCGGTACACCCGGTCGCCCTTGTTGGCGAAGTCCGCGCCCATCCAGGAGATGAGCATGAGGTCCGCCTGACCGCTTTCGATCATGATCCCGGCCGGCATCCGGCCTCGGTGCAGCCACCATGCGTCGGGGGGAACATCGGTCTCGGTCCATAGGGTTCCCGTTCCGAGTTTGCCCGGCTCGGCGTCAATGCCTAGCATCCGATCGGCAAGCAGCAGCGGCGGCTCGGGCATCCTCGTCTGCCGCCGGTAGTCATCCTGCACCGCGAAAGCGGGACCGAAGATTTCGGAAATTTTGCCCGACGCATGCACCCGCAGACCCGCTTTGTCCAACGTCATCCCGGTGGGGGTGCGCTTGACAGTGGGCACCGGAAGCACCGCGTTGGCCGGCGGTACCGGCTGGACGGCCCGGTGCGCGCCGTCGTCGGACCGCACTGCCGGGGGTTGCCGCGTGGAGTCCGGATGACGCCGGCCGTTGTGGGCGGGCCGTGGCGCTATCAGCGGCGGCGCGATATCGGCGAAATTCGGTATCGCGTAGGCGTCCACGGGGTCGGCGGGCGGCCGGGGCAACAGGGTTGCCGGCGCCTGGGCGGCATGCGAGTAGGCCGGGACTGCGACGCTCGCGCCCACCAGGGCAGGCAGCCGGACCGGCGGCATGTGGGCGGAGTAACTGATCGCTCTTGCCTTGCTAACATCGCCACGCGCAATGGCCAGCTGCCGCAACAGTTCTCGATACCGGCTTGTGGGGTCGGAACACGTGGGCGCAAGCAACGTCAGTCGCTGGTGCTCACCGGCCATGCCATCGACGTCCACGACGATCGGACGCGCTGCGGCGGTCACGGCCGAACCGTCGGTCTCGATCCCGAGGAATCCCAATAGAACTCCGGCACACATCTGCAGCAGGCCGGACGCCGCATGAGCGTGCCCAAGCATCGGTGTGACGTTGAAGGCGCCAGGCCCGGTACCGACGGCAAGCCTGCGGTCAGTGGTATCGGCGATCGCCGGCAGCAGCGCAAAGATTGTGTCGTTGTCTCGTCGAGCGTCGTCGGCCCGCTTGAGCACCATGACGACCGCGGCGTCGCCGGGAACCTGCTCTTCAGCGGCGAGCAACGCGCGCGCGGCCGCCTCATGCACGGGTTCACAGCTGAGGTCGACCGCGCCCACCACAGCCGCATCGATGTCACCCCGTCGCAGCGCACCGGCCGCGAGTTCCACAGCCGTTGTGCCCGAGAGCTGTTCGCGCGACACGGTAAAGCTTGGACCCCGCAGGTCGAACTGGCTATTGATGCGGTTCGCGACGATATTCGGCATCGACCCCACCACGCCGCTGGCGCCCAGACCCGACACGACACCGTCACGAGCGTGCGACAGCTCTCTGGGGTCGTCGAGTGCGTTGGCAAGCCTCCAGCGCAAGCCCCCTCTGGCCACCTCCGCGTCACAGCCCATCCCGATGAACACACTGGTGGTCTCGTTGGGCAGGGCCTTGATGACCGCACCGATGTTGAGCGCCGCACTGAGTGCCGCAAGCTGCTGTGGTACCGCGTCTTTCAGATCGCTCGGCGGAAACCGGACGCTGGCTGCGTCGAGCGCGAGTGTCGACATCCGGGCGCGGATGACGCCGTCGGCTTCCTCGGTGGTGATGGGCCGTCCTGCGGCGAGGCACTGTGCGATCTGAGCCGTCTCGTATCCGTCACCGGCGATGATGCTGATACCGACGATCGCGATATCGGCCTCGGAGCGATGCCCGTTCAGCTGCGGTCGCGGTGGGCTGATGCGAGAAGGCTGATCCTGCGGCCATTCTTCGACGATGAGATGCGCATTGTTGCCGCCGAAACCGAAGTTGTTGATAGCCGCAATCCGCGGTCCACTACTCGGCCACGGCTCGGCGGTGGTCAGCAGGCGCAGCGGCGTATCCGCGATGAAAGGCACCGGCTCCTCGACGTGCAAGGTCGGGGGACGCAGTTGCGTGCGCATAGCCGCCAAAACCTTGATGAGACCGCCGATTCCGGATGCGGTGATGGAATGGCCGAGATTGGACTTCAGCGAGCCGATGGGTAACTCGTCACATTGCGAGAAGACGGAGGCCATGCTCTTCAATTCGGTGAGGTCTCCGAGTTGGGTGCCGGTGGCATGACACTCGACCATCGTGATGTCGCGCGGATCCAAGTCCGCCATGGCGTAGGCCGCCCGCATCGCGCGTTCTTGACCTTCCTGACTTGGCGTCAGTAGGTTGCTGGCACGGCCATCGTTGGTCACGCCGACCGCACGGATCACCCCGAGAATCGGCTCCCCCGCTGCCAGGGCGTCAGCCATCCGCCGAAGGACGACGAAACCGGCGCCTTCCGCGGGCACCAAGCCGTCGGCGTGGCGGTGGAACGGACGCGATTTGCCGGTGCGGCTCAACGCCTGCAGCGCGCTGAATCCGACATGCAGAAACAAGTCGTCGGCGTGGTTCACGCCTCCGGCCAACATGGTGTCGACGGTCCCGTCGTGCAACCGGTCGCACGCCACCTTGATCGCGTAGAGCGACGAAGCACAGGCGGCGTCGAGCGAAAACGCGCCCGCCGTCAGGCCCAAGGCTTGCGCGGCGAGGTGCGCGGGCAGCCCGGACTGAAATCGATTGTGCCAGTCGATGGTCGGTGGCTGGTTCAGCCATACGCTTGCGGCGAGCGCGGCCATCGTCGGTGAGGGATAACACAGGTTGCCCAGCACCAGGCCGGCCCGTCCGGGAACCATCCCGACCTGCCAGCCGGCGCTTTCGATGGCCTGCCGGGCCGCGTATACGGTCCACTGGCAAAGCGGGTCGAGCTTGAGTAGAAAGTCGGCGTCGAGCCGAAAGCCGTTGGCATCGAAGACCTCTTCGAAGCCGCGCACGTAGCCACCCTGGTCCGATACAGCACGATCCGAGGTCGCGTCGGCGTGCCCGTTGTTGGCGTCAGCGAGGATACTGGCCGGGGGCAAGCCCCAATAGCCCTGCGGGGGACTGCTCAAGACGTCGTGGCCGCGGCGGATTGTCGTCCACAGCTCGTCCGGATTGAGTCCGCCCGGAAAGACGCAGCCCTGGCCGACAATGGCGATCGGTTCAAACCTCATG
The DNA here is from genome assembly GCF_002086275.1 of Mycobacterium intermedium. Lineage (GTDB taxonomy): Bacteria > Actinomycetota > Actinomycetes > Mycobacteriales > Mycobacteriaceae > Mycobacterium > Mycobacterium intermedium. Next base: position 53,430 of record NZ_MVHT01000023.1, on the reverse strand, counting down.
ATGCCTTCGCTTCACTGCGGAGATGGTGGATGTGGCTTGCCGCCATACGGATACATTTCGACGCCCCGCAGCTCGGCAATCAGCGATCCCTCGGCGTCGGTGAGTCGCAGATCGTAGGTACTGCCGTTGCTGGTTGCCTTGCCGTTGTCGAGGTAGCACCACAGCTCGCCATCGGCGGGTCCGCCGCGGTACAGCATCAGCTCGTTGATGCGCATGGGAAGCATGCGACGGCCCGTTTGCTCCAAGCTCCACAGAAATCCGACTTGCAGGCAGCCGTCCAGTGCGGCCGGGTCCGTCGCCCAGTATCGCTGCGGCCAGTTCGCCTTGGTGAGCCCATGCAGTCGTGCGACCGCACCCGATGGTCCGCACGGAGCGAACCCTTCGAGAACATGAAACGCCCCGCTGTGGAAGAGCGCGCCCTCGCCATACCGGGGTTGCTGCATGGACCGCTCCGCGTCCCACTGGTTGGCGACGACAGGCGGGAGATCCCTTGGGCTACTGCTCATTTCGGCAGTAGCCGCATAGCGGGCAGTCCCGGCCGCGTCAAGTAGCAGGAGCCGGAGGCGATGCGGTTCGTCTTGCCCCGGCAGGCACTGAACGGTGAAGACGTCACCGCCACCGTCAAATCCGTGCAGCGGTACGCCGCGAATTACCTGAAGTTCGCCAAGGCGTTCCACATGCTGACCCGGGCGGCAAGCCTCTGCCGTGCCGACGAACCATTCCGCGACCTGGACCACGGGCAACACCACCTGCTGCTGTACGCGGTGCCCGTCGAGGTAGGGATAGCTCGCCGCGTCCACCACGACGCGAACCGACCGCCCCGTTTCAGGCAAAGGATGCGGAAGCCCGTCGTGTGCAACACCGTCGCCGAGCAACACGGACGCATCGCGGACATCGCTGTCGAACGCTTCGGCCACGAACGCCGCCGCACCGTCGTCGAGGCGAAGCGGTTTGATGCCCCGGGATTCGAAGAGCTTCTTGAGGGCTGGCGTCACCATGCCCGCTTCCCAAGGGCCCCAACCCAATGCTCGAACGAGACATCCCGGCCGACGAGTGCGCTCTGCCAGCGCGACCTGGTTGACGACCTCATTGGCCATCGCGTAGTCGGCCTGACCGACGTTTCCACCCCGCGCGGCGGCCGAGGAGAACAGCAGGATCAACTTCAACGGGTCGTCGGCGGTCGCGTCGAGGAGAGCGCGGAGTCCACCGACCTTGGTGCCGAATACACGGTCGAACTGGTCCACGGTCTTGCGGCTGAGATACGCATCGGCCACCACCCCCGCGCCATGCACCAAGCCGGTAATCGGTCCCGCCTCGGTGCGCACCCGGTCCAGCAGCGCGCCGAGTTGCACTGTGTCACGGACGTCGGTGACGTGGTAAGCGACCCGCGCGCCTGCCTGCTCGACTGCACTCATGGTCGCCCGAATCTCGCGAATGGCTAGCACGTGCTGGACTTGCTGTTCCAACTCTCGGGGCGTGGGCTTTTCACCTCGAAGCTGGGCCTCGGTCAGCAGCGCTCGCTTGAGGTCGGCGGGCGCTGTCAGACCGCGCGCGGTGGGCGGTTCGTCGTCCAACGCCGAACGTCCGATGAGGACGAAGGTGGCTTGTGTTGCTCTTGCCATGGCGATCACCGATGCCGCGGTCACCCCGCGCGCACCGCCGGAAACCAGGACGACGTCGCGGTGGCCCAGTCGGGTGACCCGACCGGAGATCTGGGACTCGTAGGTCGCGACGGTCACTCGACCGTGAGTGCTGCCCAGCCCGACTTCCAGTTCTGCTCCACCGAAAAGGATCTCGTCGGCGATCAGTTCGGCAATTTGCTGCGGTGACCGGTTCGCGGTGTCTACGTCGATGGCCTTGGTGTGGCTGTTCGGCCATTCCAGTGCGGCCACCTTGGTCAGCGCTGCCGCGCCGGCGGCCCACGCCCGTGGGCCGGCATCGGTGAGCAATCCGAATGTGCCGCCGGTGTCCTGCACGGTGATGAACGCACCGCCGCTTTGTTCCATCCGTGGCGCAACCCTGAGCGCATCGGCGATGACTCGACGGTTGACATCGAGAGCCCGGTCGGGACCTTCGGTCGACGCCAGGCCACCGAGTTGCAAGACGTGAGTCGCATCGGCGCTCGCCACGTCCGCCACCACAGCGTTGATCCCGTGCGACCGCAAAAGCGTTTGCAAGGCGGCACTTACGGCCTCTGGGCCGCCCACAATCTCCAAGCGGTCGGCTTCCTGCAGGCCCGGAATCCCCATCCCCTGAGCCGGAGCGGCGATAGCGCGCACAGAGTGGCGCGCCACCGGCACTCCGGCTAAGTCAAAAGGGAGGCGATCACCCCCGCTCAGCAGGGCGGCGCTGTGTTGGCCATTACCGTTGGCGCCGTTGACAGCGCCGTCAAGGGTGGGCGCCCTGGTCGGCAACAACGTGTTGAGGTAGTCGACGATCTCCTGCAAGGTCTTCAACTCCGCCATCGCCGAGGTCTCCACCTCCGGCAGGGACGGCACCCGCTGCTGCACCGCCGACAAGATCTCCACCCGCTTGATCGAGTCGATACCCAAATCGGCTTCCAATGCCATTGACAGCTCCAGCATTTCCACCGGATAACCCGTCTTGTCGGCAACGACCTGCAACATGTCTGCCACCAAATCGGTACCCACCGCGGTTGCCGTCACTGGCGCTGACACCACCGACCCGGACGAGACGGGCGACAATGGCGGCCCGCTGCGTTGGCCGTTGCCGTTGCCGTTGCCGTTTACGCCACCATTGACAGCGCCGTTGGAACTAGGCGCCTTGGCGGGCAACAACGTGTTGAGGTAGTCGACAATCTCCTGCAAGGTCTTCAACTCCGCCATCGCCGAGGTCTCCACCTCGGGCAGCGAGGGCACCCGCTGCTGCACCGCCGACAAGATCTCCACCCGCTTGATCGAGTCGATACCCAAATCGGCTTCCAATGCCATTGACAGCTCCAGCATTTCCACCGGATAACCCGTCTTGTCGGCAACGACCTGCAACATGTCTGCCACCAAATCGGCACCCACCGCGACGGCCACCGAGGCCGCTGCAGGCGTGGCGGCCGGCACGGGCCGATGTTCGATTTGTTGCGGCACCAGCGGCGCCGGTTGTATCGCTACATTCGCCGGCGCAGGAGCGGACACGGGTGTGTAAGGCATCGCCGGAGTGTCGTCGAGACGGGGCTTGCCGTAATTGGCGCCGTTGATCTTGAGGACCAGTTTGGGTTCTGGGCGGGTGCGCGGATCTTCGAGCACTCGGTAGTCGGCCCACAGGCTCTCGAAATTCATCGGCACACCGGCTGCCACGAGCTGAGCCAGGCCAAGCCAAAGAGTTCGGATCCCGTGGGCGTTCTTGCGATCAAGCGCAACAGCGCGGTGCGGCAGGCCTTCCAGGCACGTTCCCACCAGGTTGGTAAGGACACCGTCCGGACCCACTTCGACGAACGTTCGCGCACCGGCCGCCCACATCGAGCGCACCATCTCCAGGAAGCGGACCGGCTGTGCGATCTGCTCGCCGAGCGTGACGCGCATGGTATCGGCGTCTGAGCCGTAGGGCGCCGCCGTCGCATTGGCGTACACGGGGAAAGCCGGCGTGCCGAACGGGATCTCATCCAGAAAGTCGGCGAAGGGTGCCACAGCACCCGCGACGAGGTGGGAATGAAATGCCGTGGCCACGTTCAGTTGCTTTGACTGAATGCCAACCTCAGACAGCAGGTTCATGGCTTTCAAGACGGCATCCTTGGCGCCCGACACGATGACTTGTGTCGGACTGTTGTGGTTGGCAATGACAACCGGAAGCTCCCAGCGCTGCAACAACCCGCAGACGATCTCGTGCGGCGCCGAAACCGCGCACATCGTCCCCTCGCCGATGCGCGCGGCCTCCGCCATGAGAACCCCCCTCTTGTGTGCAACGCGAAGTGCCGCTTCTTCGTCGAAGACCCCTGCCGCACACAACGCGACGACTTCACCGAAGCTGTGTCCCCCGACGGCGATCGGGTCGATCTCCAAGGCGCGGACGATCCGCAAGAGGCTGAGGCTGTGAGCGCCGATCGCAGGTTGCGCCCACTGCGTGCTGGTCAGCGTCTCGGCTTGCCGCCTGCGTTCTGCTTCAGTGAAAGCGGTTTTCGGCCAGACGATCTGGTGCAGATCCGAATCGGCGTCGACAAGTGACGTTCTGGCGTTCTCCCACGGACCAAGCGCCCCGTCGAACAGTCGCGGAACGTCAGCACCCATCCCCAGGTACTGGCTGCCCTGCCCCGGAAACAGCAACGCGACCGGGCCAGGCTCCTCCGCGGAATAGTAGTAGCCCCGCGGCGAAGCGAAAGCCGCACTGCTTCTGCCCAATCGGCCTGCCGCTTCATCGAGCATCGATCGAAGGCTTGCGACGTCGTCCGCGACCAGTGCCAATCGGTGTTTGGCGCCGGCGTCGTAGCTTTCCTGCGTCGCGCGGGCGATATAGCAAAGCATGTCTTTGTCGTCCTTCAGCGACGCCGACAAGCGGGCCGCCTTGTCGGCCAAGGCCGCTGCATCGCCCGCTTCGAGCACGACCAGCTCCGACTTCCAGGACCGATGGCGCCATGGGCGGCGGCCGCTGCCGGTGTACTCCTCAAGTGCGACGTGGAAATTGGTGCCGCCGAAGCCGAAGGAACTCACAGATGCGCGGCGTGGAACACCGTCATCGGCAATCCAGGGCTTCGATTGAGTGGAGAGATAGAACGGTGAAGTGCCGATGTCGAGGGCTGGGTTGGGCTGATCAACCTTGATCGTCGGCGGCAAAGTCTTGTGGTGAAGTGCCATCACCGCCTTGAAGAGGCCGCAAGCGCCTGCGGCCGCCTTCGTGTGTCCCACTTGCGATTTCACCGATCCGATCGCGCACCACTGTCGATCCTCACGGCCGGAGTCGTCGAACACCTCCCGTAACGCGGTGAACTCGGCGATGTCGCCGGCCTTGGTGGCCGTCCCGTGCGCCTCGATCAGCCCGACGGTGTCCGGGCCGTAACCGGCCGCGTCGTAGGCGCGGCGCAACGCTTGCGCCTGCCCCGACGGCCTGGGCGCATAGATGCTCTTCGCCCGGCCGTCCGAGGACGAGCCCAGGCCGCGGATGACCGCGTAAATCGGGTCACCGTCGCGCTCGGCGTCCTCGAGCCTTTTCAGGGCCAGCATGGCAAGGCCCTCACCCAGCATCGTCCCGTCCGCGTTGTCGGCGAACGGTCTGCAGTCCCCGGACGGCGACAGTGCCGTGACCTTGGCAAAGCACATGAACATCAGGATGTCGTTGAGCGCGTCCACGCCACCCGTGATGACCATTTCGGAGTCACCGAGATACAGCTCGTTGAGCGCGATTTGAAGTGCGGCCAGCGAACTGGCACACGCGGCGTCGACGACGCAGTTGGTTCCGCCGAGGTCGAATCGGTTGGCGATTCGACCCGCGACCACGTTGCCGAGCAGGCCCGGGAACGTGTCTGCTTGCCAGGGGGTGTATGCGTCGGCGATGCGTTGCTTGAATTGCTCAAGCTGTTCACCCGTGATTCCGGAACCCCGAAGCGCCCTCTCCCACACCGGAGCCTGGAGGCGACCAGACATGTGGGCGACCAGTTCGGTCGCACTGGCGACGCCGAGCACCACGGAGACTCGGTCGCGGTCCATGTGGGAGAAGTCCCCGTCCGCAACGTCTTCCAAGACCTGCTTGGCCACGGCTAGCGCCAGCAGCTGCGCGGTGTCGATCGCCGGCACGGTCTTCGGCGGTACGCCGAAATCTGAAGGCACGAAGTCGACGTAAGGAAGAAACCCGCCGCGCCGCGCATACATTCTGTCGGGTGCGTCCGGGTCCGAGTGGAAGTAGTCCTCGATGCGCCAGTGCGATTCGGGCACCTCGGAGAGCAGATCCGCTCCCTCGGCAATGTTGCGCCAAAACGATGGGGCATCAGGAGAGTCGGGAAACAGAGCGCTTACTCCGACGACAGCGATGGGGGGTCGCACATCCATTCCGGGATCCTTTCGGCGGTGTGACAGCGTTGTCAGGAGCTTGGGTCGATGGCCAATCGGCGCGGCTTGAAGCGAAATGCCTCGGCGGGCAGGCGTACACCGCAATCACGTACGCGTTGCGCCATGGTGATCTGCGCGGCGCCCTCGAGCAGGTTGAGTGCGACCTGTACGACTTCCCGGTTCTCGGGCGACTCGAGGAAGCTGTCGCGAACCCAGCTGTTGAATGCACCCATGGCCGGGCCGCACCAGATTTGGTAGTCAAGCCGACGATCCGCCACGCCTTCGATCGCCCATCGGCTCGACTTGCCCAGATACCAACGAAACACCAAGCCCATCTGGTACTTGGGATCCCGCGCAGCTCGCTCCAAGACCACGGCGTCACGTCTAGCCCAAAACTGCTCGGTCTCGGCCCAGACCTCTTCGACCGTCTGGCCGAATATTTTTTCGAGCTCCGCGCGCTGCTGGCCGACGATCGCGGTCAAGCCAGGGTTGCTGTCATACAGCGCATAAAGTTTCTTGGCGCGGGGTCCGAACATCGAGCCGCGCTTGACCACTTGCAGGTTCACCCCGAGCTCGAACATGTCGGCTGCCGGCGCCATCATGACGTCGGCGATGCCAACGCCGGCGAGTATGTTGCGTCCCTGAGCCGAGAGACCCGACTCCCTGCAGGCTTGATTGATCGATCCGGTCAGCACGTAGGCCGCACCCATAGCGAACGCGGCGGCAACCGACAACGGTGTACCGATCCCGCCCGCAGCGCCGACACGGACCGGCCGCTCCAACCGATATTCGGCCGTCAATTGGTCGCGGAGCGCGACGATCTCGGGGAACAGCGCTGTCAGCGGGCGGTTGTCGGTGTGTCCGCCGCTGTCCGCCTCGACGGTGATGTCCTCGGCGACGGCCACCCGGCGGGCCAATTCCGCTTCCCGCGCGGTGATTTCGTCGGACTCCAGCAGCGCGGACACGATGGCCGGTGGGGCTGGCATCATGAATTGACGAGCGACCTCCGGACGCGACACCTTGGCGAAGACGCTGTTCTTCCGCACGATGTGACCGGCCGGGTCGGTGGACAGGCCGTGCAGCGCATAACGCACCACCGACGGTTCGATCTTCATGAACGCCGAAGCTTCGATCTTCCGTACGCCTTTGGCGATGTACAGCTCGGCCACCCGGCGTTCAAGCGCGGCCTCGTAGGGTGAGTGAATCAGGTTGGCGCCCCAAACCGCGTTTGTGCCGGACAGTTTCTCCTCGATGGTCGACAGTCCCCGCTCCACCTCGGCGAAAGAGAGGCCAGCGGCGCCGAAGAAGGCCAACATCCCCGCCTTGGCCACTGCCACCACCAAGGCCGGCGCGGCAATACCGTTGGCCATCGACCCCGTGACGTATGGGAAGCGCAGCGAATGCGATTCGCAGAACTCCCGATCGCCGAGCCATTCGGGGTAGACCGGCGGCAGGACACCGATCAGGGAAGTCCCTGCAGGCAGGTTCGGCATGGTCGCGCTGATTGCCAAACCAACTCGCTGGCTGGCATCGTCGCGGACGACCAACAGAGGGTGACGGATTTGCCGAACGACGCGCACCAGGTCTTCGGGCGCATAGGCGACTCCGCCGGCGCAACGGGCTTCGTCGGCGGCGGCCCGTCGCCTACCGCCCAGCGGTGGTGACTGGTCCGCCGCCGCCGGCTCTTCGCTCCAGCCGGGGCGGTCGAGTTCCACCACATCGTGTCGTCCCGGTGCGCTCTTATTGGACACCGCTCCAATGGTCCGCATCCGGTTTCGACAATTGTTGGGCAATTATGAAATGCGGTGCGCCGCGTATTCGCGGTCAGCTTGACGCAGCACTCTCGGGAAGTTGATCCGGCATTCCCGTCACCGCGGCATTGCCACGCAGCGGAATCGGTGGCGCCGGCGGGAGCGGGCTGGGCGTCACCGGCGGTGATGTGCCGATCTCCTCGGGCAGGAGCGGGCCGCCCGGCATCCCAAGTACCGACAGGGGAAGACCACGCCGGCCCAGCGTGCAAACGCCCTAAGGCTGCAGCCGCTCGACGCGACCGCCGATGACTCGAATCCGGTTATGCACCCGGTTCTCGCGGCCCTGCCAGAATTCGACCACTTCGGGCGCGATCAGATAACCACCCCAGTTCGGCGGCGCCGGCACCTGCTCGACATCGGCGAAGCGGGCAGTCACCTCCGCCAACTGCTCCAGCAACGCCGCCCGCGACTCGATCGGCCGCGACTGCTGCGACGCCCACGCCCCCAGTTGCGAGCCGCGCGGCCGCTTGGACCAGTACTCCTCGGTGACCTGCCGGTCGACTTTGGTCACCGAACCCCGGATGTGCACCTGTCGCCCGAGCTGGTACCACGGAAAGGTTGCCGACGCGTACGGCGTCGCCGCCAGCTCGAGCCCCTTGGCCGAGTCGTAGTTGGTGAAAAAGGTGATCCCGTTCTTATCGGCGCCCTTGCACAACACCGATCGACTCATCGGCTTGCCGTCGGCGGTGACGGTGGCCAGCACCATGGCGTTCGGCTCGGCGACTCCGGCTCGCTCGGCGTCATCAATCCACTTGCAGAACAAGCTGAGCCAACCGTCGTCCAGCCAGCTTGCGTCCAAGTCGGGACTGTCGTCCTTCTCGGCGGATTTGTACTCCACTCTCATCCTCGCCAGGTGCTCGTCGATTGCTCCGGCCATCGCGTTAAAGCTACCGGGGTTGCTACCGGCCGGTAGCATCGGCCGGAATCTGGGGTGCAAGAATCGCCGCATGACTGTGGTTCCACCTGATTTTGTCCCAGGTCTGGAAGGCGTCGTCGCCTTCACCACCAAGATCGCCGAACCCGACAAGGACGGTGGCGCGCTGCGTTACCGCGGTGTCGACATCGAGGATCTGGTGAACCAGCGGGTTCACTTCGGCGACGTCTGGGCTCTGCTGGTCGACGGCGACTTCGGCCGGGGTTTGCCGCCGGCCGAGCCGTTCCCACTGCCGATCCACACCGGCGACGTACGGGTCGACGTGCAGGCGGGACTGGCAATGCTGGCACCCATCTGGGGTTACAAGCCACTGCTAGACACCAACGAGCCCACCGCCCGCGACCAGCTCGCACGGGCATCTGTGATGGCCCTTTCCTACGTCGCACAATCTGGCCGCGGCATCTACCAGCCTGCTGTCCCCCAGCGCATCATCGACCAGTGCCCGACCATCACCGCCCGATTCATGACGCGCTGGCAGGGCGAGCCGGACCCCAGGCACATCGAGGCAATCGACGCCTACTGGGTCACGGCCGCCGAGCACGGCATGAACGCGTCGACCTTCACCGCGCGGGTGATCGCCTCGACCGGCGCAGACGTGGCCGCGTGCCTGTCCGGTGCGATCGGGGCGATGAGCGGGCCTTTGCACGGCGGGGCCCCGGCCCGCGTACTGCCGATGATCGAGGAGGTGGAGCGCACCGGCGACGCCCGCAAGGTCGTCAAGGACATCCTGGACCGCGGCGAAAAACTGATGGGCTTCGGACACCGCGTCTACCGGGCCGAAGACCCACGGGCGCGGGTGCTGCGCGCGACCGCCGAGCGCCTCAAGGCCCCTCGCCACGAGGTCGCGGCCGCCTTGGAACAAGCGGCTTTGGCCGAGTTGCGCGAGCGACGCCCGGACCGGGCCATCGAGACCAATGTCGAGTTCTGGGCAGCGGTCATCCTGGACTTCGCCGGCGTGCCGGCGAACATGATGCCCGCGATGTTCACTTGCGGACGCACCGCCGGATGGTGCGCTCACATCCTGGAACAGAAGCGACTCGGCAAACTGGTCCGGCCGTCGGCCGTCTACGTGGGCCCCGGGCCGCGCAAGCCCGAATCGATCCCCGGCTGGGACCGCGTGATCACCAGCGCCTAGGCGGCGGCCGCGCTTGACTCCAACGCGGGCTCGGTCGGCGCGACCGGTTTCTTGTAAGTGCCGAACAGCTTGTCTCCGTATGTCATTACCACGGACAGGTTGGTGGGACGCTTCTCCGAGTGGTGCAACTCGTGGCCCGAGGCCGCCGGCAGCAGCCAGCGCGGGTACAGCTTCATGTCGTAACCGCTGTGCGTGATGACCATCGCTGTGGTGTTGGCCGCCGCATAAGCGACGACCACCAGTGGATGGGCCCCCAACGCCAACGGCACGACGTAGAGGCAGAACATCACCATGAAGCCTTCGACGGGGTGCACGACGAAGTTGGTCCAGATGGTCAACGGGTTCTGCACCCGATGGTGCAGGTAGTGCACCTTCGTGAAGACGAACCGACTACCGTGCTCTAGCCGGTGCCACCAGTAGGTGAGGAACTCGCCGATCACCATGAAGGCCACCAGCTGCGTGACAAACGCGACGACCGTCGGTGCGGCCGTTGGGACTTCGGCCACCCACGGGTGGAAGATGCGATGCAGGACGAAGAACACCACCGCCGCACCGACATAATTCGAGGAGATCCGGAGCCCGAGTTTGGTGGCCGCCTTCGCCGAAATACGGTGGTAGACCGCGACATCGAATATCGAGTAGACGATGCCCGTCACCAACACGACCGCGACGACCACGGGCAAGAAGTACAACGGAAATTCGAAGAATCCGACGCCCAGGTGCCTCAGCATCCAGTCCCAAATCGGCTGTAACAGTGTTTGATTCACGGGTTCGACTCCTAATGTAGGGAGGTGGGTCAGTTCAATAAGCGCGCGGCGGCCAGGCGCAGTTCGGCGATGCACTGTTCGACGGTGATGTCGCCGACTCCGAGCAACGCCAAGTCGGCAAAGAAGACGCGACCGAGCAATGTGATCGCCGGGTCCAGTGACAACGACTCGGGCACATCCTCGCCGGCTCCGCCCAACAGCGCGAGGAACATCCCACGCACGCCGACGCGGAACTGATCGGCAACGGGACCCAGAGCCGATACCGAAGCAATGATTGCGCGAACCATGGGCAAATCCGACGCGGCTTCCCATACGAGATGTCCAATGGCCACGTCGATGTCTGGCATTGGTTCGGAGAGCGACTCGGACGCCGCGGCGATGGCCTGCGGAATGCGAGCCGCGACCTCATGCCCCCACGCCAAAGCCGCCTCACACACCACGTGCTCCTTGGACGCGAAATAGCGATAGGTAGTCGCCCTGGACACTCCGGCGGTCGCAGCGATCGCCTCCATCGCGACCACCTCATGCCCGTGCTCGCGAATCAACTGGCGGGCGGCCTGCAGCAGCCGCGCACGGACATCCGCCTGACGCGCATCCAGCGTGCGGTGGATCGTCACGGTCGTGGCGTTCATCAATCGTTCCTTGCAGGCCGACGGTATTAAGACACATGTTGAGACAGCTATCTCATCGATTCATTCTTTATAAGCGGTATCGCGGCGGAACGCAAGGGATGAGGCTTGTCGGTGCCTGGAGATCTACTGGGTTACCGCGATGAATTTCGGTCGCGGCCGGGGTCAATACAGGTGAACCCCGTCGCCAACGCTGGCGAGCACATCCACAACAAGGAGACAAAGATGGCGATCAACGTCGAACCAGCCCTGTCCCCCCACCTCGTCGTCGACAATGCAGCCGCCGCGATCGACTTCTATGTCAAGGCGTTCGGCGGTGAGGAGTTGGGGCGTGTGCCCCGTCCCGATGGCAAATTGATACACGCCGCCGTGCAGATCAACGGCTTCACCGTGATGCTCCACGACGACTTTCCGGAGGTGACCGACGGCAAATCGATGACACCGAAAGCCTTGGGCGGCACACCAGTCACCATCCACCTGACGGTCACGGACGTCGACGCCAAATTCCAGCGCGCACTGGATGCGGGCGCGACCGTGGTGATGCCGTTGGATGACCAGATGTGGGGCGACCGCTACGGCGTGCTCGAAGACCCCTTCGGCCACCACTGGTCACTCGGCCAACCGGTTCGCGAGGTCAGCATGGAGGAACTCCAGCGCGCGATGGGCGCCGACGTGGGTAGTTAGCGCGCCTCAGCGTTAAACGAGTTCACGTAGCCGGGCCGCCAGGCGTCGTCGCAGCGGCGGCGCCTGGCGTGCCGCAGCCGCGACGGCGAGCATGTCGGCGACGTCGGTGAATTTGTTGCGCGGCCGGCCGTCGCCTATGCCGCGGGCGATTTCCGCGGCGTCGATGGCACGCCATCCCGCCGAATCGATGACGTCGGACTGGCGCTGCCGCACCAACCTGTCCAGTGCCAGCGGCTCGACTTGCGGGTCGGCGAGCTTACCGTCATTGAAGTCGGCGACCAGAGCCTGCACGGTCTCCAGGGAGCACGATTTGTTGGTGCCGATGAACCCGGTGGGCCCGCGCTTGATCCAGCCCGCGACATAGGCTCCGACGACCGGACGGGCGCTTGCCGGGTCGATAACGCGACCGCCGTCGTTGGGGACGAGAGCAGCTTCGTCGTCGAATGGCAGGCCAGGTATTGGCTTTCCACGGTAGCCGATCGACGTCAGCACCAGGCCTGCATCAAACGTGCGTACTTCGCCGGCGCCAGCGCCAGGGCCGTTGACGGCGAACGCCACACCGCTGGCCCGATCGTCACCCAAAACCCGCTGCGGCGTCAGCTGATACGCCAGTCGAATCCGCGGGCGCCCACTTTCGGACGGCGCCGCGGACGCGTCACCCAGCGTCGTCAAGATCTCAAGCTTGGCCCTGGTCAGCGGATCAGCGACGGTTGCCAGGTCATCCAGCACTCGTTGCCGGTCGGCGGGGTCGAGCACCACATCGGAAGATTCGGTGAGACCGACCAATTCGGGCAGAGTGAACGCCGACTGCGCAGGTCCGCGCCGAGCGGCGATGACCACCTCGCGAACAGCCGACTTGCGCAGCGCCCGCAACGCGTGATCGGCGATGTCGGTTCTGGCGAGGTCGTCGGGGTCCGCGGTGAGCACGCGGGCCACGTCGAGGGCGACATTGCCGTTGCCGATGATCACCACTCGTTCGTGGCTGAGATCGACTGCCAGATCGGCAAAGTCGGGGTGCCCGTTGATCCAGGCGACCAACTCAGTCGCGGTGCCGGTCCCCGGCAGGCCCATGCCGTCGATATCCAGCCTGCGGTCATCCGGCGCTCCCACCGCATACACCACGGCGTGATGGTGGGCCAGCAGATCGGCGTGGCTAAGGTGCTTACCCACCTCGACATTGAGGTAGAACCTCAGGCGGCGATGACCGGCCACCCGGTCGAACAGCCGGGTGACCTTTTTGGTGTTTTGGTGGTCCGGCGCCACCCCCGCACGCACCAATCCATAAGGGGTTGGCAGCTTCTCGAAAACGTTGACCCGCACGCGGGGCTGAATCAGCAACTCATCGGCGGCGTACATGGCGGCCGGCCCCGACCCGACGATGGCCACCGTCAGCGGCGTCTCCCGCTGATGCACCTCGGGCGCCGGTATCACTGGAGCCAGTTTGGAGGTTGGCGGCAGTTTCACACCGGCCGGGCGGTCCGGGTAGAACGACGCGTTGATTTCGATGAACGGCAATTGCTTAGCATCGAGCTGACTTTCGGGCGCGATCGCTCCGACCGGGCAGGCGCTCACGCACGCCCCGCAGTCCACGCAGGCCACCGGGTCGATGTAGAGCATTTCGGACGTCGCGTAGCCCGGCTCGTCGGGAGATGGGTGGATGCAATTTACCGGGCACGCGAAGACGCAGGACCCGTCATTGCAGCACGACTGAGTGATCACGTGCGGCATAAGCGAACTCGTTAAGCCTAAGCAGCCGGAACGGCCAAATGCGCGCGCTGCGGTTCGCTGCGGTAACGCGACGGTTTGCCGTCGATCTTGCAGAGCCGCCACATCAACCGGGCCGAGCGATTTTCCATCAGCCCGGTGTCGTAGGCCAGCATCCGCACGTCACTGAACATGTCGCGCAACCACTTCCGCGATTCCGGCGACCGGAAGAACAGTTCCTTCTTGACCGAGCGCGGGATGTCGAATTCCTCCCAGAACTCCTTGGGCGGAATCAGGATCGCGTTGCACAGCGACCGCATGGTCAGCGGGAAGGTCAGCGAGATCCAGAACCGTTGGCTGCGGGTCAATTTCGGCAATCGCTTACGCAGGTACTCGTGCGCGAACGAGATGTGCCGCGCCTCCTCGGCGACGTGAATGGACATCACGCGCTCCATGATTGGGTGCAGTGGCTTGCCTTCGCGCAACACCTGCTTCTGCGTGTGGTCGATCGGCTCTTCGCCGGCCAACACGCCGATGAAGAACGCCACCGGCATCGGGCCGGCGATCAGCGGGATGAACGGCGAAATCCAACGCAGCCGACGCGGCATGCCCGGCACGTCCGCGCCGACGCGGTTGATCATCTCCTGGAACATCATCGTGTGGTTGCACTCTTCGACCGATTCGTGCAGGCAGTACCGATATTCCGGGGAACCGTTAGGCATCCAGAAGGTGTAGTTCATCAGGCCGCGGATCAGAATGGACTCGAAGTGCAGTCCAACCTTGGCCACATTGGCCTGCCGCCACATCCCGATCTTGATCTGGCGTTCCCGCGACTGCGCCTGGTACCAAGGGTGCCGGCCCAGCGGGTCCGTCGCTGGGAGGATCCACCGGGGATCGTCGTCGGTGACGGCGAACTCCGGTGAGTCCCAGTCGATGTCGGTGTATGGGTTGAAGTTTCGCCGCACAGACCCCTCGGACAGTGTGGCGAGCATCTCCACATACTCGGCGTCGTCGCGCACCTCCATATTTCGGCGCCAGCGTCGAACCATGCGCGTCCTGGCCATCAAGCCTCCTCAATGAGGTTTCGATCGGACGTGTAGTGAATACGGTACCGCTGGTACCGGGAATTCGCCATAGTGGTCGCGGTCACACTTCGGGCCGAATGTGACAGCCCGTCCAGCAAGGCCGAAGAATCGCTCACTACCCTGATGCGCATGGCTGACCAGCTGGCAACGTCCCTTGAAATTCCCGCCGACCTCAAACCGCGCGACGGCCGCTTCGGCTGCGGACCCTCCAAGGTCCGACCCGAGCAGCTGCAGGTGCTGAGCACCAGCGCCGCCGCACTGTTCGGCACCTCGCACCGGCAAGCGCCGGTAAAGAACCTGGTAGGCAGGGTTCGCAAGGGACTGGCCGAGCTGTTCTCGATACCGGACGGCTACGAGGTCATCGTGGGCAACGGCGGCGCGACCGCGTTCTGGGACGCCGCCGCCTTCTGCCTGATCGACAAGCGCTCGCTGCACCTGACCTACGGGGAGTTCAGCGCGAAGTTCGCCTCGGGTGTCAGCAAGAACCCGTTCGTCGGCGACCCGATCATCATCAAGGCCGACCCCGGCAGCGCACCGGAACCGCAGAGCGACCCGTCCGTCGATGTCATCGCGTGGGCGCACAACGAGACTTCGACGGGGGTCTCGGTCCCGGTGCAACGGCCCGCCGACTCCGGTGACGCCCTGGTCGTCATCGACGCCACCTCGGGCGCCGGGGGCCTCCCCGTCGACATCACCGATGTCGACGCCTACTACTTCGCACCGCAGAAAAACTTCGCCAGCGACGGCGGGCTGTGGCTGGCCATCCTGAGCCCTGCCGCCTTGGCCCGGGTCGAGGCGATCAAGGCATCCGGACGGTGGGTCCCGGACTTCCTGTCGCTGCCGATCGCTATCGAGAACAGCGTGAAAGACCAGACCTACAACACCCCGGCGATCGGCACCCTGATCCTGCTGGCAGAGCAGATCGACTGGCTGCTGGGCAACGGCGGACTGGACTGGGCCGTCAAGCGCACCGCGGACTCGTCGCAACGGCTCTACAGCTGGGCCGAAGAGCGCGACTACACCACGCCGTTCGTCGCCGACCCGGCGCTGCGCTCGCAGGTCGTCGGCACGATCGACTTCGTCGACGACGTGGACGCAGCCGCTGTGGCCAAGACTTTGCGGGCAAACGGCATCGTCGACACCGAGCCCTACCGCAAGCTCGGCCGCAACCAACTGCGGATCGCGATGTTCCCCGCGGTCGAACCCGACGACATCAGCGCGCTCACGCAGTGCGTCGACTGGGTCGTCGAACGCCTCTGACCTGCCTTTCCACACCGCGCTCGCTGAGCCCGCCACCGAGCGCCACGCTGACGTGACGCTCGACGCTCGGTGGGCCTCGCCCCGCGTGTCAGCGAGGTTAACCGGACTTGGCCCACTAGAGTTCGCTCGTAACAGGTCCGGTGCTCACCTGCTCGGAGCCTGCGAGGAGAAACCATGCGGGAACTCAAAGTGGTTGGGCTTGATGCCGACGGCAAATACCTCATCTGCGAGGGGCCCAGCTCAGCCGACAAGTACAAGGTGCCGGCCGATGAACGATTGCGGGCGGCACTGCGTGGCGAACCGGCACCACCGGAGCAGCCTGAGCTCGACATCCAAGTCACCGACATGCTGAGCCCAAAAGAAATTCAGGCCCGGATCCGCGCCGGGGCTTCCGTCGAGCAGGTCGCCGCCGCATCGGGCTCTGACATCTCGCGCATCAAGCGGTTCGCCCACCCGGTGCTGCTGGAACGTTCGCGCGCCGCAGAGCTGGCAACGGCATCGCACCCGGTCCTCGGCGACGGCCCCGCCGTGCTGACCCTGCTGGAAACGGTCACCGCGGCGTTCGTCAACCGCGGCCTGCGTCCTGACAAGCTCAGTTGGGACGCCTGGCGCAACGAAGACGGCCGCTGGACGGTGCAGCTGTCCTGGAAGGCCGGTCGGTCGGACAACGTCGCGCATTTCCGCTACACGCCCGGTGCCCACGGCGGCACGACCACCGCAATCGACGACGCGGCCAATGAGCTGATCGACCCCAACTTCAGGGCCCCGCTACGCCCCCTCGCACCGGTGGCTCGCATCGACTTCGATGAGTCGGCTAAAGAGTCCGACGCCGAACCCGCGCCCGCCGCGGCACCCCAGCAACCCACAAGCAGCCGGCGCGGCAAGCCCACCATTCCCGCTTGGGAGGACGTGCTGCTCGGTGTCCGCTCGAGCGGACACCGTTAACCGAGGACGGTCAGGGCGAGCAAGGCCAGCCAGGCAACCGTCACGCCCACGCCGGTACCCAGCACGAACCAACGCGCCACCGCCGTGCGCCGCCACGCCCACAACGTCGGCGCCAGGCCACCGACCGCCACCAGATTGAGCCCCACCGCCAACAACGGGTGCACCCGGATAAGCCCGAGACTCAGCACCACCATGGCCGCTCCGGTGACCGCGGCCACGAACGCGGCCACCGTCAAACCCGTTCCCCACGGGACGGGTTGGTGATTCACCGGCCGAGCCTAACCCGCTCGTAGAACGCCAACGCGGCGGCCGTCGCGACGTTGAGTGAGTCGGTCCCCCGCGACATCGGGATGCGCACCCGCATGTCGCTGATCCGCAGCGCGGTCGCCGTCAGACCAGGGCCCTCCGCGCCCACCAACAGCGCCACCGGCTGGTCGCGCACCGCGGCCATCGCCTGGGGCAGCGGGCACGCGTCGCCCTGCGGCGTCATCGCTAGCAGACGGAAGCCGCGCTCCCTCAACATCACCAGGTCGCCGGGCCACTGCGTCGCGCGCGCAAACGGCACCAGGAGCGCGTGCCCCATCGAAACCCGGACCGCCCGCCGATAGAGCGGATCCGCACAGCCACTTCCGAAAGCCACCGCGTCGACTCCCAAGCCGGCCGCGTTGCGGAATATCGAGCCCAGATTCTCGTGGTCGTTGACCCCTTCCAGCACCGCGACGGTGCGGGCCCCATTGACCACTTCGGCGACGGTCGGCTCGCCCACCCGACTGGCACTGGCCAGCACCCCACGATTGAGGTGAAAACCCACCACTTGCGCCATAAGCTCCGCCGAGACCCGGTAGTAGGGCGCCTCGACCCCGACCAGATCATCCTTGAGCTCGGCGAGTCTGCGGTCGGTGCCGAGAAGGGCGCGCGGGGTGAAGCGGGAGGCCAGCATGCGCTGCACGACCAGCACCCCCTCGGCGATCACCAGTCCCTTGCCGGTGGGCAGGTCGGGCCGTCGGTCGACGCTGTTCAGGTCCCGAAAATCATCCAACCGTGGATCGTCGGGGTCGCTGATGTCCTGGACAAGCGCGGTCACGGGCTCTCGTCGACCAGAGTCGACATCAGCTCGGCGGCCTGGCGCAGGAGTTCACGCTGGCCTTCGTCGAGCGTCGCCAGACGGTCGGCAAGCCATTCCTGACGGGCCCGCCGAGCGGCCGTGACCAACTCGGCGCCGGACTCAGACACCGACACCAATACCTGCCGACCGTCGACGGGATGCGGGACACGCTCCACCAACCCCATGTCGGCGAGGGAGGCGATCACCCTGGTCATTGACGGCGGGCGGACCCGTTCCCGAATGGCGAGAGCGCCAGGTGTCATCGCCCCCTCATTCAGCAACGTCGTCAACGCTGATAGCTGGGACAACGTCACTGGCGATGACGGGTTCCGAAATCGCAGTTGGCGGGCTAGCCGCATGACCGCCAACGACAAATCGCTGGCCAGCCGCGCGTAGCTGTCAGGCACAGCGCGACATTACAACGTACGACGGCATTGAGTGTGTTCTTGGGTGTTGCGTGTGCCCGTGGCGGGCGAATGGATCCAACCCTGACGCCTGCGTCCTCAACATCCGCTCGATTGCGCCACGCTATGTTGAGACTTGATGAGCGCCGAACGACCCCACGCACTGGAGCCGCCGCCCCTGCCGCGAGGCTTGCTGGCCATATGGCCGGTCATCGCGGTCGGCGCGCTGGCCTGGGCAGTCGCCGCGGTGGCCGCCTTCTTGGTCCCCAGCCTGGACAGTTGGCGCCCGCAGACCCTAGCGGGACTGGGCGTGGGGGTGATCGGAACGAGCATCTTTGTCTGGCAACTGGCCGCCGTCCGGCGCGGCTCTCGCGGTGCGCAATCCGGACTGGAAACGCACATCGACCGAAAATGAAACCACCCAAACCCGGAGGACAAATGGTAGCCCCGCTCCTACAAGCGCAGATCGACATCGATGCTCCGCCCGAAAAGGTCTGGGCGCTCATTTCCGATTTGCGGCGTATGCCGGAATGGAGCCCGCAGTGCCGCTGGATGCGTCCATTCGGCCAGCTGCGGCCCGGCGCTCGCACCCTCAACTTCAATCGCCGCAATCGCCTGTTCTGGCCCACGACGTGCACGATCGTCGACGTCGTCCCCAACAAGCGGCTGGCGTTCAAGGTGAACACCAACCACACTGTGTGGACCTACGAGCTCGAGCCCAACGGCGAAGGCACCCGGGTGACCGAAAGCAGGCACGCCGAAAACGGCGTCACCGCGGTTTCCAACCTGACGGTCAATGCCTTGTTGGGCGGTACGACGAATTTCGAACGCGAATTGGTCGAAGGCATGCAGGCCTCGCTGGCCAAGATCAAAGCCGCGGCCGAGAAGAACTAGGCCGACGGCTCGGGAGCTGGCGGCTCCGCTGCGGGCGGCTCGGGAGCAGACGCCTCCGGGGTTACCGGCTCCGGGGCCGGCTCCGGGCTCGAGGGTTCGGGCGTAGACGCCTCGACAGTGAGCGGCTCAGCAGCGGCCGGTGTCGGAGCCGACGCCTCTGGCGTGACCGCCTCTGGCGTGACCAGCTCTGCCGCAGCCGGCTCTGACGTAACCGGCTCAGGCGTTCCCTGCTCCTCGTCAGCCGGTTCCGCAGCAGGCGGCTCTGCCGCAGCAGACGGCTCTGCCGCAGCAGACGGCTCTGCCGGAGCCGGCTCCGCGGTGTCCGACTCCGAATGAGCCGACTCCACCACCGGATTAGCCGCGATGTCCAGCAATCCGTCGTCGTACGGCTCATACGCCGGTGAACCGGTGCCCGCCGGTGCGGGGGTGTCGGAGTGGGCGCCGCAACCGTAGTGCTTGTCCACGACATGGCCGTCGGCGGACAGTTCGTTGCCGCACACCCCGAACATCGCTCCCAGCGACCCGGCCAGCGGCAGGAAGAACCCGCAGTCGCGGCACACTCGTTTGGTCGAGCGCGACATGGGCGAGTCCGGCCCGTACTCGCCGTAGTGCCACCGTTCGGCGGCTTGAGCCCGCCCCAAGGGGCTCATCACCCAGCGTCGGCCCAATCCCAGCTCGACAGCGACCTCGTCGACTGCGGGGTCGCCGCTGGCGGTGTAGCCCGGAACCAGACGCGGGTCGTCCTTGGCCGGGGCGAGCAGGTCTCCGGGGCTCAAATCCCCCGGCCGCACCCGCTCCTCCCACGGCACCCACTGGGGCGCCAGCAATGCTGTCGGGCCGGGAACCAGCACGACTTCGCTGATCGTGGCGCGGTCAGAACCCGGGTAAGTGGCCACGACAACCGCCCACTGCCAGCCCTGATAGCCGGTCAGATGCGCCAGGAAGCGGTGCGTAGCGGTGTTCGGATCCTCGTAACTGACGCCCAGATAGTCGCCGACGGCGTCCGGACCGCTGAATTCCTCGACGGCGGCCCTGGCCTGGTCGACCGCACCCGTGAGCACGGTCGCCAATTCCTCGGGCCACTCGGCCACCGTCACACCGCCGGCTTCGGTGCCGGTGTCCAAAGCGGATTCCGCAGTGGAATCCGGGCCGGGTCCGGTCACGCTATCCCCTCTCTGCATCGCGTCTCCATACTGCCGGAAGACACGGAAACCGAGCCACACCCGGTTCGCTACGCGAGGAGTCAGGATAGGACAGAATTGATTCGTGTCTGGACGGCGGCGTGATCACCCGGGCCGTATGGACCCGCCCCCTGGCCGCCGCTATCCCAATGCGTCGTTCAACGAACACCCGGGAATGGCCAATTATCCGGCCGATTCGCCGGGTCCCCCGCGGCCGAACAGTGCTGACTATCGGCGGACACGACGTCCACCGCCGATGCCGAGCGCCAACCGTTACCTGCCACCACTGGGCGAAGAGCCGCCGCCGCCCCCACGCGACACCGAGCAACCACCCCCGCGCGGTTTCAGCAACGGCGAGCGGATCACCGTCACCCGCGCCGCGGCGATGCGCAGCCGCGAGATGGGTTCCCGCATGTACTGGATGGTGCAGCGGGCCGCCACCGCCGACGGCGCGGACAAGTCCGGGCTCACCGCGCTGACCTGGCCGGTGATGGCGAACTTTGCGGTCGACTCCGCGATGGCGGTCGCCCTGGCCAACACGTTGTTCTTCGCCGCTGCCACCGGCGAAAGCAAGTCGAGGGTCGCGCTATACCTGTTGATCACCATCGCGCCGTTCGCGGTGATCGCCCCGCTCATCGGCCCGGCACTGGACAAGCTGCAGCACGGCCGTCGCGTCGCGCTGGCCATGTCTTTTGCGCTGCGCACGGTGTTGGCGTTGGTGTTGGTCATGAATTACGACGGCATCACCGGCAGCTTCCCACCGTGGGTGCTCTACCCGTGCGCCCTGGCGATGATGGTCTTCTCCAAGTCGTTCAGTGTGCTGCGCAGCGCGGTGACACCCAGAGTCATGCCGCCGACGATCGACCTGGTCAGGGTCAACTCCCGACTGACCGTGTTCGGCCTGCTTGGCGGCACGATCGTGGGGGGAGCCATCGCGGCGGGCGTCGAGTTCGCCTGCACCCAGTTGTTCCGGCTGCCCGGAGCGCTGTTCGTCGTCGTCGCGGTCACGATCGTCGGTGCGCTGTTGTCGATGCGGATACCGAGTTGGGTCGAGGTGACGACGGGCGAGGTACCGGCCACGCTGAGCTATCACCGCGACATGGACACGATGCGGGGTCCCCGGCCGGGCCACGTCAAGCCGCCAAAGGTCGGCGGTGCGCTGCGACAGCCGTTGGGCCGCAACATCATTACCTCTCTGTGGGGTAACTGCACGGTCAAGGTGATGGTCGGCTTCCTGTTCCTTTATCCGGCGTTTGTCGCCAAAGCACACGACGCCGACGGCTGGGTCCAGGTCGCGATGCTCGGCACCATCGGGGCCGCGGCCGCGATCGGTAATTTCGCGGGCAACTTCGCCGCCGCTCGACTGCGATTGGGCAGGCCGGCGGTGCTGGTGGTGCGCTGCACCGTCGTGGTGACCGCGGTGGCATTGGCGGCCGCGGTGGCGGGCACATTGGTCATGGCCGCCATCGCCACCCTCATCACGTCGGGGGCCAGCGCCATTGGCAAGGCTTCACTGGACGCTGCTTTGCAACACGACCTGCCCGAGGAATCCCGTGCGTCGGGGTTCGGCCGCTCGGAGTCGACGCTGCAATTGGCCTGGGTGCTAGGCGGCGCCGTCGGGGTGTTGGTCTACACGGAATTGTGGGTCGGTTTCACCGCGGTCAGTTCCCTGCTGATCCTGGGTCTGGCACAGACCCTGGTCAGCTTCCAGGGCCATTCCTTGATCCCCGGCCTCGGCGGCAACAGGCCGGTCATGGTGGAACAGGAGGGCACTCGCCGGGGCGCGCCGGTGATGCCCCAGTGAAACGAGGTCGAGCCACCGCCATCGCGCTCGTGGTGGTGTTGCTGATGGTCGGGGCGGGTTTCGGCACCTGGCTGTTGGTCCGCCAACCCGGTCCGCGCTGGCCGCAGATCAGCGCCTACACGAACGGGCACCTGACTCGCGTCGGGCCCTACCGGTACTGCAAGGTGCTCAATCTCGACGACTGCTACACACCGGAGACCATCGGCGAACTGCGGGCAAACGAACGTTACCCGGTACAACTCTCGGTTCCCGAGGCAATTTCTCGTGCCCCTTGGCGCTTATTGCTGACATACGAGGATCCGAGGGACATCACCGAAAGCCTGTTCCGGCCGAAGACCCGACTGGCGGTCACCATCCCGACCGTCGACCCGCATCGCGGGAAAGTCACCGGCATAGTCGTGCAGTTACTTACGTTGGTCGGCACCCCGGACGGCGAGGTGATCGAATACCCCCATGCGGAGTGGTCTGTGCGCCTGGCCTTTTGAGGCACCTGGCTTATCGAGACGGCAGGCCGGCCCAGCCGGCTAGGCGCCGTGGCCGTCCGGCACCCGCTCACCGTCAACCGGCGGTCCTGGTGGCGTACCGTCGCCAAACGGCCTGCCACCCAATTCTTCTCGTCCGTGCGGGGCGAGCCAGTTGCTCAGGTCAGGGCCCTTCGGCACGACGCCGGTGGGGTTGATGTCGCTGTGCACGATGTAGTAGTGCTGCTTGATCTGGACGAAGTCGATGGTGTCGCCGAAACCGGGCGTCTGGAATAGGTCCCGGGCGTAGGCCCACAACACCGGCATCTCGCTGAGTTTTGATCTGTTGCACTTGAAATGCCCGTGGTAAACGGGGTCGAAGCGGGCCAGTGTGGTGAACAACCGCACGTCCGCCTCGGTAATCGTGTCGCCGACCAGATATCGCTGGTTGGCCAGTCGTTCGCTTACCCAATCAAGCGCGGCAAAAAGGCGGTCATAGGCCGCTTCATAGGCATCCTGCTTGCCGGCGAACCCGCAGCGGTACACGCCGTTATTGATCTCGGTGTAGATCTTCGTGCTTACCTCGTCGATCTCGGCGCGCAGCGGCTCAGGGTAAAGCTGCGGCGCACCCTCGCGGTGGTATGCGGTCCACTCGGTGGAAAAGTCCAGGGTCATCTGAGCGAAGTCATTGGTCACCACCGCCCCGGTGGGCACGTCGACGATCGCCGGGACGGTGATCCCCTTCGGATAGTCGGGGAATCGCTTGAAGTACGCGTCCTGCAAACGCGGAATCTTCAGCACCGGGTCGACGCCGCCGGGATCCAGGTCGAAGGTCCAGCTGCGCTCGTCGTGCGTGGGACCGCAAAAGCCAATGGACAGAACGTCTTCCAGGCCCAGCAGCCGTCGCACGATGATGGTGCGGTTCGCCCACGGGCAGGCCCGCGCAACCACCAGCCGATAACGGCCGGGCTCTACCGGATACCCGTCTCGCCCGTCAGCGGTGATCCGCGTGGTGATGTAGTTCGTATCGCGGTTGAATTCGCCCGTTCCGGCGACATAGGAGCCCATCGCCTTACAACGTAGCCTGAGTCGCGGCCTCGACTGGCGCCGGGGCTTCATAGAACCGCCGCGCCAGATTGGCTTCGGTGGACTCCCGCGGCTCCCAGGGGGCGATCCACGGGCCGGTGCCCTCCGACTGGTCCAGAATCCCGCCTTCCAGCCAGAGATAGCGACCGTCCAACACATCGTCGGCGAGCCGCACGTCGTGGCTGTCGGTGTTGGACCACAAGCCGCGGAACAGTTCCTCGACCCGCAAAGTCGCTTGCTCACAGAACAATTCGGCCAACTCGTAGGCTTGCTTGCCGATCACGGGGTCAGCGGCCCGTTGCGCCTCGGCCCGCACGCACGCCGCCGCCATCGCGAACAACTCGGCCCCGATGTCGACGATGCGGCCCAAAAATCCCTGCTTCTGTTCCAAATTGGCTTGCCAGCGCGCCATTCCGTAGAACGTGTTGCGGGCCAACTTGCGGCTGGAACGTTCGACGAAGCGCAGATGCGAGGCAAGCGGGCCGAACTCGCTGTACGACGTGGGCCGCTGACCTTCACCAAAGACCAACTTGGGCAACCACTTTGCGTAGAAACCACTGGCGCCTACCGCGGCCGACGCCTTCTGCCGAAGATCGGCGTCGGGCTTGGCCAGGTCGCCCGCGGCGGTGAGGTGGGCATCGACGGCTTCCCTCGCGATGAGCAGCCGCATGATCTCGCTGGACCCTTCGAAGATCCGGTTGATCCGCAAGTCGCGCAATTGCTGCTCCACCGGCGCGGCACGCTCGCCGCGCGCGGCCAGCGACTCCGCGGTTTCATAGCCACGGCCACCCCGGATCTGCACCAGATCGTCGGCGATGCGGCAGGTCGTCTCGCTGGCCCACAATTTGGCCAGCGCGGCCTCGATCCGGATGTCGTTGCGGCCTTCGTCGGCCATCTGACCGGACAGTTCCACGACTGCGTCGAGCGCATAGGTTGTCGCGGCCAGGTACGCGATCTGGCGAGCGACCGCTTCGTGTTTCCCGACGGGCTTGCCCCACTGCACCCGCTCGCGCGACCACTCGCGGGCGATCTTCAACGACCACTTGGCCGAACCCGTCGCCATCGCGGGCAGGGCCAGCCGCCCAACGTTGAGCGTTGTCAGCGCGATCTTCAGACCGTCGCCCTCGCGGCCGATCAGGTTTTCGGCGGGGACGCGTACCCGATGCATCCTGGTCAGGCCGTTTTCGATGCCGCGCAGGCCCATGAACTGGTTGCGCCGTTCCACGGTGATCCCCGGTGAATCGGCTTCGACCACGAACGCACTGATACCGCCGCGATGCCCCTCGCTCTTGGGTACGCGGGCCATGACCACCAACAGCTCGGCGACCACACCGTTGGTGGTCCACAACTTCAGGCCGTCCAATAGGTATGCCTGTCCGTCCTCGGCGGGTGTCGCCGTGGAACCCAGGCGCGCCGGGTCCGAGCCCACGTCCGGTTCGGTGAGCAGGAACGCCGAAATGGCGCCGGCGGCGCAACGCGGCAGGAACCGCCGCTTCTGCTCCTCGGTGCCGGCCAGCTTGAGCGGCTCGGGCACCCCGATCGACTGGTGAGCCGACAGCAGCGCCCCAATACTCGGGTGGACAGTCGTGACCATCATCAGCGCCCGGTTGTAGGCGACTTGCGACATGCCCAGTCCGCCGTATTCCGTCGGGATCTTCATGCCAAAGCAGCCCAGTTCGGCCAGGGCCTTTACGTATTCGTCGGGAATCTTGGCGTCGCGTTCGATGACGCTGCCGTCCATGGCGCGCAACACGTCTCGCAGCTTCTCGAGGAATGCCGCGGTGCGCTCCTCGTCGGCGTCGGACGGTCTGGGGAACGGGTGGATCAGATCGAGCGGAAAGCGGCCAAGAAATAGCTCTTTGGCGAATGACGGTTTATCCCAACCACTCTCGCGAGATTCTTCGGCGAGCGCCCGCGCTTGTTCCTCGGTGACCTGCGCCTGCTGTGCCATCGCAGCCTCCTCGTAACGCCGTGCCGCACGCTTCTAGGACCAACCTACGCCCAAGTTACGCGCCGGTAGCTTTACGTGCTGTAAACCCGCCCAGAAGACGCAGAAACCCCCGAAACCCGGTCGATTTCGGGGGCGCCCGCGTCTGCTCGCGTGGGGCTGGAGCGAGACCCGGCTAGGCCTCGAACTCGCGCGCCACGGCCTTGACCACCTCGGAGATCTGCCGCGCCGTCTTGCGGTCCGGGTAGCGACCCTTGCGCAGTTCCGGTTGGACGGTGCTCTCGAGCAACGTGATCATGTCCTCGACCATGCCGTGCAACTCGTCGGGAGTGTGCTTGTGCTCGACCGGCGCCTCGCGGCGCGACCGAGCGAGCGACTTCGAGAGGCTGGGCGGCGGATCGATGATCTTCAGGCTCAAAGCCTGCGGACCGCGCCTGCCCGAGGCGATTCCGAACTCCACTCGCTGGCCCGCTTTGAGCGCCTCGACACCTGCGGGCAACGCCGAAGAACGGACGTAGACGTCTTCGCCGTCCTCCTGCGACAAGAAGCCGAACCCTTTCTCGGGGTCGTACCACTTCACCTTGCCGGTCGGCACTGCTCTCACCTGCTTGTCTGACGGGTCTGGGGTAACCGAAGAAGACGCGTCCCGCATGCGCAGGACGCGATGACGATCTCAGATCCTACTCGGAAGGTTTCGCACCAAGCATCCCTGTCAACCGCGTGCTGAGTAGGCTGGCAGTACCTCTGGAGGAGATATGCGCCTAGTCCTGAACGTTATCTGGCTGGTTTTCGGGGGCCTCTGGTTGGCCCTCGGCTACCTGCTCGCGGCGCTGGTCTGCTTCCTGCTGATCATCACCATTCCCTTCGGTTTCGCCTCGCTGCGCATTGCGTCGTATGCGTTGTGGCCGTTCGGCCGGACGATCGTCGAAAAGCCGAGCTCCGGCACCGGCGCCTTGATCGGCAACATCATCTGGATCCTGCTGTTCGGGCTGTGGCTTGCAATCGGGCATCTGGCGAGCGCGGCGGCGATGGCGGTCACCATCGTCGGAATTCCGCTGGCGTTGGCGAACCTGAAGATGATTCCGGTGTCGTTGGTGCCGCTGGGCAAGGAGATCGTCCCCGTCGATGGTCCAGTGCAACCCGGACGGCTCGCCGCATGACCCTGACCGCGCTCGGTGTGCCGACGGTTCCCAGCCGCGGGTGGTCCGGTGGGGTCGCTTCACCGGCGCCTGCCGACGGACCGCTGCGGGACACCTTCGGCCGGGTCGCCACCGATCTACGGGTGTCGCTGACCGACCGGTGCAATCTGCGCTGCAACTACTGCATGCCGGAGCAGGGCTTGGACTGGCTGCCCAACGAGCAACTCCTGCAGCCCGACGAACTGATTCGGCTGCTGCGCATCGCCGTCACCCGATTCGGCGTCACCAACGTGCGGTTTACCGGTGGTGAGCCACTGCTGGCCCGCCACCTCGAGGAAGTGGTCGCGGCGGCCGCGGCGTTGCGGCCCCGCCCGGAGATCTCACTGACCACCAACGGTCTGGGGCTGGAGCGGCGGGCCGCCGCACTGGCGGAGGCGGGCCTAGACCGCGTCAATGTGTCGCTGGACAGCGTCAGCCGTGAACATTTCGCCGCCATCACTCGTCGGGACCGGCTTGACGACGTGCTGGCCGGTCTGGCCGCGGCCAAGGATGCCGGTTTGATGCCGGTCAAGGTCAACGCCGTGCTCGACCCGGTCACCGGCCGCGAGGACGTGGTGGAGCTGCTGCGGTTCTGCCTCGAGCACGGTTACCAACTGCGAGTCATCGAGCAGATGCCGTTGGACGCGGGACACCAGTGGCAGCGCAATGCGGCGTTGAGCGCCGACGATGTGCTGGCGGCTCTGCGGCTCCACTTCCGGCTGCTGCCCGACCCGGTACCGCGCGGTTCGGCCCCGGCCGAGCTCTGGTTGGTCGATAGTGGCCCCGGAACCCCGTCGGGGAAGGTCGGGGTCATCGCCTCGGTGTCCCATGCCTTCTGCTCGGCGTGTGACCGCACCCGGTTGACGGCCGATGGCCAGGTCCGCAGTTGCCTGTTCTCCCGCGACGAAACCGACCTGCGGTCGCTGCTGCGCGGCGGCGCCGACGACGAAGCGATCGAGGCGGCCTGGCGTGCCGC
Source organism: Mycobacterium intermedium (assembly GCF_002086275.1). GTDB lineage: Bacteria > Actinomycetota > Actinomycetes > Mycobacteriales > Mycobacteriaceae > Mycobacterium > Mycobacterium intermedium. The sequence continues at coordinate 25,449 of NZ_MVHT01000023.1, read as the reverse complement.
GATGTGGGCCAAACCGGCTGGCCACGGCATCAACGATCCGGATTTCATCCAGCCCGACCGACCGATGAGTGCGATCGGTGGCTGACGAGATTCAGGTGACGGTCCGCTATTTCGCGGCCGCCCGGGCGGCCGCCGGCGTCGAATCGGAAACGTTGACGCTGCGCGGCGGCGCCACTGTCGCCGACATGGTCGACAACCTCGCGGCCCGGAACGGGCGTCTGGCAACACTTTTGGACCGCTGCTCGTTTCTGTGCGACGAAATTGCCGTTCGAGACGTCACGAAGGCGTTATCCACCGGCAACACGATTGACGTACTCCCGCCGTTCGCCGGCGGTTGATGCTGTGACATATCTCACGTCACGGAACGATAACGAGCTGGCCACGCTGCGGTGTCGAGGTGCTATGAGCTGCACAAACGCAAGCTGTTCCAGGCCTTTTCCGGTACGGATGTGACAGAAACGCCGGGATATTTGACACGTGACGTGAGCGACTGAACCCGCTACCGTCTCCGAAGGTTCGTCATTACACCCAATGCAAGCGACGTTCCTTCCCTCCCTATATCGCGCCTAGCCCCATCCAGTAGGCGAGGGATCCCGACCCGCGGATGGGGGCGGGGGACCCACCGGGTCCGCCGAGATCGGACCGGGGCCATCTGGCCCCTTGGGGTGAAGCCGACGTCGGTCAATGGAGATCGAATGCGGCCGGGTGACCTCTCCCACCCGAACCCGACAGCTGACCTCGCAGGCGTGTACACGAGAGGAATATCCGCGCGTATGAGTGGACGCCACCGTAAGCCCACTACTTCTAGCGTCAGCGTCGCCAAGGTCGCCTTTACCGGTGCCGTGCTGGGCGGCGGCAGCCTCGCCCTCGCCGGCCAGGCAAGCGCAGCCACCGACGCCGAATGGGACGCCGTAGCCCGCTGTGAATCGGGCGGCAACTGGTCGATCAACACCGGCAACGGGTACTACGGCGGGGTTCAGTTCGCCGCCGGCACCTGGGCCGCACATGGCGGCACCCAGTACGCCCCCTCGGCTCAGTTGGCCACCAAGGACCAGCAGATCGCCATCGCCGAGCGGGTGCTGGCGAGCCAGGGCCGTGGTGCCTGGCCCGTGTGTGGCACCGCGCTCTCCGGCCCGACGCCGCGCGAAGTGGTGGTGGATGCCTCGGTCGTCGACGCAGCCCCGGCCTCGGAGCCGTTGTTCACCCCGGACGCTCCGCCGGCTGAAGACATCGCTCCGCCCGCGGTCGAATTGGCCGGAAACGAACTGCCCGCCCCGCCTCCGGTCGAGCTGGCCGCCGCGCCGGCCGAACTGCCGCCGGCTCCGGTCGAGCTGGCCCCCGCGCCGGCCGAATTGGCACCTGCCCCCGAGGACGTGATTGCGCCCCCTCCGGCGGACGTGGCACCGCCGGCCGCACACGCCCCGATCATCGTCGACGCGAGCACGCAGGTTCCCCAGCCGGCCGACGTGGCACCGGCTTCGGAGGACGTCATCAACGTCCACCAGGTCGGCTTCACCGCCAAGTTGTGGGACGCGATCCGCGCGCAGGACATCGCCGGCAACGACGCGCTCGACGCGCTCGCTCAGCCGTACGTCCTGGGCTGACAGCAACCGGTCGCTCGGCCTGATCGCTTCCAGCGGTCGCGATTAGGCCGAGCCCACCCATTCGTCGGAACCGTCGTCGAAGAACTGGTGCTTCCACACCGGCAGACGTTCCTTGATGGTGTCGACAAGCTGCGCGCACGTGGCGAAGGCCGCCCGCCGATGGTCGGCGGCGACCGCCGCCACGAGCGCGGCCTCGCCGATCTGCAGGACCCCGACGCGGTGGCTGGCCGCCACAGCACGCACCCCGCTGGACTGCTCGGCGACTTCGGCTACCACTTCGGCAAATACCTGCGCGGCCGTCGGGTGCGCGGAGTATTCCAAACGGGTCACCTGGCGTCCGCCATCGTGGTTGCGGATCATCCCGACGAAACCGACGATGGCCCCGGCCGACTCATGGCTCACCAGCTCTTCATGGTCGGCCAGTGAAATGGGCTGGTCGGTCACCAGGGCGCGCAAGACCCGTGTCATGGGTGAGTCATCGACGATGATCTTTACCGGCGAGTTGGTCGAGCGCGTGGTGCACCACGCCGTCCAGTACCGCCAGGCCGTCCCGCACGCCGCCGGGTGATCCCGGCAGGTTGACGATCAAGGTTTCGCCGGCCACCCCGCAGACCCCACGCGACAGCACCGATGTCGGCACCTTGGGCAGCCCCGCTTGACGGATCGCGTCCGCCAGCCCGGGAATGACGAAGTCCAACACCGCGACAGTCTGTTCTGGCGTCGTGTCGGTGGGCGAGATGCCGGTGCCGCCGGAGGTGAGGATCAGGTCCGCCCCCGCCTCGAGCGCGTCGTTCAACGCCTCGCCGACCGGATTCCCGTCGGCCACCACGGCGGGCTCGGCCGTCGAAAACCCGCGCTCGTCCAGCCAATGCTTAATGATTGGGCCGCACTCGTCGACGTAGACGCCCGATGAAGCACGGGTGGAGGCAATGATGATGCGCGCGGACCGCGTGGGCTGGTCGGTCATAGCCGCGCCCAACTTCCGGTCTTGCCACCTTCTTTGCGGAGCACGCGGATGTCGTCGATCCGGGCCCCCGGGTCGACCGCCTTGATCATGTCGTAGAGAGTCAGCCCTGCCACACTGACGGCGGTCAGCGCCTCCATCTCCACGCCCGTTCGGTCGGTGCTGCGTACCGTCGCCGTGATGTCGATGTCCGATTCTCCGATCGTGAAGTCGACGTCTACGCCGGTCAGCGCGAGCTGATGGCACAACGGAATCAGATCGCTGGTGCGTTTGGCCGCCAGAATGCCCGCCACCCGCGCGGTGGCCAGCGCATCGCCCTTCGGCAGGCCGCCGGTGGAAATCAACGCCACCACCTCGCCCGTCGTCCGCAGGGCGCCCGCGGCCACGGCGGTCCGCTTGGTGGCGTCCTTTTCGGTCACGTCGACCATGTGCGCGGCTCCCCGCTCGTCCAGGTGTGACAGCGCACCCGAGCGCTGCTCCCTGGACACCCCCGCCATCCCGGGCGACCTAACGGTTGACGACCGTCACCGGGTGGACGTAGGGCAACACATCTGCGGGCAACGGGAACACCACCTCGCCGAAGGGTGACAACGCACCCGTGCGGTCGGTGACGAGTTCGCTCACCGCATGATCGTCTGGGTCCGTGGTCGGCCAGCCGTTGTCCACGTACTTGGTCTTGCGCGCTTTGCCATCAGCAGAGTTAGCCACGGCGTCCATTCTGACAGGTCTCGCCCCCGTCCGGGGCGCAAGGTCACGGGTCGGGCCTAGGCTGATCAGCGATGACCGAACAAACCCCGGATGTCCCGCTGGGGTCCTGGCTCGCCGACTTGCCGGACGACCGGCTGATCCTGCTGCTGCAGCTCCGACCAGACCTTGCCCAGCCGCCTCCAGGCAGCATTGCCGCGCTCGCCGCGCGCGCACAGGCACGTCAATCGGTCAAGGCCGCCACCGACGACCTCAACTTCCTGCAATTGGCGGTGTTGGACGCACTGTTGGTGCTGCATGCCGACACCACGCCGGTGCAGACCACCAAGCTGCTGTCGCTGGTCGGCGACAACGCTCCGCACGCCGACGTCACCGCAGCGCTGGACGATCTGAAGACACGCGCCCTGGCCTGGGGCGATACCGCGGTGCGGGTAGCCGCCGACGCAGCGACGGCTTTGCCGTGGCATGCGGGTCAGGTGACGCTTGAGGACCGCTACCGTACCGGGGCGGAGATCGCGACCCTGATCGACGGGATCGACGAAGCGCAACGCGAAGTGCTGGAAAAGCTGCTCGAAGGGTCTCCGATGGGGCGCACCCGCGACGCGGCGCCCGGCGCGCCACCCGATCATCCGGTGCCAAAACTGCTCGCGGCCGGACTGCTGCGACGCATCGACGCCGAGACGGTGATCCTGCCACGACACGTCGGGCAGGTGCTGCGCGGCGAACTTCCCGGTCCGATGCAACTGACTGCGCCCGATCCGGTGGTGTCCACCACCACCCCCGACGACGTCGACGCCGTGGCGGCCGGAGCCGCCATCGACCTGCTGCGCGAACTGGAGGTGCTGCTCCAAAACCTCAGCACCACACCAGTAGCCGAGCTGCGCAGCGGTGGACTGGGAGTGCGTGAGCTCAAGCGATTGGCCAAGGCGACCGGCATCGACGAGCCGCGACTGGGGCTGATCCTCGAGTTGGCCGCCGCTGCCGGGTTGATCGCCAGCGGCATGCCCGAACCCATGCCGCTGCACGGCGAAGGCCCGTACTGGGCGCCGACATCGGCCGCCGACCGGTTCGCCGATCTCACCGCCGCCGAGCGATGGCACCTGCTGGCCGGCACCTGGCTGGACCTACCCGGCCGGCCGGCCTTGATCGGCACCCGTGGGCCTGATGCCAAACCCTATGGGGCCCTGTCGGATTCGCTGTTCTCCACGGCGGCGCCGCTGGACCGTCGACTGCTCCTGGACATGCTCGCCGAACTCCCCCCAGGCGCCGGAGTCGATCCGACATCGGCGTCGACGGCCCTGATCTGGCGCCGTCCCCGCTGGGCTCGACGGCTACAGCCGGGACCCGTGGGGGACCTGCTGACCGAAAGCCACGCGTTGGGACTGGTGGGACGCGGGGCGCTCAGCACCCCTGGACGTGTCCTGCTGGGCGGTGGCGAACCCGCCGACGTGGTTGACGTGATGACACGCGTGCTGCCCAAACCGATCGACCACTTCCTGGTCCAGGCCGACCTGACGGTGGTGGTACCCGGGCCGATGCTGCGCCAGCTTGCCGATGATCTGGCGACGGTTGCCACGGTCGAATCAGCCGGCGCGGCCATGGTGTACCGGGTCAGCGAGCAGTCCATCCGGCACGCTTTGGACGTCGGCAAGACCCGCGACTGGATGCACGCGTTTTTTGCGAACCATTCCAAAACCCCAGTGCCGCAGAGTCTTACCTACCTCATCGATGACGTCGCACGTCGTCACGGCCAGCTTCGCATCGGCATCGCCGCCTCCTTCGTGCGGTGCGAGGACCCCGCCCTGCTAGCCCAGGCGGTGTCGGCGCCGGACGTCGAGGGATTGGCGCTGCGCGCCCTGGCGCCGACGGTCGCGGTGTCACCCGCGCCCATCTCGGAGGTGCTTGCCGCGTTACGGGCCGCAGGCTTCGTCCCGGCTGCCGAAGACTCCACCGGTGCCATCGTCGACATGCGGCCCCGCGGCGCCCGGGTGCCCACCCCGCAGCAACGTCGGCCGTACCGTCCCCCGCCGCGTCCCAGCGCCGAGTCGCTCAACGCGGTCGTGGGCGTGCTTCGCAAGGTGACCGCGGCACCATTCGGCAGCGCCCGCGTCGACCCCGCTGTCGCGATGTCGCTGCTCCAGCAAGCCGCCAGGGAGCAGGCCACGGTGGTCATCGGCTACCTCGACGCCGCCGGCGTGGCCACTCAGCGCGTGGTGGCGCCGATCGCCATCAAAGGCGGCCAGCTGGGCGCTTTCGATTCGGCGTCCGGGCGCCTGCGGGAGTTCGCCATCCACCGCATCACGTCGGTGACGCCGGCCGACGAGGGATAATGGATGGTTATGCCTGTTGACGACGCTGCACAACGCAGCGATGAGAAGGAGTGGCGCTAGGTGTCAGACGGACCCCTGATCGTGCAGTCCGACAAGACGGTGCTGCTCGAAGTGGATCACGAACTGGCCGGCGCTGCGCGCGCCGCGATCGCACCGTTCGCCGAACTGGAACGCGCACCCGAGCACGTGCACACCTACCGCATCACACCGCTGGCGCTGTGGAATGCGCGAGCCGCCGGCCACGACGCCGAGCAGGTGGTCGACGCGCTGGTCAGCTTTTCCCGCTACGCGGTGCCGCAGCCACTGCTGGTCGACATCGTCGACACGATGGCGCGGTACGGCAGGCTGCAATTGGTGAAGCACCCGGCCCACGGCTTGACGCTGTTGAGCCTGGATCGTGCGGTGCTCGAAGAAGTGCTGCGCAACAAGAAGATCGCCCCGATGCTGGGCGCTCGCATCGACGACGACACCGTTGTCGTGCACCCCAGCGAGCGCGGCCGCGTCAAGCAGATGTTGCTCAAGATCGGTTGGCCCGCAGAGGACCTCGCCGGTTACGTCGATGGCGAGGCGCACCCGATCAGCTTGGAGCCGCACGGGTGGGAGTTGCGCGACTATCAGCAGATGGCCGCCGACTCCTTCTGGGCCGGTGGCTCGGGTGTGGTCGTCCTTCCGTGTGGCGCCGGGAAGACACTGGTCGGCGCGGCGGCGATGGCCAAAGCCAGCGCGACGACGCTGATCTTGGTCACCAACATCGTTGCCGCCCGACAGTGGAAGCGTGAACTCGTTGCGCGGACGTCGCTGACCGAGGAGGAGATCGGCGAATACTCGGGAGAGCGGAAAGAGATTCGCCCCGTTACCATCTCGACCTATCAGATGATCACCCGGCGGACCAAGGGCGAGTACCGGCATCTGGAGCTGTTCGACAGCCGGGACTGGGGACTGATCATCTACGACGAGGTACATCTGTTGCCGGCGCCGGTTTTTCGGATGACCGCCGATTTGCAGTCCAAGCGTCGCCTGGGACTGACGGCGACGTTGATCCGCGAGGACGGCCGTGAGGGTGACGTCTTTTCGTTGATCGGGCCGAAACGCTATGACGCGCCTTGGAAGGATATCGAGGCTCAAGGCTGGATCGCGCCGGCGGAATGTGTCGAAGTGCGGGTCACCATGACCGACAACGAGCGGATGATCTACGCCACCGCCGAACCCGAGGAGCGCTACCGGCTGTGTTCGACGGTGCACACGAAAATCGCTGTGGTCAAATCGATTCTGGCTAAGCATCCCGGGGAACAGACGCTGGTGATCGGCGCATACCTCGATCAACTCGAGGAGCTCGGCGCCGAACTGAACGCTCCGGTCATCCAGGGATCGACCAAGACCAAGGAACGCGAGGCGCTGTTCGACTCCTTTCGACGTGGCGAGATCTCCACGCTGGTGGTGTCAAAAGTGGCCAACTTCTCCATCGACCTACCCGAAGCGTCTGTCGCAGTTCAGGTTTCGGGTACCTTCGGGTCGCGTCAGGAAGAGGCGCAGCGGCTGGGCCGGCTGTTGCGGCCCAAGTCCGACGGCGGGGGTGCGATCTTCTACTCCGTGGTCGCCCGCGACAGCCTGGACGCCGAGTACGCCGCGCATCGGCAGCGCTTCCTGGCCGAGCAGGGTTACGGCTACATCATCCGCGACGCCGACGACCTGCTGGGCCCCGCCATTTAGCCTCGCGAGCGTGGGGCCGCACCTCCCGCTTGCGAACAGACGCAAAGTTGTACGAAACCTTGCCGTTCCGGCCGATGTCAAGCTGCTTGGAGTCGGTCGGGTTCGTTCTTGGTGGGTAGGTAGATACCGCCGATGGTAGTGGGGCTTGGGGTTTTTGGGCGATCGCGGAAGCGTTCGGGGTCGGCGTTGTGACCAGTGCTCAGAATCGACGCTGGGTCGTACCGTTTGCGCCGGATGCGCCGGCAACGCTGGCCGTGCCGTCGATGCCGTTGGCTCCGGTGATTCCGTCGTCACCAAAGGTGCTGGGGGGACCAGGCACTGGGGTGGTGCCAAACTCCGCCGTCGTGGTGCCGCCGAAGCCGCCTGCGCCACCGAGGCCCAACGCGCCGCCCCCGGCGGCCGCGCCACCTGCGCCGCCCGCGCCGCCGACGCCCGCAATGCCCAACAATCCGGCCGCGCCGCCGTCTCCACCCCGGCCCCCAGCGGCACCGTTGCTCGCCGCGCCGCCGTCACCGCCGTGGCCGCCGTCACCGCCGTCGCCGCCCTGCAGCACCGAGTTGACCAGCAGCTGGAACGAGCTGGCGTCGCCACCGTCGCCGCCAAAGCCGCCGTCACCGCCCGCTCCACCCGTAGCGCCTGCACCGCCGGCGCCGCCCAGGCCACCGGCGCCGCCGTTGCCGACCAGCAAACCGCCCGCGCCTCCGGCGCCCCCGGCGCCCCCAACGCCGGCGGCGCCGGCGTCACCGCCGTTGGCACCATCGCCACCAAGACCGCCCGCGGCCCCAACAGGATCCGAATTCGCGATGCTGTCACCGCCCGAGCCGCCGTTGCCGCCGAAGCCGCCGGCTGCGCCGGCGCCACCCGCACCGCCGACGCCACCGGTACCGCCGGCACCACCGTTGCCGAACAGCAGACCGCCACGACCACCGGCCCCGCCGGCGCCACCGGCGCCGCCGGTGCCGCCGGCGGCACCCACGAAGCCGTCGCCGCCGTTGCCCGCCGCACCTGCAAATATCTGCACAGTGACGGGGATCCCCTTGACGTCGCCGCCGTTGCCGCCGTTGCCGCCGTTGCCGCCGAAGCCGAGTGCGTTACCCCCGTGGCCCGCGTTGCCCGCACTGGGCGCTCCGGGGGCAAAGAAGGTCGGGGGACCCGATCCATTGGAAAGCTGGGTGGCGTTCCCGCCGTCCCCACCGTTTCCGCCGTTGAATCCGTCGCCGCCGTTTGCGCCGCTGCCACCGATGATGGGACTCGAGCCGCCAATGCTGAACTGACCCGCTATTCCGTTGGCAATTCCGCCCCGTCCGCCAAGGCCACCGTTGACGGTGGCGCTTCCGGGAGAGCCGGGGGTGCCGTTGCCGGCGATGGCGGCGGCACCACTGTCGCTGAGGGCGTTGGCGCCACCGCTTCCGGAGCCGGCGGTGCCCGTCGGTGTGGGGTTACCGCTGAATCCGGCCTGACCCGCCCCGCCGAGCCCACCGGCGCCGCCGGCGCCCCAGATCCCGGCATTGCCACCGGTCCCGCCGGCACCGCCGTTGCCGCTGGTGAGGGTCCCTATTCCACCGGCACCGCCATTGCCGCCAGTCCCGCCGTCGCCGAACAGCCACCCGCCGGCACCCCCGGCGCCACCGGCGCCGCCGTTACCGCCCACCGATCCCAGAGTCGATGCGCCTGTGCCGCCGGCCCCTCCGGCGCCGCCTCTGCCGAACAGCCCGGCGGCCCCGCCCCGGCCGCCGGCCTGGCCGGTTCCGGCTTCGCCGGCGGCGCCGTTACCGCCGTTTCCCCATAGCAATCCGGCGTCCCCGCCGTTGCCGCCCGGGGTCGTCGCATTCGCGCCGTCAGCGATCAGCGGGCGGCCCAGCAACGCCATGGTGGGCGCGTTGACTACCCCCAGGACGGCTTGTTCCAAGGTCTGCAGCGGCGACGCATTCAAGGCCTCCGCTGCCGAATATGCCTGGGAGGCACCGCTCAACGCTTGTACGAACTGTCGATGAAATGCCTGCACCTGGCCGGTCAGCTCCTGATAGGACTGAGCATGCCCAGAAAAGAGGGCCGCGATCGCCGCCGAGACCTCATCGGCCCCAGCGGCCAGCAGGGTGGAGGTGGGGCCCGCCGCAGCGGCATTGGCGGCATCGAGCGTCGCTCCGATGCTGGCCAGATCAGTTGCGGCTTGCGAAACAAGTTCGGGAACGGCAACTAGAAACCCCACACTCTCCTCCTATATCCGAGCACCCAGGCCGGTTTCGGCAAATGGGGGTTTGCTGAAACGCAGGTGATTGTGGGTGACAATAGGCATATTTTGCGGCCTGCGCATTGGGCATTTTGTACAGTTCTACTTCGCCAGATGACCCCGCACAGTTCATCGTGAACAGGCTCAAGGGAGTCTCCGCCCGCAAGTTGCGCGACGAATTCCGCTACTGGATCAACAGCACAGCATGAAGGGACACTTGTCCCCAGCTACTTTCGAAGCCTCCTGCGGAGGTGCCCCGCTCAGTGTTGTGCAGCAATACATCGAAGACCAGAGACGGCCTGGTGGCACCTCAACTACAGCGACAGGATGGTGGCCGACGCGGTACCGGGCGCGCCGTAGACCTGCGCAAGGCCGACGCGCGGGTTGCCGGGCACCTGGCGCTCCCCCGCCTCCCCGCGCAACTGCCGCACCAACTCGTGCACCTGTCGCAGCCCCGACGCGCCAATCGGTTCGCCGTTGGCGATCAGGCCGCCGTCGGTGTTGATCGGCAGCTGACCGCCGATCTCGGTGGCCCCGTCGGCGATCAGCTTCTCCTGCTCGCCGTCGGCGCACAACCCCGTCTCGGCCATGTGTATCACCTCGGCACCGGCGTCGGTGTCCTGCAGCTGGGCGATGTCGACATCGTCGGGGCCGATGCCCGCGGACTCGTAGGCGGCCTTGGCCGCATAGACCGTCGGCGAGGAGTCCTCGTCCAGTGGAGCCGACGTCGCATGCACTTCGTATGCGCCGTAGCGACGGGTGCGAATCTCGCTGGCGCGCACATACACCGGCTTGTCGGTGTACTTGTGCGCCAGGTCCGCACGGCACATGATGACAGCGGCGGCTCCTTCGTCGGGCGCGCAGAACATGTACTGGGTCAGCGGATAGTTGAGCACCGCCGAGTTGAGGATCTCCTCCTCCGAAATTGCTTTGCGACGGAACGCATTCGGGTTCCGCGCGCCGTTGCGGTAGTTCTTCGCAGCCACCTTGGCCAGTGTCGCTTGGGAGATGCGGTGGTCGTGGATGTACTTGTTGGCCTTCATCCCGAAGAACTTCGTGGTGACGAACTGCCCGTTCTGCGCATACCACTGTGGCAGCGCCAGCTTTGCCGGGTCGTCGGTGAACGCACCGCGTGGGTGCTTGTCCAAACCGATCGCGATGCCGAGGTCGTACTTGCCCAGCCGAATCGTGTCGGCGGTCTGCTGAATTGCGCTGGCCGCGGTGGCGCAGGCATTGAACACATTGGTGAACGTGATACCCGTCAGACCCACCAGGCGGGTCACCGCGTCCGGGTTGGACACCTCGTAACTGCCGCCGAAGCCGAATTGGATGTCTTTCCACTGGATTCCGGCATCGGTGAGCGCGGCTTGGATGGCTTCGGCGCCCATTTCCATGGCGGTCTTCTCAAACCGGCCGAACGGGTGCAGGCCAACGCCGATGATGGCAACGTCACTAGTCATCCGCAGACTTCCTCTCAGACCGGCCGAAACGCGTACGTGAGGATCTCGTTGCCCTCTTCGTCCGTGGTCAACGGCACCATGGTGAGCTCGACCTCCTGGCCGAACTGCAGTTTGGCCGGGTCGTTCTCGGTCAACCGGCCCTCGACGCGAATAACATCGCTCAGCTGCACCAGACCCACGCCGAACGGCACGAAATCCTTGCCGGTGGGCCCGGCGTACGGGGGTCCGGGCGGGAACCCTTGCGTGGTCCAGGCCACGACGGTGCCGCGGCGCGGTAGCCGCACCTCGGTCATCTCCCCGATGCTGCACCGCGGACAGCGTTGCTGTACCGGGAAGGTGGTGGCGCCGCAGGCGCCGCACCGGCTGCCGATCAGCTGCGGGTTCTCCTCAGGCCAGGTTGAGATTTCCGGGGCAAGCGCCTTCTGCATGGACAGATCCTCCGCGATCCGACAGGAGAACAATGCACTTGAAACCGTACAACAGCGTTCCAGGATTGTGGAAATCACATTCTCACTCGTCCCTCGAATACCGGCAAAAGGTAACGTCCCTCGGCGAAGATGCACGGAAGTTTCACCGACGGAGATGGGAACGACATGCCGGTCACTGTTCTGCTCGAACTCAAGTTCAAGCCCGACGAGGTGTCTGCCGCCCGCGAGCTGATGGGTCGGACGCTGGAGGTCACCCGAGCATTTGAAGGGAACCTTCAGACGGACGTGCTCGTCGACGAGGACGACGAGGCCCACTGGATCATTTACGAAGTCTGGGACAGCGTCGAGCACGACGAGGCCTACCGTGCGTTCCGCGCCGGCGAAGGAAAGGTGACTCAGCTTCCTCCCCTGCTGGCCGCGCCACCCGTCAAGACCAGGTACGTCACCAGCGACATCTAGCTGAGCGCGGGAATCACTTCGCGCTCGAACAGTTCGATGCCGGAGCGGTCGTAGGCGGCCTCCGGGAAGTACAGGATCGCGTACTCACAACCAAAGTCGCGCATCGTCGCGAGCCGCTCGGCCACCTGTTCGGGCGTGCCCGTCGCGGCATCCGGGAGGCCGGTGGTCATCGCTTCCGCCACTTCGTCGGGAACGTAGCCGGCCAGTCGGTCGCGCACCCGCTGCAGCCGCTCCTCGACCTCGGCTTCCGATGATCCGACGACCGCGGTGAAGTTGGCCGAACGCACGATCGCATCGAAGTCGGTGCCCACCTCACGACAGTGCCCCGCCAGCACCTCGGACTTGTGAGCAAAGGCCACCGGCTCCGGCGTGAAGTTGGTGTACTGCGCATACTTTGCCGCGATGCGCAGCGTCACCTTCTCTCCGCCGCCGGCTATCCACAGCGGAAGGCCGTTCTCTTGCAACGGCTTTGGCTCGACGATCGCACCATCGACCTGATAGTGCTTGCCAGCGAAGCTGACCTTGCCGTCCCGCCATGCGTCCCGCATGATCTGCACGCCTTCGTCGAGGCGCCCCAACCGCACACCGGCCGACGGAAACCCGTAACCGTAAGCGCGCCACTCGTGTTCGTACCAGCCAGCGCCAATGCCCATCTGGACCCGGCCACCGGAAATGATGTCGGCGGTCGCCGCAACCTTGGCCAGGTAGACCGGGTTGCGGTAGCTCATCGCGGTGCACATCTGGCCGAGTTTGATCCGCGACGTCGTCGCGGCGTACGCCGACATCAGCGACCATGCCTCGTGCGTGGCCTGATTGCTTGGAAACGGCACCGTATGGAAGTGGTCGTAGACCCAGAGTGAGTCCCACGCGCTGGCGTCGGCGTAGGCGGCCAGGTCGCGCATCACCGCCCAATGATTTTCAGGTTCGATGCCGACGAGATCCATCCGCCAGCCTTGCGGAATGAAGAGACCGAAGCGCATACCCTCGGACTCTAGCGGTACCCGCGAGCGTGCGTGTCTGTACAGCGAAACGCCGTGCGCGGCGCACATTTGCGCACCCTCGCGACAGATGGCCGCTAGTGCGGCGACGCGGCGCGCGAGAGCGACGGGACCACTTCTTCCCCAGTCGCTGCGCGAGGCGCTCTTGTTCAGCCGGCCGGCGCTACGCGCACCCGGGCGGAAATACCCCCGGGGGGATATACTGGCGTTTTAATTGCCGAAGGGAGACAACATGGTTGGTGACGAAGACAGCATCGCCGCGGTATTGAATCGACTTCGCCGCGCACAAGGCCAACTCGCCGGCGTGATCTCGATGATCGAACAGGGCCGCGACTGCAAGGACGTCGTCACACAACTTGCCGCGGTTTCCCGCGCCCTCGACCGCGCCGGATTCAAGATCGTCGCCACCGGCCTGCGGGAATGCGCAACAGGGAAACGGGCAAAAGGTGCCGAGCCGATGACCGAGGCGGAGTTGGAAAAACTCTTCCTCGCGCTTGCCTAACCCGCCGATTGAACGGGGTTTAACCGCTGCCTGTTTGACCGACCGCACTGATCGCGGCCTGCAACTTGGCAGCGGCTTGATCGGCGACCTCCCGCAACCCTTCCGAATCACCAGCGACCCGGACCATGATCTGCGGGTCCATCGCTTCCACGAGCACCACGCCGTCCGGGTTGTCACGGTCGCTGCGCACCACAACGTTGCAGGGCAACAGCTGGCCTAGCTGACGGTCCACCCCTAGGGCGCGGTGCGCCAAGACCGGATTGCAGGCACCGAGAATCACGTAGTTCTCCATGTCCTCGTCGAGCTTCTGCTTCATTGTGGCCTTGATGTCGATGGTGGTCAGCACTCCGAATCCCTGATCCGCCAGGGCCTTCGTGGTCCGCTCGACCGCGTTCTCGAACGAGGTGTTCAGTTCGACACTCAATCCCGTGGTCATCGTCGCTCCTCTGCCAAATCGACGGTGCGCCTGCCGCTTTAGATCAACCAGGCTCCGCTTGCCACCGAGTACACGGCCGCTTGAACCTGTACCCCCAGGGGTATCTTGCCAAGCGACCAGAATACCTAGGGGGGTATGTGTATTATATAGGTCATGAGCGAACACGGCCACTACCAAGACGTCCTCAACGACCTCAACCCGCAGCATCGCGCCCTGCGCAAGATGATCCCCGACGTGTACCGGGGGTTCGCAGAGATGAGCAATGGCGCGTTCGCCTCGGGAGCACTGGACAAGAAGTTCAAGGAGCTGATCGCCCTCGCCATTGGCGTGGTGGCCGGCTGTGACGGCTGCATCGCGTCCCACGCCCAGGCCGCCGTTCGGGCCGGGGCCTCCAGGCAGGAGGCGGCCGAGGCCATCGGGGTCAGCATTCTGATGCACGGCGGGCCGGCCACCATTTACGGTGCACGCGCCTTCGACGCGTTTTGCGAGTTCGCCGATGCGGCGGCCGATACGGAATAGCCCAATACACCCCGACATCGTGCCCAAGGTGAATACCTGCGGTTAACGTCTCCTTAGGTACATCGGGAGGCCGACTAGCGAGGTCGCCATGCGCGTTCTAATATCCGGGGCCAGCATTTCCGGCCCGGTACTTGCCTACTGGCTCACCCGCTACGGGTTCGACGTCACCGTCGTCGAACGCGCGCCGCAACTGCGCAAGACCGGTGGCCACGCCGTCGATCTGTTCCGGCCGGCGATGGAGATCTCGGAAAAGATGGGGGTGCTGCCCCAAATCGAGGCGTTGGCCACCGGCACCACCCGATTGACCATCCATCGCCACGGCATTGATCGGACCACCCGGATCGACGTCGGCAAGTTGGTGGCCGCGGCATCCGACCGGCACGTGGAGATCATGCGTGACGATCTCAGCGAGGTGTACTACGGAGCCAGCCGCGACGACGCCGAGTACCTGTTCGGTGACTCGATCACCGCCATCTCCCCCGACGGAGAGGTGACCTTCGAGCACGCGGCGCCTCGCGCATTCGACATCATCGTCGGCGCCGACGGGTTGCATTCCAACGTGCGGCGGTTGACCTTCGGTGAACACGCCGAGCGCACCCAATTCCTCGGCGGCTACCTGGCCGTGTTTTCGGTTCCGAAAGAGCTTGCGCGCGAGGGGGAATCAATATCGCATGTCCGCGCCGGCTGCCTCACATTGATCTACACGGCGCAACCGCTGGACGACGCCCGGGTGGTGTGTCTGTTCCGAAAAGACGAAGAACTGCAATACCACTATCGAGACACCCTGCGGCAGAAGGAAATTCTGCGCGACGCGACCAAAGGCATGCACCCGCAGGTGGACCGCTGGCTCGAAGAACTCGACCGCACACCGTCGTTCTACTTCGACTCGATCACCCAGCTGCAACTGGACACCTGGTCGCGCGGACGAGTCACCCTGGTCGGCGACGCCGGCTACTGCCCCGGGCCGGCCGTCGGGGGCAGCACCAGCCTGTCGGTCTTCGGCGCCTACGTGCTGGCCGGTGAACTCGCGCAGGCCCGCGGCGACCATGCTCGGGCTTTCGCCGAATACGAACGGCAGCTTGCCGAACCGGTGCGCCGCAGCCGCGCCGTGGCGTGCACCGTGGCAAAGCGCCTGGTACCCCGCTCGAAGGCCGGTGTCTGGGCACTGACGCGCGGCGCCCAGTTGTACTCGGCGCTGCCCACCCGCCTGGCGCGGGCGATCGCCAACGCCAACACATCAGGCGCCCGCGCCTTCGACGCCATGCACTACCAGGACTACGCGAACTTCGTGGTGCGCTGACGCGCGCGGCTCCTAAGCGCGAGCAGACGCAAACTCGTACGAAACGCCATGCGTTCGTACGAGTTTGCGTCTGCTCAGCGGGTAACGCTAGCTCAGCGAGGCCGGCGGCAGGAACCTGTCGCCGTACTTCTCCGCCAGCTCACGGGCACGGGCCAGGAAGGCCTCCTTGCCGCGGCCAAGCGGGCCTTCGTAGCCCACGATGAGCTGCGCGCTTCCACCGGTCCACGGCGGGAAGCCGATGCCCATGATCGAGCCGATGTTGGCGTCCGCCGTCGACGTCAGCACGCCCTCGTCGAGGCACTTCTGTGTTTCCAGGGCCTCGGCGAACAGCATGCGGTCGATCATGTCCTGCAGCGGCGGCTCGGACGAGCCCGACTTGAACGTCTCCCGCAGGCCCGGCCACAATCCGACCCGCTTGCCGTCGGCGTACTCGTAGAACCCGGCGCCCTTCAACCGACCCGACCGGCCCAGCTCGATCATCTTCTCGACGACGGCCTCGGCCGGGTGCGGCTCGTAGGTGCCACCGGCCTCCTCGACACCCTTGCGGGTGGCGACGGCGATCTTGTGCATCAGCTCCAGGTTGAGCTCGTCGGACAGCTGCAGCGGCGGCGCCGGGTACCCGGCCTGCGAACCGGCCTGCTCGATGCTGGCCGGCTCGACACCCTCGCCCAGCATCGCCAGCGCCTCGTTGACGAAGGTGCCGATGACGCGGGAGGTGAAGAACCCGCGGCTGTCGTTGACCACGATCGGGGTCTTGCCGATGGCCAGCGTGTAGTCGAACACCCGAGCCAGGGCTTCGTCAGACGTCTTCTCGCCCTTGATGATTTCCACCAGCGGCATCTTGTCGACCGGCGAGAAGAAGTGGATCCCGATGAAGTCCTCCTGCCGCTTGACGCCGGTCGCCAGACCGGTGATCGGCAGCGTCGAGGTGTTGGACCCCAGCACCGCGTTGGGCTCGACGATGTCCTCGATCTCCTGGAACACCTTGTGCTTGAGTTCCTGGTTCTCGAAGACCGCCTCGATGACGAAGTCCACGCCCTTGAGGTCCGCGGCGTCGGCGGTCGGGGTGATGCGGGCCAGCAGGGCGTCGCTCTTTTCCTTGGTGGTGCGGCCCCGCTCCAGCGCCTTGGCTTCGAGCTTCTCGGAGTAGCCCTTACCCTTCTGCGCCGCTTCCAGCGAGACGTCCTTGAGCACCACGTCGTAGCCGGCCTTGGCCGAGACGTACGCGATGCCCGCGCCCATCATGCCGGCGCCGAGCACACCGATCTTGTTGATCTTGACCGGCTCGATGCCCTCTGGCCGCGACCCGCCGTTGTTGATGGTCTGCAGGTCGAAGAAGAACGCCTGGATCATGTTCTTCGCGACCTGGCCGGTGACCAGCTTGGTGAAGTAACGGCTCTCGATGCGGCTGGCGGTGTCGAAGTCGACCTGCGCACCCTCGACCGCCGTGGCCAGGATGGCCTTCGGCGCCGGCATCGGCGCGCCCTTGAGCTGCTTGCGCAGCAACGCCGGGAACGACGGCAGGATGGACGCCAGGGCCGGGGACGACGGCGTGCCGCCGGGGATCTTGTAACCCTTCTTGTCCCAAGGCTGTTCGTAAGCGTCCGGGTTGGCCTTGATCCACGCCTTGGCGGCGGGCACGAGTTCCTCGACGGTGGGCACCAGCTCGTCGATCAGACCGAGCTCCTTGGCCTTGGCCGGCTTGAACCGGGTGCCCTGCGACAGCACGTTCACAAAGGCGTTCTGAATTCCCAGCATTCGCACCGTGCGGGTGACGCCGCCGGCGCCGGGCAAAAGACCCAGCGTCGCCTCGGGAAAACCGAACTGCGAGCCCTTGACGTCGGCGGCGATGCGGTGGTGGCAGGCCAGCGCGATTTCCAGCCCGCCGCCCAGTGCGGCGCCGTTGAGCGCCGCCACCACCGGCTTGCCCAAGGTTTCGAGGGTGCGCAGCTGCTTCTTGATCGTCTCGACCAGATCGAAAGCCTCACCGGCGTTTTCGGGGCCGATCTGGATCATGCTCTTCACGTCGCCACCCGCGAAGAAGGTCTTCTTCGCACTGGTGATGACCACCCCCGTGATCGAGTCCTTCTCAGCCACAAGACGATCCACGGCCTTGCCCATGGACTCGACGTAGGCCTCGTTCATGACGTTGGCCGAGCCCGACGGGTCGTCCAGGGTCAGCGTGACGATGCCGTCGGCATCCTTGTCCCACTGAATTGTGTTGTCGGCCATCTACTTAAACCCTCTCAATGATCGTTGCGACACCCATGCCGCCACCAATACAGAGCGTGACCAACGCACGCCGGGCGTTACGCCGCTCCAACTCGTCGACCATCGTGCCCAGGATCATGGCGCCGGTGGCGCCCAGCGGGTGACCCATCGCGATCGCGCCGCCGTTCACGTTGAGCTTCTCATCGGGGATGTTGAGGTCCTTCTGGAACTTCAGCACCACCGACGCGAACGCCTCATTGAGCTCGAACAGATCGATGTCGTCGACGGTCAGGCCGGCGCGGTCGAGCACCTTCTTGGTGGCCGGGGTAGGCCCGGTCAGCATGATCACCGGGTCGGCACCGCTGACCGCGGTGGCGACGATGCGCGCCCGCGGGGTGGCGTTGATGGCCTGTCCCGCCTTCTCCGAGCCGATCATCACCAGAGCCGCGCCGTCGACGATCCCGGAGGAGTTGCCGCCGGTGTGGACGTGGTTGATCTTCTCGACGTAGTGGTATTTCTGCAGGGCGACGTCGTCGAAGCCGCCCATCGCCGCCAGAGCCTCGAAGGCCGGCTTCAGCTTGCCCAGGCCTTCCTTGGTGGTGTCTGGCCGCATGTGCTCGTCGTGGTCGAGGATCAGCAGGCCGTTCTGGTCGCGGACCGGCACCACGGACTTGGCGAAGTAGCCGCCCGACCATGCCTCGGCGGCCTTCTGCTGGCTGCGCAGCGCGTAGTTGTCGACGTCGTCGCGGGAGAAGCCCTCGATGGTGGCGATCAGGTCAGCGCCGATCCCCTGCGGGACGAACATGACGTCGTAGTTGGTGGCCGGGTCCAGGCCCATGGCGCCGCCGTCGGATCCCATCGGCACGCGGCTCATCGACTCCACACCGCCGGCCAGCACCAGGTCGTCCCAGCCCGACCGCACCTTCTGCGCGGCCGTGTTGACTGCTTCCAGACCGGAAGCGCAGAACCGGTTGAGCTGTACGCCACCCGAGGTGACGGGCATGCCCGCCTTCAGCACGGCGGCGCGGGCGATGTCTCCGCCCTGGTCACCGACGGGTGAAACGCAGCCCAGGATGACGTCGCTGATCAGGTTCTCGTCGAGGTCGGGGTTGCGCTTGCGCAGTTCGTCGATAAGGCCGACGACCAGGTCTACCGGCTTGACTTCGTGCAGCGAGCCGTTGCGCTGCTTGCCGCGGGGTGTGCGGATTGCCTCATAAACAAAGGCTTCTTCGGACATGTTGATTCCTGTTCCAAAAGGGGGTTCGGATCCGTCTTAGAGACTAGGTCCAGTAACTGAACAGTAACAGGGTGCCCGGCCAACCTGTTGGTTGGGCGCACAGCAGGGACCCACCCCACCCGCCGAGCGTCACGCACGCGTGGCAATCAACGCCCAACGTCACGCTGGCAGGACGCTCGACGAGTCGAACGGGCGCACTCGGTGGCCTTAAGCTCGTCCACCATGACCGTGTCGCGCCTGCGCCCGTACGCGACCACGATTTTCGCCGAGATGTCGGCCCTGGCAGCGCGGATCGGCGCGGTGAACCTGGGACAAGGCTTTCCCGACGAGGACGGCCCACCGGAAATGCTCAAGGCCGCCCAGGACGCCATCGCCGATGGTGTCAACCAATATCCGCCCGGGCTGGGCATACAACCGCTGCGCCAGGCGATCGCCGCCCAACGACAACGGCATTTCGGCATTGAGTACGACCCCGATACCGAGATCCTGGTGACAGTCGGCGCGACGGAGGCCATCGCGGCCGCGGTGCTCGGCCTCGTCGAACCCGGCTCGGAGGTGCTGCTGATCGAGCCGTTCTACGACTCCTACTCGCCCGTGGTGGCGATGGCCGGGGCCCACCGTAAAGCCGTGCCCTTGGTTGCCGACGGCCGCGGCTTCGCATTGGACGTGGACGCACTGAAACGCGCGCTGACGCCGCGGACCAAAACGCTGATCGTCAACTCGCCGCACAATCCGACCGGAACAGTGCTCACCAAGGAAGAGTCAGCGGCGATCGCAGAAATCGCGACGGCCGCGGACCTCTTGGTCATCACCGACGAGGTCTACGAGCACCTGGTGTATGACGGCCACGAGCATCTACCCTTGGCCACCTTCGACGGCATGGCTGAGCGCACGATCACCATCTCGAGTGCGGCCAAGATGTTCAATTGCACCGGCTGGAAGATCGGGTGGGCGTGCGGCCCAGCCGAACTCATCAAGGGCGTACGCGCAGCCAAGCAGTATCTGAGTTACGTGGGCGGTGCCCCCTTCCAACCCGCGGTGGCCCTGGCCCTGAACACCCAGGATGCGTGGGTGGCCGAACTGCGCACCTCGCTGCAGACCAGGCGCGACCGGCTGAAAGCCGGACTCAGCGAGATCGGTTTCGCGGTCCACGACTCCTACGGCACCTACTTCCTGTGCGCCGACCCGCGACCGCTGGGCTACGACGACAGCACCAAGTTCTGCGCCGAGCTACCCGAAAAAGCCGGGGTGGCGGCCATCCCGATGTCGGCGTTCTGCGATCCGGCGGCGCCCCACAACGACCTGTGGAATCACTTGGTGCGGTTCACCTTTTGCAAGCGCGATGACACCCTCGACGAGGCGATCAGACGGCTGGCCGCGCTCCGGGCTCAGCCATCTCCATAACTCGCTTGCGCAGCCCTTCGGTTGCGGCGTTGAGAATCTTCTTGCGGGCTTTGCTGGCCCAGAACGCCGGCAACGGCGCCACCGGTTCGACCGTGATGGTGAACCGCACCCGCGTCTTGTTGTCACCCTCGCGGACCAAGTTGTATTCACCGTGTTGGCCGTACTGCTGGGCGGTCTTGGCCGCATCCCACACGACCCAGTCCGGACCCCAGTGGTATTCGAGCAATTCGGTGTCGGTGATTCCGGTGACCCTGATGGTCACCTTGACGTGATGCGGCCGGCCATCCGCGTGGGTGTCAATGACCTTGCATGACTTGTGCACCGACGACCACGACGGCACCGCATCCATGTCGGCAAGCGCGTCCAGAATTGCATCGGGCGGCGCCTCGATGACGATCTCGCGTGATGCTTGTATGGCCATTGCTTACCAAGTTAGCAACGCAATGCCCCACGTACTACGTAACTGGAATGCTCGTCGGCGATCGCGCCGAACTGCCCTCTAGAGCAGCGCCAACGGCGCGGTCATGGTCAGCGCTATCAGCATCAGCACGAGCAGAAACCAGCCGGCACCTTGCCAGCCCCACCAGCGTTCTCCGCGGCGCCAAACCTGGTAGGTGCGGATGAACGCGATGATGCCGCCGGCCAATAGAACCAGCGGCGCACCGAGCGCGAAGGACTGACGCTGCACCGCTCCACAGTGCGCGAGGGATTCCGGACCGGATCCGGACTTGCAACCACTCACCCACGCGAGCGTCAAAGCAAGCACCAGCAGCGCGACAGCCACTACCGCAACGCCGAAGCGTGCGGCCGCGCCGAACGTCCTCTTGTCCTGTTGTCCGGGTGAATCGGACATGGTTGGGGTTTCCATGTCACACCGTGTGATCGCTGGACTTCAGCGCAGAGCGCGCGGAGCGGAAACTCGAGTCGCCCGCTTCGTCGTACTCGATTCCGCAGGTATCGCAAATCGGTGACATAGGCTTCGACTTCCCGCTCACAGCGGGAACAAACGTCCGCTGCCGGTCAGGTCGGGCTATTCGGGTTCGGCTGCGTTGTTGTCACCGTCGAACCACCTGCGCAGCCCTTCAGTCGCGGACTCCAACACCGCCCTGGTGGCACGCTTGACCACGAAACCCGGGATCAACCCGGACGGTTCGACGGTGATGTCAAACCGAACTCGCGACTTGTCGACGCCCTCCGGTTTGACGGTGTATTCGATGTGCTGGCCGTGTTGCTGGAACGTCTCTTTGGCGTCCCAAACCACCCAGTCCGGACCCCAGTGGTATTCCAGGATCTCCCTGTCGACGATCCCCATGAGCTTGACGGTGGCCTTCACATGATGGGGCATCCCGTCGGGATACGAATCGATGACTTCTACGTGCTTATGCAGCGGAGACAGGTGCGGCAAGATGTCCACGTCTCGCAGCGCCGCCATGATCTTCTCCGGCGGCGCGTCGATCACGATTTCCCGCGATGCTTGGACAGCCATTGGTGCCAAACTACAACGCTGTGAGGTTTGCGGGCCGTATTTGACGCAAATACCGCGTTACCACCCGATTTCAGAGAGCGCAGTGGTCGAACGCGGCGGTGCGCCGACCGGTCCGGCCGGTGTTCGGGAGAAGCGTGGGGCCGGCGCAGCCTGCTCGACGCCGTGGGCGGTGATCACCGTGGAGCGCGCGGTCAGGTGCCCGTCGCTAGCGGCTTCATTCCAGGTGAGCACGGGGGTGACGCAAGCATCCGTGCCGCCGAAGACCTCGGCCCACTCGTCGCGCGTGCGGCTGGCGAAGCGCTCGGCGAAGAGCTCGTGCATCCGCGGATACGCGGCGATGTCGAGCTGATTGGGGACCTCGGCGGCCGAAAATCCCAAGCCGTCGAGCAACGCCGCGAAAAATTGCGGCTCGATGGCGCCGACGGCCATGTACTTGCCGTCGGATGTCTCGTAGCACCGGTAGAAGGGGGCGCCGCCGTCGAGCAGGAAGGATTCGCGCCGGTCGCGCAGGCTGCCGATTGACTTCATCGTCCACATCATCTGGGCGAGCACGCTGACCCCGTCCACCATCGCGGCATCCACGACCTGGCCCTTGCCGGAGCGTTCCCGTTCGTAGAGCGCGGCCACGATGCCCAGCAGCACCAACATCGAGCCGCCGCCGAAGTCCGCGACGAGGTTCAGCGGCGGCATAGGCGGACGGTCGGCGTAACCGAGGGCCGACAGCGCGCCGGTGGCCGACAGGTAATTGATGTCGTGACCCGCGGTCGACGCGAGCGGGCCTTCCTGTCCCCACCCGGTGATGCGCGCGAAGATCAATCGCGGATTGACCGCGGCGCAGTCCTCGGGACCGATGCCGAGTCGTTCGCAGGTGCCGGGACGGAAGCAGTCCAGCAATACGTCGGCCTTCGCCGCCAGCTCCAGGAGCGTTCCCGGCTGCGTCTTGACATCCAGGTCGACGATCCGCTTCCCGCGGTGCAGCAGATCGCGATCCTCGGACGGCATCTGCAGACCGCCGGGCCGACGCACCCGCACCACGTCGGCCCCCAGATCGGCAAGCACCATCCCGGCATGGGGACCGGGACCGATCCCGCCGAGTTCGATGACCTTCACCCCGGCCAGAGGCCCCCCGTCACTCACCGGTGCTACTTGCCCTTCTTCACTTTCAACACCTGCGAGCGCAGTTCCTGCGTGGCGGCGTCCATCGTCCCTTTGACGGCACGCTTGAGCACGAAGCCCGGCAGCGGCACATTCGGGTCGACGGTCACCTCGAACTTGACCAAGGTGTTGTCGCCCTTGGGAATCAAGGTGTAACTGCCGTCCTGCGACTTCTGCTGGCCGGAGCTGACCAGCGACCAACTCACCACGTTGTCCTTCCAGGTGTAGGCCACCACCTGCTCGTCGGTGATGCCCGCCGTCTTCACCCGCATCTTGACCTTGCTGGGCCGGCCGTCTTCCCCGGTCTCCAGCACTTCCGCGCTTTCGTGCGGTCCGGACCATTCGGGCATCGCTTCGAACTCTGCGATGACGTCCAGAATCTCCTCGGGACTGGCTTCGATGAGAATTTCGCGGGATTCTTTGATTGCCATGGCCCGCACGATATCGAACGGGCGTCCGGCCGGGAAGCACGACTTTCCGGCGTACCGTCATGTTCGTGACTGATCCAGCGACCAACTCCGTTTACACCGTCGGCGACTACCTGCTCGACCGGCTGGCCGAACTCGGCGTCTCTGAGATCTTCGGCGTGCCCGGTGACT
Source organism: Mycobacterium intermedium (assembly GCF_002086275.1). Lineage (GTDB taxonomy): Bacteria > Actinomycetota > Actinomycetes > Mycobacteriales > Mycobacteriaceae > Mycobacterium > Mycobacterium intermedium. Next base: position 1,712 of record NZ_MVHT01000023.1, on the reverse strand, counting down.
ACAACCTGGAATTTCTCGACCACATCGTGGCCCACCCGACCATTCGTTGGGTGGGCAGCGCCAACGAACTGAACGCCGGGTACGCCGCGGACGGCTACGGTCGGCTGCGCGGGATGTCGGCTGTGGTAACGACTTTCGGGGTCGGCGAGCTGTCGGCGACCAACGCGGTGGCGGGCAGCTATGCCGAGCACGTGCCGGTGGTGCACATCGTGGGCGGCCCGTCCAAAGACGCCCAGGGTGCCCGTCGTGCACTGCATCATTCGCTCGGCGACGGCGACTTCGAGCGCTTCCTGCGCATCAGCCGCGAAATCACCTGTGCCCAAGCGAATCTCATGCCAGCGACGGCCTGCAGGGAGATCGACCGGGTGCTGTCCGAGGTGCGGGAGCAGAAGCGCCCGGGGTATCTGCTGTTGTCGACGGACGTGGCACGCTTCCCCACCGAGCCGCCGGCGGCGCCCCTGCCCCGGTACACCGGCGGCACCAGTCCGCGCGCCCTGGCCATGTTCACCGAGGCGGCCGCAAAACTCATCGGCGACCACCAATTGACCGTGCTCGCCGATCTGCTGGTACACCGCTTGCAGGCCGTCAACGAGCTCGAAGCGCTACTGGGCGCCGACGTGGTACCCCACGCCACGTTGATGTGGGGCAAGAGTCTGCTCGACGAGAGCTCGCCGAACTTCCTGGGCATCTACGCCGGGGCGGCCAGCGCCCCTTGGGTTCGCGAGGCCATCGAGCAGGCACCGGTGTTGGTGACGGCCGGCGTGGTGTTCACCGATATGGTCAGTGGCTTCTTCAGTCAGCGCATCGACCCGGCCAGGACCATCGACGTCAATCAATACCAGAGCAGCGTCGCGGGTGAAGTCTTCGCGCCGTTGGAGATGGGCGCCGCGCTGCATGCCCTAGCCTCGATCCTGACCGAGCGCGGAATATCTTCGCCACCCATCACCCCTCCCCCGGCCACACCTCCGCCGCCGACACCGTCGCGGGATCAGCCGGTGACACAGCAGATGCTGTGGGACCGACTCTGCTCAGCCCTGACCCCGGGCAATGTCGTGCTGGCCGATCAGGGCACCTCGTTCTACGGGATGGCGGATCACCGCCTACCGCACGGCGTTACGTTCATCGGCCAACCCCTTTGGGGCTCAATCGGTTACACACTCCCAGCCGCCGTCGGGGCGGCGGTCGCGCATCCAGAACGCCGGACGGTCCTGCTGATCGGGGATGGCGCCGCCCAGTTGACGATCCAGGAACTCGGTACGTTCTCCCGTGAGGGTCTGTCGCCGGTCATCGTGGTGGTCAACAACGACGGCTACACCGTTGAGCGGGCAATTCACGGAGAGACGGCCCCGTACAACGACATTGTGGCGTGGAGGTGGACCGACGTGCCCCGCGCCCTCGGGGTGTCGGAGCATCTGGCGTTTCGGGTGCAGAACTACGGTGAACTCGACGATGCGCTCACCGCGGCGGCCACGCATCGCGACCGGATGGTCTTCGTCGAGGTGGTGTTGCCGAGACTCGAGATCCCGCCCCTGCTAGGCCAATTGGTCGGAAACCTGGCGCCCAAGGTCTCCCATTGAGGCCCGTCGCTGTCGCAGGTCTGCGTCGAATGTGTGGGATATGGCCCCCCTCACGAGCTGCGGTTTCAAGCCATCGATGCAACACCTCTTTGAGTGAGGAGTGTTGTGATGCCCCATCGTGCGATTCAGCCTTCG
>NZ_MVHT01000239.1 GCF_002086275.1 Mycobacterium intermedium | reverse complement strand
TGAACCACCCCGGGTTTGATGCACACCTTCTTTCGAGGGAAGGTTGTTCGCATCATGGCGAAGAGGTACGACGAGGAGTTCAAGGTCCGGGCGGTGCGGTTGGTCAGTGACCATGCCGAGGAGTACGCCACCCGCACGGGGTGTATCAGCGCGGTGGCCAAGCGGTTGGGGGTGTCATACGAATCGCTGCGTCGCTGGGTCAACCAGACCGAGGTCGACGCCGGCCGGCGTGACGGGGTCTCGACCGATATGGCGCGGGAGAACCGAGAGCTCAAGCGCAAGAACCGCGAGCTTGAGGAAACGATCGAAATCCTCAAGGCGGCAACAAGTTTCTTCGCGCGGGAGAGCGACCCGCGACACCGTTGATCTGTGCGTTCATCGCCGAGCATCGCGCTCGGTTCGGGGTCGCTCCGATCTGCCGCGTGCTCTCTGAGCACGGCTGCCAGATCGCCCCGAGAACGTTCTACGCCTGGCTGAGCAGGCCCCCGTCAGCGCGGACGCTGTGGGACACCGTCGTCACCGAGGTGCTGGCCGGCTTCTACGAGCCTGACGAGCAAGGTCGGCGCAAGCCGGAGTCGCTGTACGGCGCCACCAAGATGTGGGCCCACCTGCAACGCCAGGGCATCGATGTGGCCCGCTGCACGGTGGAGCGGCTCATGCGGGCCAACGGCTGGCGTGGGGTCACCCGGCGCAAGAAGGTCCGCACCACCATCGCCGATCCCGCCGCGGCGCGGGCCGCTGATCTGGTCAAGCGGCAGTTCCGGGTGCCGGCCCCCAATGTCCTGCTGGTCGCAGACTTCACCTACGTCCGGCTGTCGGGCGGGGCGTTCGTGTACACCGCGTTCGCCATCGACGCCTACGCCGGCCGGATCGTGGGGTGGACCTGCTCGGCCAGCAAGGAGGACCGGTTCGTGCGCCACGCGATCCGCCATGCCGCGCAACTTCGTATTGATGAGGGTAATCCGTTGTTGGGCAACACTATTCATCACAGTGATGCGGGCTCGCAGTATACGTCTGTGCGGTTCGGGGAAACGCTTGCGCTGTCCGGGCTGGTGGCCTCGATCGGCACGGTCGGAGACGCCTTCGACAACGCCTTGGCGGAGACGACGATAGGGCTGTACAAGACCGAAGCCATCCGCGACGACTCACCGTTTCGCCGCGGCCCGTTGCACCGCCTGACCGACGTGGAATTGCTCACCGCCGAGTGGGTGCACTGGTACAACACCGACCGGCTCATGCACCGCCTGGGCCGCATCCCACCCATCGAATACGAGAACGTCCACTACGCTACAAACGCGGCCCACTCAGAGGCTGCACACCCATAAACCGGTGTGCATCAAACCCGGGGTGGTTCA
>NZ_MVHT01000238.1 GCF_002086275.1 Mycobacterium intermedium | reverse complement strand
TACGGATACCGCGATCGCTGGCGGCGGCGGGAAAGGCGGGGCTGGCGGGGGGTCCGGCGGGTTCGGCGGAGCCGGTGGTGCTGCCACGAACTGGGGAACCGGAGGCGCAATAGGAGGTACGGGTGGGGACGGCGGCTTCGGTATCGGTAGCGGCACCGGAGGCGCCGGCGGCAGCGGTGGCGCCGCTGTCGTCATGAACAACTCCGCTACAGGTGCCGCTAGCGGTGGTCGGGGCGGCGATGGCGGGAGCGGCGCGACCGGCGGGACCGGAGGCAACGGCGGTGCCGCCACTAACGACGGTACTGGCGATGCCAACGGCGGAGCGGGCGGAATGGGTGGCCAGGGCTTCGCCGGCTCCGGCGGCAAAGGCGGGAGGGGTGGTGTTGCCACAGTGGTCGACGGATCTAACGGTGTTGCGCGTGGTGGCCGCGGCGGCGACGGCGGTAGCAGCTCGGGCGCTGGTGTCGACGGTGGCGACGGCGGCGACGGCGGCGACACCTACGGAACCAACTTCGTCGTGGGTATCGGCGGGAAGGGCGGTAGCGGCGGGCCTGGCGGTTCACCCGGTTCATTCGGCAAGGACGGAGTGCCACTCTAGGGCGCGGCGGTTAATCGGCTAATCAATTTTCGACTGTCCTGTGTTGCCGTACATTTGAGCGCCGTCGGGGCGCGGCGCCAGCACGAGCGCGTCCAGAATGCCGCCGCGCCGGCCCGGCCCTGGTCTGATACGCCTGCGGTCGTCTTCGGTCTTTCATCTGCGGTGCAGCGCCCGATTTGGCGGCGGCGATAGACGCTACGAACCGCCGCAGCCCTGAGCCTGCAGGGTGGCATCGGTGGCTGCCGCAACCATTCCGACTGCGGCGAGTTCGTCGGACACCGCGGCCAAAGCCCCTCCGTCACTATTGACCAGCGCCCGGGCATGACGCACGATGATTTGCCCTATAGCGCAATCGATTTCGCCCACCAACCGAGTCACCGGCTCCAGCGCACGGATATCTCCGAGACGAATGGCGTCATGCCAAACCAGCAGCGCCACCGCCGATTGCCCCGCCCGCTCGGCGGTCCGGGCCGCCTCCCGCACCGCCGTCAGCGCACCGGTCTTGTCCCGTGCCGTCGCCCTGGTCCACGCCCGCGCCACCCCGAGCTCGGGTGCGAACAGCGCGGACTTCGTCCCGTGCCGAATCTCCGCACGCCGGAACGCTTTTGCAGATCCCGGTATGTCGCCCT
>NZ_MVHT01000237.1 GCF_002086275.1 Mycobacterium intermedium | reverse complement strand
CCCGACTTGGCTCAAATTAGTGCGCACCGTCGGCGCGGATTTCGAGCAGCGCAATGCGTAGGTCGTCGGGTAGTGGGTCGGCGGCGGTGAGGGTGTGGTTTCCCGCTTGGATCTTCACGGTGCGGTAGCGGCGGGCGGTGCGGACGAATTTCTTGATGCTCCAACCTGTTTGGGCTTCGATGTAGTGGCTGACGGCCATCGCGGCGACCACGATGCTGAGGTGGGCTTCGATGGAATCGCGCAGGTGGTGATAGATCGGGCGGGCCTGCAGGTCGTGCTTGGACATCCGGAAACTCTTCTCGATGCGCCAGAGCTGGTGGTAGGCGTCGATCACGAATGTCGAGGAGGCAGTGGTCAGGTTGGTGGTGTAGCCCTTCCAGCCGGCCAGCGCGCGGGTCTTGGTCTCTAACGTGCGGTTGATGCTCTTGGTGGCGCCGGTGAGCTGGATGTAGCGGTTGCGTTTGACCGGTACGTGCCCGTCGACGGCGCGTTCGGCCTTGCGGATCTGCTCGTCGATGCCGCGCAGCGTGCGTCGGGCCCGATCGGTGCGGAACTGGTAGTAGACGACCCGATCCGGGATACCGCGGGTCTTCTCCGCAGCGGTGGCCGGCCACGGCTGGGTCAGCACCAAGCCATCGGGGACAGCTTCATCTTTGTGCTGGTCGTGCCATTCGCGCACCACGTCGGGCAGGTACGGGATGCGGGTGCCCAGGATGAACGACAGCCCCGCGGCTTTGATCGCGATCTGGTTGGCCTCAGAGATCATGCCGGCATCTGCGACGACGGTGACATCGCTGAGATGGTGGGCGGCCTTGAAGGCGTTGATGACCGGCAGCATGGTGGCGGTTTCGGCCTTATTGCCTTCGAAAGCCGCCACGGTGAGCGGGAACCCGTCGGCGTCGGTCAACAACCCGAGGGTGATCTGCGGCTCTAGCCGGCGCTCCTTGGAGAAGCCTGGTTCGCGGAACCCGTCACCGGCATCGGTTTCGAAGTAGAGCGTGGAGACATCGAAGAGCACCAGCGACCCCGGCCCCAACCCGGCACGCCGCGCACTGGCCGCGGCAGGGATTGACGCCACCGCGGTGTCGCATAGGTAGGCAAGCGCCGCTTCACCGTGGCATAGGAGGCGGGTTCGACACCGACTTCGGTGAGTACCCGTTCGGCGTCGATCTTGCTGCTGGGTTCGATGATCCGGGCCAGCACCAGGTCGCGAAACACAGTGTCGCCCTTAGCGGCTGAATCGAAACCCAAGATCCGGTACGCGGCACACAGGGCGTCCCACAAGTGTGTCATTCGCGTCGAAGTGATCGGCAACGGCGCCGAGCCGGCCGGTGCGGTCACATCGAGATCGAGCACGGCCTGATTCGCCGCCAACCGCTGGGCAGCGGCCGCCTTGAGCGCCACAAGTTCGCCGTCATCATGGGCTGAGCCCAGATG
>NZ_MVHT01000236.1 GCF_002086275.1 Mycobacterium intermedium | reverse complement strand
TTTTCTACAATAATGATCGAAGGCACTCAGCACTTGGAATGCGCTCACCTATCGACTATGAACGCACGCTGCGTGCCGCCACGGAAGCAAGCTAACCGTGTCTACTTTTTCGGGGGAACCCCAGATCGCGATCTGAGCCCTGTCGATGTCCTCGGCGTTGTAGATGTCCTTGATGGCCGCCAGCGCTGCCGGATGCGCTGACTTTGGCAGCGCAGCAAGGACATTCGCCTGTTTGTGAAACTTATGCCGACGTCGGCATAAGTTTCATTACGCCGACGTCCGGATTATGCCGACCTGGCCGGTATCTGCCCCGGTGGTGGGGGTGGACGGGCTGCTGAAGTCGGCATAATGACCCGTCCCGGTGAGTCCGGAGACTGTTTTCGTTGAATCACCCTGCCTTTGGTGGGGTGCGTCTGTGATCGTAATGGAGCTTCTCGACAGCCTCTGGGGTGAAGTCGTCGAGGTACTCGTGAGGACGTTCGGTGTTGAACCACATCACCCACTGGGCGGTCGCCACCTCGACCTGGTCGACGTCACGCCATGGCCCTTGCCGGCGGATGACTTCGTTCTTGAACGACCCGACGGTGGTCTCGGCCAACGCGTTGTCCAGGGCGTCACCGACCGATCCGACCGAAGGGTCGACACCTTCGTCAATGAGCCGCTGGGTGAAGGCCACCGAGGTGTACTGACTGCCCGCATCGCTGTGAGCTATCAGCCCGCGCAAGGTGGTGTTGCCTTCCTGGGCACGGGTGAAGAAGGCGTGCTCAACGGCGTCGAGGACCAGGTCGGTGGTCATCGATCTGGCCGCGCGCCAGCCGACGATCCGGCGGCTGTAGGCGTCGATGACGAACGCCACGTAGACGAACCCCATCCACGTCCACACATAGCTAAAGTCAGCTACCCACAACCGATTTGGTGCACACGCATAGAATCGCCGGTCGACCAGATCCGGATATCTGACATGGCTTTCGTCGGCGATAGTGGTCTTGTGCTTGGCCCCGTAACGCGCGCCCTCCCAACCCTGTTCGCGCATGATCCGCTCCACCGTGCAGCGGGCGACATCATGGCCCTGTCCGCGCAGCCAAATCCACAACTTGCGTGACCCCAGCGTCTGGACGAATCGACCGTTCTTTTTGTCTTCCCTTGCCGCCGTGATGATCTCGACCATCTCGGCGTCACGCAGTTGGCGACGCGTCGGAGTCTTGGACATCCACTCGTAATAGGTCGACGGACTGATCGGCACGCCATGCTCGGACAGCACGGCGCACATGGGCTCGACACCCCAGCGCAGCCCAGCCCCACCGTCGGGGCCGGCCACCTGGTGGTCCTTGTGTTCGGCGATGAACCGGATCACCGTCTCCCGGGCCGGTCGGTGAAAGTCGGCCCGGGACGCGGTGACAACCGTTGGGGTTGTTCCGTTTTCCCGGGCCGCTTCCCGAA
>NZ_MVHT01000235.1 GCF_002086275.1 Mycobacterium intermedium | reverse complement strand
GTGGCGTGGACTGCTGGTGCTGTGTACTCGCCGGCGGCTGCGCGGGTGAATACGGATTTGATGACTTCGCCGTAGCGGGTTACGGATTCGCGGGCGATGGGGTTGTTGGGGAACGAGATCAGCAACGAGACTTCGTCGAAGAGGCGGATTACCGACATGTAGAGGTATGCCGGGCTTCTGCCGTCGTTGTAGGCGGTTGCATTTGATCCGGTGAGTGCGGTGGCGACCACGGCGGAAAGTGGCGGCAGGCCGACGTCCATGTAGTTCATCATGAAGAATTGGGGGCCGTACTTGTTGAGCCACGGTGCCAATTCCAGGACGCGGTCGTAAGGCACTTGCGCGAGGGCGATGTTTTCGTCGAATGAGGCCTGAATGGAGCGGGCGGTTTCGACGAAGGAGTTCGGGTCGACGGTCGCTTCGAAGGGAATGACGCCGGTGAACCAACCCATCGTCATGTATTCCTCGGGCGTGCGCCGCTTATCGATGGGGGTAAGGCCGCGGTAGATTTCCTCGCCGGTCAATTCGTAGTGTGCCAGGGCGGCGCAGGCGAACAGTCCGCCGCTGAACCGGGCGCCCGAGGCGATGCAGTCGTCTTCGAACCGGGCGGTTTGCTCGGGGCTGAGCAGCGGGATGACCATCATGTCGCCGCCGCACGGGATTGTCTGGTCACCCAGCGGCAATGGGAACTCGGGGCCGTTACCGCCGTTAGCCTCGGCGAATGCAACCCATTTGCGGATCTCGGGGGAGTCCAGGGTCATGGAGTCGGCGTAGGCCTTTTCCCGCTTGCAGAACTCGGCGTGGCTGGCGGTCGGGGCCAGCGTCACCGGCGGTTTGCCGGCCACCAGCGACTGGTAATTGGCCAGGATCTCAACATACAGGCCGGTGATCAGTGCGGGGTCGCAGTGCAGGTGGTCAACAATCGCGAACAGCGTGCAGTGATTCTCGTGCTGGATAACACCGAGCCGGAAGCAATCCCATTCCAGCGGACTCGGGGTGGCAAGAACCAGATCCCGCCATTCCGGCTGGGTCAACTCACCGTGGTGAACGGGCACGAACTGAATGTCACGAGGATTCTGGATTTCGTGACGAATAATGTGCTTCGGGTCCTGGTATTCAAACCAGCTGCGGTACGTCTCATGCCGACGCAGGTGAGCATTGATCACATGGGTCATCGTGCGGATGTCGCACTTCCCCGGCATTTCCCAGGAACCCATCACCAACCGCGAGTAATCAAGCCCACGCTCACGGAAATCAACAAAGTTAATAATGTGCCCGGCCTGCATAGAACTCGGCGGCGCATCCACCGCAGGCGCTTTCAACGCTTTTGCCTTCGAACCAGGCGTCGGAGCCCACGTCGTCACCGGACCCGAACCCGGCTCCCACTCGTGAACTATTCCCACACCAATACTGGTACCTGCTGAGCCCCCACCTATGATCACGGC
>NZ_MVHT01000234.1 GCF_002086275.1 Mycobacterium intermedium | reverse complement strand
TATTCCGGCCGCCACCGCCCCCGCCCCCGCGCAACCCGTCCTAACGCCTCACGGCAGTTCGAACGGCAGCGGGACACCCGCGTGGTGCCGGCACAGCTCGCAGGTGCGCTCGCTGCCCACCCGACCGATGGCGGCCCGCACCAGGGCCTTGAGCGCCGCGACATTCTCGCCGAAGCCGGCGAACACGTCGGCGCCCTTCACCCCCTCGCCCACCGCCACACCGGCATCCACGTCGGTGACCAAAGCGATTGCGGCATAACATAATTCAAGCTCGCGGGCGAGAATCGCCTCGGGATAACCGGTCATGTTGACCAAGCTGAACCCAGCCGCCGCGAACCACTGACTTTCGGCCCGGGTGGAGAACCGCGGTCCCTGGATGACCACCATGGTGCCGCCGTCGACCACATCGTGCGTGGGCACCCCGGTGACGGCGCTGCGCAGCGTCGGGCAGTAGGGGTCGGCGAAGCTGGCGTGCACCCCACCGGCGTCGAAGTAGGTGTCGGCCCGGCCCCAGGTGCGATCCACCAACTGATCGGGCACAACGAATGCCCCGGGGCCGATGTCGGGGTTCAGACTGCCGACCGCGCAGGGCGCAAACACCCGCCGCACCCCCAGGGCTCGCAACGCCCACATGTTGGCGCGGTAGGGCACGGTGTGCGCCGAGTATTCGTGCTTGGCGCCGTGCCGGGGTAAGAACGCGACCTCGTGGTCGCCGACGACGCCGATCGTGATCGGGGCACTCGGCTCGCCGTAGGGGGTCTGCGGGTTGACGGTGCGCACCTGGGACTCGAGGAACGTGTAGAAACCGCTACCGCCGATGACTCCGAGCATCCGCCCATTGTTGTGCACGCGCGCCAAGAATTGGTCGCTTGCCTGTCAGTTATTCGCCTGCCGCCACGGCAACTCTGCGGATCTCGACAACTCCAGGGAAATCCCTGTATCGGCGGCCCGCCACCCGCTCTTAGGCTCTGCGGCAACACGAGCCGGAACTACAACGAGAGGGGGGTTGTATGTCTTATTTGCTGGTGGCGCCACCCGTGGTCGAGTCCGCAGCAGATCAGCTGGCCCAGATAGAGGTGTCGTTAGGTGAGACCCGCGCGGCCGCCGCCGCCCCGATCAGCGGAATTCTGGTTGCCGCCGGCGACGAAGTTTCGGCGGCGATCGCGGCGCTGTTTTCCGATCATGGCCGCCAGTTTCAGGCGCTCAGCACGCAGGCGGCGGCGCTTCACGACGACTTTCTGCTGGCGCTACGGATCGCAGCGACCGCCTACGGGGCGGCCGAAGCGGCCAACGCCAACCCACTGGCTGTTGTCACCGACGCCGTGCTGGGCGTGATCAACGCACCCACCAATCTGTTGTTGGGCCGCCCATTGCTGGGCAACGGGGTTGACGGGGCACCCGGTAGCGGGCAGGCCGGCGGGGCGGGGGGCCTGTTGTGGGGC
>NZ_MVHT01000233.1 GCF_002086275.1 Mycobacterium intermedium | reverse complement strand
GTCCTTAAGTTCGTAGGTGCAGTTACTTCGTGTTGTTACGTTGTGCTGTGACCCGGGCGGGTCGGGTGAGGTTGTTGGTGTGTTGCCGGCTTGATGGTGCGGCTTGAGAGGACTGGCCGCCCGACCCGCTTGGACTTCTCTGGCCGCTGATTGAGATCTGCGATGTGATCGCTTGTTTAAGGAAATGCTGGCGGGGTGGTCCGTGGGGAACATGTTGGCAGACAAGCGAATAGAGGCGAGATGACTGCGGTCCAGTTGTGGGCTGGTGTGGACGTCGGCAAGGAGCATCACTGGGTGTGCGTGGTCGATGACCACGGTGCGGTGGTGCTTTCCCGAAAGTTCGTCAACGACGAGCAACAGATCCGTGGACTTGTTTCCGATGTGGACAAGCTCGGTGGGCAGGTGTCTTGGACAGTGGATCTGACCACCGTCTACGCCACCCTGTTGTTGACGGTGCTCGCCGATGCCGGCAAGTCGGTGCGCTATCTGGCGGGCCGCCAGGTGTGGCAGGCCTCGGCGACCTACCGCGGCGGGGAGGCCAAGACCGACGCCAAGGACGCGCGGGTGATCGCCGATCAATCCCGGATGCGCGGTGCCGATCTGCCGGTGCTGCACCCCGGCGATGACGTGATCACCGAACTGCGGATGCTGACCGCCCATCGGACTGATCTGGTGGCTGATCGCACCCGCACCATCAACCGGCTGCGTCAACAGCTGGTAGCGGTCTGCCCGGCCCTGGAGCGAGCAGCTCAGCTGACCCAGGATCGTGGTTGGGTGGTGCTGCTGGCGCGCTACCAGCGTCCGAAAGCCATTCGGCAGAGCGGCCTTTCGCGGCTGACGCGGGTGCTGGCCGATGCCGGGGTGCGTAACGCCGCTGCAATCGCAGCGGCGGCCGTGGCTGCGGCGAAGACCCAGACGGTGCGCCTGCCGGGCGAAGAAGTCGCCGCTGGGCTGGTCGCACAACTGGCCCAGGAGGTGATCTCCCTCGATGAACGCATCAAGACCACCGACGCCGACATCGAGGGCCGATTTCGCCGCCATCCACTTGCTGAAGTAATCACCAGCATGCCCGGCATGGGATTTCGGCTCGGCGCCGAATTCCTGGCCGCTGTTGGTGACCCCGCCCTGATCGAGTCGGCTGACCAACTCGCGGCGTGGGCCGGGCTGGCCCCGGTCTCTCGCGACTCGGGGAAACGCACTGGACGCCTGCACACTCCGAAGCGCTACAGCCGACGACTGCGCCGGGTCATGTACATGTCCGCGCTCACCGCCATCCGCTGCGACCCGCTTTCCAAGGCCTATTACCAGCGCAAACGGAACGAAGGAAAACGACCGATCGCGGCCACCATCTGCCTGGCGCGACGCCGCACCAACGTCCTCTACGCGCTCATCCGTGACAACCGCACCTGGCAACCCGACTCACCCCCAATCACACAGTCGGCGGCTTGACATCTTCATTGAGAGTCC
>NZ_MVHT01000232.1 GCF_002086275.1 Mycobacterium intermedium | reverse complement strand
CTGATATGGGAATCATTTTGTCAAGGGGCAGGGTGAAGCGGGGGCCACAACCGTCGTTGCGGCCGCCGCTTCGTTGACCAGTCAGCGGTGGGTCAGGTGCGTGGCGTGTCGAGTATGTCGACGCGTGGTCAGTCTGAAATGCGTGGGTTGGGTACCACAGGACGGGACTTTCGGCGTTGAGTGGTGCGCTGGTCTAGCAAGCACGAGCGTGGATTATGTTGTGGGACAACTGAATCTACTCACAGCGTGAACGCGGATCCACTCGTGTCTTCGCGTGCCGTTGCACAGACCGAGATGCTGACTGGACATTTTGGGGGCGGTTAGCTGTCGAGGGTGGCCAGGGACCAGCACCAGCCGGCCAGCTCGCGGGCGATGGCGGCATTGGCCACTATGGGGCGCTTCTTGCGTTCGTCGAAGCGTACCCAGCGTTGGTGCAGGCGTCGGTTTGCGGCGTGACCGCGGGCCCGTGCGGCCGGCGAGGCGACATCCCAGCGCTGACGGATCAGCTTTCCGGGCCGATAGGGCTTGCGGTGATGCCAGGCCGCTTCGACGAGCAGCCGCCGAGCATGGCTGTTTCCGGTCTTGGTGATCCCACCCTGAGAACGGGTAGCTCCCGAGGAGTTCTCGGTAGGCACCAACCCCAGATAGGCGCCGATCGATCGGCCCGAGAGCCGCTGCCAGTCCCCGATTTCCACGGCCAGCCCAAAGGCGGTGAGTGTCGATACTCCCCGCAGACAACCCAGCCGGTTGACCACCGGGGTAAAGACCGAACCGGTGGCCATCGCAGCGATCGCACGATCCAGACGGTCGCGGCGATCCAGAGTGGACAGCATCGCATCAAAGGCCGCGTCGAAGGCCAGCTGCACCCCGGGGAGCTCGAAACGCTGTCTACGCAGCCACAGCTCGTGGGTTCCTGTCCAGGCCTTTCCGCCGGAATAAACGATCCCGTGGCGCAACAGCAGATGCGACAACCGCAGCCGGGCGGCCATCAGATCTGCGCGACAATCCTCGCGGGCACGCACCAGATCCCGGGCGGCCTCTTGCTGTTCATCGGGAACATTCACCGCTACCACCTCACCCAGGTGCAACAACCGGGCCAGGTGGCGGGCATCAAGAGCATCGGTCTTGACGCGATTACCAGCGGGACGCTGCAACTTCGAGGGCGCGGCCACCAAACATTCGATCCCGGCCGCCGTGACAGCCCGCGCTAACCCGAACCCCGTCGGCCCAGCCTCATAGACCACTGCCACCGGCGCCGGCAACGACCCGATCCAATCCAGGATCTCGCGATGATCAGGAGTCAATCGCCTCTCGAACAGCTCACCGGTATCACCGTCTAACCCACACCCAAGCACCGATCGTGCGTGCACATCCAAACCAACACTCGTACGCTGACGTAACACTGGGGCCTCCCACATCTTGTGGCTCTACCGGCCAGGACCACCCTGTCGGTAACCCACGTTCACATGTGAGCGAGGCCCCAGCCCATACCCCCATACCGTCTGG
>NZ_MVHT01000231.1 GCF_002086275.1 Mycobacterium intermedium | reverse complement strand
GCACCGTGTCGGTTATCGCACAGCGATAGCGCGCTGGCCCGCGCCCGCGCAGCACATCCCCTAGTGAGCTGCCGCGCCCCCAGCAGCACCGTTCACCCCGGCGCCGCCCGCGCCGCCGCGACCACCATTGCCGAACAGTCCCGCATCCCCACCCCGACCACCGGCCTGGCCGGGTGCCCCGGAGCCGCCGTTGCCGCCGTTGCCCCACAAGAAGCCGCCGGGGCGACCGCCTTGGCCGGTCCCCGGCGCGCCGTCGGCGCCGTCGCCGATCAGTGGGCGCCCGAAGAGCGCATTTGTGGGGGCATTGATTACATCCAGCACTAGCTGTTCCAGATTGAACGCTTCGGCCGACGCGTAGGAGTTGGCGCTAGAGGCAAGCGTCTGCAGGAACCGGGTGTGTACGGCGGCCACGTGCGCGCTGATTGATTGGTACTGCTGGCCGTGGCCGCGGAACAGAGCAGCGATCGCCGCCGACACCTCGTCCTCGGCCGCCGGAAGCAACTGGGTCGTCGCGCTCGCCGCGGTGTGGTTGGCCTCGTTGATCGCCGCGCCGATGCCGGCGAGATCGTGGGTGGCCGCGGCCACCAGGTCAGACGCGACAGTGACAAACGACATCGCTCAAAGACCCCTAACAAACACCCCGTCACCTGGTCGACTCCCACCCCGCAACCAACCTCGCGCAATTCAGGCCCCTGAGCCATCGGCCAAATGGTCGATTCGCAGGAGGAACCTTTCTCCCCCAATCGGGGGAGGAACCCGCGAAACGGCCCGCCGCCGTTGCTAGGGGCGGTCAAGCACTTTCATTTCAGGAATTGATAAATCCGCTATACAGCTGGGCCCTAGACGATCACCGAGAGCCTGTCGTAGGCACCGTTGGTGACGTAGATGGCACCGTTGGAGCCGACCACGATACCGCCCGAAACGTCGCTGACGGCGACGGTAGCGGTGACCGTGCGGGTGACGGGGTTGATCACCGACACCGTGTCGCTGCCCAGGTTTGTGACGTAGACGGTGCCGTCGGGGCCCACGGCCACCCCGCTGGGCTGGAGGCCGACGGGGATGCTGCCGGCGATCGAGTGGTTCGGGTTGATCACCCAGAGCGCGTTGTTGGCCGAGTCGGCGACATAGATGGTGCCGGCAGTCGCGGGCGCGTTGCTGACCGCGATGCCAGCAGGCGTGGTGGTACCCGGGAGGGAGATCGTGGCGGCCGAATTCCAACCGTTGGCCTTGGTCAACACCGACACCGTGCCGTCCCCCGAGTTGGCCACATAAACGTTGCCCTTATTGACACCGGCCTCGCTAACCGCCAACGCCACCGGGGCTTCGCCCGCCGACCCAAATCCGGCTATCAAGTTGGTATTGGTGTTGAAGAAAGTGACCACGTCGTCGCTGGGATGGGCCATGAAGATCAAGCCCTCGGAGCTTACGGCGATACCGGTCGGCGAATAGAAGTTCGCTGTTGTCTGGATGCTGCCGTTAGCGGGGTTGAAATACTCGAAGAATGCGCTGTCACTGCGGGTGACG
>NZ_MVHT01000230.1 GCF_002086275.1 Mycobacterium intermedium | reverse complement strand
GGCAGCGGCAACATCGGCATCGGCCTCAGCGGCAACAACCAGTACGGCTTCGGCAACTGGAACTCCGGCAGCGGCAACGTCGGCCTGTTCAACTCGGGCACCGGCAACGTCGGCTTCTTCAACTCCGGCACCGGAAACATCGGCATCGGCAACTCCGGCAGCAACAACACGGGCTTCGGCAACAGCGGCAGCACCAACACCGGCTTGTTCAACACCGGCAGGGTCAACACCGGGATCGGTAACTCGGGCAACCTCAACACCGGCAGCTTCAACCCCGGCAATACGAACACCGGAGGCTTCAACCCGGGCAGCTACAACACCGGATTGTTCAACACCGGCAACTACAACACCGGCCTGGGCAACACGGGCAACGTCAACACCGGCTTTTTAAACGCCGGCAGCTACAACAACGGCATCGGATGGCGGGCCGACTATCAAGGCCTGGTCAGCCTCAACGCGACCACGATCATCCCCGACAGCGCCGTTCCGTTCGAGTTCGACGTGCCGATTCACCTGACCATACCGATAGACGTCGTACTTCCCACCATCACGACCTCGAGCTTCACCATTCCAGCATTGAAGGTCAACCTCGACACGATCATTGGCGACGCGACCCTCGACATCACCTCAATTGGTTTCCCCAATCTGACCATCGGCCTGCCCTTCATCGGCATCAACATCGGCACACCGGTAGGGGCGGTCGGGCCGTTGATCCACATCACCGGCGATGGTCGGCTGCTGCCCATCACATTCACCGGCATCGACATCAAGCCGGCGCCGGGCTTCGGGAACTCGACCACCAACCCGTCGTCGGGCTTCTTCAATTCCGGAAGTGGCAGCTCTTCGGGCTTCATGAACATCGGCGCCAACGCATCCGGCCTCCTCAACCTTGCGTCCGGCACCTCAGGAATCTCGGGCTACAAAGTCTTCGGTGACCTGATATCGGGCGTCTCGAACCTGGGCAACACCGTTTCGGGTCTGTTCAACACCAGCTCCGCCACCGACCTGTTCACGACACCCGCCGTTGTCTCCGGAGTCGGCAACATCGGCAACAACCTGGCGGGCTTCCTGCGCAGCACCGCGACAGGTTCGTTGTTCAATGTGGGCTTCGCCGATCTCGGCCAGTCGAACGTGGGCAGCGGAAACATCGGGGATTTCAACCTGGGCAACGGAAACATCGGCGGCTACAACGTCGGCAGCGGCAACATCGGCAGCCAGAACCTCGGCAGCGGCAACATCGGCAGCTTCAACATCGGCTTCGGCAACAGCGGTCCCGCGCTGACGACAGCCCTGAACAACATCGGGATCGGCAACACCGGCAGCAACAACGTCGGCTTCGGAAACTTCGGGGACGGAAACATCGGCTTCGGCAACACCGGCAGCGGCAACATCGGCATCGGCCTCAGCGGCAACAACAACGACGGCTTCGGCAACTGGAACTCCGGCAGCGGCAACGTCGGCCTGTTCAACTCGGGCACCGGCAACGTCGGCTTCTTCAACTCCGGCACCGGAAACTTCGGCATCGGCAACTCCGGCAGC
>NZ_MVHT01000022.1 GCF_002086275.1 Mycobacterium intermedium | reverse complement strand
GACCCGCCGGTGCCACCATTGCCGCCGTCGCCGACTAGGTGTGCGCTTCCGCCCGCACCGCCAGCGCCCGCGGTGCCGAACAGTCCGGCAGCCCCGCCGTTCCCGCCCTTTTGCCCGATCGGGCCCGAGCCGCCGGATCCGCCGTTACCGAGCAACCAACCGCCGGGGGCACCATCTTGTCCCGTGCCAGGGGCCCCGTTGGCACCATTGCCGATCAGCGGGCGCCCGGTCAGCTGCCGGATCGGCCCATTGATGACGTCCAGCACACTCTGCAGCGGCGACGCCGCCGCGGCCTCGGCACTCCCGTAGGCGCGCGCGCCAGCCGTCAATGCCTGGACGAACTGTTCATGAAACGCCGTGGCCTGCGCACTCAACGCCTGGTATTGCTGCCCGTGGGCGGAAAAGAGCGCGGCGATCGCTGCCGACACCTCATCGGCGCCCGCGGCGAGCATCGCCGTCGTACCGACACTCGCGGTTGCGTTGGCCGCGTTCAGCGTCGATCCGATGTTGGCCAAATCGGCTGCGGCAGCGGTGATTAGGTCGGTCGCGGCGATTACATAAGACATGTCGTGTACCCCTTGCTCGTCGAGGCGGACTGGCCGAGACCGCGTGTCCGGTGCGGCGTCGCGAACACAGACTCACCCCAAACGAGAGGGGCGGTTAGAGTAGTCGGCTACTTAATTCCGACGGGGCCTGCCGAAAACCGGCTCAGCTGTCGCTGCAAGCCGGGCACGAAGACAGCCCATTCCTGGCCGTGGCCGAGGTGACCGGTGTGCCTGACACCTTTAGGCAGGCCCAAGCGCTGGTCAGTGCGGCCCCGGCAGCGACGCCGCGTCATCGCGACGGATGAGCGTCTGCACGTCGGTGACCTCCTCGATCGAGGCCCATCCGTTGATACGTCCGATCCCGCTTTGCTTGACCCCACCGAACGGCGTGGTGTGATCGGATGCCCCGGCGCGATGCACGTTGACGAATACGGTGCCCGCCTCGATCTGGCGGGCCACCTCGAAGGCATGGTCATCGTCTCGAGTCCAAACCGACGCCGCCAGGCCGAACTCGGAGTCATTGGCCATCCGAATCGCCTCTTCTTCGGAATCGAACGCCAGGATCGGCAGTGCTGGGGCGAATTGTTCGGCGGCCACCAACTCAGCCTCCTGCGCGATGTCACTCACTATGTGCGGCAACAGGAAATGTCCCTCGTCCCAGGTCGACGGGTCGACCTTGCGGCCGAGCTGTCGCACGGTGGCACCCGAGGCGGCCGCGTCATCGATGAGCCGCTGCACCCGTTGCCGGGCATGCTGCGTGATCAGCGGCCCGATCGTGCTCTCCGGGTTCAATCCGTCACCGACGGCGATCTCATTCACCGCATCGACCAGCGCGTCCACGAGCTCTCGGTAATGGCTGCGGTGGACGTAAATCCGCTTGATGGCAAAGCAAATCTGTCCCGAACAGGTGAAGGCGGAGTGGCGCAACCCTTTCACCAGTTCGTCGTCGACAACCGCCGACGAGAGGACGAGCGCCGGATCGTTCCCTCCTAGCTCCAGGCCGACGCCGGTGATGTTCTGGGCTGCGGATCGCATCACTTCGCGCCCGCTGACCACACCGCCGGTGAACAGGATGCGACGTACCAGCGGATGCCCGGCCAAAGCGTTACCCGTCTCGGCGCCGTCGCCCGGCACGACGTTCAATACTCCCGGTGGTAGCGCGGCGGCGACTGCCGTAACCGTCTTGGTGAGCGCTATCGGCGCCAACTCAGGCGGCTTCACCACCACCGTGTTCCCCGCGGCCAAGGCGGCGGCGATCCCGTTAAAAGCAAGCAGCACAGGATAATTCCACGGAACGATCACACCGACGACGCCCACCGGTCGTCGTCGAACAATGAACCGGCCGCGTTCGTTCTCGGTGACATCCTCGGCCACGACGCGCTCGATCAACTTCGAGCACTCGTGGAGGAGATACGGCGCACCAGCGAGATCGAGGGCCGACTCCCACAACACCTTGCCCTGCTCACGGGTGAGCAACGTGGTGAGCGCATCGAAGTCTGCCATCGCAGCGACGGCCGCCTCCCTCATCAGCCGCTTGCGATCTCGCGGCGAAACAGCCGCCCATTCTGCGGCGGCGGCGTGCGCGGCACGCACGGCTTGGTCGACGACCGCGGTACCGCAATGCGCTGCCAGACCGACGATTTCGTGGGAATGAGCCGGGTTGTGAACGGGACGCGAATCCGTCTGTACCGCAGTGCCACCGATGTAGGCAGCCGCGATTTCGGCCATGTCCGGAGCATACCAAGAGGTATGGTGTGGCCATGGTCAGCGGCTTGGTCGACGTGCATCACCATGTGGTTCCAGACGTCTACCGGGCGGCTATCAAGGCTGCTACCGACGGCACGGTTGGCGGCATCCCGCAACCGGCTTGGTCCGAACAGGCGATGCTGGACCGCATCGAAAGTCTCGGGGTCGAACGGGCCGTCGTGTCGATTTCCGCGCCGGCACTCGAACCCGTCGACGACGCCGAACGCCCCGCCCTGGCCCGCGCCTGCAATGACGCCATCGCCGATCTGGCAAGGCGCAATCCCGGTACCATCGGCGGCTTCGCCGTCCTTCCCATGCCCGATGTCGCGGCTTCGGTGGCCGAGGCTCGGCGCGCCCTGGGCGAACTGAAACTCGACGGCATTGCCGTGTTGACGAACTATGGTGGCCGCTACCTGGGCGACGTCTCGTTTGCCCCGCTGCTGGAAGAACTCGACCGCCACGGCGCGGTTGTGCATGTCCACCCGAATCTTCCACCGCCGATGACGGGAGCGCAGTTGGCGCTACCGGCCCCGGTTTTGGAATTCACCTTCGACACCACGCGGATGTTCGCCGAGATGATCCTCACCGAGACATTGCAGCGCTACCCAGGCCTGACCCTGGTGCTGTCGCATTTGGGCGGCACGCTGCCCTGGGTTGCCTGGCGGCTGTCAATGCTGGACGACTTTCCGTCTGCGAAGGGCGGGCCCCGGGAGCCCGTTCGAGACCAACTGCGACGCTGCTACTACGACGTGGCGTTGTCCGCCGACCCAGCGGCACTGCGACTCGCCGCTGAGGTCGTTGGCACCGACCGGCTCCTCTACGGAAGCGATTTCCCTTTTGCTCCTGCAGGTTTCATCGACCGCAATCGAACAAACGTGCACGAACGGCTGGCGTCCGCAACCAGCGACAATGCGGGGCGACTGTTCGGCGCTTGATTAGGCTGTAGCAATGCCGCCGAAGGAGCCGAAGCGCAGTGGAAGCACCAGCACGAAGGAAGCCTGGCTACAGACCGGTTACGCGATCCTGGCTGACGAAGGGTTCAAAGCCCTCAAGATCGACAATCTGACGTCGCGGCTCGGGGTAACCAAAGGCAGCTTCTACTGGCATTTCACCGACATGGCCGCCTACAAGGCGGCACTAGTGGCCAATTGGGCTCAGTGGCGTGATGAGGACCACAAGCAATTCAACGAGCTGGCCAAATTGGAACCCAGGGCGCGGCTGATCGAGATGATGGCGACGCTGGTGAGTCCGCGCTATTGGATGCTGGAGCGCGCGATGCGAGAGTGGGCCCGGTCAGATCCCCAAGCTGCCGCCAGCGTCGGACAGGCGGACCGTCACACCCGCCTAGCGGTGCGGCAGGCGTTCCTCGACTACGGATTCGACCCGAAGACCGCCGAGCAGCGTGCCACATGGACATTCGCGCTGGGGATCGGCGCGTTGCACCTGTCGAAGTCCAAGCGCGCCCACGTACCGGCGTCCGAGCGCGAAGAACTTGTCGATTTCATGCTGCGCCCCTGACCTGGGCAGAGGCCGCACAACCTCCCGCGCGTTGTCGGCACCATACTAAAAAGTATAGAGTGGTGCGTCATGCAGCCGGACATTTCGCCCTCGACGCTGGTTCCCGATGACTTCATCGCGCGGCTGGCCGAACGCGCCCCGGAGGCCGAGCGGTTGCGCAGGCTGCCCGATGACACCGTGGCGGAGGTCCGCGCCAGTGACCTGCTCAGGTTGTTGCTGCCCAAGCGCTTTGGCGGCCTAGAAGCAAGCTTTCCCGATGTCTTGATGCCTATTCAACGCATGGCTCACGGCTGTGCTTCCAGCTCGTGGACCATCGGATTCTTCGTGCTGCACAACTGGTTCTTGTCGCTGTTCGAGGAGGAGGCACAGACAGAGGTTTTCGCGTCCGGACCCGTCCTGGCGCCCGCACCCCTCGCACCCACGGGCGCCGCCGAGCGGGTACCTGGTGGGTACAACGTGACTGGCCGATGGGCCTGGGCAACCGGAGCGATGCACGCCGACTGGATCATGGTGTGCGCGCTCTGCGGCTCGGGCGCCGACATGTTCCCGGGCCTGATGGTGCTGCCCGCCGGCGATGCCACCGTCGAAGACACCTGGCATACCGCCGGCATGCGCGGGACAGGTTCCAACGACGTGATCCTTGACAACGTGTTCGTACCCGAGCACCGGATCGTCAAACTGACCGACATCTCGGCCGGGACTGCGCCCGGCGCCAAGGTCCACGATGCGGCGTTGTACCGGTGGCCCGTGATTACCGCGCTCGCCTTCACCGCGGCGATGCCGATTCTCGGCAGCGCGTCGATGATCACCGATGCATTCGCCGAACGGCTGCAGACCCGCGTTCTCGCCTACAGCGGAAAGCGGCAGAAGGAGCAGCCGGCAACCCAGATCCGCCTGGCCGACGCGCGGGTGCGCCTCAACGCGCTGCAAAGCCTGCTCACCGACACCGTGGGCGCCATCGAGGCGACCGTCGCCAGCGGGGACTGCGTCGATCGCAAGACGCGCGCCACGGCCCGGGCCACCGCGGCCCACATCGTGCACGAGTCGCAATCGGTCATCAACAACCTGATGCAAGTAGCGGGCGCATCGGCGAACTTCTTGTCCAATCCGCTGCAGCGGGCTCGGCGCGATGTCGAGATGGGCTCGGGACACGTCATTTTCGACCCGGACACCGCTCGCGAGTTGGCGGGCGCCCTTGAGGTCGGATTGGAGATATCGCCGATAGCGATGATCTAGAACGCGAGTTCTCTGAATTTCATGCGGTTACGCAATCGTACCCATACGCTGCCCGTTGGGGCCGGGCACCCCTCAAGAACACATCATTTAAAGGGGTGCGACATGCGAATAAGGCGATTATTTGCCATGGCAGCGATAGCGGGAGGTCATTCAGCACGCACCACGCGGGTACCTGCTCGGGTCACGGTGGTGTCCGGCAGTGGCTCACCAATCAGGGCGCAGGACGGCCTGATACGGACCTCGCCCGATACGCGGAAGGCGCGTCTCACTGGTCTGGGTTCGTCTCGATGAGATGATTGCCCAGTGGCGGAAGGCGAACAACCCACGAGGACCGACGAATCGTACGCGAACGCCGACGGCGTGCCGGGACAGCAGCCCGTCGGTGCGGCAGATCCGGAGACCGGACCGGCATCCGACCAAAGCTCAAACGCGCAGCAGTCGCCGCCGCCACAGATGTGGCAATGGCCGCCCACGGTGCCGACGACACCGCCACCGCCCGCATCGAGATTCAAGGCCCCGACGATCGATTGGCACGCCCACGCGGCTACTTGGCGAACACGCTTTCACACCGGGTTCACCCACCTGGGTGGCTGGTTGGTCCAGCTCGCCAAGGCCCTAGGCCACGTTGGTAGCTGGCTGGGCGGACGACTGGTGCGCCTGAGTGAACTCCGGCCCGCTCCCCTGGAGACGATCGGCATACTCACCGGACTTGCCGCTCTGAGCGTCGTCGGAGCATTCGCTTTCTGGGGCACTGCGATCGGTCAAGCGTGCGTCATCGCGTTCACTCCGGGACTCTGCATCGCCATCGGCATCCTCGGAAACCGTTGGTACAGCAGGCATGCACCCGACCAACAGTTGGCAAGAGCCACACACAGCGCGGTTTTCGCAACCCTGAACTTGAAGAGGTCCGTCCGCTATGTCGACGAGCGGCTCGCGGAAGCCCAGCGCCACTTCGAGAATGGCCGAAACGACAATGGCCTCACGGAGATTGTGCGAGCCAAGACCGCAACGGAACTATCCTTGGGCACCACCGAACAGGCCCCGAGCCAACGGAAGTCCGTCCCGGCTCCCGATACCGAAACCCGCGGACTCATTCAAGGCAGCGTCGCCCGCGTCGAAGACGAATACACGCTGATCGTCAACCGCGGGTCCGAGCATGGCGTGCAATCCGACATGATCTTTGCGGTGATGGCCCACGGTGGCGATGAGATCGTCGATCCCGAGACGGGCGCGGTGATCGGCGAACTGCCCACCGAGAAACTACGCGTCAAGGTGCTCGATGTGCACCCCAAATACTCACGTGCCGTGACGTTTCGGACGATCGCGCCCGCGAATGCCGACCATCCGGCGCTGGTCGAGTTGGCCCAGTTGGCCGCCGGGCACGACGTACCGGGCGGCGACCACGGCTTCGGCGCGTTCGAATCGATCGACGAGTCGATCGCCAAGATACTGGAAGCCGAGCTGGCAGAGTCGTTTCCGGCCCGCGAGAAGATCGCCAACGCGAAGTCCGTCAGGCCAGAGCCGACCCAGCGTGAAGTCAGGATCGACATCGGCGACCGGGTTCGCCAAGTTAGCTAGCTCTTGACATCCCCGCGAGCAGACACAAACTTGTACGAAAACCGCACGGACAGTACAACTTTACGTCTGCTCGCGGGGGGCGTCTAATGCAAGCGGTGCCGGCATCACCACGACGGGATAAATTTCATGCATACCGCTGAGGCCCTTGAGTTCGACCTCGCGTTGTGGGCCGAGCGCGATCTCGCCCGCATGCGCTATCGCTTCGCGAATCGCTTCACTGACTAGGATTTCGCCGCCTTTGGCCTGTCCGGCAACCCGCGCAGCCATCGCCACGTTGCGTCCAAAGAGGTCATCCCCGCGGCGCACCGAGCTGCCCACGTGTAGGCCCATGCGCACTCGGATGTTCTCCCATCGCTCGGGGTCGGCCTGCAACGCGCGCTGTATCGCGATACTGCAGCGCACGGCCTGTGCGGGATCCGGGAAGGCCATCATGAAGCCGTCGCCCTGGGTCTTGATCACATGACCGCCGTGCGCCTCCACCTGCTTGTTGATCAGCTTGTTGTGCCGCTCAAGCAGTTTCACCCACCCTAGGTCGCCCAACTTCTCGTTGAGCTCGGTGGAACGCTCGATGTCGGAAAAGGCGATCACCACATCGCCGTCGGCCACCATCCGGGCGAGGTCGGGGCGTTCGACCCGGGCCCAGCCCGCGAGATCCTCGAACGAGTTACGGACGGTGGCGCCAATTCCCTTGTTGATCAGCGAATCTGCGGTCTCCCAGACGGTCTTTATCGCCAGTGGGGCGACTCCGGGCCGTCGAGGCCGGGGGCGACGAGGGCGGGGCTTTGATTTCTCTTGCTTGGCGCGCTCAAGGGCGAGACGTGTCGACGCCAGCTGGCGGCGCGACACGATGAGCACCGTCCCCACGGCGACCAGGCCACCGAATTCCACGACGGCGACGATTGCCCACCAGACCGCAGCGCTCACTCACCCGCCCGTCGCAGCGCCATCTCCGCGTGCCGCAGAACGGGTGAATCCACCATCTGGCCTTCGAAAGCGAACACGCCACGCTCGTTCTTGGCCGCTTCCAGGACGCGTCGCGCCCAGGCCAGTTTCTCGTCGCTGGGACGGTAGGCCTCGCGTACCACGGGAACCTGACTGGGATGGATGCAGACGGTCGCGTCGAAGCCCACCGCGACCGCATCGATCGCTTCTTCCCGCAAGCCCTCGAGGTCGCGGATGTCCAGGTGCACGGCATCAAGCGCCAACCGACCGAACGTGGACGCCGCCAGCAGGGCCGTCGACCTGGCGTGCCGGGCCACATCTCGGTAGGTGCCGTCCGCCCGCCGACTGGAACTGCCGCCCAGCGTGGCGACCAAATCCTCAGCGCCCCACATCAATCCGACGGTGCGTTCAGCCGCCGCTATCTCGGCGGCGAACAATACGCCCCGGGGAGTCTCCGCTAACGCGATGACATCCCGCGGCGCCAGCGCCAACACCTGCTCGGCCGACTCCGTCTTGGACAGCATCACCGTCGTGTACGGGGTGTCGGCCAACGCCTCCAAGTCACGCGGCTGATCTTCGGTGCCGGCAGCATTGATCCGAACGACGGTGCGCTGGGGGTCCAGCGGGGTGTCACGCAATGCCTTCCGCGCCGCGGGCCGATCCGCCGCTGCCACACCGTCTTCGAGGTCGAGGATCACCACGTCGGCCGCGGCGGCGGCCTTGGCGAAGCGTTCCGGGCGATCGGCCGGGCAAAACAGCCACGCCGGACCGGCGTCGCGCAGGCTCATCAGGACTCCCCTTCGGTGGGCCGCTTCTGCACCAGCGTCGTGCGGACCGCACGGGCAACGACGTCGCCGTGCTGATTGCGTCCGGTGTGCTCCAAGGTGACGATGCCCTCGCGCGGACGGCTCTTCGACTCCCGTTTGGCGGTGCAGACGGTTTCCGCATACAGCGTGTCGCCGTGGAAAACCGGTTTGGGAAAAGACACTTCGGAGAAGCCGAGGTTGGCGACGATGGTACCGAGCGTCAGCTGTGCCACGGACAGCCCGACGAGGGTCGAGAGGGTGAACATCGAATTCACCAGTCGCTCACCGCCAAAGCCCGGTTGTTCGGCGGCCCACGCCGCATCGAGGTGCAGGGACTGGGTGTTCATGGTCAGCGTGGTGAACAAGACGTTGTCCGCCTCGGTGACGGTGCGACCGGGCCGGTGCAGGTACGTCGTGCCGATCTCGAATTCCTCAAACCACAGCCCGCGCTGGACAACTGACTTACCCGTCATGACAGTCCCAGCGATCGCGCGATGAGCATCAGCTGCACTTCAGTGGTACCCTCTCCGATCTCGAGGATCTTGCTGTCGCGGTAATGGCGCGCCACCGGGTACTCGTTCATGAACCCGTAGCCGCCGTGGATCTGAGTGGCGTCGCGGGCGTTGTCCATCGCGGCCTCCGAGGAGACCATCTTCGCGATCGCCGCTTCCTTCTTGAACGGCTTGCCCGCCAACATCTTTGCCGCTGCCTCGTAATAGGCCGTCCGGGCCACGTGGGCCCGTGCCTCCATGCGCGCGATCTTGAAGCTGATCGCC
Organism: Mycobacterium intermedium; assembly: GCF_002086275.1. Taxonomy (GTDB): domain Bacteria; phylum Actinomycetota; class Actinomycetes; order Mycobacteriales; family Mycobacteriaceae; genus Mycobacterium; species Mycobacterium intermedium. Next base: position 64,896 of record NZ_MVHT01000022.1, on the reverse strand, counting down.
TGGTAGGAACCGATCGGCTGGCCGAACGCCTGACGCTCCTTGGCGTACTTGACGCTTTCATCGACACAACCCTGCGCCACGCCGGTCGCCAGCGCGGCGATGGCGATGCGGCCCTCGTCCAGGATGGACAGGAAGTTCTTGTACCCGCTGCCGCGAGCGCCGAGCAGATTTTCCTGCGGCACGCGGGCGTCATCGAAGGTCAGCGCGTGGGTGTCCGACGCGTTCCAGCCCACCTTGTTGTACGGCGGCTCGACGATGAATCCCGATGTGCCGCTGGGCACGATGATGGTCGAAATCTCTTTCTTGCCGTCGGCGAGACTGCCGGTGACCGCGGTCACGGTGACCAGCGAGGTGATGTCGGTGCCCGAGTTGGTGATGAACTGCTTGTTGCCGTTGATGATCCACTCGTCACCCTCGAGGCGCGCGGTGGTCCGGGTACCACCGGCATCCGATCCCGCACCCGGCTCGGTCAGACCGAAGCCTGCCAGCGCACGCCCGGCGATCAGATCCGGCAGCCACTTCTGCTTCTGCTCCTCGGTGCCGAACCGGTAGATGGGCATGGCGCCGAGGCCTACCCCGGCCTCCAGGGTGATCGCCACTGACTGGTCGACCTTGCCCAATTCTTCGAGCGCAAGGGCGAGTGCGAAGTAGTCGCCGCCCATGCCGCCGTACTCCTCCGGGAAAGGCAGTCCGAAGAGACCCATCTCGCCCATCTTGGCGATGACTTCGTACGGGAAGCTGTGTTCCTCATCGTGTTTGGCGGATACGGGAGCGACGACGGAGCGGGCGAAGTCGGCAACCGTATCGCGGAGATCCTCGTATTCCTTGGGCAGTGTTCCCGCAGGAATGGTTGTAGTCATAATCCTTTATTCCTTGCTTTCGGTAGCTTCTTCGGGGACCAGCCGGGCAAGCACCTGGTCCACCTTCACCTGGTCGCCGACGGACACCAGCACCTCGACTCGACCCGAAACCGGTGCCGTCAGTGGGTGTTCCATCTTCATCGCCTCGACGACCACCACGACGTCGCCTTCGGAGACTTCGGCTCCGGAGTCGACCTGGACGGCGATGACGCTGCCCGGCATCGGGCTGACGACCTCCGCCTGCTGTTCGCCGACCGCACGGTGAATCTTGTGCTCCTCGGCCTCATAGAGGTGCCACGTTCCCCGCTCGTCGGCGATCCACAAGTGCCGATCGGCTTCCGCCCAGCGATAATCGCGACGCAGCCCGTCGAGGGTCACGCTGATCGTGCCGCGCCCGACATCCGCACTGGCGGAGAGGATGTCGCCGTCGCCGACCTGAACCCTGGCGTCGGTGGCCAGGCCCCACACCGATACCATCTCGCTGCGCAACGGGGTACGCATGTCCGTTCGGACCGGAGCCGTTACACCGCCCACCCGCCAGCCCGTCGGGGCGTCCCAGGGGGTGCTCGTCGCGGAACGACCCCTGAGAGATAAAGCCCACTGCCGGAAGAGACCGCCCGCGGCCAGTACGTCATCTGGTGCGGGCAGCGGGGTGAAGTCGCCCGAACGTTCGTCCAGCAGCGCGGTGTCCAAGTCGCCGGCCTGGACGCGGTCGTCGGCGAGCAGGAAGCGCAGGAACTCGACATTGGTCTGCACGCCCAGCACGGCGGTGTGCGCCAGCGCGCGATCGAGACGCTCCAGGGCCTGCGCACGGTCGGTCCCGTGCGCGATCACCTTGCTCAGCATCGGGTCGTAATCGCTGCCGACGACCGTGCCGGCCGACAGCGAGGAGTCCACTCGCACCCCGTTGCCGGACGGCTCGATCACCTCCAACACCCGGCCGCCGGTCGGCAGAAATCCCCGGGCGGGATCTTCGGCGTAGATCCGAGCCTCGATCGCGTGGCCGCTCAATTCGATGTCGTCTTGGGCGAATCCAAGCTTCTCACCGGCAGCCACGCGCAGCTGCCACTCGACGAGGTCCAAGCCGGTAACGGCCTCGGTGACCGGATGTTCCACCTGCAGGCGGGTGTTCATCTCCATGAAGAAGAACTCGTCGGGCCGGTCCGCGGAAACGATGAACTCCACCGTGCCCGCGCCGACGTAGTCGACACTGCGGGCGGTATTGCACGCCGCGGCGCCGATCCGCGCCCGGGTTTGCGGGTCGAGCAGCGGCGACGGGGCCTCTTCGATGACTTTCTGGTGGCGCCGCTGCAAGCTGCATTCGCGCTCACCGAGGTGGACCACGTTGCCGTGCGTGTCCGCGAGCACCTGGACCTCGATGTGCCTGGGCCGCAGCACAAACCGCTCCAGGAACAGCGTGTCGTCGCCGAACGAGGACGCCGCCTCACGTCGCGCACTGACCAAGGCAGCGCGCAACCTCGCCGGGTCCTCCACCAGATGCATGCCCTTGCCACCGCCGCCTGCCGACGGCTTGATCAGCACCGGATAGCCGACATCGTCCGCGGCCGCGACGAGTTCGTCATCCGTCAAGCCCGGCTTGGCGATGCCTGGGACCACCGGAACATCAAAGGCCGCGACGGCGTTCTTGGCGGCGATCTTGTCGCCCATCACCTCGATCGCACGGGAGGGCGGGCCCAGGAAAACCACCCCGGCACGTTCGCAGGCCGCGGCGAAATCGGAGTTCTCGGAAAGAAACCCGTATCCGGGATGGATGGCCTGCGATCCGGTGCGCACGGCCGCGTCGATGACCTTGTCGATGGCCAGGTAGCTCTCGCGGGCCGCCGCCGGCCCCAACCGCACCGCTTCGTCGGCCTCGAGTACGTGCCGCGCCCCGGCGTCGGCATCGCTGTAGACAGCGACCGAGCGAATTCCCAACCGGCGCAGGGTGCGGATCACGCGCACCGCGATCTCGCCGCGGTTGGCCACCAATACCGTGTCAAACATCGCGACTCACATCCGGAAGACGCCGTAGGAGACCGCTTCCAGCGGGGCATGTGCGCACGCCGAAAGCGCAAGCCCAACAACGGTTCTCGTGTCAGCAGGGTCGATGATTCCGTCATCCCACAGCCGGGCGGTCGAGTAATACGGGTTGCCCTGATCCTCGTACTGCTCGCGGATGGGCGCCTTGAACGCCTCTTCTTCCTCGGGCGACCACGGTTTGCCGGATGCGCTGAGTTGTTCACCGCGCACGGTGGCCAACACCGACGCGGCCTGCTCGCCGCCCATCACCGAAATCCGCGCGTTGGGCCACATCCACAGGAACCGGGGCGAATACGCCCGCCCACACATCGAATAGTTACCAGCGCCATACGATCCCCCGATCACCACGGTCAGCTTGGGAACCCGGGCGCACGCCACGGCCGTGACCATCTTGGCGCCGTGCTTGGCGATGCCCGCGGCCTCGTAGTCGCGACCGACCATGAATCCGGCGATGTTCTGCAGGAACAGCAGCGGGATCTTGCGCTTGTCGCACAGCTCGATGAAATGCGCTCCCTTGAGCGCGGATTCGCCGAACAGGACGCCGTTGTTGGCGATGATCCCGACCGGGTGGCCGTGGATGTGCGCGAACGCGGTCACCAGCGTCTTGCCGTAAAGCGCCTTGAATTCGCTGAATTGGCTGCCGTCGACCAACCGGGCGATGACCTCGTGTACGTCGTAGGGCACCCGGGGGTCGGGCGGCACGATGTCGTACAGATCGGTCTGCGGGTGTTTGGGCTCGACCGTCGGGATCACCTCCCACTGGGCGGGCTCCCGCGGGGCGAAGGTGGCCGCGATCGCGCGGACGATCCGCAGCGCATCCTCGTCGTCCTCGGCGAGGTGGTCGGTGACGCCGGATACCCGCGAATGCAGGTCGCCGCCACCGAGCTCTTCGGCGGTGACGATCTCGCCGGTCGCGGCTTTCACCAAGGGTGGGCCGCCGAGGAAGATCGTGCCTTGCTCGCGCACGATGACGGCTTCATCGCTCATCGCCGGCACGTAGGCACCGCCCGCGGTGCAGGAACCCAGCACCGCCGCCACCTGCGGGATGCCCTTGGCGCTCATCGTCGCCTGGTTGTAGAAGATCCGCCCGAAGTGTTCGCGGTCGGGGAACACCTCGTCTTGGCGCGGCAAGAAGGCGCCGCCGGAGTCGACCAGGTAGATGCACGGCAACCGGTTCTGCAGCGCCACCTCCTGGGCGCGCAGGTGCTTCTTGACGGTCATCGGGTAGTAGGTGCCGCCCTTGACCGTCGCGTCGTTGGCGACGATCACGCATTCCCGTCCGGAAACCCGGCCTATGCCGGTGATGATCCCCGCGCCGGGAGATTCGTCACCGTACATGCCATTGGCGGCCAGCGGTGCAAGTTCGAGGAACGGGCTGCCCGGATCCAGCAGGCGGTCCACGCGTTCGCGGGGTAACAGCTTGCCGCGGCTGACGTGGCGTTCACGGGCGCGTTCGTTGCCGCCGAGCGCTGCGGCGGCGAGCTTTTCGTTGAGTTGCGCCACCAGCGCGCGGTGCTGATCGGCGAACGACGGCGCGGCGACCGCGGTCACCGGGACGCCAAATCCGAAACCGCAAGGGGAGGTTGCGTTTTCGCAACCACCTCCTCGACCGACACGTCCGGCGCGGTTTCCACCAGGTGCAAGCCGTCGTCGCGGACGTCGATCACCGCCAGCTCGGTGACGATCCGGTTGACGCACCCCACGCCGGTCAACGGCAGCGTGCAGCGTTCCAGGATTTTCGGGCTGCCGTCCTTGGCGGCATGATCCATCACCACGATGACCTTGCGGGCCCCGTGTACCAGGTCCATTGCTCCGCCCATGCCCTTGACCATCTTGCCGGGGATCACCCAGTTGGCCAGGTCTCCGGTGACCGAAACCTGCATGGCGCCAAGCACTGCCACGTCCAGGTGCCCGCCGCGGATGATGCCGAAGGAAGCCGACGAGCTGAAGAACGCGGCCCCCGGCTGCACGGTGACGGTTTCCTTGCCCGCATTGATCAGATCCGCGTCGACATCTTCGCGCCGGGGATAGGGCCCCACCCCCAGGATGCCGTTCTCCGAATGCAGCACGACGTGTACGCCTTCGGGGATGTGATTGGGAATCAGGGTCGGGATACCGATGCCCAGGTTGACGTACTGCCCGTCCTCGAAGTCCGCCGCCACGCGTGCGGCCATCTGGTCTCTGGTCCAGGCCATCAGGCGCCCCTCCCGGTTGCTGCGCTGGCGAGCGTCACGCCAGAGTGACGCGCGGCGCCCGACGTCACTCTGGCGTGACGCTCGGCGAATAGAGAAATCATGAGCGCACGGTTTCCTTCTCGATGTGCTTGGTGGGATTTGGCACATGGACGACCCGTTGCACGAAAATGCCGGGCGTGTGCACCGTCGCGGGGTCGATCTCCCCCGGCTCCACGAGATGTTCGACCTCGGCGATGGTGATCCTGCCCGCGGCAGCACACTCCGCATTGAAGTTGTTCGCGGCGTAGCGGTACACCAGGTTGCCGTGCCGATCGCCCTTCCAGGCGTGCACGAGCGCGAAGTCGGTACGAATCGCGCGCTCCAGTACGTAGGTGACACCGTCGAACTCGCGCGTCTCCTTGGGCGGCGATACCACCGCAACTTCCCCCGACGCGTCATAGCGCCACGGCAGTCCCCCATCGGCGATCTGGGTCCCCACTCCGGCCGGGGTGTAGAACGCGGGTATGCCCATTCCACCGGCGCGAAGGCGCTCCGCCAGCGTGCCCTGCGGCGTCAGCTCCACCTCGAGCTCGCCCGACAGGAACTGCCGCGCGAACTCCTTGTTCTCCCCCACGTAGGAGGACACCGTCCGGCGAATGCGCTTGTGCAGCAACAGCACTCCCAGCCCAATGTCGTCGACACCACAGTTGTTCGACACGGTCTCCAGGTCGGTGACCCCGAGGTCGGCCACTGCCGCGATCAACGCTTCGGGAATGCCGCACAGCCCGAATCCCCCCACCGCCAAAGACGACCCGTCGGTGATGTCCGCAACCGCCTCCGCCGCAGTAGCCACTACCTTGTCCATGACCGCAGCGTCTCCTCGTCGTCCCGGGGGCCCGAATCTCAGTTAATAATCATTAACTGGCTGGCGCCGAGAATACCATTACCCTTGCGAACCGTCCAGGGACGCCCCGGTCACTCTGCACCCCGCAGGTGGTCGATCGCGCGCTGCCGCAGTTCCACCTTGCGCACCTTTCCGGTGACCGTCATTGGAAACTCGTCCACGATCCACACGTAACGCGGGATCTTGAACCTGGCGATGCGGCCCATACAGAACTCGCGCAGGCGCTCCGCGGTCAGTTCCGGCGCGCCCTCCCGCAGGATGACCACCGCCATCAGCTCCTCGCCGTACTTCTCGTCCGGGACCCCGATGACCTGACCGTCCACGATGTCCGGGTGGGTGTACAGGAACTCCTCGATCTCGCGCGGAGAGATGTTCTCGCCGCCGCGCATGACGATGTCTTTGATGCGCCCGGTGATCTTGACGTAGCCGTCCACGTCCATCTCCGCCAGGTCACCGGTGTGCATATAGCCGTCGGCATCGATCACCTCGGCGGTCTTATTCGGGTCGTTCCAATAGCCACGCATCACCGAGTAGCCCCGGGTGCAGAATTCGCCGGCGACGCCGCGGGGCACGGTCTGGCCCGTGATCGGGTCCACCACCTTGATTTCCAGATGCGGTCCCACCCGACCGACGGTGCCGACGCGCCGCTCCAGCGAATCGTCGCTGCGCGTCTGGGTGCTGACGGGGGATGTCTCGGTCATCCCGTAGCAAATTGAGATGCCTGGCATGTGCATATGGTCGATGACCTTGCGCATCACCTCGATGGGACAGGGCGCCCCCGCCATGATCCCGGTGCGCAGGCTGCTGAGGTCGTAGTCGTCGAAATCGGGCAGACCGAGTTCGGCGATGAACATCGTCGGCACGCCGTACAGACTGGTGCAGCGTTCGGCCTGCACCGCGTGCAAGGTGGCGGCGGGTTCAAAACCGGGCCCGGGAATCACCATGCAGGCGCCGTGACTGGTGGCCGCCAGATTGCCCATGACCATCCCGAAGCAGTGGTAGAACGGCACCGGGATGCAGATTCGATCATCGGCGGTATAGCCGAGCAGTTCTCCCACCAGATAACCATTGTTCAGGATGTTGCGGTGGGTGAGCGTGACGCCCTTCGGGAATCCCGTTGTGCCGGAAGTGTATTGGATGTTCACCGGACCGGTGTTGGCCAGCGTTGTCGCGGCCCGCTGCAACACCTCCACGTCGGGCGCCGCGCCGGTCAGCTCGTCCCACCGGCCGCTTTCCAGGAGCACCACGTCGCGCAGGTCGGGGCACGTGGGGGCCACCTCGGCCAGCATCGCCGAATAATCCGCATCCCGGAAACCCGAGGCCGCTATCACGATCGCCACCCCGGATTGCGTTAACGCATAGGCCAATTCGCGTGCCCGGTAGGCGGGATTGATGGTCACCAGGATGGCGCCGATCTCTGCCGTCGCATATTGAACGAGCACCCATTCCCACCGGTTCGGCGCCCAGATGCCGACCCGGTCACCCTCCCCGATGCCGGCGCGCGCCAACCCCGTCGCGAGCCGGCGCACGTCGGTTAGGAATTCCGCATAGGTCCACCGGCGCCCCGCACGGACGTCGACGAGCGCGTCATGCTGCGGCCACTTGTCAACTGTCGCTGCGAGATTGACGCCAATGGTCGTCTCGAGCAACGGGGGCGTGCCGTCGCCGCGGTCATAGGACAGCGGATCGCGACCTGCGGCCTCGGTGGCTGCCACGGCTCCTCCGCCAGACGACAAATTCGAGTTAATACCGAATAACTCATGATACGTTAGTGACGATTAACCGAAGTGTCCAGAACTAGTTGCGTACGGAGGCCGGCATGGCAGCGTCCTCCTTACCGGACGAACCGGCAGGGCAGCCCGAGGCCCCAAATCGTCGCAGCCAGTTGAAGTCCGACCGGCGCCTGCAACTGCTGTCGGCCGCGGAGCGGTTGTTCGCCGAGCGGGGTTTCTTGGCGGTGCGCCTAGAGGACATCGGCGCGGCCGCCGGAGTCAGCGGCCCGGCCATCTACCGGCACTTCCCCAACAAGGAGTCACTGCTGGTCGAATTGCTGGTCGGGATCAGCGCCCGACTGCTCGCCGGCGCCCGCAACGTCAAGACTCACAGCTCCGACGCCGCCGCTGCGCTGGATGGCCTCATTGAATTCCATCTCGACTTTGCGTTGGGCGAACCGGACCTCATCCGGATCCAGGATCGAGATCTTGCTCACTTGCCCGCGACCGCAGAGCGCCAGGTGCGTAAGGCGCAGCGGCAGTACGTGGAAGTCTGGGTCGGCGTGCTGCGCGACGCGCATCCTGACCTGGCCGAGGCCGATGCCCGGCTGATGGCCCACGCCGTGTTTGGGCTGCTGAACTCCACACCGCACAGCATGAAATCGGCGGAGGCCAAGCCGTCCCGCGCGGTGCGTTCCCGCGCCGTCATGAAGGCAATGACGGTCGCCGCACTTGCGGTCAGCCCCCCGTAGGTTCGCTGCTCACGACCCGTGGGACGCACGCGTTCGACCGGTTGAGCGGCCACGGCAGGTAACCTGCAACCCATGAGGTGGACATGAACGATCCACGTCGGCCCCCCCGGTATGTTCCTCCTCCATCGGGGTCCGGGCCGACCGGTTCGCAGGCTCCGCGTTATTCGCCGCCCATCGATCCCGCATACGCCGATCAAGCCGCGGCGTACGGACCCACCTATGGAAGTTACGTTCCGACCTGGACGTACTCGGGCAGCGAATCGAATCAGACCAGGCAATTGCCGCCGTACTGGCAGCAGGATCACGCCGCGCACGACGAATTCGCTGCCGGCGGATCGAACACGCCGCCGGAACCGCCGACCACGCCGCGCTGGTTGTGGGTCGTGGCCGGCGCAGCCGTACTGCTCGTTGTCGCGCTGGTCATCGCGCTGATCGTGGCCAACGACTCCGCCAAGGAACAGACAGCGGTTGAGCCCCTGCCCCCGGTGACCGCCCCGAGTTCGACGTATGCGCCGCCGCCGACGATTACGCGGACACCGACCAGGACACCGCGGACCACGACGCCCCGCAGCCCGGACACGACCACCGCGGTGCCGGTCCCGGGCGCCATGCAGACCGTTGTCTACAGCGTGACGGGCGAGGGCCGCGCCATCAGTGTTTCGTACCTCGACACCGGCGAACTCATCCAGACCGAATTCAATGTGGCGTTGCCGTGGCGCAAAGAGGTCAGCCTGCCGCAGTCGTCGGAACGTATTCCGAGCGTCACCATCATCAACATCGGCCACAACGTCACCTGCTCGGTCACCGTCGCCGGCGTTCAGGTGCGCCAGCGCACCGGCGTGGGCCTGACCATCTGCGACGCCCCGACTTAACCGAAGCCCGGGTTCAGGGAACGTTCACGCGGTGCGCGGGTGGCACCCGCACGGTCAGCATTATCAGCAGTCCCGCAAGCAGTACCAGGATGATGCCGCCCAGGCCGGCCCGATCGGCTTTGAACAGGTCGACGAACACCGAAAACAGCCACGGCGCCAGGAACGACACCGCCTTGCCCGTCATCGTGTACAGGCCGAACGCCACCCCCTCCTTGCCGTGCTGGGCCATGCGCAGCAACAGGGCACGCGACGCGGACTGTGACGGGCCGATGAACAGGCAAAGTGACAATCCGCACACCCAGAAGGTCAGCGGGCCCGATAGGACCAACATGGCCAGTCCGGCAGCGAGGATGGCGGTCAAGGAGAAGACGATCACCGGTTTGGATCCGACGCGGTGATCGACAAGGCCACCGGCCACCGCGCCCAGTGCGGCCACCACCAGCGCGGCCACACCGAAGATCAGCACGTCGGCTTCGGCGACGCCGTACACCTTTACACCCAGCACCATCCCGAGACCGAAGATCGCGGCCAGCCCGTCCCGGAACAGCGCGCTCGCCACCAGGAAAAACACCAGGTTGCGGTCGCGGTGCCACTCGGCAGTGATGTCGGCCCACAGCTTGCGGTACGCGCTGAACACGTTGGCCGGTGGCGGAACCCGCACCTCGGCGCCGGGCAGTCGGTGCGCAACCAACAGCAGCGGCAGCGCCATCACCGCCAGCCAGCAGGCCGCCATCAGCACCGCCCCGCGTACGTTCCATCCGTCGTTGGTGGGCAGATGCAACAGCCCGCGGGTGTCACCGGATCCCTTCATGAACCCGAGGTAGACCCAAATGAGCATCAGGGCGCTGCCCGAATAGCCCGCGGCCCAGCCCAAGCCAGATACTCGGCCGGTGGTTTCCGGCGTCGACAACTGACGCAGCATCGCGTTGTACGGGACGCTGGCCAGGTCGCCGCTGGCCGAAGTCGCAGCCAGCAGCACCAGCCCGGCGAAAAAGTAACCGGGTTCGTCACGGATCAGCGCCATCGAGCAGGTCAGCACCGCCGACGTGGTGGTCAGCAGGGCCAAAGCCACCCGGCGCCGGTGCGGTGACTCGACCCACACGCCGAGCAGCGGTGCCAGTAGCGCGATCGTGATACCCGCCGCCGCTGCGCTGCGTGCCAGCCAGCTGACCGGTGTCGCGCCAAGAGGGGTGCCCTCTCCGACGCTGGTGGTCAGGTAGACGGAGAAGACGAAGGTTGCCGTGATCGCGCTCAGACCGGTTTGACCGGCGTCCCAAATGGCCCACGCCGCTACCCGGGAGCGCGGCGGTTTGGCTGGTTGGCTCTGCCGCGGATTTTCCGGCTCGGTGGATTGCAGGCTCCCGCTATCCGTATTCACGCCATCGTGGTGGTCTTCTTCCGACCCCGACCCCCGATGACTCATGCCCAGAGCCTATTGGCTCTGACGGCGACCCGCTGCGCCCTGGTTACGATCGTCGTCATGCCGATACCCGCGCCCAGCCCCGACGCACGTGCCGTTGTCACCGGCGCCTCGCAGAATATCGGCGAAGCGCTGGCGACCGAACTCGCCGCGCGGGGGCACAGCCTGATCATCACCGCACGACGCGAAGACCTGCTCACGAAGCTCGCGGCCCGGCTGGTCGACAAGTATCGGGTCGCCGTCGAAGTGCGTCCGGCCGACCTGGCCAACCCCACCGAACGCGGCCAGCTCGCCGACGAACTCGCCAGCCGGCCGATCTCGATTTTGTGCGCCAACGCGGGTACGGCGACGTTCGGCGCGGTCGCCGACCTCGACCCGGCCGGCGAGAAGGCCCAGGTACAACTGAACGTCCTTGGCGTGCATGATCTTACGTTGGCGGTGCTACCGGGCATGGTGGAACGCAAAGCCGGCGGCATCCTGATTTCCGGTTCGGCAGCGGGCAATTCGCCAATCCCCTACAACGCCACCTACGCCGCCAGCAAGGCATTTGCCAACACCTTCAGCGAATCGCTGCGCGGCGAGCTGCGCAAGCACGGAGTGCACGTCACACTGCTTGCGCCGGGGCCGGTGCGCACCGATCTACCCGAAGGCGACGAACGGTCGCTGGTCGAGAAACTGGTGCCGGATTTCCTGTGGATTTCGACCGAGCACACCGCCCAGGTGTCGCTGGATGCCTTGGAGCGCAACAAGATGCGTGTGGTTCCGGGACTGACATCGAAGGCGATGTCGGTGGCGAGCGGGTACGCCCCCCGTGCCATCGTGTCACCGATCGTGGGAGCGTTCTACAAGAAGCTCGGCGGCGGCTGAGCCCGCATCACTTCCGACGACGGCGGGAGCGTGAGCCCCCGCGGCCCATCAAGTTGCGGACGACCTCGCGTAGCACCGTGTTGATGCCGCCCTTCACCGCTGGGTGATCCAGGACTTCCTCCCACACGGCGGGCTCCTTGCGCCGCGACGACGACGGCTCGAAAGGCGGAGGCATGGGCGGTATCTCGGAATTCGCCGGCACCGGCGGATAACCGGGGGTAGGCGCCTGCGCGGGAGCCTGTTCGTCGACTTCGGTCGGCTCAGGCTCCTGTTCGACCGTCCGTCCGTACTTGGCCTGCAACGAACTTTGCGTCGCCGCCTCAGCAACAGCATCGGTACCGATCGCTGCCATCAGCGACCGGGGCACCCGCATGCGGGTCCAGGCGACCGGCGTGGGCGCACCCCTTTCGGAGAGCACGGTGACGACAGCCTCGCCGATACCCAGCGACGTCAACGCCGATTCCAGGTCGTAGACATCGGTTTTCGGGTAGGTGCGAACGGTCTTACTCAGCGCCGCCTGGTCGTCGGGGGTGAACGCCCGCAGCGCGTGCTGGATGCGTGCGCCCAGCTGGGACAGCACGTCGTTCGGCAGGTCCGTCGGCAACTGCGTGCAGAAGAACACGCCGACGCCCTTGGAGCGGATCAGCTTGACGGTCTGCTCAACCTGTTCCAGGAAAGCCTTCGACGCGTCGGCGAACAACAGGTGCGCTTCGTCGAAGAAGAACACCAGCTTGGGCTTGTCCACGTCGCCGACCTCGGGCAACTCATTGAAAAGGTCTGCGAGCAACCACATCAGGAAGGTCGAGAAGATGACCGGGCGCAGCGACTGACCGCTGAACTCGAGCAGCGAAATGATGCCGCGCCCCTGACCGTCTTGGCGCAGCAGGTCGTTCGAGTCCAGCTTCGGCTCACCGAAGAACGTGTCGCCGCCCTCACCCTCAAGGTTCACCAGCGCCCGCAGGATGACACCCGCCGTCGTGGACGACACTCCGCCAAGGGATTTCAGGTCAGCCTTGCCCTCGTCACTGGTCAGGTGGCCGATGACGGTCCGCAAGTCGTTCAGGGTCACCAGCCGGCGATTCCTGCCCTCCGCCCAATGGAAGATCAGGCCTAATGTCGATTCTTGAGTGGCATTGAGCCCCAACACTTTCGACAACAACACCGGGCCAAAGCCGGCGACCGTCGCACGCACCGGCACGCCGATCCCCTTGGTGCCCAGCGACAGGAACTCGACCGGGAATCCGGTCGGCTCCCAGTTGTCCCCGGTGTCCTTGACGCGCGCGGCCGTCTTGTCGTTGCCCTCCCCGGGACGGGACAGGCCGGACAGGTCACCCTTCACGTCGGCCATGAAAACCGGAACCCCCGCCGCGCTGAGCTGCTCGGCGATCAGCTGCAGCGTCTTCGTCTTACCGGTCCCGGTGGCTCCGGCCACCAGCCCGTGCCGGTTGACGGTCGCCAGCGGAATGCGGATCTGGGCGGTCGGGTCGACCTGGCCGTCGACCACGACGGTTCCCAGTTCGAGGGCTTGACCCTCGACGGCGTAGCCGGCCGAAATCCGCTTTGCGGGGGTCAGCTCAGATTCATCGCTCATCGTCCCGCATTCCTTTTCCAGTGGCCACCCGTGCGGTACGGCAAGGCTCACACTACTTGCCGAATGCGGAGGCGGTGGTGGTCACCATCAGCCGTGTCGTTCGCCACGCCTTACTGTGGGGTCTGTGCGTGACGAACTGGTGTGGATCGACTGCGAGATGACAGGGCTCGATCTGGGGTCGGACAAACTGATCGAGATCGCCGCCCTGGTCACCGACGCCGACCTGAACATTCTTGGCGACGGGGTCGACGTGGTGATTCACGCCGAGGACGCCGCCTTGGATTCGATGATCGACGTCGTCGCCGAGATGCACACCCGGTCCGGGTTGATCGACGAGGTGAAGGCGTCGACCGTCGACATGGCCACCGCCGAGGCGATGGTGCTCGATTACATCAACGAGCACGTCAAACAGCCAAAGACGGCCCCGCTGGCGGGGAACTCGATCGCCACCGACCGGTCTTTCATCGCCCGCGACATGCCCAAGTTGGATGCGTTTCTGCACTACCGAATGATCGACGTCAGCTCGATCAAGGAGCTTTGTCGCCGCTGGTACCCGCGGATCTACTTCGGGCAGCCGGCCAAGGGGCTGGCCCACCGGGCGCTGGCCGACATCCACGAATCCATCCGCGAGTTGAAGTACTACCGGCGCACCGTGTTCGTGCCGCCCCCCGGGCCGTCTACCAGCGAGATTGCGGCGGTTGCCGAGGAACTTCAGGGCGGCACGGATGGCTCGGACGGTATTGATTCGGCCGCCGAGCATCCGAACGGCTAGTATCGACGTCGCCGCGCATGCGGCAATGGTGGCTGTAGTTCAGCTGGTAGAGCACCAGGTTGTGATCCTGGGTGTCGCGGGTTCGAGTCCCGTCAGCCACCCCGACTGGTCAGAGGGCCTTTTCAGCCCTCTGACCTCTGCTTGTCAGCCTTCGCCTGCGCCTCTAGGGCCAGTTTGCGCCGGCCTTCCCAGGTGTACTGCGGGTATTCGTGCTGCACGTGGGTGTCGCGGTGATTCCCCGGGCACAGCCATTGACGGTCCATCCGTTCGCCGTCGCCGGTCACGTCGATGACTTGATAGCGGGCGTCGGCGCGACAGTTGATGCAATAGCTCGCGCCTTCTTCAAGGACGTCTCCGACCGGCATGTCGCCAACGGTACTGCCCCCACGCCACGAGAGCAGGTCGACGAGGAATCCGCGCCTGTGTCCAGTTCGCCCGGACGGGGCTAGCGTGGAATCCAGGGTCGGTACTGTCAATCGAAGGGGCTGGCGATGGCTGCCAAGTTTGAGATCTTCAACGACGCACGCGGCGAATTCCGGTTTCGACTGAAGGCAGCCAACGGAGAAGTCATTGCCAGCAGCGAGGGGTACAAGTCGAAGGCCGCTGCTCAGAACGGCATCGAGTCAGTGCGGACCAACGCGCCGGCCGCGACGCTGGTTGACCAGACAACAGGCTGACGCCAGAGGCGATCGCTGCGGGTGACTGTCAGCCGAATCCGGCCAAGGTAATCCGTAGCGCCTTTTCCAGCTGGACGTCCATCGGCTCGTCCTGCATGGCCTCGTCGGTCAACCAGCGGCCGACGACGAACTTGACCGTGGCCAAGCTGATGTAAACCAGCAGCGACGGTCGTATGTCGACGGCCGCGTCGACGCCCATCCGCTCGGCGACGAGTTCGACGAACCTGCGCTGATCTTCATCGCGGACCAATGACGAATTGCTCAACAGGTGTGGCGCCGTCACGATGGCCCGCTGCCAGTCGCCGAGGCGGTAGAGGACACCGGCATTCTTGGCGTGGTTGACGAAGATCCGCATCAACACCTCGACCGCTGATTCGTCCGCCGGCGCGGCGCTGAAGGTGTCGAGCATGTTGCTGAAAGCCTGCCGGACGGGATCGACCAGCAGACCTTCCTTCGTCGGCGCGTGCCGGAAATAGGTGCTAATCGAGATACCCGCGGCCGTAGCGATGTCTTCGGTGGTCACGGCGTCGAATCCGCGCTCGGCGAATAACTTGTACGCGGTGTGCTGAATCTGCGAAAGCAACTCCGCACGCCGCCGGTCGCGTAGCGATTCGATGTTTGCTGGGGACATGCCAATCACTTTCGCGAGTCCGGCATCCCAATACCATAGCGTGGCCGTTGACGGCCGTAAAGTGAGGGGGACTCCACTATTGAAAGTGGCTATCAAGTAGGCTACCGTGATACGGCGAACCAGATTGAGCTGCAGAATTACGGGACAGCGGGCGCCTCTACAGGCGAAAACCCCTCGACCGCGCCCCGATTTCCTCTGCTCGTCACACATAAGTCACTTGGTGGGAGAGCGCGCGATGAAGTCGGCTGCGGCAACGCGATGACGTCAATCAAAGTTTGCTCGCTCGTCCTCCGGTGACGCTGAAATGACCGCTCAGCAGGAAGCCAACCCGCCCACCCCAAGCCGAGATGACGGCGCGGGTGACGGTCTCACGGCTATTCAGGATTGGTCAGCCGGATACGTCCGACGGCACCCACTGGCCTCACTCACTACGGTGGGCGAGCAGTTCGTCCTCGGCGTGCGCACCATCCAATACTTCTTTTTCGATCTCTTCACCGGCCGATTCCAGTGGTACGAGTTCATTCGCCAGGGCGCCTTCATGGCCGGGACGGCGGTGTTGCCGACGATCCTGGTCTCGTTACCTATCGGTGTCACCCTGTCGATCCAGTTCGCGTTGCTCGCCGGTCAGGTCGGCGCCACCTCACTGGCCGGCGCGGCCAGTGGCCTCGCGGTCATTCGCCAGGGCGCTTCGCTGGTGGCAGCCATCCTGATGGCGTCGGCCGTCGGTTCGGCCATCACCGCCGACCTGGGTTCGCGAACCATGCGCGAGGAAACCGACGCGATGGAAGTGATGGGCGTATCGGTGATCCGCCGCCTGGTGGTACCGCGTTTCGCCGCGGCGATCATGATCGGCGTCGCGCTCACCGGAGTGGTGTGCTTCGTCGGGTTTTTCGCCAGCTACATGTTCAACGTGTACTTCCAAGACGGCGCGCCCGGCAGCTTCGTGTCGACGTTCGCCTCGTTCGCCACAACCGGCGACATGATTCTGGCGCTGTTGAAGGCGGTCATTTTCGGCGCGATCGTGGCCGTGGTGTCGGCCCAGAAGGGCCTGTCCACCAAGGGCGGGCCCACGGGTGTCGCGAATTCGGTGAACGCTGCCGTCGTTGAATCGATCTTGGTGCTGATGATCGTCAACGTGGCCATCAGCCAGCTCTACGTCATGCTCTCGCCCAGGACGGGGCTCTAGCGTGGCGGTATCTGCTTACCGACCGCTGGCGCAGGTCACCGACCCGCTGGTCCAGCTCGCGCACCGAAGCGCGGTACCACTGCGACGGCTCGGGCACATGCTCGTCTTCTTCCTTCGCGCGCTGGCCGGCGTGCCGCTGGCACTGCGCCAGTACCGAGGGGAATTCCTGCGACTCCTGTCGAACATCACCTGGGGCAACGGTTCGATCGTGGTGGGCGGCGGCACGGCCGGCGTGGCCGTCGTGCTCGGGATGACGGTCGGCGCGCTCGTCGGCATCGAAGGCTACAACTTCCTTGATCTGCTCGGTCTTGGACCGGCCACCGGGTTCGTCTCCTCGCTCGTCAACACCCGCGAGTTGGCGCCGCTGATGGCCTCGTTGGCGTTTTCCATGCAGGCCGGCTGCCGGTTCACCGCGCAGCTTGGGTCGATGCGGATCGCCGAAGAGATCGACGCCATGGAATCAATTGCCATTCGGCCCATTCCGTACCTCGTGACGACTCGGCTCATCGCCTCGGTGGCGGCGATCGTCCCGCTGTACACCGCATGCCTGGCAATTGGTTATCTGACGACCCAACTGGTGGTGCAATTCAGCAGCGGCGGGTCCACCGGCTCCTACCTGCACTACTTCTCGCTGATGCTGGCCGGCAAGGACATCGTCTATTCGATGATCAAAGCCGTTGTGTTCGTGTGGATCGCCTCGACGATCCAGTGCTACTACGGCTACTACGCAAGCGGCGGACCGGAGGGCGTGGGTGTCGCCGCGGGACATGGCATGAGGGCCAGCATCACGGTGGTGATCATGGTCAATATGCTGCTCACCATGGCGCTGTGGGGAGTCGACGCCGGCGCAAGGTTCGGTGGTTAGGTTGGGCCGCAACGCGAATTCCTTTGACACCGACGGGCGTGGACCGTCGGACCGGCAACTGCTCGCCTGCGGGGCGGCGGTCGTGGTCGTGGCAATGGTGCTGACCGTGGGATTGTTGCTCAAATCGACCGGGCGGCTGGACAACTACATCCGCGTGGTCGCCGACCTGGTCAACGTGGGCGACGGCCTGCCGCAGAAGTCCGACGTCAAGTACCACGGCGTGCTGGTCGGAATGGTCGAAGACGTCATCCCCGCGACCAATGGAAAGCCCAACTACGTCCAGATCAATCTCAAACCGGAGTATGTGAAGTCGATTCCGGCCGCGGTGACCGCACGCGTGGTGCCCAGTAACGTCTTCGCGGTGTCGTCGGTTCAGTTGGTGGGTAACGGTGCCGGTTCGCCCATCCGTGCGGGAGCTCACATCCCCGAAGACACCCAGTTGCCGACGGTGCTGTTCCAAACCACCGTCAGTAAACTGCGCGACCTGCTCGCTGCGGCCGGGCGTGGGCGCGAGGACCGATCGGTCGGGGTTCTGGCCGCGCTGGGTGCCGCGACCGACCACCGGCGCAACGAACTGCTTCGCAGCGGCGCACAGCTGAATCGTCTTCTGGACCAACTCAATTCAATTGTCAGCACCGATGCCGGCCCCTCCACCGTGTCGGCCCTCATCGATGCCGCACGCGGCCTGGAAGAAACCGCGCCGGACCTGTTCGACGCACTTCATCAGGCCGTCGAGCCGATGCGGACCTTCGCAGAGACGCGCGGACAGTTGACTTCGCTGTTGTCAGCGGCCGCGAATACGACTGGCACCGCGTACGACTCACTGAACAACCACATCGACCAGCTGATCAGGATCTCCACCGAACTCACCCCGGTCGTCGGCGTGCTGGCCCTCAAGTCGCACCACCTCCTCCCCGCGGTCACCAAACTCGACAACCTGGCAAACAAGTTCCTGGAAGAGGTCTGGATTCCCGAGCTGGCCGTCGGCAACATGCGTGCCAGAGTCTCGTTCACTCAGACGTTCGCCTACACCCGAGCCGACTGCCCGCGTTACGGCGAGGTGAAGGGGCCGAGCTGCTACACGGCGCCGCTTGTTCCGAACAAGCCGGATCTGCCGGACGTGCTGCTGCCACAGAATTATCAACCGCCCAAGGATCTGGCACCGCCACCGGGAACGGTGATCGGCCCCGACGGCAACCTGGTGGCCGTCGGCCCCCCGCTGATCAATCCCAACCCCAGCCTGGTCGATCCCAATCCCCCTCTGCCGCCGTTCATTTCGCCGTCGCCGCCGATTCGGACCGGCGCCAACCCCGACGACCCGGACCCGTCCCCACCAGCACACGGTCCAACCCCACCCGCGCCCCTGCTGGGACCGCCCGCGGCAGGCTCGGTGCCGTCGTCATATTGGGGGCCGTCGTCCTTCGGCGGCAATGTCGGACCGGTAGGCAGCGACTACGAGCGCAACATGTTGGGCGTGATCACCGGTCGGCCCGCCACTGCCGCCACCGAGATTCTGCTGGGCCCGGTCGCCCGCGGCACCACGGTTTCGCTGATTCCCGCATCGTCAACCGAGGAGCACGGGTGACATGCAACTAAGGTTTCGGGCACCGCTGATCGGGCTGACGCTGTTCATGGTCGTCGCGATGACGCTGACGTGGCTGGTCTATGTGAGCCTGCGGCGTGACGTTGCCGGTACGACGGCGTCGTACTCCGCGATGTTCACCGACGTCTACGGTCTGCGTGACGGCGATGACGTCCGAATGGCCGGGGTCCGGGTGGGCCGGGTCGAAAAGGTCGCGCTGGAAGGCAAACTCGCGAAAGTTTCGTTCGTCGTGCAGACCGACCAGCACCTTTACGGCAACACGGTCGCTTCAGTGACGTACCAGAACATCGTCGGGCAGCGTTATCTCGGACTGTCTTTGGGCAAGGAAGGTGACCGCAAGCAGTTGGCGCCGGGCAGCGTCATCCCACTGGAACGCACCGAACCGTCGTTCGACGTCACCGCGTTGCTCAACGGCTACGAGCCGCTGTTCAGCCTGTTGAATCCGCGTGACGCCGACAACCTGACCAAGGGTGTGCTCGCCTCGCTGCAGGGCGACACCTCGTCACTTGCCACCCTGATCAGTCAAACCTCGACGCTAACCGAGACTTTCGCCGGCAGGGATCAAGCGCTCGGCGATGTGATCACCAACCTCAACAAGGTGGTCGTCAACCTCGCGGCGCAGAACGCCAACCTGGACGGCGTCCTCACCCAGACCCGAGACGTGGTCGCCGCCCTGGACCAGCGGCGTCCCGAACTGGTGTCCTCGATGGGTGCCATGTCGCGGCTGCTGACCCACCTATCGAAGGCCGCGCGGGATGACTACCCGGCGCTGCGCGCGTTCATCGATCGCCGTCCGGGGGCCACCCGGCACTTGCTCGACATCGAACCGCAGGTGGCCTTCCTCGGCGACAACCTGCCGCTGCTGCTGAAAGGTTTGGTCCGCATCGCCAACCAGGGTGCCTACGGCAACGCCTACGCATGCGACGTCAACATCTTTGGGTTCTTCCCCGGCCTCAACGACGTAACCCCGATCATCATCAACGCCGCCACACCCGGAAACAAGGCGAAGCACACCCCGAAATGCCGACCCATGGGCGGTGGCTGATGGCGAGTGGAATGCTTGCACGGCTGAAGAAGCGGCCGCTGGAGAGCTACAACAAGACGTGGCTCGGGTTTATCGCGTGCGCGGTAGTGGCAGTGCTCATCGGATCCATGCTCGTCGTGCACATGATCGGCGCCGGCTACCGGCACTACACCGCGGAGTTCGTGCAGGCCGCTGCGCTGCAGCCGGGAAACCCAATCACGGTGGCCGGCATCCCCGTTGGCGAGGTCACCAGCATGAAGCTGGACGGCGACCACGTCGAAGCCGGTTTGAAAATTCGCGATGACGTCAAGTTGGGCAAGGATTCCACGGCGTCGATCAAGGTCACGACAATTCTGGGCGCACGCTATCTGGCCTTGGAGCCCAACGGCCCAGGATCGCTGGCCAACAACACATTCGACTTGGCGCACACCCAGGTCCCCTACGACCTGCAGGCCGCGCTGAAGGACGCCACCACCACTTTCGAACAGGTGGACTCGGACAGGTTCGCCCAGTCGCTGTCCATACTCGGCAAGCAACTCGAAAAGCTGCCGGAGGTCGTGCCACAGGCCATGGCGAACATCGACTCGTTGTCATCGATCATCGCGCAACGCCGTGATCAACTCGGTGAGCTGCTGCGCAGCACCGAGCAGGTCACCAACACGTTGCGTCGTCAGCAGGCCAATCTCGGCAACCTGGTCAATCAGTCGCAAGACCTGCTCGGCCAGTTCGTCGCGCGGCGCGCTGTCTTCCACGCGATGATGCAATCCCTCACCAGCTTCGTGGACACGATGAACCAGCTCGTCGTCAACGACCGCTCCGGCATCGAGACGCTGCTCAAAGATCTGCGCGAATTCACCGACATGATTGCTCAGCACGACGATCTGCTACGCAACACGCTGCAAATCGCCCCGGTCTTTGCACGCGAGGCTGCCAACCTGACCGGTGACGCCAACGCCGTCAGTTTCAATCTTCCTAGTGGGCTGCTCATCGACTCGTGGATGTGCGCAATCAGCTTGCGCGCCCAGCAATTCGGAATGATCCCGTACTTCAAGGACTGCGCATGAGGGGGCGGCTCATCGCGGTCGTGGCGATCGTCGCGTCGGTCGTCACCGCGGTCGGCATCGGTTGGTGGTACCTGGCCGGCAAGCAGGAACCGATCACGGTGACGGCTCAATTCGACAGCGCCTCCGGGCTTTACGAGGGCAATGTGGTCGCGGTGCTAGGCATGAAGGTGGGTACGGTCACCAAGGTCGTCGCCAAAGGTAGTTACGTCGAAGTGCAGTTCACCGTCGACCGGCACGTCGACGTCCCGGCGGATGTGCAAGCCGTCACCGTGTCCACGTCGATCCTCACCGCCCGGCAGATCGAGCTCACGCCGCCGTACCGCGGGGGCCCGAAGTTGGCGAACCACGACACCATCGGATTGACGCGCACCAAGACACCGGTCGAATTCAGCCGTGTGCTGGCCGTTCTCGACCGGGTGACCAGATCCTTGGAAGGCGACGGCCACGGCGGCGGCCCAGTTGCCGACGTGCTCAACGGCGGCGCCGAGGTGGTCAGAGGCAACGGCGCAAATATCAAGAAGGCGCTCGACGAACTCTCCAAGGCGCTGCGCTTGAGCAGCGATGGCGGCGCCCAGACGCGCGCCCAGATCACCACGATCATCAAGAACATCAGTTCGCTGTTCGAAGCCGCCGCCAACAACGACGGCAAGCTGCGGGAATTCGCATCAACCATCCACCAAGTCAGCCAGATCTTGGCCGACGAGGACATCGGCAGCGGCACCACCGGCAAAAAACTCGACCAGTTGGTGCAGCGGGCAGGCGATCTCTTTGACGCCAATCGTGAACTCATCAGGCAGGCTTTGCTGAACGGCAACACCGTGGTGAAGACGCTTGCAGACAACCAGCGCGAGCTCGCCGAAATCCTTGATATAGGTCCGATGTTGGCCGACAACGCCTACAACATGGTGGACCGTGAGAACGGCGCGGTGCGGGCACACTTCCTCACCGACCGCATGATCTTCGACAGTCAGCTCACCAAAGAGATCTGCAACTTGATGGGCTTGCGCCAACTCGGCTGCAGCACTGGGACACTACAGGATTTCGGGCCCGACTTCGGGTTGACCTACGTCCTGGACGGCTTGGCAGCGATGGGTCAGAAATGAACGCCATGGGAACGCGAGCGCGCGTCAGGTCCGCAGTCGCGATCATGGCCGCGGCGGTCTTCAGCGCGGGATGCGCCACTGACGGCCTTGCCAGCCTTCCCCTTCCGGCCCCGGGCCTGGGTTCCGGCGGGTACATGCTGACCGCGGTGTTCTCCAACGCGCTCAACCTGCCGATGAATGCCAAGGTCAAGCTTGGCGGTGCGGACGTCGGGCAGGTCGAGTCGATGGTCGCACGCAACTACACCGCCGTCACCACGCTGCGCATCCGCGATGGTGTCCTGCTGCCGCGGGGCAGCACGGCCGAGTTGCGCACGGCCACACCGCTCGGCGACGTTTTCGTCGCGCTGAAGCCACCCGCGGACGGCGATCCGAACGCACCATTATTGAAATCCGGCGACACCATCGATCTGGAGTTCACGACCGCCGCCTCCACCGTGGAGTCGGTGCTGAGCTCGGCTGCGATCCTGGTGAACGGCGGCGCGGTACGTAACTTCACCAACATCATCAACGGTTTCGGCAAAGCCACCGGCGACCAGGGACAGGCATTCGGAGAACTGATTCGCAAGTCCAATCAGCTGCTGCGCACCATGGACTCGCGGTCCGGCCAGATCTCGGACGCAATGACCGAATTATCCCGCCTCAGTGCACAACTCGACGCCAAGAACCAAACCCTCAGCGAGCTGATGGCGGCCGCCGAACCGGGCATGAGCGCCCTGTCCGCCAACACCACCGACCTGACCAACCTGTTGGTGCAAGTCGGTGACACCAGCCGGTTGCTGGCCCGGTTCCCGTCGCTCGGCGGAACCGACACCAGCGGCAGAAGCGTGGTCCAAGACCTCAACACGCTCGCCGAAGCGGCCAACGATATCGCGGTAAGCCCCGACACCAGCTTGCTAACCCTGAACCGAATGTTCGCCCCTATCATCAAAATGACTGCGGGATCGGGGGTCTCAGTCCACGCCAGTCTCGACCAGCTGATCTTGGGGTCGATACCCGACATCGGCTTCCCCGGTGACAGGGGGCTACATGGACCGAACAGGTTCACCTGGAACCAGTTCGTCGGCTCCCTGAAGTACATGCTGTGGCGGCTTCAGGAACGAGTGGTCGGTCGCGGCCCGAACTCGCCTCAGGTACCGGTGATCCCGGATCCCAACGTCCCGGGCGGAGTCATGGTCGCCCCCACGGAAACCCCGCAGCCCCAGTTGCCCGGTCCCCTCACGCCAGGACCGCCGGGATGATCACGTCAGCCGCCAACATCCTCGTCCGGACGGTACGGGCCGCGCACCGACGCCAGGTCTGGCTGTCGGTGGCCGGACTGGCGCTCACGTTGATTGTCGCCACTGCCTACCTGCTGATCGGCGCACTGCGCGTGACACCCTTTGCGTCGACCTATCGAGTCACGGTGCAGCTCACGGAATCCGGCGGGCTGCTGCCCAATCAGGATGTTGCGCTGCGTGGGGTGCGCATCGGGCGCGTCGAATCGCTGCGGATCACCGACCAAGGGGTCGACGCCGTTGCCAGGATCACGTCCACAGTGAAGATCCCGGCGAACGCGGTTGCCCACGTGTCCGCCCTGTCACCCGCCGGCGAGCAGTACATCGACTTCGAAGCCGACTCCGACACCGGACCATATCTGCACGACGGCAGCTTGATAGCGCTGAATCGGACCAGCGTCCCGGTGAGTTTGGCGCAGCTGCTCGGTGATGCCGATGGTCTGTTGGCGCAGGTCGATCCGCGCAAGATCGAGCTGATCAAGAAGGAACTCAGCCTTAGCCGAGAGGGTCCGGGCAAGCTGACGGCGATCGTCGACGGGGGCATGATGTTGCTGTCGACGCTCGATTCGGTGCTGCCCGAAACCACCAGCATCATCAGGACCAGCCGGGTGGTGCTGAACTTGGCGGCCGACAAGAATGCCGGGCTCGCCGCCGCCACCGTCGACTTCAGGCGGACCCTGGCCGGCGTGGCCCGAATGCAGGATGGTTATCGGCGCTTGACGGGGACTGCGCCGCAGCAGCTTTCGACCATCGACCGGTTGTTCGACGACAACTCGGAGACGATGGTGCAGCTGCTGGGCAGCCTCGCGACCGCCTCCCAGTTGCTGTATCTGCGCGTGCCGGCACTCAACGCGTTGTTCCCGGACTACCGCGGGTCGGCGATCGACGCGCTGGCCAGCGCCTTCCACGACCATGCTGTTTGGGCGACGGCCGAACTGTATCCCCGGTACGCGTGCGACTACGGAACGCCCGCGCACCCACCGTCTGGGGCGGACTATTACGAGCCGTTCATCTACACGTATTGCCGCGACGACGACCCCGGGTACGGTATCCGGGGAGCCAAGAACGCCCCGCGGCCGGCGGGCGACGACACCGCCGGTCCCCCACCAGGCGCTGACCTGGGCAGGAGAAGCGACCCGACGCCGAAGGGCCGCTACACGATTCCGACGCCGTACGGCGGTCCGACCCTGCCCATCGAGCCACCACACTGAGACCGACAGTCCGCCCACCTGAGGAGATTGATGTGACTGTGACAACTGGGATTACCAGCGATACCGAGGACGAGAAGGCGGAAGTCGCAGGCGAGGACGTCGACATCGAAGAGACCGAGGTCGATGCCGAGGCGGAGGACGATGCCGAGGCGGACGAAGAATCCGAGGCCGAGGACGCCGAAGACGCGGACGGCACAGACACAGAATTCATCGCCGACACCGACGAAGACGACATCCCGTTCGGGCGCAAGCGCAAGACCAAAGGTGACAAGTCCGGGCTGGCCAAACGACCCTGGCTACAGTACCTGCGCCGCGGCGTCCTGCCGCTGATACTCCTTATCTCCCTCGCCATCAACGGTTTTCTCGGGTGGCAGCAGTGGCAACAGCGTCAGTTGGACCAGGCGGGACAGGAGGCTCAGCAAGCCGCCGTCAACTACGCCCAGGTCCTGACCAGCATCGACTCCAACAACGTCGACGAGAACTTTCGGCAGGTCCTCGACGGAGCGACCGGTGAGTTCAAGGACATGTACACCCAGTCGAGCGTGCAGCTTCGACAGCTGCTGATCGACAACAAGGCCACCGCCCATGGCGTGGTGATCGATTCGGCGATCGAGTCGAAGTCCACCGACAAGGTCGTCGTGCTGGTGTTCATCGACCAGACCGTCACCAACACGGCGGTACCCGATCCGCGGATCGACCGCAGCCGAATCAAGATGACCATGGAGAAGGTCGACGGCCGCTGGAAGGCAGCGAAAGTTCAGCTGCTCTAAGCCAATTGGAGCCATCGTGATCAAACGAATTATCGCGACATCAATACTGCTAGCGGCGGCGGGACTATCGGGACTATCCAACGCGGCCACCGCGCGGGCGTCGGCCCCGTCCTTCTGCGGCGAGCTCGGCGGCAATTGGGACGGCCAGTACTGCCACACCTCGGTCGTGTCCGAACGAAATGCCGTGCGCGACATCAAGGTCGCACTACCGGACGACCTCATCGACAACCCCGTGACGAGTTCTGTGGTACGAGACTATCTGCGCACCCTGGTCAACAACTGGAAGAGCGTCGGGGCGCACATGGTGGCGGACAGCTTCGGCGAGGAGAACTACCAGGTCTTCCGGCACGGCAACTACCTCAGCGCGGTATTCCACGAGGACTATCACGCCGACGGACCCAAGCCCAACAACGCCTACCGCACCTTCACTTTCGACACGGCAAGCGGCCGGCGAGTGCAGTTGGCCGACCTGGTCAACGTCAGCGCCATCCCGCAGCTTGGGCAGCCATTCATCGAGACCGCGCTGAATCAGGCCGCTCCCCCACACGATCCGGGGACTTACCCCTTCATCGCCGACCGCTGGACTCCGGACAAGGTCTACTCCGGGGGATACCGCGCATGGGCGTTGACGCCCGACGAATTGATCCTCTACATGCCCGACTACCCGGTCGGACACGACGAGCCTATCGACTTCAGCCCTGGTGCGCTGCAATGGTTTATGGACGGCGGCACCGTCGAAGCGCACATACCGCTGTCGGCCTTGGCTTCGGTGCTGCGGGTCTAGAAAAATGGTGGCCGACCCGCTGCGCCCGGCAGGTCAGTTGGTGTTGGCGTTACCGGCGCGCCACTGCTCCCACGGGATGTTCCAGTCGCCCAGGCCCTCGGTGCCCGGGAGGGTACCCCCGACGGTGTTCATCACCTGGACGATGTCGCCGCGCTTGATGTGCTCGTAGAACCACTGCGCGTTGCTCGGGCTGACATTGAGGCAACCGTGGCTGGTGTTGGTGTGGCCCTGAGCCCCCACCGACCAGGGCGCCGAGTGCACGAACACACCGCTGTAGGAGATCTGCGTCGCCCAGTCGACATCGGTGCGATATCCGTTGGGCGAGTTGACCGGCACGCCGTAGGTCGAGGAGTCCATGATGATGTGCTTGTACCGCTGGCCCACGATGTAGATCCCGTTTGCCGTCGGCGTGCTGTTCTTACCCATCGAGGTCGGCATCGTCTTGACCACTTCGCCGTTGACCCGCACCGTCACCATCTTGGTTTCGTCGTCGGCGACGGCGATCACCTCGTCACCGATGGTGAAATGCGTCTTCACGTTGTCTTCGCCGAACATGCCGTCGCCCAGGTCGACCCCGTAGGTGTTGACCGAGACGTCAACGGTGGTCCCTGGCTTCCAGAAATGCTCAGGCCGCCAACGGACTTCGCGGTTGTTCAGCCAGTAAAAGGCGCCTTCGACGGGCGGATTGGTGGTGATGACGATGGCTTTTTGGGCAGCCAGTCGGTTGGTGATGTTCTCGTCGAATTGGATGGCCACCGGCGACCCGACACCCACGACCTCGCCGTCGTTCGGCAAGACGTAGGGCATCGTCAGGTGCGCGGGCGAACTGGTCTGGAAGGTCATCTGGCGGCTCGCCACACCACCCAGTCCGAGCGCCTTCACGTTCAGCGTGTAGCGCCGGTTGTAGCCAAGCTGCTCAGTGGTGGCCCAGTGCAGGCCGTCGGGACTGAGCTGACCGTCGATGGTCTTGCCGTTCTCGTTGACCATGGTCACCGACTGCAGCACGCCGTCGGAAACGCCCACCGTCACCGGCGCATCGACGGTGACACCGACGGCTCCGTCGGTGACCGAAGCGGTGAGCTTGGGAACCATGAGGTCGGCGAACGGGGTCCCCTTGTTCTCGATGACGTTCGGCGCTGCCGGCGCGGCGGTGCTGTGACCGCCGCACGCACCAATGCACACAGCAACCGGAACCATGGCCACAGCCAGCCACGATCGACGTCTGCGCAAAGGCGTCATCAAGTGACCTTCCAAATCTTCCCGCCCAAATTGGTCACCGCTGACCCTGGATTGTTACCGGTATTGTAGTGCGTCGCGGCAGCGCTCTACCCGATTCTGCCCGGATTACGCCGCGAGTGCGCAAGCTCACCCTGATTCGCTGGGAGGGACTCGGCGGCTGGGCTTAAGTCGGTTGACTGACGGGATCTTTGCGCTCTGCTGCTGCCCGGTCGCGGGTCGCCATGGCCTCAAACCCTGCCAGTTTGACAATGGCCGCCACCATCACCAGGCCCGCCACCGCCAGTGCGATAAACCCCGCTCCACCTGTGTTCAGCTTCTCGTCGAGGACCAAGACACCCAGCACGGTCGCCACCACGGGCTGGGATACCTGCAACGTGGGCATCGACGCGGCCAACGACCCAGCCCGAAACGCCGACTGGCTCCAAAGGATGCCTCCCAGCGCGACCAAGATGCAGGCATATAGCTCAGGGGTCCGGATCAGCGTCCCGCCGCCATCGCCGAGCCGGGCGACGACCTCCTTGGTCAGTACCGCAAAAACACCCCACAGCGAACCGGACACCAAGGCGAACAAAACCGCCCCCAGGGTGCCCCTTCGAATTTGGGCAGCGACGACGCACAGCGCCAACGCCGGTCCCAGCACCACCGAGACCACGGCCCAGGTGCGCAGCGATGCGCCCGAATGACCCGCCTCCGGATGGCCGACAACGACGACCACCGTCACCGCGGCCGTCAACAGTCCTGCCCAGATCCATTGGGAGGCAGTCATTTTTCGTCTCGACAAGACGGCACTGATGGGAAGCGCGAACAGCAGCGAAAGCATCAGCAGCGCCTGCACCAGAATCACCGAACCCTGGCCCAGCGCGGCCGCCTGCAACGCGATGCTCGCCGCGAGCAGCGCAGTGCCCCACCGCCAGCGCCGGTTGCCCAACAGCTTGGCCAACAGCTTGAGTTGGCCGACCGACTTGTCCGTGATCCGGTGCGCCACCTGTTGCTGGAGCACGTCGCCGGTAGCGATACACAGCGCAGAACTCACTGCCAGCACGACGGCGAGATCCGTTCTGGCCATTGGCGCTACCCGACGTCCTTCGGAGATGCGGCCGCCAACTCCTGCCCCGAACCCCCATCGGAGGGCTCAACGGACCCCGGAGCCGCGTCTTCGGTGTCAGGGCTGTCGGTGGCCCAGCGCCGCCGGCCAACCGCTGCCGCGTCGGCCTCACCGAACGCGAGCCGCTGATGCAGCCAGACCAACGGCCTCGGCGCCCACCAAGTCCAGCGCCCGAGCCCGTGGATGAAAGCCGGAACCAGGACCATTCGCACCAATGTGGCGTCGACCAGCACGGCAAGCGTCAGCCCGACACCGAGCATCCGCATGAACGACACCTGCGCCGGGATCAACGCGGCAAACGAGATCGACATCACCAGCGCGGCACTGGTGACCACCCTGCCAATGCCGGCGAGGCCCAGCGCGGTGCTCTCGTCGTTGTCTGCGCGGGCTTCGGCCGCATTGGGTGGATGCCGTCGCGACGCTTGAGCTGCCAGCCAGTACTCGTGGATCCGCGAGACGAGAAAAACCTCGTAATCCATGGCCAGCCCGACGGCGATGCAGAACAACAAGACCGGGATGTTGGCGTTCAGCGTGCCGTTCGGGGTGGTCCCCAGGGCGCCGAGATGACCGTCCTGAAAGATCCACACCAGCGCGCCGAAGGCGGCGGTCAGGGACAAGACGTTGCATATCAGCGCCTGCAGTGGGAGCAGCACGCTGCCGGTGAGCGAGAAGATCAGCACGAAGGAAATGACGGCGATCAGGCCCATTACGGCGGGTAATCGCTCAGTGATCGCGTTCACGTTGTCACGGTTGATCTGCGCCAGCCCGCCCATCTCGACCGATCGGCCCGCCGGCCCGGGGACCTCGTGCAATCGATCGAGCTGAACGTCGGACGCAGGTGAATACAACGGCGCGGTGGTGGCCACGGTGAGAAAGGCGCTCTCGCCGGTCATGCCGGTGGCCGCGGCCGGTGGTCCCGCCTTGGCCCCGGCCACAAATGTCCCGGTCGGCGCGGTCACCGCGGCCACGTCGGGCACACGTGACAATTCGGCGGCGTAGCGCTCCAGGTCGGCGGGGGTGACACCGCGGGCGTCGGGCACGACGACGGTCACCTCCGTCCCGAATCCACCGGGGAAATCCGTGTCCAGCATGTCGGCGACTTGGCGCGCCGAGGCGGATTCGGGCAACACCCGCTCGTCCGGGAAGCCCCATTTCACGCCCAGGAACGGAAGTCCCAGCAGCAGCAGAAGCACGACGACGCTCAACCCGACCGGCACGGCGTGGCGCAACACGAATTTGGTCGATCGGTACCAGAACGCCGAGCTGGTCCGCTTGCGGTCTTGCAACCACGTCGCCTTGGGGGAAAATCGCCGCGCCAGGCGGCGGACATCCAGGGTGTCGAGCCGAGGGCCCAGCAGAGCGATCGCGGCGGGTGTTACCACGATGGCGCCAACGGCAACGATGATCGCCGTCGCCACGATCGTGTACGCCGACGACTTCAGGAAATACATCGGGAAGAGCGCCATCACGGCCATCGACAGCCCGACGGTGGTGGCCGAGAACAGCACGGTCCGGCCGGCGGTGGTCATGGTCCGCAACAGCGCCTGATCCCGGTTGCCTTCTCGGGCGAGCTCTTCGCGGTAGCGGCTGACGATCAGCAGGTTGTAGTCGATCGCCAACGCGAGACCCATGGCGATGCTGAGGTCCAGGGCGTAGATGGACACCTCGGTTGCGAAGCTGATCAGCCGCAACACCGACATGGTGCCCACGATCGCGAGTGCCCCCAAGGCAATCGGCAGCAGGGCCGCCACTACCCCGCGCAACGCCCACACCAGCACAACGAAGCTCAGCGGAATCGCGATGGACTCCATCAACAGCAGGTCACGCTCGTTCTGGTGGTTGATCTGCGCGTAAGCGACGGCCATGCCGCCGTCGCGCACCGTGACCCCGTCGCGGTCGTGGACGAGTTCCTCCGAAAGGGTGCTGGCGTACTTCTGCGCGTCGTTCTCGCCGCCCTTGAGGCTGGCCACGATCATCCCGGACTTGCCGTCCTTGCTGATGAGCTGGTCGGTGGCGTGCGGCGGCTGACCTGGAGGCGGCTGATCGGGCGAGAGGGTCCACGGCGAGGCCACCTGTATGACCCACGGCGATCGGTTCAGGTGCTCGACGATGTCGGCGCCGACCCGCCGCGCCTGCCCGCTGCGAGCGCCGTCGGGCGCGGTCACCACGATCAGCATTCTCTGGTCGGTCTTGCCGAATTTTTCCCTGAGCAGATCCGTCGCCCGCGCGGATTCCGAGGTCGGATCTTGAAAGCCGCCGCCGGACAGGCTGTTGATCACGGGGATGCCGAAAATGGCGGCTGCGACAAAGACCAGCGCCGCGACCGCAAGTATGCGGCGCGGCGCGGCGATGGCAAGACGAGTGATTGCCTGCAGCATCTCGGTCCTTTCGGTGCATTACCGCCCGGCGTTCGCTATACCCCCAAATTGCCACGTAGATGCCTCCCGGCCCCGGTTCGCTCCGGCAAAGTGACGTTTGACCCTCGATGGCTCGGGTATCGAATGCAGAAGAATCTTCCAAAGGTGCGCTGGTGGAATAACGCGCCCGTTCGGCCGGACGAGTGCAGACGGGATAACGATGAACACGATGGACGACGCCATCACTATCCGCCATCCCACCGAAGATGACTGGCAGGCGCTTTACGAGAACCAGGCTCGCGCTTTCGGTGACCCAGCCGACCCGCAGACGATCGAGGCTTGGAAACGCCGCGTCAAGCTCGAAGACATTCTGGTTGCCGAGGATGTCTCCGATCCGCAGCAGCCATTCCTCGTGGGGACGTCCATCATTTACCGCACCCGGCTCACCGTGCCGGGTGGTGCCAGCATGCGAGCCGCTTGGCTGACGATGATCACCGTCGCGTCAACCCACCAGGGACGAGGAGTTTGGGGGCAGCTCAGCGCCCAGGGACTGGGGAAATTGTTGGAGCGCGGGTATCCGATCATCTGCGGTGTTCCCACCCAAACCGGGATGTACGACCGCTTGGGCGGCGGCGTGGCGAGCTACTTCCACAGCTATTGCATTTACCGTCGCTTCGCAAAGCTGCGAGACGTGCCGCGCAGAAATCGGGCACGCGAGGTCAACGCGGACGAAGCTAAAAAGCGGTTGCCGGAAATCTACGAACGATGGTGCGCCACAACGAATGGCGCGATAACCCGGGACAGCGCATGGTGGGCCGATTACCTCGAGGACAGGCCGACCCAACGGGGAAGCGGGTCCGAGCTGTACTACCGAATTCATCCCGACGGCTTCCTGACATATCGGATCTTCGATCAGAAGGCGCGTGCATTTCAGCCGCCTTTTGGCACCGTGGTCGTCCAGGATTTTCTTGCCATCACCGACGAAGCTCACAGCGAGTTGCTGCAGACGCTGTTGGTTTTGGAGATGTTCGACAAAGTGGAGATCCAGGTTGCGGTCGACGATCCGCTCCCGCTCAAACTTCGCGATCCGCGTGCCGCTCAAACTAAGGGCACGAGCGACTTCCTCTGGATACGAATCAACGACGTGCCCGACGCGCTGGGCATACGCACCTACAGTGCCGACGCCGACCTGGTGCTGGAGGTCGCTGACCCGCTCAACCTGGCCGGCGGACGGTTCCGCCTGCAGATCCGCGACGGTGTCGGGAAGTGCACGCCGGCCGACGAGCAGCCGGACGTCGAGATCGGGCTATCCGAACTGGCGACGATCTACATGGGCGCCCATCGGCCTTTCGAACTTCACCGGGCGCACCGCATCAACGAACTGCGCCCAGGCGCGCTCAAGGAGCTGGATGCCGCCTTCCGCACTGACCGCGCGCCCTACTGCGGCACGCTTTTCTGACGCGTGTCCAGACCTGATTTGCCCTGCGGGACACACACTTCCGCTTGAACGGCCGGTCTCCGGCGACGGCACCCCGGCCGGCGTCACCAACGGCTTGCCGACGGGACCGACCACCGCCGGGCCTAATAGGCGCGAACGCCTCCCGCCTGGCAGCTATGCTTGACGAGGTCCAGGATTTCGCACCGCGGCAAGACGCCTGTTATTGTCGCAACGCGGTTCCGGCCGACACCAGCGCCGTTAGCTCAGTTGGTAGAGCAGCTGACTCTTAATCAGCGGGTCCGGGGTTCGAAACCCTGACGGCGCACTTCCAGCCCAAACATCTAGGTTTGGGCGGGTTTCTCACCCCTCTTTCACGCGCGCGATCGCTTACGCCCGCTGGGGCGCCACGATGCGGCGTGCCGCCTCCACCGCAGCAGCACGGCGAGCCGCGATGACCTCCGGGTCGTCGGTGACGCTCTCGGGATGCGGCGACTGCGCCCACGCCAGCGCGACGCCGAACAGGAGAACCAGCAGGTCAAACGGACGCCAGACCGCATCGACATGCCCCGCGGCCTGGGCTTCCTCGATGATCGCGATATCACGCGCCTGGAGAGACTCGAGGTCCTCGTTCGGCGACGGCTCCAGCTCCAAGCCCTCCAGATTCGCCCAGGTCATCATGCGTACATGTTCGGGACGTCGGGCCGCCAGGTCGTAGATGTCGCCGGCGAACTCCGGCACCGCGTCCGGGCGCAGGGTGACGGCGGCAAAGAACTCGGCCCGGTCCGCGGCGACCACACTGCGGAACAGCGTCTCCTTGTCCTTGAAGTGTGCGTACAACCGCTCCTTGCTGGCCTCGGCAGCCCGGGCGATGCGGTCGATACGCGCGCCGGCCAACCCGTACTGCGCAAACTCGGAGCGGGCCGCGTTCAGGATGGTGTCGCGGAGTTCTGTGGTGGATCGCACAGAAAGATAATACCCATACGAACTAGTTTGTTTGGTACCGTATCTGTCATGGCATTCCCAATACCTTCACCCAGGAGCAAAAACCTCACGAACGAACCCATCGACATCGACGCGGTGATGAACCATCCACGCCGTGTGCAGGCCCTGCGCGGCGTCGTGGAAAAGGTTCACGACGGCATCGCACCACTGATCGATGCCTCGCGGCCCTACGTGCGCGGCCTGGAAAACTTGCCCGCCGACGGCCGATTCCTGCTGGTGGGCAACCACACTCAATTCGTCACCAGTGAAGTTCTGCTCATCCCGCACTACGTGCGTCGCGCGATCGGCACCAGGGTTCGACCGTTGGCCGACCGCAGGTTCGGCCAGCAGCCAGGGTTTGCACGTGACCTGATGACCGCCTACGGCGCCGTCATCGGCTCCCCGGAGACGGCCCGAGAATTGATGCGGCACAACGAGACGATCCTGGTGTTTCCCGGCGGCGGCCGCGAGATCCCGAAGTTCAAGGGCGAGGAATACCAACTGAACTGGCACGGTCGATCCGGATTCGCCCGCATCGCCGCGGAGAACGACTACCCGATCGTCCCGGTCGGCTTGGTCGGCGGCGACGACATCTATAAGAGCCTGGTCACCCGGGACAGCGCGGTGGGACGCCTGATGCAGGAGATCAGCACCAGGCTGACCGGTGAAACCGACATGGCGATGCCGTTGATGCGCGGCGTCGGCCCCACGCTGATCCCCCGTCCGCAACGGATGTACCTCCAGTTCGGCGAGCCGATCGTCACCACCAAACCGGAGGGAACCACAGCCGAGAAGTGGGTCGAGACCGTCCGCAACGACACCAAGCAGGCGCTGGAAACGATCCTGGCTGACCTGCTGGCCATCCGCGCCGACGACCCGTTCCGCGAGCTGAACCCGTTGGCGCGCAACAACGCGGTCGCATAAAACCAGCCCGCGCTAGCCCTCGCCAGCCCGCCGGGAGCCGGACAGCGCCCGGCGGGCGACGAGGTCCAGCACGTAGCCGATGACGCCGATGACGACGATCACCGCCACCACTTGGCCGTACGCCAGCTGATCGCGCGCGTTGAGGATTTGGTAGCCCAAACCCGATCGCACACCTAGCATTTCGGCGGGCACCAGCACCACCCAGGCGATGCCCAGCGCGACGCGCAGCCCGGTCTGCAGCTGACCCCGAATCGCGGGCAGTACCACGACGGTCAGCCGTTCCACCCGGCTGGCGCCGAACGAGCGGGCCACCTGCAGGTAACCGGGATCGATCGCGTGCACGCCGGCCGCGGTGTTGATCAGGATCGGCCACACCGCGGCCGCGGCGATCAGGAAGATGACCGGCTCATTGCCAATGCCGAAGAGCGCCACAGATATTGGCGCCCACGACAGCGGCGAGATCATGCGCAGAAACTGCACGACCGGCCGGGTGGCGCGGTCGGCGGTGTCGTTGAGCCCGATCAGCAACCCGGCGGGAATCCCGATCACGGCGGCCACCAGCAACCCGACCAGCAACCGCCACAGGCTGACTCCGGTGTCGGGCAGCAGCACGCCACGGTTGAACAGGTCGCCGAGCGCCTTGAGCACCTTGGGCGGCGTGGTTTCCCGCAACAACGAGTGAGTGGGCGCCAGGACGGCGGTGGCCAGCCACCAAGCCCCGACAGCGGACCCGACGGCGAGTAGCGGCGGCCACCAACGCTGCACGAGTGACCACGGCGCGGGCCTCTTGGGGGGCGACACCGTGGCCGAGGTGGGAGTGCTCTGGTCGAGAGTCATCGCGGTTGCACCTGTTCGGTTCGGGTGAGATTGGAAGGCAGACCGAAGGTTTCAGGGCCGCCGTGTGCCGTCAGCGCCGCCCGTACAAAGCTGTCGTCGACCAACTCGGCGTGTACGGCCGCGGGATCGAGACGATCCAGAAACCGCCGGTCGCCGTCGACGACGGTGTCATGCATCGCCTCGACGAGACGGCGGGTGAAGCTGGGGAACGGGAAGGGCTGATAGCCCAGCCGCTGCGGTTGCCATTGCGGGTGCAGGAACCGGTAGTCCTGCTGACGGTAGGTCAATGCGGTCTTGATCGCCGGCAGCGGCTGGGGCAGGTAGGCGCCGGCGGAAAGGACGGAGGCGGCCGCCGCCCGGTCGGCATTGATCCGTTGCTGCGCAGCCACAATCGAGCCGACGAGCGAAGTGGCCGCCTCGGGGCGGTTCTCGATGAGGTCATCGTGAGCGAGCACCACGCAGCAGGCGTGGTCACGCCACACATCACCGAGAAACGTATGGATGCGCCCGATCTTGCGCACCTGAGCCATGGCGTTGAACGGGTCGGCCACGACATAGCCGCTGATCGATCGGTTGGCCAGCGCCGGCACCATGTCCGACGGACTCATCACGATCAGCTCCACGGTGCGCGCGCTGCGTGAGGCACTCGTACGTACCACCGGCACCAGGTCATGCGCGCGCAGCAATTGCTGAAGGATGATGTTGTGGATCGACCACCAAAACGGTATGGCCACTTGGGTTCCGGCGAGCTGTCCCAGATCGGTGATGTGCGGCGCGACGGTCAAGGCCGACCCGTTGGTGTGGTTCCAGCTCAGCAGCCGAACTGGACTGCGAAGCAAAAAGCGTAACTGGATGGCGGTGGGCATCAGCATGTGGACCGCGTCAACCTGGCGGGTCACGAACGCTTCGGCAAGTGATGCCCAGCTGCGGAACAGAATCGGCTTGGCCGCACTCACCACGCCCTTTTCGTAGAGGCCGGCCGCGTGAGCGATCAGCAGCGGCGCCGAATCGGTGATCGGCAAGTACCCGATGCGCAACTGCCCGCTGGTGTTGGTTCGGTCGATGCTCGCCGCGCGGGCCAGATCGGCGATTCCGGCCAGCCCGCCAGCCGCGGCCAATGCGGCCCCGCCGACCAACAGGGACCGTCGTGGCAAACCTGTCACCGCTCGACCAGGCGATAGTGATCCAGAATCTCCTGTCGGAGCTCCTGGCTGCCGGGTCGCCATTCGCGACGGATTCTGCCGTCGGGGCCGAGCAGCACAACGCGACTGGCCAGCAGCAAGGCTTCATCGACGTCGTGGGTGACCAGGACGACCGTGATGCCCAACTCGGTGGCGAGGTTGGCCAGCCACGCCTGCAGGTCGGCGCGGATCGCCGGATCCAGGGCACTGAACGGTTCGTCGAGCAGCAGCAGACGTGGCCGGGTGGCCACCGCGCGAATGATGGCGACCCGTTGCGCCTGGCCGCCCGACAGCTGGTCGGGGTAGCGGTCGGCGACCCGCTGCAGGTCGAAACGTTGCAGCAGCTCTTCGGCGTATTCCCGGCGGAACGATTCGCGTTGCGCGGCAAACCGACCCGCGAGCAAGACGTTCTCACCGGCGGTCAGCCACGGGAACAGCAGTGCCTGCTGGAACACGACTCCGGTGTGCGGCCGCGACGCGCCGTTGTCGCCGGCCCATTCGGCCCACTCGATGGTTCCCGACGTGAGTTTCTCCAGGCCGGCGATCACCCGCAGCAGCGTCGACTTGCCGCTGCCGCTGCGCCCGAGGATCGCCAGAAACTCACCGTCGTCGATGGTGAGGTCGATGTCGGTCAATGCCTGGCTGTCGGCGTCAAATCGCTTGTGGCCTCGAACTATTCGGACAGTGCCGGTTCCCAACTTCGAAGGTTCCTCTCCCGGATGTGCGCTGCGGTCCTCCACCGGCATGACACTGCTGCGACGCTGCCACCGCCGCGTCATGTCTGTCCACGAGCAGCCCTCCGTCGTCGCCCGCACGTCATTTGCTCGCGGCAGCGTGCGCTATGGACGGTCACGCGGCCCGCTCGTGCCTGCTGCCGACGGCCGAACGGCGCATGTACCGTGAGAGTCCCAGCGCCGCAGGGTGATTCCTGCATTGCCCAGCTCGACGCAGGACAGGAATGCGACCCGCCGGTACGCCGAGCGCCAGCAGGTTCTGCCCGGCCAATAGGTCGCCTAACGAAATTCGATCCTGTTGATTGAAATCGACCATTGTGCTCGTCTTGAACCACTCGTTACGAGTAGTTTTGCTTGACACAACGTCCCCGTCCGAAGGAGCAGCAGTGGGGTTCCTCAAGCCAAACCTGCCCGTCGTCGACGTCGAGTGGACCAAACTCCCGCGCGCCGAGCGAATCGTGCCGATGGCCCGTCACATCGCCGAGAACGGTTTCGGAACGCCCCTGGTCATGCACGTGATGTACGGCGTCAAGATCGTGCTGTACGTCCTCGGCGGCATGACCGTCGCCCTGGCCACGAAAGGTATCGACGGGTTCACCAAGGTCGGCGAATGGTGGAGCGAGCCGATCGTCTTCCAGAAGGCCGTGCTCTTCACCATGCTGTTCGAAGTCGTCGGCCTAGGTTGCTGCTTCGGCCCGCTGGCCGGCCGCTACTTCCCGCCGATGGGATCGATCCTGTACTGGCTACGGCCCGGCACCATAAGGCTGCCGCCGTGGCCCAACCGAGTGCCGCTGACCAAGGGACACAACCGGACCCCGTTCGACGCGCTGCTGTACGGGGCGTTGGTGGCGCTACTCGTCGTCGCACTGGTTTCCGACGGAAGTGGTCCAATTGCCCTTCTCGACACGACAAT
The DNA here is from genome assembly GCF_002086275.1 of Mycobacterium intermedium. Classification (GTDB taxonomy): domain Bacteria; phylum Actinomycetota; class Actinomycetes; order Mycobacteriales; family Mycobacteriaceae; genus Mycobacterium; species Mycobacterium intermedium. Next base: position 27,031 of record NZ_MVHT01000022.1, on the reverse strand, counting down.
TGGTGTCCTGCCGCGCTGGCGTACCGTCGCCATCCTGGCGGTCCTGGCGGTGCTGAGCCTGCGCGACAAGGTGATCTTCCTGGCCGCCCGCGGCGAGGTGTACGCACCCATGGCGCTGGTGTTCTTGTTCTCCGGGGCAGACATCATCCTCGGCGCCAAAGTGGTCTTCCTGGTCATCTGGCTGGGCGCGGCCGTTTCGAAGCTGAACAAGCACTTCCCGTTCGTGATCTCGACGATGTTGGCGAACAACCCGTTCATCCCGTCGGGCATCCTCAAGCGGTCGATGTTCGTGCGCTATCCCGATGACCTACGGCCCAGCGCACTCGCGGGTTTCATCGCCCACTTCTCGACGGCGGTGGAGGGCCTGGTTCCGTTGGTCCTGTTCTTCTCGCATGGTGGTAGGGTGACGGCGATCGCCGCGTTCGTGATGGTCGTCTTCCACTTGAACATCTTGCTGGCCTTTCCGATGGGTGTGCCGCTCGAGTGGAACGTCTTCATGATCTTCGGGGTCCTCTGGCTCTTCGTCGGGCATGCACAGATCGGGCTCTCTGACGTCAACAATCCGGCGCCGGTGGCAGTCCTCTTCCTGGTCCTCGCGGGCACCGTCGTCATCGGAAACCTGTACCCGCACAAGGTTTCCTTCCTGCCCGGCATGCGCTACTACGCCGGCAACTGGGACACCACCATCTGGTGCGTCAAACCGTCGTGTGACGACAAGTTCCGCACCGGTTCGCGCGCGTTGGGGCCGATGCAACACCTGCAGCTCGAGCGTCTGTACGGCTCCAAGGAGGAAACTTTGGTGCCGCTGCACCTGGCGATGGCGTTCCGCGCGATGAATACCCATGGGCGCGCGCTGTTCACGCTGGTGCATCGCGCCTTGGCTGGGCACAACGAGGACGACTACAACCTGTGCGAGGGCGAGGTGCTGTGTTCGATGGTGCTCGGCTGGAACTTCGGCGACGGGCACATGCACAACGAATGCCTCATCGAGGCGCTCCAGGAGCGATGCCACTTTCAGCCAGGCGACGTACGGGTGATCATTCTCGACGCGCAGCCCATCCACAAACAGGTCCAGGAGTACCGCCTCGTGGACGCCGCGACGGGTGAGTTCGAGCGCGGCCATGTCGACGTCGCCGCCATGGCGACCGCCCAACCGTGGGCCGACGACATTCCGATCCACGTCGCCAGCACCACCCCCGCCGGCAGGAACTGACATGGCCACCGCTCTCATCACCGGCGCGTCGACCGGGCTTGGACGCGAACTGGCGAGCCTGTTCGCCGCCGACGGCATCGATCTGGTTGCGGTGTCCAGCGAGCGCAGCACCGCGCAGCTGAGCGCGGTGGCCGACGAACTGCGCTCGCGCCACGGCATTCGCGTCGACACCGTCAGCATGGACCTGTCGCAGCCGGGGGCCGGCCCCGAACTCGTCGGCCGCGTCGATGAACTCGGTGTCGAGGTCGAATACCTGGTCAACAACGCCGGCGTGGGGATCCTCGGGCTGAAGATTCACGAGTGCGACCCCGTCGCCGTATCGAAGATGGTTCAGCTCAACGTCGTCACACTGACCGACCTGACGACGCTGTATGCCGCGCGGATGGTGAACGCGGGTCGCGGAGCCATCCTCAATGTCAGCTCGATCGCCGCGTACGTCATCCCCCACGGGCTGGAAGCGGGCTACGCCGCGAGCAAAGCCTACGTCCGCAGCTTCTCCGAGGCAGTGGCCGACGACCTGCGCGGCACGGGCGTCACCTGCACGCATCTCGCCGCGGGGCCGACGCGCACCGAGTTCGCCCAAACCGCCGGCGTCGGGGACTGGTCACGGCTGGACCGGTTCATGCTGGACGCCGCGCCCGTGGCGCGGGCCGGCTATGAGGCGATGCGGGCGGGTCGGGTGATGGCAATGCCCGGACTAGGCACCAAAGCCATGCGCTCGCTCTCGGCGTTCACGCCGTCTAGGAGACTGAAGGCCGCCATGTCGGGCTACTTCGTGACACGCCACTGAACGACGCGGCGGGCGTGGTGGTGCGTCAGCGGTTCCTGATCTTGTGGATGACGACGATCACCGCCACGGATCCGACGCCGACCAGGGACACCGTCACGATCGGCTTGTTGAGAAAGGCGATCACCTTGGCCTTGACGTCGTCGGCGAGGCGCTGCGGGTTGGCGCGCTCGGCAAGGGCATCAACAGTCGCGGCCAGCTGGTCGCGGGCTTGGTCAATCTCCCGCTTGATGGTGTCGGGATCGCGGTCCGCCACGTGTCTGTCCTCCAGTGCCCCACTATCAGCTGATGATCGTGTCCGCACTACCCTAGTTCAGCCGGTGCAGGTCCTGACGCTCCGGTGAACAGAAGGGGGCCAACTTGACCGAGACCACTCGCCTCGCACCCGGCGACAAAGCGCCTGCGTTCACCCTGCCCGACGCCGACGGCAACAAGGTGTCGCTGTCCGACTACAAGGGTCGCCGCGTCGTCGTCTACTTCTACCCCGCCGCCTCGACACCGGGATGCACCAAGCAGGCCTGCGATTTCCGGGACAACCTCGCCGAGCTCAACGAGGCGGGCCTCGACGTCATCGGCATCTCCCCGGACAAGCCGGAGAAGCTGGCCAAGTTCCGCGACGCTCAGGGCCTGAACTTCCCACTGCTGTCCGACCCCGAACGCAAGGTGTTGACGGCCTACGCCGCCTACGGCGAGAAGCTGATGTACGGCAAGAAGGTCACCGGCGTGATCCGGTCCACGTTCGTCGTCGACGAGAAGGGCAAGATCGCGGTGGCCCAGTACAACGTCAAGGCGACGGGTCACGTCGCGAAGTTGCGCCGCGATTTATCGGTCTAGTAGGCAGTTGCGGGCTGTTGGCCTACGGCTGACTGCGGTGTTGAATCGTACTACCGCAGCGAGAGGTCGACGGCATGGCTGACACGTACCGAGTGGCGCATGTGGGCACGGGCTACACCGGAGCAATAGCACTACGCCACGTGTTGCGGTCCCCCAGCCTGAAGTTGGTGGGCCACTTGGTCAACACTCCAGGCAAAGCTGGCCGCGATTCCGGAGAACTCGTGGGTTGTCCGGCCACCGGCGTCGTGGCTACCGAGAGCCTCGACGAACTCTTGGCCCTGGACGCCGACTGCGTCACCTACTTCGCGGCGGTTTCGGGACGCGAACCAGGCGAGATTGTCGACCAGCTCTGCGCGATCGCGGCCAGTGGGAAGAACGTGGTCACCCCGTCCTACCATCCTCTCTTCCACCCGCCGTCGCTTGACGAAATGTCGCGGGAAAAACTCTCTGCCGCATGCGAACACGGCCAATCCTCAATCTTCGCGACCGGAATCGCGCCTGGTTTCGCCACCGACTTACTCGGCGTGCATGCCGCCAGCATGAGTGGATTTCCCACGAAAATAACTGTCGCAGAACGTATTCCATGCGGATCGTACAGCGTACCGGGGTTCTTCGCGATGCTGGGTTTCGGCCGCACGCCCGAGGAAGATGCCGCAACATACCCCCGCGGGTCGATGGCCACCGTATTCGCTACGCCGCTAAGACTCCTCGCCGAAGGCATTGGTCAGCGCATTGACGAAGTCGAGGAACACCGAGACATCGCGACGGCCACCCGCGACTACCAATTCGATGCGGGAGTAATCCGCGCGGGCACCATCGCCAGTGTGCGAATGACTTTCACCGGAATCGTCAACGGGCGTCCGAGGTTGCAATTCTCCTCTATCTGGTCAATGCCCGACGATCCCGTGGAAGATTGGCCACCCACAATCCCGGAGGGCAGCAGCGTCCGACGCCTTACTCGAATCTCGATCGACGGCGACCCACGGGTCGAAGTCGACTTCGCCCTGTACGGCGACAAGCTGCCCGGTTCCGCGGCGACCGCGGCCAGGGTGGTCAATGCGATACCGGCCGTCTGTGCGGCCCGTCCGGGCGTACTCAGCGGCCTTGAGTTGGTGGTCACCGGTCAATCGGCGACCGGTTAACCGACATTCGGTAGGGATGGGCACGCCGGTAAGGCAACCCGGAATGGTGTTCAAATCTCGGCAGGCATCCCCGTCCGTACTGGTGTAAAACATTAGCCAACGGTCGAGCCGTCCAACCTCCGACGCCCACAGACCGTCGAAGGACTGCTGATGTCGGACACGATCGAGCGGCTCATGGAAAGCAACCTCCTTCGTGTCTTCAACGAGCCCGACTTCGACAAGCGCGCGGTTGCGATTCGCGACACCTACGCGCCTGACGTCCGGTGGACCGATGACGAAGGTGTCTCCATCGGCCACGAGGCCCTCAATGCGAAGGCTCAGGCACTGCAAGACGGGCAGATGGCCGGACTCTCCTTCGTCAAGGCCGGACCTGTTTATCAAACGACCGGATTCGGCCACCTCGCCTGGCAGGTCTTCGCCCCCGGCAGCGACACGGTGATCGTGGCCGGCTTCGACGTCGCCCTTATCAGTGACGGTCTCATCACCCATCTGTACACCGTCATCACCGCAGCCCCGCAGTAGCCGGCCCGCGCATCCCACGTATCCCCCAAACCATCGAGCATCACGCGGTTCATGACCAGGAATGCTTGCCAGACCATGTGAGTAACCCGTCCCCTGTCGAGCCACCGCAAGAATTCTGCAAGTTCTTCGCGCCAAACTGACGTCGGTTTCCCACGATGGGGAGACGCGAAAGGGACGTCAGCGATGAAACAGAGAGACCCCCGGTACAGACGGGACTTGGAACGCGGCGTCGGCCAGGCTCCGTGGACCGAGCCATTCGGTCCACAATATTGCCCGCCATTCGTGAAACCGAAATTTCGCGGTCTCGCCAAGCTTGCTACGCCTTTAGGACGACTGGCCACGGCGCTGCTGACGATAGTCGGGTTGGCGATCGCGATGTCGTTGTGGCAGCACGCCTACACAACCAAGGTCGACGGACACCTCATCATGATCAACAGCGGTGCGCGGGACACCATCGACTGCAACGACGGATATCTGAAACTGGACGGCGACAGGAACACCTACACCGTCACCGGCCACTGCCGCAGGCTGGAAATCTTCGGCAGCGAGAATCGTGTAGTCGCCGAAAGCGCCGAAGCCATAAGCGTTTTCGGAGATAGCAATGTGGTGGGCTATTACTCGGGAGCACCGACGGTCATCAAGACCGGACCCAACAACACCGTTTCGCAGCGACCGAGGGGGCACTAGACAGGCGTGCTTTAATCGGCCCGTGGGCGGAGTGTTCAATTATCAGACGGACCAGCCGGAGCCGTGGCTGACGACCATCGGCGACATCTCCGTGTCGCAGCATTGGGTTATGACGCCATCCGGCCCCCACCCGATCCGCGGCTCGGTGTGGACAGTGACGGACATGTCGCGCTACGAAGAAAGCATCTCGACCGCCGGCGTCGTCCTGGCCATCATCTTCGTTTGGTTCTGCCTGCTGGGCTTGCTTTTCCTGCTGATGAAGGACCGTCGGCTGGTCGGCTACACCCAGGTCACCGTGCAAGGCAACGGTTTTTACCACTCGACCATGATCCCGGCGACCAGTCCGCAGTCATTGATGCATGTCCACCAGGCGGTTAACTACGCGCGCTCTCTGGCCGCGGCCGCCTGAGTCGGCAGTTCGGCGAGCTTGGCCAACAGCAGCGCCTCGGCGGTGGCAGCGCGTTCCAGCACACCTAGATGCAGGCTCTCGTTGATGCTGTGCGCCTGGGTTCCCGGGTCCTCCACCCCGGTGACAAGGATCTTCGCCTGCGGGAACGCAGCGGCGAACTCGGCGATGAACGGAATCGACCCGCCCATGCCCATGTCGATCGGCTCGGTACCCCATGCCTGCCGAAACGCTTCGCGGGCGGCGTCGTAGACCGGACCGGTCGCGTCGATGACGTACGGCTGACCGACGTCCCCGCGGGTAACGGTCACCTGCGCTCCCCACGGCGCATGCTGGCGCAGATGAGCTTCCAACGCGTCCAGGTGTGCCACCGCGTCACCGCCGGGCGCCACCCGCAGGCTGACCTTCGCGCGTGCCCGTGGAATCAGCGTATTCGATGCTGCCGCAACGGGTGTGGTGTCGATACCGATCACGGTGACGGCGGGCTTCGCCCACATTCGTTGCGGCACCGAACCCGAACCGATCTCCGTCACACCATCCAGCAGACCCGACTCCGCGCGCACCCGTTCGGGCGGGTAATCGACCGGGGCTGCGGTGCTCTCGTGCAAGCCCGCCACGGCAACGTTGCCGTCGTCGTCGTGCAGGCTGGCCAGCAGCCGCACCAGCACGCTCAGCGCGTCCGGCACCACCCCACCCCACAGACCGGAGTGCAGCCCGTGGTCGAGCGTGGCGACCTCCACGACGCAATCAGCCAACCCGCGTAACGACACCGTGAGCGCCGGGACCTCGGTGCTCCAATTGTCCGAGTCGGCGATGACGATCACGTCGGCGGCCAGCGCGTCGCGATGCTTGTCGAGCAGCCTTCCCAATGTTGGTGAGCCCGACTCTTCTTCACCCTCGACGAACACCGTCACGCCGACCGGCGGTCGGCCGCCGTGTGCCCGGAATGCCGCCAGATGCGTTGCGATGCCCGCCTTGTCGTCGGCGGTTCCACGCCCGTACAGGCGCCCGTCGCGTTCCGTCGGTTCGAACGGCGGCGACAACCACTGCCCACGGTCACCTTCGGGTTGCACGTCATGGTGGGCATACAGCAGCACCGTCGGCGCACCGGGCGGGGCCGGATAATGCGCGATAACCGCCGGAGCCCCTCCCTCGCTGACCAGCCGCACCTCGTCAAACCCGGCCTGCGACAAAAGATCCGCCACCGCCTGCGCGCTGCGGTGCACCTGATCACGCCGGCCGGGATCCGCCCACACCGACTCGATCCGCACCAAGTCCTCGAGATCACGCCGCACCGACGGCAACACCTCGCGTACCCGCTCAACCAGATCAGTCATAGTGCCGAGGCTAGCTAAGCTGAGCCGGTGGCGACCCGCGGTCCCGACCCGACCGCGCCGCTCTGGCGGGCGGCGCAGCTGTTTCGGCTGCTGAGCTGCCTTTACGCGGCGGGCTTCCAGGTTGCTATCAACTCGGATCTGAACCGTCCGGCGCTGGGCTGGCTGTTGTTCGCGGTGCTGATCGGCTGGAGCGCCGCGTGCGCCGTCGCCTACCTGCGGGGTTTCGGCCGCAGACCGGCATGGGTGATCGCCGAGTTGGTCGTCGTCGTCGTTCTCATGCTCTCCACCGAGGTGGTCGCCTCCGACCAGTGGTCGGCGAGCAATCAGACCTGGCCGACCACGTTGTGGGCCACCAACGCCACGATCTCGGCGGCACTTCAGTTCGGCCCGGCGGGTGGCATGTTGACCGGCGTGGCGGTGACGGCGACCAGTGAGGTCGTCAAGGGCTATGTCAGCGTCAACCTGGGGCGCAACGCCACGGTCATCGTGGAACTGGCGGTGGGCCTGGCGGTCGGCATGGCCGCCAGAACCGCGGTGCGCGCCCACCAGGAGTTGCAGCGTGCGGCCCAGTTGTCGGCCGCCTTGGAAGAGCGGGAGCGGCTGTCCCGGCAAGTCCACGACAGCGTCATGCAGGTGCTGGCGCTGGTCGCCCGACGCGGCAGCGAAATCGGCGGAGACACAGCCGAACTGGCCAAGCTCGCCCGCGAACAGGAACGAACCTTGCGAAGCTGGTTGACCTCCACTGAGGTCGACCAGGACGGGGACCGGACCACGGTCGACATCCGCGAACTGCTACGCCGCCGCGAATCAGAACGGGTGACCATGAGCCTGCCCGGAACCGCGGTGCCGCTGCCCCGCGCGGTTGCCGTCGAACTCGACGCGGCGGTGGGCAACGCCCTGGACAATGTGCGAGCCCACGCGGGTCCCGACGCCCATGCGTTCGTGTTCTTGGAGGATCTGGGTGACTCGGTGGCGGTGAGCGTTCGTGACGACGGAGTCGGAATCCCCGCCGGCCGGCTAGAGGAGGCGGCCAGTCAGGGACGTTTCGGCATCTCGAAGTCGATCGTCGGACGGTTGCTCTCGTTGGGCGGGACGGCCGAACTGCAGACCGAAGTCGGCGAAGGCACCGAGTGGGAGCTGCGCGTGCCCCGCGCCGACGCGAGAAAGGGGGCATCGCGGTGACCGCGACCGACTTCACCGTGATGGTGGTCGACGACCATCCGATCTGGCGGGACGCGGTGGCCCGCGACCTCGCCGACGAGGGCTTCAACGTGGTCGCCACCGCCGACGGCGTGGCCGCCGCGCGCCGTCGCGCGGCCGTGGTGAAACCCGACGTCGTGTTGATGGACATGCGGCTTCCCGACGGTGACGGTGTCCGGGCGACGACCGAGTTGCTCGAGGTCTCGCCGTCGTCTCGGGTGCTCGTCCTGTCGGCGTCGGACGAACGCGAGGACGTCCTGGAGGCGGTCAAGGCCGGCGCGACGGGGTACCTGGTCAAGAGCGCGTCGAAGGCCGAACTGGCCGACGCGGTGCGTGCCACCGCTGCGGGGCGGGCCGTGTTCACCCCGTCCCTGGCCGGGCTGGTGTTGGGCGAGTACCGGCGCATCGCGCAGAACCCCGATTCGGGACCCGCCCGGCCCACGCTGACCGAGCGCGAAACCGAGGTGCTGCGCTACGTCGCAAAAGGGTTGTCCGCCAAGCAGATCGGTGCGAAGCTCTCGCTGAGTCACCGAACCGTCGAGAACCACATCCAAGCCACGTTCCGCAAGCTGCACGTCGCCAACCGGGTGGAGTTGACCCGTTACGCGATCGAGCACGGACTCGACGAGTAGCGGCGGCGAGCAGTCGCAAACTTGTACAAGACGGGCCGTCTTGATACGAGTTTGCGTCTGCTCGCGAAGGGACTAGGGGCCTCGCGAAGGGACTAGGGGGCCTCGCGAAGGGACTAGGGGGCCTCGAGGATGGCGACCGCGGCAGCGGTGTCGGCCTCATGGGTCAGCGACACGTGGATCGTCACATCGGCCAGATGCTTGGCGATCTCACCGCTCAGGCGAACCCGCGGCCGCCCCCACATGTCGGTGACCACCTCGATGTCGCGGTGGATGTCCTCCGGCAACACCGGCCGCTGGGCGAATCGCGACCCCGACCAGGCCTTGATCACGGCCTCCTTCGCCGCCCAGCGAGCGGCCAGGTGCCGCGCGGCCGACGAGCTCTTGTCCGACGCGTCGCGCCGCTCGCCGGGAGTGAAGGTCTCCGAAAAGACCGTTCCCGGCTGGTCGACCTGCTCGGCGAAATCAGGGATGGAGACGAGGTCTATCCCGACACCGACGATGCCCATGGGTGGTGAGGTTAACGGATACGCCGAATCAACCGGCAGTGGCCTGGTACACGTCGCCGTCACCGATGCGCGCTGCCGGATTCAGCAGCATCGCGGCCTCTTGCCGCTTCTCCGAACCGTTGTGGTCGAAGCGACGGTCGGGCGGCCGCTGGTACATCGGCTCGCCGCCGGCGATCGCCGAGGTCAGTCGGCGCTGCCCGGCCAGCAGGCGTTCGTTGGCGCGCCGCTGGTAGTCCTCGCGCTGCTCGGGGCTCAGCGACGCGATGAACGCCTGCGGGTGAACCAACGCGACCAAACCGGAGACGTGACCGAACCCGAGGCTGGTCACCAGCCCGGCCTTGAGCGGGAACTTACCGCCGAGCCGCAGGGTTTCACGCACCCACACGAAGTGCGCGGAGCCGGCGAGTTCGTCGTCGACGCAATCCAGGCTGCGGTTGGGCGGGATGACCCCGTCGCGCAGCATCTGGCACAGCCCCATCATCTGGAACACCGCCGCGCCGCCCTTGGCGTGACCGGTCAGGCTCTTCTGCGACACCACAAACAACGGCGCACCCTCCGAACGGCCTATCGAGTCGGCCAGCCGCTCATGCAGTTCCGTCTCGTTGGTGTCGTTGGCGAGCGTCGACGTGTCGTGCTTGGACACCACCGCCACGTCGTCGGCGCTCACACCCAGCTTGGCCAGCGCCCGCGCCAGCGACGAGTTCCTGCCGCCGAGGCCCGCGCTCAACGCACCCAGGCCGGGCGCCGGGATCGACGTGTGCACACCGTCACCGAAGGACTGTGCGTACGCCACCACCGCGAGCACGGGCAGCCCCATCTTGAGTGCGAGATCACCGCGGGCCAGCAGGATGGTGCCGCCGCCCTGAGCCTCGACGAAGCCGAGGCGCCGACGGTCGTTGGGCCGGGAGAACTTCGAGTCGTGGATGCCCCGCCCGCGCATCATGTCGGTGTCGGCGGTGGCCGCCATGTCACCGAAGCCGATGATGCCTTCCAGCGTCAGATCGTCGATCCCGCCGGCAACCACCATTTCGGCCTTGCCCAACCGGATCTTGTCGACACCCTCCTCGACCGACACCGCGGCCGTCGCGCACGCGGCGACCGGGTGGATCATCGCGCCGTAGCTGCCGATGTACGACTGAACCACGTGTGCGGCAACGATATTCGGCAGCACCTCTTGGAAGATGTCGTTCGGCTTGCTGCGGCCCAACAGGTTTCCGTGGTACATCGTCTGCATCGACGTGCCACCGCCCATGCCGGTGCCCATGGTGTTGGCCACCAGGCTCGGGTGGACGTAACGCATCACCTCGGCCGGGGTGAAGCCGGCGGTCAGGAATGCGTCCACAGTCGCGATGATGTTCCACACCGCAAGGCGGTCAATGGACCCGGCCATGTCGGGGCTGATACCCCAGACCGTGGGGTCGAACCCGGTCGGAACCTGGGCCCCCACCAGTCGCGACAGTTTGGTGCGCCGCGGCACTCGAATCTCCGTGCCGGCCTTACGGATCACCTGCCAGTCGCTCGAGTCGGGCACCGGGCGGATCACCGTGTGCTCGGGGTCGAATTCAACGAACGCCCGAGCGTCGGCCTCCGACGAGACGACGAAGCTGAAGTCCTTGTCCAGGAAGACCGATACCAGCAATGGGGAGCCATCTTGCGGATCGATCGCTCCGTCGTCGACGAACTCACGAATGCCGACGCGCTCGACGACGGCGTCGTGGTAGCGCTCGACCAGTTCGGATTCGTCGACCAGCTCACCGGTTTGCGTGTCGTACCAACCGGGTTGAGGGTCGTCCTCCCAACGAATCATCCCGGTGGTCCAGGCGAGTTCCAGGACACCGGCCGCCGACAACTCGTTGTCGACCTCCATCTCGTAGCGGGTGCGCGACGAACCGTAGGGACCCAGTTCGGCCCCGCCGACGATCACCACCAGATCGGCCGGGTCGACGTCCAGGTCGTCCCAGTGCGGCGGTGGTGCCGGGTTGAACCCGCGCGGCGGGGACGGCAGGGCCGGAATGAGGCCCTCCGTGTTTGCATCTTGCTCGGCGGCCGCTTCGGCGGACATTTCCTCGCGCGCCTTGGCGGCCAGTTCGGCCATGTCGAGATCGGCGCCGGCCAGTCCGCCGGTGAAGTCCGCCTTGAGCGGCGAATGAGCGGCAGCCACTTTGGATTCCACGTCGCACAGGCCGAGCAGCAGGCCCGCCATCTCGTCGGTGGAGTAAGTGGTGACGCCGGCCGCTTCGACGGCGCTGACGATGGCGTCGTTGTGACCCATCAGGCCGGTGCCGCGGGTCCACCCGATCAGGGCGTGCGCCAGGCTGACGCGCTCCGCCCACGACGACTCGGCGTGCCAACGGCTCACCACGGCGTCCAGAGCGGACTTCGCCTCGCCGTATGCACCGTCACCGCCGAACATTCCGCGGTTGGGCGAACCGGGCAGCACCACGTGCAGTCGGGCCGCAATGTCACGCTCGGCGCCGATCTTCGACAGCCCGGCGATCAGTCGCTGCGCCGCCCACAGCAGGACCTTCATCTCCAGTTCGGCGCGCGAACCGGCCTCCGACAGGTCGCCGACGACGCGCGGTGCGGCGAACGGGAACAGCAGCGTGGGCGTCTGCGCATCCTTGATGTGAATCGATTTGGGCCCAAGGCTTTCCACCTGCTCCGTGCCGACCCATTCGACCAGAGCGTCGATGTCGGAGTAGGACGCCATGTTGGCGGCGACCACCCACAGCACGGCGCCGTACCGGGCGTGATCGCGATACAGGTTGCGGTAGAAGGCCAGTCGTTCCTCGTCGAGCTTCGAGGTGGTCGCGATGACGGTGGCGCCGCCGTCGAGCAGTCGCGCTACCACGGATGCGGCGATCGAGCCTTTGGAAGCCCCTGTCACGACGGCGACTTCGCTGCTGTAGTGGCCCGGATTCGGGTTCTCCGCTCCGGCGGCGATCCGCCCGTACAGCGACGCGTGGATCTGACGGCCCGTGGCCAACGACTTGCCCTGCCACCAAGTGGCCTGGGTGGCCACGACGTGGCCGGCCCCCTCGAACCTCTCCGACCAGTGCGACCACTGGGCGTCGATGTCACCTTCGTCCATCAGCCACAGCTTGACCAGGTCCTCACGGGCACTGGCCCAGCGGTCGTCGAAGACGACGGCCTTCTTGGCGTCGAACACCGGCGCCACCAAACGTGGCCAGTCCGAACCCAATTCGGCGGTCACCAGGTCGATGAGCTCGGCGTCGGTCGCGCTCGGTGCCGCGCTGACCGCCTCGTCCAGGCCCAACTGGCCCAGGACCAGGCGTGCCGCCGATGCGAGCACGCCATCGCGGCCGGTGATCTGGTCGGTGAACTCGCTCAGCGCGGCCAGATCAACGGTCCCGCCGCCGCCACCGCTTGCAGCGGGCAGCGCAACGCTGATGCCATGACGCGCGGCGACCGACGTGACGGCGGCGTCGATGACCCGGTCGACGGTGGCCGCATCCGCGAGGGCGCCTTCGTGCAGGTGACCCAACGCACCACCGCGAACGCTGGTGCCCTCCCGGGTACCCAGCGCGACCTCGACGGTGACGTGTTTGACCCAGCCCTCACCGAGCTCCCAGGTCTTCGTCACCCGTTCGGCGATCGCCCCGGGCCGCTTGCCCGACGGACCGAAGACGGTCCGCAGCTGATCGTTGATGGCGTCGGAAAGCACTGGGCCAAAAGGCTTGTAGGTGCGGGCCAGCTTCGTCACCTGGGCACGCAGTCCGGCCAGGTCGGCCTCCGCCGCACCCTCGATGGCACCGAGGTTCAACTCGGAGCCCAGGTCCACCAGCAGCTGGTTGCGCCGCGAAGACGCGCCGTCGGTGATGGACTCGATGGAGTCCAGTGCCTCGATCTGGTCGATGCGCATCTTGGCCGAAATCGCGATCAGGGCCAGGGTGGCGTCGGCAGCGTCGAACGGGAGGTTGTCGGGACGTGGCGCACCCGAGGGCGCCGCCGCAGGTGCCGGTGCCGGTGCCGGAATCTCGGCGGCTTCCGGCGTCGCCGCCTCCTGGGCCGGGGCCGGCTCGTCCTCAACATCCGGCTCGGGGTCGGTGTCGGTGGCGAACAGCACCGCGGCATCGCGCTCGGCGTTGAGCACTTCCACTGTGCTGTGGGCATATTCGGGCAGCTTCAGCGTGTTGGTGGCCAGCCCCGCCACCGTCGGCGCCGACTTCACGCCGATCTCGACCAACCGTTCGACACCCAGGCCGCCTGCGGCTTCCTCGATGAACAGCAGGTCCTGCGTCTCGATCCAGCGGACCGGGCTGGCGAACTGCCAAGCCAGCAACTCGATCAACACGATGCGCGCCAGCTCGATACGCCGCTCACGGATCCACGTGTCGTAGTCGGCGAGGATCGGGTCGAGCGGTTCGGCGGGCACCAGGTCGCGAATCTCCTGAATGAAGTCGCGATCCAGGGTGAAGGGCCGAGGCACCAGGTTGGGGATGTAGCGTCCGATGATGACGTCGGGATCCTTGTCGCGCGGCATCACCCGATCCAACGAACGCCGGAACTCGGCCACACCGACCCGCAACACCCGCGAGTGGAACGGCACGTCGATGCCGGGCACCAGGATGAATGAGCGTCGGCCACCGGTGATCTGGCGACGCCGTTCCACCTCGGCTTCCAGCGCCTCCAACCCGCGGACGGTGCCGGCGATGGCGTACTGCGAGCCGCGCAGGTTGTAGTTGACGATCTCCAGGAACTCACCGGTCTGCTCGGCGATCCCGGCGACGAAGTCTTGGACCTGGTCGTCGGGGAGGTCGATCTGCGAGGGCCGGATCGCCGCCAAGCGGTAGTTGGAACGGCCCAACTCGTCCCGCGGCACGATGTCGTGCATCTTCGATCCGCGGTGGAACACCGTCTCCAGCAACGCTTCCAGTTCGTAGATGCCCGTCACACAAGCCAGTGCGGTGTACTCGCCGACGGAGTGACCGCACGCGATGGCGTCCTCGACGAAGGCACCCTGCTCGCGCATCTCGGCCACCTGCGCGGCCGCCACCGTCGCCATCGCCACCTGGGTGAACTGCGTCAGGTACAGCACGCCGTCGGGGTGGTGGTAGTGCACGCCGCTGGCAATGATGCTGGTGGGGTTGTCGCGGACCACGTGCAGGACCGAGAAGCCCAAAGTCTCGCGGGTGAACTTGTCCGCGGAGTCCCACACCTTGCGGGCCGCCTTGGAACGGGCGCGGACGTCCATGCCCATGCCCTTGTGCTGAATTCCCTGGCCGGGGAACGCATATACCGTTTTCGGGGCGGCCAGACGCGCGGTGGCCGACATCACCAGATCCGAACCGACGCGGGCCGCCACTTCCAAAACCTCAGCACCCTGGTCGATTCCGACACGTTCGACGCGGAAGTCCACCTCGTCACCGGGGCGCACCATGCCCAGGAAGCGCGCGGTCCATCCGATCAAGCGGGCCGGCGGACGGGCCTGGCCATCGGTGGCGGTCACCGCATGCTGCGCCGCGGCCGACAACCACATGCCGTGCACGATCGGCGATTCCAGCCCCGCGAGCAGCGCCGCCGCCCGGTCGGTGTGGATGGGGTTGTGGTCGCCGGAGACCACCGCGAACGGACGCATGTCGACCGGCGCGCCCAGCTTGACGTCGCGACGGCGACGACGCGGGGTGTCGGTGGCGTTTTCGGACACCGCCCCTCCGGCACGAACCGGGTCGGTGAGTTCGGCCGTTCCGGTGCGACCCAGGATTGCGAATCGCTCATGGAGAGTGGCGATTACAGCGCCGTCCTCATCGGCTGCGCCGCGCACGGTCACCGATACCGGCACCACGCGACCCATGTCGGTGTCGGTGGCGTTGGAAGCCGTTGCCGTAATGGTCAATTGGGCGGGAACCTTCGGCAGTTGGCCGACCACCCGGGCGGCGTGATCCAGGTGGACCAGGCTCAGCAGGCCCTCGATGACGGGCTCGCCGGTGTCGGTCACCGCTGCGCCGATCGCCGCGAAAACAGCCGGCCAGCACAGGCCGACGAGGGCGTCGGGCACGGTGGTGAGACTCGGGGCCAACGGCTCGCCGAAGGTGGCGGTGACGCCGGTGTGGTCGGCGACCCGCTCGGGGTCCCACTCCACCGTCACGGTCGCCGTCCCGTCGATCACCTTCGGCAGCGACTCCGGATTGTCGACACCCGCGGCGATGGCCAGCACGGCCCGCATGGCGTTGGTGGCGTCCTCGAGTGCAATCACCGGGGTACCGCCGTCAACGGTGTTGGGAGGCAACGTGAATCGGATGTCGATCCACGTGCCCGAGATCGGTACGCTCAAGACGACGTCAGCACCGTCGGCTTGCGAGGCCTGGAGCCGCGCACCGGTCGAAGAGTGGGTGGCCCGGGAACCGTCGTCCTGTACCAGCCATTCGCCGGGCTCGGCGATCCGGTGCACCGGGTTGGTAGCGGTGCGTCCGGCCCACAGCACGTCGGGCGCGTCGAGCACGACTGCCAACGGTCCGGACACGTCGGCGCGACCAATTCGGCGCGAGGTCACGGATTTCGGTTCGACACCGGAGCCGAGCACGTCATCTATCGCGGCCTGCTCGAAGCGGTCCAGCAATTCGCCGACGGGCTCGTCCATCCGGGTGATACCGGCGACCGCGGCGGTGCCGGGAATGATGCACACCTGGTCGGCGTCGTAGCGGGCGTCGTGCGCCTGCCACAGGGAGTCACTGCGCCACCAACGCCGGACGTCCTTGTCTATGACCGGCACGAAGTTGACCGGCTTGCCCAGGGTCTTGCACAGGGTGACGAAGAAGGGTACGTCGGCGGGATGCAGCTTGACAGTTTCGGCGTCGGGGTAGTGCGAAAGCAGTCTGGCGATGCACTGTTCGGGGTTCTCGAGCAGTTCGGGCTCGTTGAAGACGGTTTCGATCAGGCCGGAATCCGTTGGGTGCAAACGGGCCTCGGCGCGCTTGAGCATCTGCTCGAAACGGTCGCGCCAGGTGTCGGCCAGCCAGGGGCTGCCCGGCGAGGCGGTGTCGGCGGTCGAATTGCCCTCGCCGATGGTGAGTTCGACGTACCGCTGCAGCCACTGCAGGTAGGTCATCTCGCCGACGTCGCCGAAGTACGGCTTGGCGGTCTTGGCCATCGCGGCGATGATCTCGTCGCGCCGCTCGGCAACCGCCTCGGCGTCGCCGGCGACCTCGTCGAGCAGGCGGCCGCAGCGGGAAGCGCTGTTGTCGATTTCGTGGATGTCGGCGCCGAGCTGGCTGCGGCTGGATGCCATGCCGCCCTGGGCTTTTCCGGCGCTGATCCACTGGTCGGTGCCTTGCGTCTCGACCAGCATCCGCTTGACCGACGGCGACGTCGTGGCCTCCAGCGTGGCCATCGCCGCGGTGCCGACCAAGATGCCGTCGATCGGCATCAACGGGAAGCCGTAGGCCTGCGCCCAGCGGCCGGACAGGTATTCGGCCGCCCGTTCCGGCGTGCCGATGCCGCCGCCAACGCAGACGGTGATGTTGGCGCGCGAGCGCAGCTCCGAGTAGGTCGCCAGCAGCAGGTCGTCGAGGTCTTCCCAGGAGTGGTGGCCACCGGCGCGGCCGCCCTCGACGTGCATGATCACCGGTTTGGTGGGAACCTCGGTCGCAATGCGGATCACCGAACGGATCTGCTCGATGGTCCCGGGCTTGAAGACTACGTGACTGATGCCGATCTCGTTCAGCTCATCGATCAGCTCGACGGCTTCCTCGAGCTCGGGGATGCCGGCGCTGACCACCACTCCGTCGATCGCGGCGCCGGACTGCCGGGCCTTCTGCACCAACCGCTTGCCGCCGACCTGCAGTTTCCACAGGTACGGGTCGAGGAAAAGCGTGTTGAACTGGTAGGTGCGGCCCGGCTCGAGCAGCTCGGACAGCTCTTGGATGCGGCGGGCGAAGATCTCCTCGGTGACCTGTCCGCCACCGGCGAGTTCGGCCCAGTGCCCGGCATTGGCGGCCGCGGCCACGATCTTGGCATCGACCGTCGTGGGGGTCATGCCGGCCAGCAGGATGGGTGAGCGCCCGGTGAGTCGGGTGAACTTCGTGGAGAGCTTCACCCTGCCGTCGGGCAGGCGCACCACGCTGGGCGCGTAGGTCGACCAGGCCCGTGCCACCTCTGGCGTGGCTCCGACGGTGAACAGGTTGCGCTGTCCGCCGCGGGTTGCTGCGGGCACGATTCCGATGCCCAGGCCGCGGATCACCGGCGCGGTCAACCGGGTCAGGATGTCGCCGGGACCCAGGTCGAGAATCCAGCGCGCGCCGGCCTCGTGCACGCGGGTGATTTCGTCGACCCAGTCGACCTTGTCCACCAGGATGGACTCGGCGAGCTGCCGGGCCAGCGCAACGTTGAGTCCGACCTTTTCGGCCCAGCGTCCGACGATGTCGATGCCGTCGGCCAGCCTCGGAGTGTGGAAACCGACTTCCACCTGTACCGGCTCGAACACCGGTGAGAAGACGTCGCCGCCGCGGATCTTGTTCTTGCGGTCGGCCTCTTCTTTCTCCGAGATCTGCCGGCAGTACAGCTCGAAGCGGGAGAGTTCGTCCGGCGTGCCGGTGATGACGACCGAACGCCGGCCGTTGCGGATGGACAGCACCGGCGGCAGCACGGTCCGCACGTCTTGGGAAAACTCCTCCAGCAGGTGCTGGATGCGTTGCGGATCGGCGTTGGTGACCGAGACCATCGGGGGACGGTCACCGAGGATGGAAATCCCGCGGCGGCGCGCCACGAGTGTGCCGGCGGCGCCGATGAGCTGGGCCATCGCAAACAGCTCGACATCGCGCACGCCGCCGGACTTGAGCGCCTCGACCGCGAGCACACCTTGGGAATGTCCCGCCACCGCCACGGGCCGGTGGGCATTGAGATCCATCCCCTGGCGGGCCAGGGCGCGGATGGCCGCGATCTGGGTCAGCAGCACGCCCGGCACGGACACCGCCGCCGACGTCAGATGCTTGGCCGAGGGGACGGTGTCTTCGGCGGCCAGCGCGCGGACCCACTGCAACGGCTCGAAGCCGATCGGACGGACGACGACTAACTCTTTGGCAACCGGCTCCAGGACCAGCTCCACCTCACCGACGAGGGTCGAAAGCTCTGCCTCGATCCCAGCCCCCGACACCAGCTCTTCGAGGGTCTCCAACCAGGCGCTGCCCTGCCCGCCGAAGGCGACCGCATACGGCTCGCCGGCCGTCAGTCGGTCGACCAGAGCGTGGGAGCTATGGGGCCCGGGTTCTCCGCGGTCAGCCGATACCCGGTCGTGCTCGTGGATCGTCACGTCTCCATCTCCCTGTGCGTCTCGCTGCGTCTTAAGCGTCTCTCAAAGTTTCGGCCGTTCCGGGCGCCGGGCCGCGGGTCGGGGCCCGCGCCGGGTTCTCCCGTGCCGATTCCGCGTTGAATCGCTGCCGACAGTCGTCTGACCGGTGTGTTTCGCGTCCAGCTCGTGGATTCGAGCGGCGCCAAGAATTTGGCATCGACCCACATCGGTCCTAATAAGAGTCTCATAAGGAATCGTCCAGATCGTTTACGCCGATTGGTTACTGGCGAGTTCTACGCGCGGGTAACCGTGTCGTGGGTAACACCATGTTTATTCGGCGGCCCGGAAGTCGCGGACAAACGTCCTGCATGCAGGTGGTTACGGTCGAGTAGCTATAACTGCGCTGATCAAGGCAGTACTGTTACCAAATCGTTATACGAAATTTTTCGCGTTCCGGCGAAGGTGCGCCACGGCACAGGCCGCAGGGCAGCGGATACAGCTATGTAGCCGATGCAGAAAAGTGAGCGAACGAGTGTTTGCTGGGACGTGGCGTCGCCGAGGGCAATCGACCGTGAAGCTAGATCCACTGCCCAAATTGCGGCTTCAGGATTTCGTTGACGTCCACGCCGACGCCACCGACCTTGCGCTTGTCGATCTCGACCTGGTGCAGGTGGGCGGCCGGGTGGGTGTAGCCGTTGGGCGAGCCCCAGTTGTGCTGCCAGTAATAGGAACCCACACCGTCGTTCAGTGCCCAGTCGATGGTCTTGGAGTTGGCGTAGACGCCGGTCCGCTGGTGCCCGATCACTGATTCCCAGGCCCGCAAATACGGGAGGACCTGGTTCTTGTACTGATCGAACGACGGGTTGTCGTCGATCGACACGTAGATCGGGGCGTTCGCGGGGCCGCCGGCGGCGGCATGGAGTTCCGCGCCCCGTTTGGCATGCTGAATCCCGGCGGCGGCACCGCCCAGCCAGTCCGAGGTGCTGCCCTTTCCGAACTGGTAGTTGGAGACGATCTTGAGTCCGTTGCCGACCAGGTCCTGCGCTTCGGCGAATTGGATCGGCTTGCCGAGCATCCAGTCCCCACCGGGGCGCCGGTCCGACACGTACCGGATCGCGCCTAACGCCCCGGCTGCCCTGATCTCGCTCGCGGGGATGACCCCGGCGGCGTAATCCAGCAAGGTGCCGAGGGCCGCCGACGCCGGTGCGGGATGCAGCGAGGCCGCCGCGACACCCAGGCCCAGCAGGCCGGGCGTCGCCGCGGCGAACTTGAGCACGTCACGTCGGGACACCGGCATACGCCACAGGGTACGACAGAATTCACACCAGACCCGTTGATATCGGGTGTCACATCTGTATCAAGTCGGCGCTGTCATGGGACGGGCTTTCCCGGTGCACTCGACTTCAGCTAAAAGTTATAAAGTTAGTAAAGTTAGGGCGGAGCGCGGCTGTAACGGGAGTTCAAAGTGGATCGCGACCAACTCATCGACCTCACCCGGCGGGCCCTGAAATTGGCCCGAGACAACACCACCGACCTCGCCGAAAAGCAACACACGGTCGACACGCGGGAGTACACCTCCCGGGAAAGACACGAACGCGACCGGGCAATGGTGATGGCCAGCCCACAACTGGTCGGCTACGCGTCGGAACTACCGGGACCGGGGAGTTACTGCACCAAGACGGTCATGGGACGTTCCATCCTGCTCACCCGCACGGCCGACGCAACCGTCAAGGCGTTCGACAACGTCTGCCTGCACCGGCAGTCGCAAGTGGTGACCGGATGCGGAACCGCGAAGCGATTCACCTGCCCCTACCACTCGTGGACCTACGACAACACCGGGCGATTGGTGGTCGTTCCGGGACGGGAGGGATTTCCCGACGTCGCGCTGAAGTCCGACGGCTTGACCGAACTCCCGGCCACGGAGTTCGCCGGATTCCTTTGGGTGGCAATGAATCCGGGCACCCATCTCGACGTCGCGGCACACCTGGGCGACCTCGCCGACGAGCTCGCCTCGTGGGATATCGGCCGCTGGTCTCCGCTCGGCGAGAAGGTGCTCGACTCCCCCATCAACTGGAAGCTGGCCATCGACACGTTCGCCGAGAACTATCACTTCGCCACCGTGCACCGGCAGACGTTCGCCACCATCGCGCGGAGCAACTGCACGGTCTTCGACTCGTACGGGCCGCACCACCGCTTGATCTTCCCGCTCAACACCATCCTCGGCCTCGAGGATGTGCCCGAGGACAAGTGGGACCCGTTCCAGAACATGGTGGTGATCTACGCCCTGTTCCCCAACATCGTCATCTCGGTGACGATCGCCAACGGCGAACTGTTCCGGGTCTATCCCGGAACCGAACCCGGCAGATCCATTACCGTGCACCAGAACTCGACCCCGTTGGACCTGTCGGACGAGTCGGTGGCCGCCGGCGCCCAAGCCGTCTTCGAATACGCCCATGCCACCGTTCGCGACGAGGACTATCGGCTCGTCGAAGCCCTGCAGACAAATCTCGAATCCGGTGCGCGCGAAAAGCTGGTTTTCGGCCGCAACGAACCGGGGTTGCAGCATCGACACATCGCTTGGGAGGCAGCGCTGTCAAGACTCTGACAGCGCGGTCACCAGGTCGTCGATGATGGTCGCCACCGAACCCTGTTGGCCGGGGCGCAGTTTCATCAGCAAATCCCTAGCCTCGGTTCGACGGCCGGTCGACACCAGTGGCCTGAGTTCGTCGGCAGCGTCGGGCAACTCCGTCGCGAGCACATCGACCAGTTCCCAGTCCCGGTACAGCGCCAGCGAACGCTCGTTGAAGGCGAACGCGGACACCGACTGCCCCGCCAAGGTACCCCGGTATCGATACGGGCCTTCCATGTATTCGATGGGCAGGCCGTGTGCGGGTGCCGCCACCAATGGCTCGCCCACGATATCCAACCCCAGTGCGGCACAGGTGATCCGGTGCCGATCCGGCAGGTACCTCGCCGACGCCGGCGGGCGGATCAGCGGGCGGATCGAATCCGGCCAGCGGACGTAGCTGTCGATCGTGACCTGGAAGTCCTCGGCGCACTCCGGCGGTCTGGCCGAGTCAGGATGACTCGTCGTTATTCCGGTAAACGGTTGCAGCGCGTTGCCGTCCGCGCGATGAAATTGGCGCCAGATACTCATGTCCACGCCGTTGTCGAAATTGATCGTGCGCCATTCGTGCGATCTGGTCCGCGGAGGTTCGCCCGTCCCCCCGCCGGCATACTTCGGAAACCATTGCCGGTCAACGTGTCCGGCGGTGCCGCGAACCTGTTCCGATCGGTCGCCCCAGCACAGCGTTCCGACCATGACCATGCCGGTCTGGAAGTAGGAATAGGTGTCGTCCTGACCGAAGCAGGCGATCTTGCCGTTATAGGTGGACGCGCCCAACGGCGTCGGCGCCCGCGTCGCAGTGACGGAAAGGTCCAGCTGCATCGACTGCCCGACCTGATCCGTCCCGACCAGGCTGACCCGGTAGGTGTAGGGGAGCAGTTTTCCAGTCTCGTCGCGGCAGGTGGTCCACGACACGGGTCCGGCGTCGCTTCGGTAGACCAGATCGAGGTATCCCGTCGCGGCGGCCAACTTCGGCTCGGCCCCCGGCTGCATGCTGGCCGGCGGCATGTCGTAATCGGTGTAAGTGCCGTATTCGCCGGTGTCCAAATCGAATAACGCCATGGTGTAGAAGTCGGCCACCACCGAACCGCCGGGCCGATTCTTGTTGAAGATGGTCAGGAAGGCGAACGACCGACCGGTGTCGGCGGCGTCGAGTTGGCCCGCGATGAACCAGGTATCCGATTCCTGGTCCGGGTGCTCCCCCTCCGCGGCGGGAAACGTGAGTAACTCATCACCAGGAACCAGGTGGAATGGGTAGCTGCGCCAATCGTCAGTCATATCCCGCCTCGCACAGCAATATACCGCTTTTTTGCTATGTTAGCATCAATAGCGAAATTGCCGTCTTCGGACCCGAGGTAGCGCTTCAATGGCGGAGAATCCCGACCACCGTTCGTACGACGAATTGTTCATCGGTGGACGTTGGCGCAAACCCAGCTCGCCAGAACGGCTTACCGTCATCTCCCCGCACTCCGAAGAGCCGATCGGCCATGTCCCCACTGCGGGGCCAGAGGATGTCGAGGCGGCCGTCGGCGCCGCCCGTACCGCGTTCGATCACGGGCCCTGGCCGCGGATGGAACCGCAGGAACGCATGCGCAAGATCGAGGGGTTGGCCGCGATTTACGGACGCAATCTCGACGCCATGGCCGACCTGATCACCGCCGAAATGGGCTCACCGCGCAGTTTCAGCAGATTGGGCCAAGCGGCCGGGGCGGCTTCGATGATTCATCTGGCCTTGGCGGTGGCCCGCGACTTTCCCTGGGTAGAACGACGCCAGGGCGTGCTCGGCGAGGCACACCTGCGCCGGGCGCCCGTGGGCGTGGTGGGGGCGATCGTGCCGTGGAACGTTCCGCAATGCCTGATCATGCCCAAACTCATCCCCGCGCTCATCGCCGGCTGCACGGTGGTGCTCAAGCCGGCACCCGAAACACCCTTGGACGCTTTGTGGTTGGCCGAAATGATCGAACAGGCCGACCTGCCCGAAGGTGTGGTTTCGGTGGTCACCGGCGGTCCCGACGTGGGCGAAGCGCTGGTACGCCACCCGGCGGTGGACAAGATCGCGTTCACCGGTTCCAGCGCGACCGGGCGGCGTATCGCCGCACTCTGCGGAGAGCAGCTTAAGAGGGTGAGCCTGGAATTGGGCGGCAAATCGGCGGCGATCATCCTCGACGACGCGGACCTCGACAAGACAGTCGCCGGTCTCAAGACTGCGGGGCTGATGAACAACGGTCAGGCCTGTGTTGCGCAGACCCGCATCCTGGTCAGTGAACGCCGCCACGACGAGGTCGTTGACGCGCTGGCCGACATGATGTCGGCATTGCACGTCGGCGATCCTTCCGACGAGAAGACCGACATCGGACCCCTTGTCGCACAACGGCAACAACGTCGTGTGCAGGACTACATCCGTTCCGGCCTGCAGGACGGCGCACGCCTCGTCGTCGGCGGTGACGACCCGCCCGCGGATCGCGGCTGGTATGTGCGCCCGACGCTGTTCACCGGCGCCACCAATGACATGCGGATCGCGCGGGAGGAGATTTTCGGCCCGGTCCTGACGGTGCTGACCTACCGGGACGAGGACGACGCCGTCCGGATCGCCAACGACAGCGACTACG
This sequence comes from Mycobacterium intermedium, assembly GCF_002086275.1. Lineage (GTDB taxonomy): Bacteria > Actinomycetota > Actinomycetes > Mycobacteriales > Mycobacteriaceae > Mycobacterium > Mycobacterium intermedium. The sequence continues at coordinate 3,283 of NZ_MVHT01000022.1, read as the reverse complement.
GTCTGGCCGGCTCGGTCTGGACCGCCGACACCGCCCACGGCCTGGACATCGCCGGCCGGGTGCGTACCGGCACCTACGGCATCAACATGTACATGCTCGACATCAGCACGCCCTTTGGGGGATTCAAGAATTCGGGCATCGGACGCGAGTTCGGGCCGGAGGGTCTCGACGAGTACGTCGAGCTGCAATCGGTGGCGTGCAATGGAAAGCTACCGCCGCTACCCAGCTGAGCTATTCGGCCAGCACCTCGAGAGTGACCTCTGCGGGACAGCAGAGCTCTCCGCGCTGGTTGTAAACGCCGATCTGCAGGTCGATGAGAAATTGCGGGTTCGCCCCAGAGATGTTGCAACTCTTGGCTATAACTTTTCCTCGGCCGATCATCGTGTCGCCGGCATAGATCGAACCCAGCAGCGACATCTTGCGCCGCAGGACTCGGCTGTAGGGACCGGCCCAGTCCGTGCCTACCCGGTCGACGAAGCCGGCGAGATGCATCGTGTTGACGAAGATCGTCGGATGACCCTGGCGCTTGGCATATTCCGGATCGAAGTGCCCAGGGAAATAGTCCCAGGTCGCGCCCGCGTTCATCACCACTCGTTCATAGCTGATCTCGTCGACAACCTCAGGCAACTCGACGGGAACGATCAATCCATGCCAGTCGAACCGGCCAGATCCGGGTTCATACGTCATCCCGCGGCCTCCGGCGGATTGAAGCGGAACAAGGTATTACGGTTCAGTGCGACCACGGCCCCGTCGTCGCGCAGGAAGGTGTCGAGCGTTTGAATGAAGTGTCCGACACCGAGTTTGGTGGTTTTCTCCGGCGACACCGACACCACCTCCTCCACGATCGAGAGCCGATCGCCCGCCACCACCGGAATCAAGAACTCGGCTTCATTGGACGCGTTGACAATGGTCCTGCCCGGCAGGGGAACCCGGATCGCCAGCCCCGCTGCCGGCCGCACACCGTCGGGTGACCACGGCTGGGGAATCACCCAGCCCATCAGCAACGCGGGCGGCCCGACCAAGCCGCCCCACGTTCGAGTCGCAAAGTCCAGGTCCCAATAGGCCGGGTTGCCGTCGTGCACCAAGGCAGCGAAATGCTGGATCCGAGCACCGCTGACCACAGTTCCCGCAACCCGCGGATCGGTGCGAAAGCCCACCATCTTCAGCGCGTCCTCGTAGGTGCCGAACGCGTACTTGTAACTGATGTCGTCGGCCATCGACCGCCAGAATAGGCGCATCGCCGCCTGCCCGGGCAACCGGACCGGGTCCGGTGGTGCTCGGCGACAGGCTCAAACTGCGCGCACAGACAGCACGTCGAGCAGTCGACAGGTGCGGACATACTCCGCCTGCTTGGTCAACGAAATCGTGGACCGCAAACAGCGATTGGTGCGGCTACCGGCCACATGACGAGATGCTGGCTCGGCAACGAATCCCCTTGCAGTTCGCGAACTGTGAAATAGCAGCCGCCACGATCATCGAGGAGTTGATCCCGGTAAGTCCCAACTGCCCGCATACATCGTGTTGCGGACACCGTTCAGGCAGTCAATTGAACACCAAAAGGGTTGGACCAAAACGAAGTTCGTTCGCACCGCGCGTCACTACCGCACCGTGCGAGTTCTTCAATGCCGACTTACGTGCCGTGGTCGCCGTCGTTGCCGTGGGTGCCGGGGGGGAAGCCAGAGCCACCGACGGCGCCGAGGCCACCGACGCCACCGGCGCCATACTGACCGGTCCCCCCGTCGCTACCGTTACCGCCAGCGGCGGCGCCGCCCTGGCCGCCTGTGCCGAACGCCGCACCGTCAGCACCGTCGGCGCCGTTACCGCCATTACCGCCGGGACCTGAAACGCTGTCGCCGCCATCACCGCCGCCGCCGCCGCGTCCGCCGGTGCCGCCGTTACCACCGTTGCCGCCGTCACCACCGTGGCTACGGGGATCGAAATCTGAACCGATGCCGCCATCGCCGCCGTTGCCTCCGACGCCGCCTTGGCCGGCAGCGCCACCCGATCCGCCGTCACCGCCAGTGCCCGTTCCGTTGGCCGCGCCACCGGAACCGCCGCGACCACCAGTGCCGCCGATGCCGCCGACCCCGCCATTGCCACCGCGCCCGCCGTCAACGGCATACTGCGGGGGATTGTCGCCACCGTGGCCACCGTCGCCGCCCTTGCCGGCGTCTCCGGCATTGCCGCCGACCCCCCCGGCTCCTCCGTCGCCTGACCCCAGTGCCCGGCCACCGTCGCCGCCAATGCCGCCGGCACCACCATTGCCGCCGGCACCACCGTCGCCACCGACGCCAGTCCACGGTTCCGAACTGCCGATGCCGAAGCTGGTGCCGCCGTTCCCGCCGTCGCCGCCGTTGCCTCCGGTGCCGCCGGCCCCGCCGGCCCCGCCGTTGCCCGAGGTCGAACCGCCGTCACCGCCAGCACCGCCATTGCCGCCGGCATAGCCGTTGTAGCCGCCCCCACCGGGGTCACCCGGGTCTCCGTCCACCTGGCTGGCGCCTGGTGAGCCGGACCTACCGGCTTTTCCGTTACCGCCGGCCCCGCCATCGCCGCCGTCGCCGACCACCCCGCCGTTACCACCGACCCCGCCGGCGCCACCGCCGGCACCGTCACCGCCAGCGCCCCCGTTGCCGCCGTGACCGGACGGGCCGGCCCATTCGGCGCCGTCGCCCCCGTCGCCGCCGGCACCGCCGACACCCCCGGCACCCTCGCCACCCGTGGCCGCCCTGACCGGATTGTGGTTGCCGCTCACGCCGCCGACGCCGCCATTGCCACCTGCGCTGCCGTTGGCGCCGGTGCCGCCGTCACCGCCGAGGCCAAAGGCGGAGTCGCCGCCGCTCCCGCCTTGGCCGCCGGTACCGCCGACACCGCCAGTACCGCCGACACCGCCGTCACCACCGGCTGCACCGAATGAGGTTCCACCGTCACCGCCGTGGCCGCCGACACCGGCTTCGCCCGCGGTGCCGCCGTCGCCGCCGGCACCGGCGGTGCCATCGAGGGCCGCACCGCCTACTCCGCCGACGCCGCCGGTGCCGCCCATCCCGCCGGTGCCACCGTCGCCCGCAGTACCGCCGCTGCCGCTGAGGTAGGCGTGACCGCCGTTACCGCCGGCACCGCCTGCACCGCCATCCCCCGCCGCCCCGCCACGACCGCCGACCCCGCCGTCACCTGACCCGAAGGCCGCGCCCCCAGCGCCGCCGACACCGCCGACACCGTCGCTTCATAGCCGTCATCTCCACGCCGTTATCCCCAGTCGCGACTTTCTCCACAGCGGTAGCCCGAC
>NZ_MVHT01000229.1 GCF_002086275.1 Mycobacterium intermedium | reverse complement strand
CGCCTGCACCGGCGCTCCCGCCGGCCCCGCCGGTGCCGCCGTCGCCGAACACCAATCCGTTACCGCCGGCCCCGCCCGCGGCTCCGGATCCGCCCGCGCCGCCGACTCCGCCGTTGGCGAACAGGCCGCCCGTGCCGCCGGCACCGCCGACGCCGGTGGCGCCGGGACCGGCGCCGTGCCCGCCGACTCCGGCGGCCCCGGAGAAGAAGCCGGCGTTGCCGCCGTGCCCGCCCGCCCCGCCTTTGGCGCCGGTGTTGATGGACTGTCCGCCGCTGCCTCCCGTGCCGCCGACCCCGTTCAGCTGGGCGGAGCCGCCGGCGCCGCCGATGCCGCCGATCCCGTTGGCCCCGGTGGCTATCCCGCCGGCCCCGCCGGCGCCGCCGTTACCGAACAAGCCGCCACCGGCGCCGCCCGCGCCGCCCGTCCCGCCGGTTCCGTTGGCGGCGGTGTTGGTCGCACCGTGCGCACCGTTGCCGCCGTTGCCGAACAGCCAGCCGCCGTCCCCGCCGGCCGCTCCGCTTCCGGGGGTTCCGTTGGCGCCGTTGCCGATCAGCGGGCGCCCGGTCAACGCCTGGACGGGCTGGTTGACGACACTGAGCGCGTTCTGTTGCAGGATGTGCACCGGGTTGGTGCTCAGGGGAGCGTTGAAGCCATCCGCGCCCAGCAGCGCCCCACTGATGCCGCCGACGCCGGCCTTGCCGCCGGTCACGCCGCCCGTGGCGCCGCTGCCGGCGTTGCCGCCGTTGCCAATCAGCAGGCCGTTGCCGCCCGCCCCGCCGCTGCCACCTGCGGTCGCGCTGGCACCGCCGTTACCGCCGTTGCCGCCGTTGCCCAACACTCCGGAATTGCCGCCGGCGCCGCCGGTCCCGCCGGTGGTGATCCCGCTGCCGCCGCTGCCGCCGGTACCGCCCGAGCCGATCAGCTGACCGGCGGTGCCGCCGGCGCCGCCGATGCCGCCGGTGGTGCGCCCCGAACCGCCCGCACCGCCGGTCCCGCCGTTGCCGGTGAGCAGTCCGGCATTGCCGCCGGCCCCACCCGCACCGCCCGCGGTCTGGCCGTTGTTGAGGCCCTCGCCGCCTGCGCCGCCGGCACCGCCATCGCCGAAGGCGAACATGCCGGCGTCGCCGCCGGCGCCGCCGGCGCCGGCAGTGCTGCCGATGCTCGCACCGCCGCTGCCGCCGGTGCCGCCGGCGCCGAATAGCCCACCGGCACCACCGGCGCCGCCGGCCCCACCGACCGTGCCCAAAGTCGAGGAGGTACCGAAACCACCGGCACCGCCCGTGCCGCCCGCACCGAACAACCCACCGGTGCCACCGGCGCCGCCGGCCCCGCCGTTGGAACCAGCCCCACCGGATCCGCCGACTCCGCCGTCGGTGAAGAGCCCGCCGGTTCCGCCGTCGCCGCCCGCCCCACCGGTACCGCCGCCAAGGAAGCTGAATCCTCCCGTGCCGCCACTCCCGGCAGCGCCGAAGAGCATCCCGGCGTTGCCACCGCGTCCGCCGGCCCCGCCGAGCGCCGCGCCGTCCGCCGCGGCGCCGCCGACCCCACCGGCCCCGCCGGACCCCCACAACATCGTGTTGCCAC
>NZ_MVHT01000228.1 GCF_002086275.1 Mycobacterium intermedium | reverse complement strand
GGGGCCGGCGGCGACGGGGGCAACGCCGGCAAGGCCGGCACCGGGGCCACCGCGGGCCAGGGCGGCGTCGGCGGCGCCGGCGCGGAGGGCAACACCACCGCTGGGAACGGCGGGGCCGGCGGCAGCGCGATGTTCGGCGACGGCGGCGCCGGTGGACCCGGCGGGATGAACAACAGCCTCACGGTGCCCGGTGGGGCCGGCGGACCCGGCGGGGCCGCCACGATCTATGGCGACGGAGGGACCGGCGGCTACGGCGGGTTTGGCACAGTCGCCGGCGGGAACGGTGGACCAGGCGGCGCCGGCGGCGTCCTCGGCGGTAACGGCGGGGCAGGCGGCTCCGGCGGGGCCAGCCTCACCACCACCGGCGGGACCGGCGGGGCCGGCGGGAACGCTGGGCTCAACGGTGTCGGTGGTGCCGGCGGCTCCGGCGGGGGCGGCCAAACCACCGGCGGGAATGGCGGGCCCGGCGGCAAGGGCGGCCTGATCTTCGGCTCCGGCGGCGCCGGCGGCGCCGGCGGAGGCGGCATTGATGGCGCCGTCGCCACCGGCGGTAACGGCGGTCAAGGTGGGGCGGGCGGACTGATCGGCACCGGCGGTGAAGGCGGCGCCGGCGGATTTGGTGTCACTACCGGTGGCAACGGCGGCAACGGCGGCAACGCCTCGCTGATCGGTACCCCCGGCAACGGCGGCAACCTAGGGATCGGCGCCGCCAATGGCAAAGCCGGCCTCAACGGTGTCGCCTCACCGCTCCAGCCGGTGTTCAACGCCATAAATGGCCCCTTCCAGGCGCAAACTGGTCGGCCGTTGATCGGCAACGGCACCCCCGGGGCCCCAGGTACTGGGGCAGACGGCGGGCCCGGTGGGTGGCTGATCGGCAACGGCGGGGCGGGCGGCTCCGGCGCGGCCAACGCCACCACCGGCCAAAACGGCGGCACCGGCGGGCCAGCCGGGCTTCTGGGCAGCGGCGGGACCGGCGGCGCCGGCGGGCGCGGCGGCACCACTAGCGGAAACGGCGGAAATGGCGGCGCCGGCGGGCTGTTCGGCGCTGGCGGCGCCGGCGGCCCGGGCGGGTCCGGTGGCACCACCGCCGGCAACGGCGGCAACGGCGGCGTCGGCGGCGCTGTCGGCGGCGGCGGCGGCGCCGGCGGGTCGGCCGACATGACAGGCCCGACCAACGGCGGCAACGGCGGTGCCGGCGGCTCCGCGCAGTTCGGTGACGGCGGCGCCGGCGGAGCCGGCGGGGTTGGCCTCGGTAACGGCGGGAACGGCGGGGCCGGCGGCGCTTCGCAGTTCGGTGACGGTGGCGTCGGCGGCGCCGGCGCTAGAGGCACCACCAACGGCGGGGACGGTGGGGCCGGCGGCGCTACGTTGTGGGGTTCTGGCGGGGCCGGCGGCGCCGGCGGGTCAGGTGGTGCGGGTGCCGGCGGGACCGGCGGAGACGGCGGGGCCGGCGGTTCCGCCATGTTCTTCGGCGCCGGCGGTGCCGGCGGCGCCGGCGGGCTCAGCACTCAAACCGGCGGTGCCGGCGGAGCCGGCGGTGGCGGCGGCCTGCTCGATGGGCACGGCGGGTCCGGCGGGTCCGGCGGGTGGGGT
>NZ_MVHT01000227.1 GCF_002086275.1 Mycobacterium intermedium | reverse complement strand
GCCCCTCCAGCGCCCCCCTTCCCACCGGCCTGTCCGTCGGTGCCTGAGATCACGCCAGTGGTACCTGCATTGCCGGCAGCGCCGGCACCGCCGGCACCGCCGTCGCCGCCGCGGCCCACGGACCCTCCGTCGCCACCCGCACCCCCTAGGCCGCCGTCGGCACCCGCGGTGATGGCATCGGCTCCGTCGCCGCCCCTGCCGCCGTTGCCGCCCTTCGTTGCCGCCGCACCCTTCGCACCCGTTTCGCCGATGGACGAACCACTGCCACCACTGCCGCCGGCTCCGCCCAAGCCTGCGTCACCGCCCTTGCCGCCGGCCCCGCCGACGCCCGAGCCGCCGTTCTCGAACGTGCCTTTCGTACCGGCGGCACCATCGCCGCCTTCCCCGGCGGCACCGCCGTTGCCGCCGTCGCCACCAGCACCTTCCGTACCGTGCTGGCCCGTGCTGGCCAACGCTTGACCAGCGGCCCCACCATTGCCACCCGCCCCGCCGGCGCCACCATTGCCGCCGTTGCCGCCGTCTTTGCCATTGGCGCCGGGCGTGAAGTCCGGCAAGAAGGTCCTGCCGTCACCCCCCGACCCACCGTTGCCTCCCCTGCCGCCGGCGCCACCGTCACCGCCGTTGCCGCCGGCGATGCCGCCGTTGCCGCCAGCGCCACCGTTGCCGCCGGCTCCGCCGGCTTTGCCGTCTGCGCCGCCCACACCGGAGCTACCCAGCGCGCCGCTGCCGCCTTCTCCGCCGGTGCCACCATTGCCGACTCTGCCGCCGTTGCCGCCAGCGCCACCGTCGCCGCCGGCGCTTCCACCGCCTAGGCTCTGGGCGCCCTTGCCGCCGGTGCCGCCATTACCGCCGGTGGTCGGGCTTGCTCCGGCCGCGCCGCTAGCTGCGCGGGTGCCGTCGCCGTTGTCCCCGCCAAGGCCGCCGGCTCCACCGAGGCCGGAGTCGCCGCCCTTGCCGCCGGTTCCGCCAACACCGGTGCCGCCGCCGTTGAAGGTGCCGGTGCCGCCGGTGCCACCGTCGCCCGCGATGCCGCCGGCGCCGCCCGTGCCACCGGTGCCGCCGCCGCCATGGGCGCCCGCCAATCCCAAAAGCCCCCCGCTGCCGCCGCTGCCGCCGGTCCCTCCGGCCCCACCGTCGCCGCCGCGTCCGCCGTGGCCGCCGTCAAATCCGTTGCCGCCCAACGTGTCCGCGTTGCCACCGGTTGCTCCCGCACCTCCGCTACCGCCATCGCCGCCGAAGCCGCCTGCGCCACCGGCCCCGCCGTTGCCAACCAACCAGCCTCCGCGGCCGCCGGAGCCGCCGACTCCGCCCTGTCCGCCATTTCCGCCGTCAAGGCCGGACTGACCTGCGGAGAGGCCCGGGTCGCCGTGCAGGCCGGCCATTCCTGTGCCGCCCTGACCACCGGCACCGCCGTTGCCGAACACGTGGGCCTGGCCGCCGGCGCCACCGGCCCCCCCACTGGCCCCCAGAACGGTGGCGGTCCCACCGTTGCCGCCCGCACCGCCGTCACCGAACAACCAGCCCCCGTTACCGCCGGCGGCCAGGCCCACGTGTTCGGCAACGGCGGTGCCGGTGGTCAGGGCGGCACAGGAATGGCC
>NZ_MVHT01000226.1 GCF_002086275.1 Mycobacterium intermedium | reverse complement strand
TTAGCCTTGATCCACCGATGAATTGGCTGGTTGTCGGGGTGTCGGAATGAAGAAAGTGCCCTCTGAGCTGGAAAGATTGGTGTTCTCGACGCAACAATCCGACCAGCACAGGAAAGGCACTTTCAGTGCGAGTGTCTCACACGTTCGGCCCCGACTCTGCTGTGTTCGATGAGGACAACCTCGTGTCGTGCGCGGGCCTGGTACCGGTGATGGCCCTAGCTGAGCAGGCAGGGCTGACGCGGTTGTTAGACAACAACATTCACATTACCTCGACACGGGTCAAGTCCGGGGCGGCAAATCCGGCCCCGAAACTGGCCACTCTGATCGCGAGCATGTGCGCCGGTGCGGACTACATCGACGATGTCGACCTGGTCCGCGCCGGTGGCATGAAAACCCTCTTCGGCAGGGTGTATGCCCCCTCCACCGTGGGAACCCTGTTGCGCGAGTTCACCTTCGGGCACGCCCGCCAACTCGACTCAGTGCTCACCCAACACCTGGCCAGGCTGTGCCAGCGAGTGAATCTGCTGCCCGGGTCCGATGTGCGTGCCTTTGTCGACATCGACTCATTGGTGCGCCCGGTCTATGGGCACGCCAAGCAGGGCGCCTCCTATGGGCACACCAAGATCGCCGGCAAACAGGTCCTACGCAAAGGACTGTCCCCGCTGGTCACCACGCTGAGCACCGACACCGCGCCCCCGGTGGTCACCGGGATCCGGTTACGGGCCGGGAAAGCCAACTCCGGTAAAGGCGCAGCCCGGATGGTCGCCCAAGCGCTGACCGCTGCCCGCGCCGCCGGAGTGAGCGGGCAGATCATCGTGCGCGGCGACAGCGCCTATGGATCGCGTGCGGTGATCCGGGTGTGCCGCCGCTACGGTGCGGTGTTCTCGCTGGTATTGACCCGCAACGCCGCGGTGCAACGCGCCATCGACACCATCGCCGATGATGCCTGGACCCCCGTGCAATACCCCGGCGCGGTCCACGACCCCGATACCGGGGCCTGGATCTCTGATGCCGAGGTCGCTGAAACCACCTACACCATGTCCGAAACCCCCACCTACCCCGCCGTCACCGCCCGGCTGATCGTGCGCCGCGTCAAAGACGCCGCCCAACCCCCAGACGGACTCTTCCCGATCTGGCGGTATCACCCGTTCTTCACCAACACCACCGAACCGGCCACCGACGCCGATATCACCCACCGACGCCACGCGATCATCGAAACCACCTTCGCCGACCTCATCGACGGACCCCTGGCACACATCCCCTCCGGGCGTTTCGGCGCCAACTCCGCCTGGGCCATCTGCGCAGCAATCGCCCACAACCTGCTCCGCGCCACCGCAACACTGGCCGGTACCAGTCACCGCACCGCCCGCGGGACCACCCTGCGCCGTCACCTGGTCAACATCCCCGCCCGACTGGCCCGACCCCAACGCAAACCGATCCTGCACCTACCCCGCCACTGGCCCTGGGAACCAGCATGGATCACCCTGTGGCACAACACCATCAGCCACCGATCCAGCGCCTAAACCACCAACCCCGACCCGACAACCAGGACTCCAACAGGAAAAGCTGGACAGACCAGCAGCCCCATCATGCCCACCACCAGCCGGTATCAAGATCAAGATCTCAGCCCGCCACCGCAGGGTCGATCGGTGGATTCAGG
>NZ_MVHT01000225.1 GCF_002086275.1 Mycobacterium intermedium | reverse complement strand
ACGCCCGGCTCGGGGTCGTAGTACTCGTCGATGTCCCAGCGGTCCGGTGGCACCTCGGTGACCAGGTCGTCGCCGCGCAGCAACGCCTCCCACAATTCGTCGGGAGAGTTAATGCCCCCCGGCAGTCTGCACGCCATACCTATGACGGCAACCGGAGTGACAACTGTCTTGTCCACGGTCGTTCACCTCTCCTACCCGTGTCCCTACCCGTGCTCCTGTCAGCGGCTCGAGTTCGCACCAGCGACTGCGGGAAACAGTCGCTTTTTCCGTCCGCACTGAAGGAACATCGCCGCGTCGCGCGCGATCGCAACCCTTGCGTCGACACCAACCATTCGTCTTTGGCGTGATCCGAGCGTAGCTGGTTGGGTCCTGCCACGAGGAAAAATCGTGCGTACGTACAAAAATTTTGCTGAGTGTGCTCAACCACATCGCCGCTTTGCCGCGCAGGGGTTGAGGCGTCACCGGAATCGCGGTGGGTGTGATAGTTGCCCCGGTCTGGCTTGGCCCCCGTTTACTGCCGAAAGGTGCTGGTGAGGGGCCATTGCGGCGGGGTGGGAGTGGTAGCAGCGGTGGTGCGTCACAGTGCTGCAGGTGAACGTTTGCCGACGCGGGGACTGTCGGGATTCCGCGCTCCCGGCGCTCGTCTCAGAGCAGCGACGATGAATCCTGGTTACGGGGGAGCGCTAATGGCAGACCGTCGGCTCGATGTTGCCGAACTGGGGAAACTGACCCGTCGAACGTGGGCCATCTGCACCCGTCGCGGTCCCTATCGGGCCAGAAAGCCCACGTTCGGCGACGCGCGACCGAATGCCAGATCGCACCACGAGTCTGGTACCCACGTAATCAAATTTCTTGTACGTACGCACCGATTTTTCCGCGCGTGCATAGCGGAGCGGCTAGGCTCTGAGGGCGCCAAGAATTCGTGATCGGCACCGATGGGGGTTGAAGGGATGTGTGTGCTGGTTGCGGGGGGTCTTTTCCTGCGTGTAACGAATTTTGGTGATGTTTGGTGAAGCGCTCATACGAGCTCTAACCCAGTGATAAGAACTTGAAGAAATACGTACGGAGAGAAGAAGAAGGACCGTGGATAGAACGCGCGTGACTCCGGTCGCTGTCATTGGCATGGCGTGCCGGCTTCCCGGGGGAATCGACTCTCCCGACCAACTGTGGGAGGCGTTGCTGCGCGGCGACGACCTGGTCACCGAGGTGCCACCGGACCGCTGGGACATCGACGAGTACTACGACCCCGAGCCGGGCGTACCCGGCCGGACGGCGTGCAAGTGGGGCGCGTTCTTGGACAACATCGGCGACTTCGATCCGGAGTTCTTCGGCATCAGCGAGGTAGAAGCCACCGCGATGGACCCGCAGCACCGCCTGCTGCTGGAGACCGCCTGGGAAGCCATCGAGCACGGCGGTCTGCCGCCGGAGAAGCTGGGCGGCCTGCGAACCGGCGTGTTCATGGGATTGATGCATGACGACTACCAGTTCGTGCACGCCGATGCCCAGGCGTTGGACGGGCCGTACGGATACATGGGCAACAGCTTCGCCATGGGATCCGGGCGCATCGCCTACGCCCTGGGACTGCGAGGTCCCGCGCTGACGGTGGACACCGCCTGCTCCTCTGGCCTCACCGCGATCCACCTGGCCTGCCGCAGCCTGCACGACAACGAGAGCGACATCGC
>NZ_MVHT01000224.1 GCF_002086275.1 Mycobacterium intermedium | reverse complement strand
TAGCCTCGATTTTGCATCGAATTGATGATTGAGCCGTTCTGGCGCTGAATGGTGTTGTTGGGTAGGCATTTTCGGTGTGGTGGCGTGGAGAGTTGTCCCGTGTCGCCGGGCGGGGCGGGCTTTCCTGGGGCCGGTGGTCTTTCGTGGTCGGTTGGGTGGTGGTCGCCGGGGTGTTATCCGAAGGCGGTGCGGATGTGTTGCCAGGCGGTCGCGATGGCTGCGGCCCATCGCCAGGTGGCATCGAGGCGTAGCCGTTGTTGGCGTGCGCCGTGGGTGATGCGGGCGGCGATGTGCAGGATCCGGTAGCGGAATGTGGTGATCTCGATGCGGGCCAGGCCGGGGTGGTCGTGAAAGCCGATCAGCCGGGCCCAGGTGACCAGATCGGTGGCGGCCAGGATGATTTCCAGCCAGGCGGCGTTGGACCAAAACGAGTGGCACGGAAAGTTGCGCAGCCCGGTGGCCTTTAGTTCGCGGATGCGGTCCTCGATGCGGGCGTGCTGGCGGTGCCGCAACTCCAATCCGGCGACTTGACCAGGGATGACCCCGGGTGCGGTGTCGGTGATGAACGCGGTCACGCGCATGCCGTCGGCGTCGGTGAACCGCAGCTGGGCCCCGGGGTGGGGGCGTTCTTTGCGCAGGATCAGCCGGGTTCCGGCCGGCCATGAGGACAGGTTGACCAGACCGGTGGCCTCGGCGACCCAGGCGCCCTCGCGGATACCGCCGTCGGTGTCGATGGCCGGGTCCCAGACATCGGCGAGGGTCAGGGTGTCCACGGCGTCTTGGACCCGCCAATCGACGGGGTAGCCGAAGGAGAACCCCACCCCCAGCCTGCGGCACGCCTGGGCGAAGCGGTGGGTGGACCCGGCGGTGTCGCAGCGCACCAGCAGCTTCGGGTTGTCGGGATCCTCGGGATGGGCGGGGTCGGGCTGGTATCGCCGCGGCAGGGCGGCCAGCGCCTGCTCGAGGACGATGACGTGATCGGAGGCGGTGTTGGAGCCGGCGTTACCGTTGCGCAGCAGCCCGGCCAGGGCCTCCCCGCCGGCGATGTCCGGGCGGTCCAGAAACGCCAGCAGCGGGTGATGACCATAGGTTTTCTTCCAGGTCGCCGCAGCGCCGGTCTTGTTGTCGGAGTGATCGATCACCAGGGTGGCGTCGATGTCGATGTGCAGCCACCCCTGGGTGGGGGCGGCTCCGGCCGCCCAGGCCGCCGCCCGCGCCCGAGCCCGCGCTGTGCGCACCCCCGGCAGGTGTGCGGCATCGATGCGCTGATCGATCAACCGCCACATAGTGGTCGTCGACGCCTTCGCGCCGAACACATGCTCACGATCGCCGCACAGTTGACCAACTGCGTCGATGCAGTCCGCGCCGTCGGCGACCGCGGCCGCCAGATCGGCGAACACGTCCCCGGGCGCATACACCCACGGGCCCCGGTACGTGTCGGCCAACGCGGCGGTGACCTGCGCCGACAACCCCGTGCGGTCCGCGAGCTCGCGCAGCATGCCCATCCCGGCGTGCGACACGACACCATGCCCGTCAGCAGACACTTTCACCCGCGATGCTAGCGCGATATTCTTCACTCGCGAAGTGCCTTCCCTTGGGACCGATTGAACCGTAGACAAGTCCAATTATCCCTTGCAGGACAGGCACTTTCGCTTATCTACACCCCGTTTCTCGAGGCATTTCACGAAAAATCTGGG
>NZ_MVHT01000223.1 GCF_002086275.1 Mycobacterium intermedium | reverse complement strand
CGCCGGCGGCGCGGGAAGCGTCGGTAAGGCGGGCACCGGCGGCAACGGCGGTAACGGCGGCCACGGCGGGTTGGGCGGCAACGGGACCGACAACAACGACAACAATGGCGGGGCCGGCGGCAACGGCACCAAAGGCGGCAGCGGCGGTCAGGGCGGCGCCGGCGGCGCGGCCAACGGCGGAACCGCGGGCAGCGGCGGCGCCGGGGGCAACGGTGCCAACGGCGGCAAGGGCGGCCGCGGGGCTAATGGCGCCAACGGCGTGGAGGGTAGCTCGGACGGCCCACCCGGCGGCACCGGCGGTACAGGTGGCACCGGCGGCGCCGGTGGTAACGCCGGTGCAGGCGGCGCGAAGGGCAGCGGCGAAGGCGGCAGTGCCGGTAACGCGGGCGTCGCGGGCCACGGCGGTGACGGCGGCGACGGCGGCAGCGGCGGCAACGGCGCCCCGGGCTCGTGGGGCATCACCGGAGACGGCTATATCGGTGGCGCCGGCGGTAACGGCGGGCAAGGCGGTGCCGGGGGCCTTGGCGGCAACGGCGTTGCCGGCGTCGGCGGCGGCAACGGCGGCAAGGGCGGCAACGGGGGCCTCGCCGGCGCCGGAGGTATGGGCGGCACAGCGAGCATCGCGGGCGACGGCGGGCGCGGCGGCAATGGCGGTGTCGGAGGTCTCGGCGGCCACGGCGGCAACGGCGGCTTCGGCGGTGGCAAAGGAGGCGCCGGCGGCGCCGGCGGTAACGGCAACACCGGCGGTACCGGCGGCGAAGGGGGTGTCGTCGGCCGGAATGGGGGGGTCGGCGGTGACGGCGGCGCCGGCGGCGGTGGCGGAAACGGCGGCCAGGGCAACGGCGCAGACGGCGGCGCCGGCGGCGCCGCCGGCAATGGCGGCACGGGAGGCACCGGGGGCCACGCAACAGATGTTGCGGTTTTCTCCTCGGGCTATGACGGCGGTAGGGGCGGCACCGGCGGTGCAGGCGGGACCGGCGGCCTCGGGGGCGGTGTCCTCGGCAAAGGTCTCGGCGGCGACGGCGGTGCCGCCGGCAACGGTGGTACCGGCGGTACCGGAGGTCAGGGCGGCGAAAGTCAACTTCTCAATTCCTATAACGGCAATGGGGGCGCCGGCGGCAATGGCGGGGCGGGCGGCACCGGCGGCAGCGCAACCGCTCCGGGCGGGAAAGCCGCCGACGGCGGCAAAGGCGGTGCCGGCGGCACCGGCGGCAACGGCGACACGGCCTACGACCCCGACTACTGGGGTCAAGGTGGTTTTGGCGGCACCGGCGGCACCGGCGGCACCGGCGGAAAGTCCGCCGACGGGGACTTCGGCTCCTTCGGATCCAACGGCGCCGTTGGCACCGGCCCGACCGGCGGGGGCCGCAACCCGAACGGCGGCAGCGGGGGCAGTGGCGGCATCGGCGGTGCCGGTGCCACTTAGTCCAATTGTCGCTGTGAGAGAAAGGACGGGCCTTCGAGTGGAAGCGTCGACTTATGCGTGCGGCCGAGCGCGGTGGGCGTCTTTTTCGGTTGTCTCGGGGGGCTTTTCGGGTTGCTCTAAGGAACGGCGAGGTCGCTGATGACTTTTCTGCTGGTTTCACCGGAGCTGGTGGCGGCTGCGGCTTCGGACGTGGCGGGTATCGGTTTGTCGGTCTCTGCGGCGAATGCGGTTGCGGCGCGATCCACGACGGGGTTGGTCAGCGCGGCTGCCGATGAGGTGTCGCGGGCGGTGGCGGT
>NZ_MVHT01000222.1 GCF_002086275.1 Mycobacterium intermedium | reverse complement strand
AAGCCGGCGATGACGGTTCGGCTGGCGGGGCAGGTGGCTCCGGCGGCGGAGGCGACGGAGGCAATGGCGGCACCGTGGGCGTCGGAGGCGGGGGCGGCGCCCCCGGCAGCGGCGGCATGGGCAAGGGCGACGACGGCCAGGACAGCCCATAGCTCCGGCCAAAACCGGCAACGCCGGCCGTGGACCCGCTACGGTGGCGGTCCTAGAATTGCTGCGGCGACGAATTACGCGTGCAGCGGCGCACTCGGCGTAAAGACCACCGGCATCTTCTCCAAACCGGAGACGAAGTTCGCTGGGCGCAGCGGCAGCGGGTCATCGGAGGCCAGCCGCAGGTCGGGAAGGCGTTGCAGCAGCCGACTCTGCATGATCGACAGCTCCAACCGCGCGAGCTGGTTGCCCAGGCAGAAGTGCGTGCCGAAGCCGAAAGCCAGGTGGTTGTTCGGGTAGCGCTCGATGTTGAACGTCTCCGGGTCTTCGAAGACCTTCTCGTCGAAGTTCGCCGACTCGAAGAGCAGGATGATCTTCTCGCCCTTCCGCAGTTCGGCACCGTGAAAATCGGTGTCGGCGGTGAGTGTGCGCGCCATGTTCTTCACCGGCGCGGTCCAGCGCAGCATCTCTTCGATCGCGTTGGGCAACAACGTCAGATCGTTCGCCAGACGACGGTGCTGATCGGGATGCAGCAGCAGTTGCCGCGTTCCACCGGACAGCGTGTGGCGGGTGGTTTCGTCACCGCCGATCAACAGCAGCAGCACCTCGGTGACGATCTCGTGGTCTGCCAGCCGCGAACCCTCGACCTCCGCGTGTACGAGGACGCTGACCAGGTCGTCGGTCGGCTCGGCCTTGCGGGCGTTGATCATGCCCATCATGTATTCGGTGTAGGCGGCAAAGGCGTCTATCGATACCTGGAAGTCGTCTTGCGAGGTGGTGCTGCTCAAGAAGCCGACCATGTCGTCCGACCAGCGCAGGAACATCTCCCGGTCCTCCGGAAGCACGCCGAGCATGTCGCCGATCACCGCCATCGGCAGCGGGGCGGCGATGTCCCAGACGAAGTCGCATTCCCCCCGCTCGCAGACCGCGTCGATCAGCGTGTCGCAGAGCGAAGTGATCGATCCCTCAAGGTTTTTCACCCGCTTGCGGGTGAAGCCGGCGTTGACCAGCTTTCGGCGCAGCAGGTGTTCCGGGTCGTCCATCCCGATCATCATCGGCGGCGCGTCCTGGTCCGGCCGGAAACCGCCCCCGTTGCAGAACAACTCGGGATTCCGCTCGGCATCGATGATCGCCTGGTAGGTCGCAGCGGCGGCCAGCCCGTTGCGGTCGCGGAAAACCGGCTCGTTCTCCCGCATCCAGCGGTAGACGGAACGCGAGTCACCCGCATAGAACGCGCCGTCGGTCAAGTCGACGTCGGGTCTGGTTTCCACTTCTGCTGCCGTCATGAAATCTCCTGAGCGTCGCCGAATGTCATTTGTACGTTCGCGGCCGAACTGGACAAGATCGCGCGCTTCGGAAGGCCAAGCGCCGCCAGTTCTTTCGAGTACGGGTGATCACCCAACCGGATGTGCACTCCCCCAAGCCGAGTGCGCACACCATCCAGAGTGTGCTCGAAACCCGTCTCCCGGGTGA
>NZ_MVHT01000221.1 GCF_002086275.1 Mycobacterium intermedium | reverse complement strand
GGATCTTCGCGGGTGAGGGGCCTGCACCAATGTTGGCGGCAGGGGCGGCTGGATTCTGGGCAACGGCGGGGCGGGCGGCCCGGGTGGAGCGGGCGCTATCGGTGGATTGGGCGCCGGCACGGGGCTGTTCGGCTTCGGCGGAGCCGGTGGCGCGGGCGGTGCGGGCGGTGGAGTTGGCAATGCCGGTGGCAACGGCGGATACCTGTTCGGCAATGGCGGCGGTGGCGGTAGCGGTGACGGCGGCGGCGGGACCGGCGGCAGGGCCTGGCTGTTCGGGGACGGCGGCGCCGGCGGTAACGGCGGTAACGGGGCCGGCGGTCGCGGCGGCGAGGCCGGATACCTCATCGGCAGCGGCGGCAGCGGCGGCAGTGGCGCCCTCGGGGGCGGCGCCGGCACCAACGGCGGTTACCTGTTCGGCAATGGCGGGTTCGGCGGAAACGGCGGCACCGGCGGGCCCGGCGGTGCCGGCGGCAACGCTGGATTCCTGGGCGGTTTTGGCGGCAACGGCGGCAGTGCCGACGCCGGCGGCGGCGCCGGTGGCAACGCCTGGTTGCTGGGCAACGGCGGGGCCGGGGGCAACGGCGGAACAACCGGACCTGGCGCTAACGGCGGTGTCGGAGGGTTCCTGGCCGGCAACGGCGGTGCGGGCGGCAGCAGCGCCGTCGGCGGCGGCCATGGCGGCAACGCCTGGCTGATCGGCTTCGGCGGCAGCGGCGGCAACGGCGGGCTCGGCGGTCCTGGCGGCAATGGCGGCAACGCCGGCCTGATCTACGGCGGCCCCGGCTTCGGCGGCACCGGCAACGGCGGCGGTCACGGCGGCAACGCCGGTTTGGTGGGCAACGGCGGTCACGGCGGCAACAGTGTGGGCAGCGGCGCCGGCGGCAACGGCGGTAAGGGCGGGCTGCTGGGCGGCATCGGTGGCTGGGGCGGCAGCGGCGAAGGCGGCGGTGGTCGCGGCGGCGACACCGGGTTGTTCGGCTTCGGCGGGGCCGGTGGCGACGGCGGGACCGGCGGGCCCGGCGGTCGTGGCGGCAACGGCGGCTTCGTGATCGGCAACGCCGGCAATGGCGGCAGCGCCGCCGCCGGCGGCGGGGCCGGCGGCGATGCCGGTTTGTTCGGCAACGGCGGTGCGGGTGGCAATGGCAGCGCCATCGGAACCGGCGGCAACGGCGGTACCGGCGGCTGGCTCGCCGGCCTGGGCGGCGCGGGCGGCCGCGGCAATGGCGGCGGCGCCGGCGGCCACACGTGGTTCATCGGCAACGGCGGCGCGGGTGGCACGGGCGAGGCCGGCGGGGCCGGCGGTCGTGGTGGCGACTCCGGGTTCTTCCTGGGCAGCGGCGGCAATGGCGGCAACGGTGCCGACGGTGGCGCCGGCGGCAACTCGGGCTTCCTGGGCATGGGTGGCGCCGGCGGCAACGGTGAGTTCGGCGGCAACGGTGGCCAAGGCGGCAATGCCGGGGTGATCGGCTTCGGCGGCGCCGGCGGCGCGGGCGGGTCCGGCGTCGAACCCGGCGACAACGGCGGTCACGGCGGGGCCGGCGGCAACGGCGGACTCATCTACGGCAACGGCGGCTTCGGCGGGGCCGGCGGCAACGGCGCAGCCGGATCCATGGGTGCCGACGCAACGGTGTCCGGCGGCGACGGCGAGGCAGGTGGGGCCGGCGGCGCCGGCGGCAACGGCGGTCGCGGCGGGGCCGCATCGCCGTGGTTCGGCACGGGCGGCTCCGGTGGGGCCGGCGGCTTGGGCGGGGCCGGTGGGGCCGGCGGGGCCGGCGCGCACGGTGAAGCCGGGGTGACCGACGTC
>NZ_MVHT01000220.1 GCF_002086275.1 Mycobacterium intermedium | reverse complement strand
AACGTGGACCAGCAGCCATGAGACGACAGGCCACCGACGTGGTCGCCGACCTGGAGATCGGTCACGTCGGGCCCCACTGCGGTCACCACACCGGCGAAGTCGGTGCCCAGCTCCGGCAGCTTGCCGTCCGCGGTGTGATACCGGCCGAAGGTGACCAGAACGTCGGCGAAGTTGATGCTCGACGCGCTGACCGCCACCTCGATCTCCCCCGGCCCGGGCGGCACCCGGTCGAACGCGGTGAACTCCAGCGACTGCAGGTCACCGGGGGTACGGATGCGCAGGCGCATGCCGGCCTCCGCGTGATCGACGACGGTGCTGTGCCGCTCCTCGGGGCGCAGCGGCGCCGGGCTCAGCCGCGCGGTGTACCACTCCTCGTTGCGCCACGCGGTCTCGTCTTCACCGGACTCGGACAGCAGGAGCTGGCGAGCTACCTGTTCGACGCCGGTCTGCTCGTCGACGTCGATGTGGGTGACCTTCAGGTGCGGATGCTCGGCACCGATCACCCGCAGCAAGCCGCGCAGCCCACCCTGCTCGAGGTTGACGTCGTCATCCGACAGCACCTGCTGCGCGTTGCGGGTCACCACATACAGCCGCGGCGCATGGCCCATGATCTCCGGGAGTTCGCGGGCGATACGCACCAGATGGCTCACGTACTCGCGTCCGCGCCCGGCTGACTCGGCGTTGTCGGTCTTGGGTGCCGTGAGCACCACCACGCCGGTGAAGCCACCCTTCTCCAACTGCACCCGCAGCCGCTCGGCGGTGGCCTCATGGTCGGCCTGGAACGGCCACGACAGGGTTGTGCACTGCGCATCGTGCACCTTCAACGAATCGGTCAACTCGGCGGCGACCAGATCCGCGGCGTCGCCGGTGCTGATCAACAGCCAGGTTCCCGGCTCGGTGTGCCCCTGCTCGGGCAGTTCGCGCTGCTGCCACTCGATGCTCAGCAACCGCTCGCTCAGTACCCTGTCGCGCTCGGCTTCCGGAGACGCTCCGGTCCCCATCCGCAGCCCGCGCACGGCCAGCACGACCGTCCCGTGCTCGTCCAGCACGTCCAGGTCGGCTTCTAGCCCTGATTCCGCCCCCGAAGTGCCCCTGGTCACGGTGGTCAGGCAGTAGTGGGCGTGACGGGCCGGTCCGTACGCCCGCAACCGGGCCACACCCAGCGGCAACAACAAACCGCCACCGCCGGCAGTGCGGACACTGGGGTGGGCGGCGACGGACTGGAAGCACGCGTCCAGCAGCGCCGGGTGCACACCGTAGGAACTCTGCTGCGCACGGATCGAACCCGGCACCGCAACCTCGGCCAGCACTGTGCTGGTGCCGGCCTCCTCGGCGACGTGAGTGGTGCCCAGGCCGGTGAAGGCGCGACCGTACTGGATACCGCGCAGGTCGAAGGTCTGCCGAAGCTCGTCACCTTCCACCGGGTTGGGGTGCGCGGCCAGCAGGGCGGCGATGTCATGGGCCGCCGGTGGCTCGTCATCTTCGGAGACGCCCTGTAAGACGGCCGATGCACGGCGCGAGCGCTCCCCTTCCTCATCGGTTTCGACCGCGAATGTGACCAGACCGGACGCCTCGACCGTCGCCGTAGCGCCGATGGAGGTCTGCTCGTCGAGTAACAGCAGCTGCTCGAAACGCACGTCGCGAACCTCGGACGCCTCGCCCAACACGGTGCGCGCCGCCGCCAACGCCATCTCGCAGTAAGCGGCGCCGGGAAGCGCTGCGGCGCCGTGGATTTGGTGATCGGCCAACCACGGCAGCGCGTCGGTACCCACCTCGCCCTGCCACACGTGCCGCTCCGGCTCCTCGGCCAGCCG
>NZ_MVHT01000021.1 GCF_002086275.1 Mycobacterium intermedium | reverse complement strand
AGGCCGACAGCGCCACGCTGGCCGTCGTCGAAGTCGCCGACGGCTCGATTGTCGACCTGCATCGGCAACCGCTGGGAACGATCGGGTGGTGTCGCGGACTCCGGTGCTGTTCGGTGGTGGTCAACGTGACTGCCACACCGCCGATGGCGGTTACCGCCACCGCGGCGCACAGCCCGATCAGCAGTTGCGATACCCGGAAGCGCCGCCACGGCGGGTCTTTGGGCCGGTCGATCACGTTCAGCCGCATCGACCAGCAGGGGCCCTCTTCGTTGAAGGCATCGCCGCGGAACCGGACCGGGAGGTCACCCGTGAATTCGGTCTGCGACCAGGCGAGCTCACGATCAGTCATCGCGTCGCAGTCGATCACCATCACGTCGCCGGCCGGCAGTTCGATCAGGCCGGTGCCTGCGTGACTGCCGGCATGTGCCGAAACCAGCCCCAGGGACATCCGGGTCCGGAAATCCACCTCCTTGCCGCGGGTGGAGAGCAGCAACGCGCCCGTCGCCGCCGCGCACGCCGGTTCGGCGGGGGTGAGGACGGGCAACCGGGTGTGGACCGAAAGACGTTCGGTGATAAGCGGAATGTTCGCGCCGCCACCGACCGTCACCAGCGCAGCGAGGTCCGTCCAGGTCGAGTTGCTGCGTGCCAGCATGTCGTCGAACGCGTAGATGAAGGCAGTCAGACGGTCATGGAACAGGTCCTCGAGTTTGTCGCGGCTCAGTTCGATGACGGCGCTCGAGCCTCTCAGCTCGGCCAACAATTGGGTTGTCGTGTCGACGGACAACAGTTCCTTGGCGACGCGGCACTGTTCTCGCAGTAACCCGAGCTGAGCGAGCGCGGCCGTGTCGTCGGGGTCGATATCGTCGTGGCCGAGTTCGTCAATGACGAACTGTAGCAGTGCCTGGTCAATCTCGGCACCGGAAAAATCTTGGTACCGCATGGTGGCGCTGATCGGCGTGAAGTCCGACTCGGTCTCCAACAACGTGACGTACGTGCCGGAGCCACCGAAATCGAGCAGCGCCACCGCTTTTCCATCGGGCATGCCCAGTTCGGAATTCACCGCCGTCAGGGCCGCAACGGTATCCGGGACGAGTCGAGGCGCCATGCCGCTGCGCACGAATCCAATGTGCGTCCGCAGGCCGTTGCGCAGCGCCTGGGCGGTTCTGGCGTTCCAATACGCCGGAACGGCAATGGAAATCTCGGCCGAACTGGCATCCACACCGACGGTGGATACCATCGCATCCAAGGCCTCAACCATCAGCAGGGCCGGATCGTGCGTCGAACCGTCGGGCGACACCAGCGGAACCCGATCTCCGAGCCGTTCCACGAAACCGCCCATCAACGTGCCGGGTTCGGTCAGTTCCGGATCTTGTTCCGGCGTACCGACTTTCGGCGCGCAGTGCGGATACAGGGTCAACACAGTGCGGCGCGTCACCGGTGTTTTACCGTTGCACGCCGCGACCAGGTTAGTGGCCCCGATCGACAAGCCGAGCGGGTCATACATAGAACGAAGACTTTCGGCGATAGGTGGTGTCCTGCATGGGCGTCCAGCCAGCGTTAACCATAGCCGCGGGCGCCGCGTATGCCGTTAGTTCACAACCTTATTGGTATCCGGTCGATGTCGTGTCGTCACCGAAACGGTATACCCGGCACCTTGACAGCAGCTGGCGGATCAGACCGTCGTGAGGGGCAGCGAACGCCGCGGCTCGAACTGAACAACCCCAGCCCGTCCAAAGCTACTCACGAGGCGATGTGCTGCAATGGCCTGATGGGCCTTGCACACGACGCTGACGCAGCCAAAGACATTGCCGCGATCCAACAAGTCAAATACCGCTACCTGCGCGCGCTGGACACCAAGCACTGGGACGACTTCGCCGACACCCTGACCGAGGACATAAAGGGCGACTACGGCTCATCGCTCGGCAAGGAACTGCACTTCACCAACCGCACCGAACTGGTCGACTTCATGCGCTCCGCGATGCCCGCGAGCGTGGTGACCGAACACCGGGTGACCCACCCGGAGATCACGGTGACCGGCGACACCGCTACCGGCGTGTGGTACCTGCAGGATCGCGTCATCGTCGCCGAGTACGACTTCATGCTCATCGGTGCCGCCTTCTACCGGGACCAGTACCGACGCACCGAAAACGGTTGGAAAATCAGCGCCACCGGCTATGACCGAACCTACGAGGCGACGATGTCGCTCAAGGCGCTCGACTTCAAGTTGACACCCGGGCGCGCCATCGCCGGCAACGAGGCCGGCGAGCAGGCCGACGCTACTTAGCGATTGCGATCACCGCACCCGGCCGCAGCCAGCGGATGATCTGCACCAGGGTGGCGTCGTCGATGGCGACACACCCTGCGGTGGGGCCACCGTCGGTGGTGTGAAAGAAGAAGGCGGCACCCCCGCCCGGGACCTTGTTCTTGTTGACGCCCATCACCACCGCATGCTTGTACTGCGGGATTTGCAGGTTCTCGCTTTCCGCCAAATTGAACGGACACTTGGACTTTTCGCATACCTGCATGGTGTTGAAGGTGGGGCTGCTGTCGTCGCCGCTCCACCAATGATTTGGTCCGACCTGTGTATACGGCAGGCCACCACCGGGATTCGGCGCGGTACCGAATGCAGAGTCGAGGCTGTACACGCCCATCGGCGTGGCCGGATACCCGCTCTTGGCCTGCGGCGCCATCCCCGCCGAACCGACATGGGTCGGGATACCGGTTTCCAATGGTTGCCAGCCCGCGGCGGTGCGTTGGTAGACGTCCATCTTCGCGTTCGATCCACCGGTCGACACGACCGAAACCACCTGTGTTGCATTGCCAACCGAGTTGGCGAACCACGGGTTGCCCGCCGCGAGCGTCATCGGCGGCAGGGCTACAGCCAGGCCGACCAGGCACACCGCAGCACAAAGGAAGGCTCCCATTCGGCGCATGACTTAAATGGTCAGGCGGGCCGAATCCTTAGGTCAAGTAAAGGTTTAGCTCCGGTTGAGTCACCGCGTTGTGACCAACCGGCCCGGCTCCGCGCGCCTTAGTGGTAACGGCCGAATTAGCCACAGGCACAGCAGGAAGTACAGGTAGCCCAATGCCCACCCGGCGATCACGTCCGACGGATGGTGCACATTCAGTGCGACGCGGGCGACGCCGACGGTGATCACGCTCAGCGCGGCCAGCACTACGGCAGCGACCCGCATCGCCCGGCGTCGCACCACCGGCAACAGGACCGTCAACACGGCCAGCACGGCGGCCATCGCCTCCAGCGCGTGTCCCGAGGGAAACGACGTGGAGCTCGCATGAACCAGCGCGGTTGCTGGTCGCGGGCGATCGGCCAGACCCTTGGCCGCAAGTGTCACCAGACCGTTCAGGGTCGCGCAGCACAGCAGCAGCAACCCGATTCGAACCTGGCGCTTCACCAACGCGACCGCCGCGGCCACCGCGCCCAAAATCCGAATCGGCACCGGCCCCAGGACGAAGGACACGGCATCCCAGAACCGCACCCAGGCCACGTGCTTGATCCCTATGCCATAGGCCGGGTTCAACAGCCACCAATCGAACGTGTGCAGCCAACCCCAGTCCTGTCGGTGCCCCACCCACAACACGACGTAGAGCACGCCCGCCGCCACCGCCAACGCCGTGGCCAACAGCACTGACCACCGCGGGGGACGCATGCCTCCACGGATACCAGCACTAATGCGTCACCTATCCGACGGCCCCATACTGGCCTCATGGCGGTGTTTCTGCGCAAGCTGTTCGGCATCGGCAAGCTGCCGGAGGATTTCCGGGCTCAACTCGAAGCGGAAGGCATCCTGTTTCTCGCCGAGTACGTCGCCGTAACCAGGCGATTCAGCGGTGCCATCCCGGGGTTGCGCGCGGCGCACAGCGTCGCCAGCTACGCGGGTTCGCTGGCCCTCACATCGGAACGAGTGGTCGGCACGTTGTCGTCGTTACCCAAGCTGGCCGGCCGGGTGATCGATGTCGCGTGGGACGCGCCGCAGACCGGTGCCGCCACGGCCGAGATCGGACCGAACGGTCTGCAGATCGAACTGGATGTGGGCAAGGTGGACCCGAAGTTTCACGGTCACCTCTCCCTGCACTTCAAGACCGACATCCCCGAGGACGTGCTGGCCCGGCTGCCGCTGCGCTCGCTCGCCTTCGATGTGCCGCCCGAGTACGTCTTCCGCGCGGTTGGCGCTACCTATAGCCCCTGACCGGTCCCTGACTCGAGCGCGCGTGCCCGCTTCTTACGATGGGCCGGTGCCCGACTACGCGTTCACCGCAGCGGAGCGTCAGGCGGTTTACCGCGCGATCTCGGAGCGTCGTGACATGCGCCGCTTCGCGCCCGGCGGTGTGGTGCCCGACGAGGTGCTGACGCGACTCCTGCAGGCCGCGCACGCCGCGCCCAGTGTCGGGTTGATGCAGCCGTGGCGGTTCATCCGGATCACCGACCGTGAGCTGAGGCGCAGCATCCACGCGCTCGTCGACGAGGAACGGGCGCTGACCGCGCAGGCTCTGGGCCCACGCGGCGACGAGTTTCTGGCCCTCAAGGTCGAGGGCATCCTGGATTGCGCGGAACTGCTCGTGGTCGCACTGTGCGACAACCGCGACGAGCACATCTTCGGGCGGCGCACGCTTCCGCAGATGGATTTCGCGTCCGTGTGCTGCGCTATCCAGAACCTGTGGCTGGCCGCTCGCTCCGAGGGCCTCGGAATGGGTTGGGTTTCGCTGTTCGATCCGGCGCGGCTGGCGTCGTTGCTGCAGATCCCCGACGACGCCGAACCGGTGGCCATTCTGTGCCTCGGCCCGGTACCAGAGTTTCCCGAACGGCCTCAGCTGGAGCTGGACGGCTGGACCGTGGCGCGGCCGTTGCCGGAGTTCGTCTCAGAGAATCAATGGGTTGAGCGGGTACCGTAGCCGCGGCGAGCGAACCTGGAGGGGTGACTTTTCATGACCAGTGACCTCGGGCACGACAACGTCTTGATCGTGCACTGGCACGACCTGGGGCGCTACCTGCACGTCTACGGCCATGACGACGTCGTGAGCCCGCGACTGGACCAGCTTGCCGCCGAAGGCATTCTGTTCACTCGGGCGCACGCCACCGCTCCCCTGTGCTCGCCGTCCCGCGGCTCGCTGTTCACCGGTCGCTACCCGCAGGGCAACGGCCTGGTCGGCCTGGCGCACCACGGCTGGGAATACCGGCCCGGTGTCCGCACCCTGCCGCAGATACTGGGCGAATCGGGTTGGTACTCAGCTCTTTTCGGAATGCAGCACGAGACGTCTTTTCCGACGCGGTTGGGCTTCGACGAGTTCGACGTGTCGAACTCCTACTGCGAGTACGTCGTCGAGAAGTCTCGCGAATGGTTGCACCACAGCGTCCCTGCCCTGGCCGGCCAACCGTTCCTGCTGACCGCCGGGTTTTTCGAGACCCACCGGCCCTACCCCCATGACCGCTACGAACCGGCCGACAGCGCGACCGTCCAGGTGCCCGACTACCTGCCCGACACCCCCGAGGTACGTCAGGATCTGGCAGATTTTTACGGCTCCATCACCAAGGCGGACACCGCCGTCGGCGACCTGCTGGACACCCTCGCCGAGACGGGACTGGACGCCAGCACGTGGGTGGTGTTTTTCACCGACCACGGAGCGGCATTCCCGCGGGCGAAGTCCACGCTCTACGACGCGGGAACCGGGATTGCGATGATCGTCCGACCACCCACCGGGCGGGCGGTGCGTCCCCGGGTGTACGACGAGCTGTTCAGCGGGGTCGACCTGCTGCCCACGATCCTGGGCCTGCTGGGTCTCGACATCCCGGCCGATGTCGACGGCCTGTCCCACGCGGCGGCCCTGCTCAGGCCGGATCCCCGCGACAAACCGGTTCGCGACCACGTGTACACCACGAAGACCTATCACGACTCGTTCGATCCGATCAGGGCGATCCGCACCAAGGAGTACAGCTACATCGAGAACTATGTGCCGCGGCCGCTGCTGGACCTGCCTTGGGACATCGAGGAAAGCCCGTCCGGGGTGGCCGTCGCCCCGTTGGTCAAGACGCCGCGGCCGGAACGCGAACTCTACGACCTGACTGCCGACCCCACCGAATCCAACAACCTGCTGGCGGGCGCTCCCCCCGGCGACCCCGTGGATGCGATCGCAGCGGATCTTGCTTTCCGACTACATGATTGGCGCCAGCGCACCAACGACGTCATACCGTCGGACTTCGCCGGCACCCGCATCTCGCAGCGCTATACCGAGACCTATTTGAAGATTCACCGCACCGCCCCTACCAGCCGGTCGGCGATCGCGCACGACCGCGGCATCGAGGAAGAGGTCACACCCGGTCTAGGCCCGTGAGCGGCGCGCGCCACCGACTTCGGCGACGATGAACACCCTGCGGAACGGGAAGATGGTGATGCCGTCGGCGCGGGGTGGATAAGCATCGTCCAGCAGCGGGATGAGCTCCCGACGAAACTGCTCCCAGGTCTCATCGTCGAGGCGCTCGCGTACTGGGACCAGCACGGTGCCGGTGATCCAGTCGAGCACCGGATGTTCGCCGGTCAGCTGGTGCAGATACGTCGTCTCCCAGACGTCCACCTTGCAGCCCGCGTCCAACAGCAGGTTCGCATAGTGACTCGGCGAGTGCACCACCGCGCCCGCACGAAACGGTATGTCCCGCATTATCTTTGCGTAAGGTTCGCGGCGTGCGAGCGCGCGCACCGCGGCGTGCGAGGGGGTCTCGAAGTTACCCGGCATCTGCACCGCCAGCCACGAGCTCGGCCCCAGCTGATCCACCCAGCGCAGCAGCAGGTCGGAGTGCTCGGGCACCCAGTGCAGCGCCGCGTTGCTGACCACGACGTCGGTGTCCGGCCGGGGAACCCAGTTGCGCAGGTCGCCGGTGCTGGCGTCGATCCCCCGCTCGCGGGCGGCGGCCACCATCTCCGGCGAGTTGTCGATCGCCTCGATCGTCGCGCCCGGCCAGCGCTTCAGCAGGGTCTTGGTCAGATGTCCGGGACCGCAGCCCAAGTCCACCACCCGGCGTGCCCGCTCCGCGCCGACCCGCGAGATCAAGTCGTAAAACGGGCGGCTGCGGTGATCCGCGAAAGCCAGGTAGACGTCGGGATCCCACATATCGGTCCTCCTGATCAACACCAATGCCCATAGGTGCTAAGGACAAACCTATTACTGGAGATGGTGGTAAGGCGCGCAGAACCGCCATTCCAAATTGACCAAAGCGTCGAATTCTATCGAATCCAGCAACCATCGGCGGCACCAGCGGGCTACCATCGGCGAGATGCCCGATAAATCGTTGGCCGCCGAAACACCGCCCGACGAGGTGGCCGGAACCTCGATGGGGCCACAACAGGATCCCATCGACCCACCCCTTCCCATCCCGGATGTGTCGGGCGCCGATGCCGGCGCCGAGGGACTGCCTCCACTCTCCGACCTGTCGCTGCGCCAACCCGCGGTGGTCGAGGCCTCAGCGCTCGGCGACGTCGCACTGCGCACCGCCGCCTCGTCCCTGTTGTCGGTGACGGTGGCACCGGCGGTGGTGGTCAATACTTTGCGCCGCAGGAATTCCGTGAGCGAGCGCAGCAGCCTCGACTTCTACGCCGAGCTGGCGACCGAGCGCGACCCGACGAAGTCGTTCCCAGCGCCCACCCAACCACCCAGAGTGGTCTCCCGCCGGGCCAGCGCGCTGGCGGAGTGGGTGGTGCACGGCACCGTCGACAACATCTCGTTCGAAAGCAGCTTCCGCGCCATGAACCCCACCATGCGCAAGCAGTGGGGTTCGTTGTCCGCCAACAACATCGTGCACGCGCAGCACTGGCGCCATGACGACGGTCCGCGCCCCACCCTGTGTGTCATCCACGGCTTCATGGGCTCGTCCTACTTGCTCAACGGCATGTTCTTGTCGCTGCCGTGGTACTACCGGTCCGGCTACGACGTCTTGCTGTACACGTTGCCGTTTCACGGCAAGCGCGCCGAACGGCATTCACCGTTCAGCGGGTTCGGTTACTTCGCCCACGGGTTGAGTGGATTCGCTGAGGCGATGGCCCAGGCCGTGTACGACTTTCGCTCCGTCGTGGACTATCTGCGCCAAACCGGAGTCGAGCGCATCGCACT
Source organism: Mycobacterium intermedium (assembly GCF_002086275.1). Classification (GTDB taxonomy): domain Bacteria; phylum Actinomycetota; class Actinomycetes; order Mycobacteriales; family Mycobacteriaceae; genus Mycobacterium; species Mycobacterium intermedium. The sequence goes on along the minus strand of NZ_MVHT01000021.1, from coordinate 66,084 downwards.
GACCGGCATCTCGCTGGGCGGCTACACGTCGGCGTTGCTGGCCGCCGTCGAGGACCGGCTGGAAGCGGTGATACCCAACTGCCCCGTCGTGCGGCCGGCACTGCTGTTCGAGGAATGGTTCCCGGCCAGCGCACTGGTTGGACTGGGGCTCAAGCTCACCAGCATCAGCCGGGACGAGCTGAACGCCGGGATGGCCTACCACTGCCCGCTGACCTATCAGCCGCTGCTATCCAAGGACCGACGGATGATCATTACCGGTCTGGGCGACCGCATGGCTCCGCCGGAACACGCCGTCATGCTGTGGGAGCACTGGGACCGGTGCGCGCTGCACTGGTTCCCGGGCAACCACGTTCTACACGTCAGCCAGCTGGACTACCTGCGCCGGATAAGCCCGTTCCTGCAGGGCTTCATGTTCGAATGACCTCGGTGGCGGCCTCGCTGGGCGCACCACGGTGGTTCCCCGCGGCAGGAGCGGGCCACACCAACTGGTTGAGCAGATCCCCGAACCCGTTGGTGTGCCCATCGAGTCGCTGGGTCGACAGCGGATCCAACGCCAGCAGGGCCGGTAACTGACTACCGCGTTGCAGCGTCAGCCCGCCCACCGGCGCCCCACCACCCGGCCGTTCATCGGTGCGGAAGGCGCACGCTGCGGCGACGGTGAGTTGACTTCCCCGGCCGGACGCGCTGCCGATCTCCAACGCGGTCCAGGTTTCGCGTGCCGGATGCGAGCGGATCGCGGTCAACCTCTCCGCCAGGCCGGAATCCACGCTGACCCGATACGCCGCAACGTAATCCGAGTCGCTGTGGCGTACCGCAGACCAGGTTTCCCGCGCATCCGGCGCGATCAGCTCCGGCACCTCGTCTGCTCCGACAGTGCTTGCCTCCCAGCCGTTTTCACGCAAATGATCGGCTAGCCGGCGGGCCGCCACCTGAGCGGTCTCGTGCAGTGGGATCTGGGACGAGCGCGCCTGCAGCGCCGCCAAGTTGTCGGCAGCCGAGACGATCAACCCGACCCATGTCTCCCGGTCACCGGATGCGGTGTCGCGGTTGGTGATTCGTATCGCGTCGGCGCGCACGCCGTAGCGATCCAGGTACCGGGCGATGAGCGGCAACGGCAGCACGTCCCCGTTGGAAGCGGGGGCGCCGATTCGCAGCAGTGCCGTGGTGCGCGTGTCGATTCCGGCCTCGGGCTTCGGGCCGGACCGGCGTCCCAGGATCGCCACCCGGCGCCGAAGAATCGTGGTGAAGTGGAGTCCACGCCACCACCCGAACAGCAGGATCACCAGCGCCAGCGCGACGCCCAGCACCCAGCGCTCGCGGGTCGACTGCCACGGGTAGGCAAGGACTGCGGGCACCACGGCCAGCAGCCCCAAAGTGATGCGCCCGCTGCCGGGTACAGGGATTGATCTAGTCACGCTCACGGGAGAAGTTCCTTTCGTCTGCGCGTTATCGCGACAGTCGCCGCGGTGATCGCTACCAGCAAAGCCAGCGTCGCCGCTCCGGCGAACGCGATGTTTCGCGGCGTGGTGTCTTTTGGCGCCGGTGGCGGCGGGACGGCGACCGGCTTTACCGTCGTGGCGTCGGGCGCGTTGGTCGGCAGTTCCCAGGTCAATGCGGCCACCGCGTCGACGTGGCCGGCACCGACCACATTGGACGGCGCCCGCGCGCCGTCATGCGCGGTGGTGGTGAGGCGGTTGACCACCTCGGTCGCGGATAGCTCCGGATATCTGCTGCGCAACAGCGCGGCCACGCCCGAGACGTAGCCGGACGCGTAGCTGGTGCCATTCAGCGTGACGAGTTGCCCGTGGTCGTCGGGCAGGCCGTTGGCCAGACCGCCCCCGTCTCCGTTGCCCACCGAAAGGATCTTCTCGCCGGGTGCCGCGATGCCGACCCATGGTCCGGCCATGGTGAACTTGGAAGGCTGCCCCTCCGGGGTCACGGACGCGACCGACAACACGTAGGGCTGCCACCACGACGGGATCGAAATCGAGGTGACGCCCGCCCAGTTGCGCGGGTCATCCGGGTGACTCAGGTCGGTGAGCGGGTTGGAATCACAGGACGATCCGCCGGCGGCCGAACCGGTAGTCCCGCTGTTGCCGGCAGCGGCCACGATCACCACGTCCTTTTCCACCGCCGCGTAGCGGATTGCCGCACCCAGCGCCGCCTGGTCGACCGGACGGTCGGCGGGCAGACAGGTGATGGCGGAGATGTTGATCACCCGCGCGCCCAGGTCTGCCGCGTGCACGATCGCGCGCGCCAGTGCAGCGATGTCCAAAGACGCTCGCGCGATCGTCGGATCGCCACCCGGGGTGCGCGGCGAAAACTTGGCCGAGGTGACCCTGATGGACAGCACCCGCGCGGCCGGGGCTACCCCGGAGAAACCGTCGTCACCAGGCTGACCGGCGATGATCCCGGCCACCAAGGTGCCGTGTCCGTCGCAATCGCTGAGCCCGTCGGTGGTTTCGACGAAGTCACCGCCGGGTTCGACGTTGGGCAACCGGGGACCCGGCCGCACCCCGGTGTCGATGACCGCCACCAGCTGACCTTCGCCGCGGGAAAACTGCCATGCCGCAGGCAGATTCAGCACGGCTTGGCTGGCCGTCGGCGCGCTGGTGTCGGTGCCGGGGATGAGGCCGGTGACGCTGCACGCACCGCGTTGCTCCATCGGCTGGATGGGCCCGGGAGCGCCGGGAGGCGGCGGCACGGCCGGGTCCACCTCGGGTTTGTTGATGGCCAGCGCTGACGGACAGGTCCACATCACCGCCGCGAATGTGGCGGCGAGGCAGGCTAATCCGCGTCGGGTCATCGATTGAGCACCCAGGCGAACAGTCCGACCAGGTAGGCCAAGACGGGGATCAGCGACGCGTCGATGCCGGACGCGAGGAAGCCCAGCAGACGGCGCAGCGGCAGCGAATAGCTCTCCGGCGAGGCGATTCGCGGGTTCAGCGCCACCACGACCCACACCAGCACGAGCAGTGCCAGCACCAGCGCGGCGCCGAAGGCGGCCGCGAAACGCCCTGTCGCGCCGTAGATCACCAGCAGGGTGCCGGCCACCAGATAAGGCTGAGCCAGCAGCCAGGCCTTAGCCGCGGCGGAATCCCACACCCGGGCGCGCAGCGTGGCCGCGGCCGCGGTGGCAGCCACCACGTACCAACCCGCGACGCTCACCGCCTCCGGCCGCAACGCGACAGCGACCGAACCGAGCGCACTGAGCAGCACGGCCGCGGCGATGAAACCGCTTTGGTGCGCGTCGCTGATGCGCACTCGCCGCGGCAGGTCCTCGAGTACCCGCAACGATGGCGCCGAAGGGGTGGGGTCGCCCGGGGCCGGGATGACCGGCAACGGGAAGCGGGCCCACAGCGCGGAGAGTTGAGCCGCCTCGATGGTGACCAACAGCGCGGCGACGATCAGCGCGGCGCCGATGGTGGAAATCGGGAACTGCCAGAGCAATAGCGCGCCGGCGGCCAGTGCCACCCCGGCGCCGACGACTGCCGATGCGGTGAAGAACGCGACAATGCGCTCGCGTTCAGCACTCGGGATCAGCAGGACGATCAGCGACCATGCGGCGACACCGGCGGCAGCCAGCAACACCTGGGCGGGCCCGAACTGTCCGGGCACGGCCAAAGCCAGGGCGGCCGCGATCGGCCCCAGCGCCGCGACCGACAATGCGGCACCCGCACGCGCCGAACGGCCCACGATCAAAAGACCGGCCAGCGCGACGACCAACGCGATCCCGCCGACGGCCAACAGTCCGGCCAGCGCACCGGTGGCCGCCCGGTAGGCGGCGCCCAGGCCGGTGGCCACCAGAGCGACCCCGATCGTGGCCGCCAGCGCACCGCGCTGGATCTGCTCTGTGCCCCATGGGTTTAGCCGTGAGGTCGAGAAGATTGCGGCGGCGTCCGCGATGTCCTCGACGATCCCCGGGGCGGCCGGACCCTGCGGCACGGGTTGCAACGCAAGCAGGTCACCGTCGACGACGCCGACCGTGTCCAGGCTGGCGTCCAGGCTGAACGGTGCCCCACCGATGGGCGCCAGGCTCAGCTGCACCGGCGCACCGGAATCAGCCTCGCCGTCGGCGTCCTGGCCCGAAGGAATGACCAAACGCTGTACCGCGGGCAAGATTTCGCGCAACGGCAGTTCCGCGGGCAGGGCTATCTCCGTCAGGCGGCTATCCGCGAGGATGGCAACGCGGACGATCGGGCTGACGGTACCGGCAATCACAGTGGCCGCCCAAAGAACTCGGCATTGGCATGGCGCCGTGGCTGGGACATCGTGCTCTCTTTCTGGTTCTCGTTGAGGGGGTTCGTGTTACGACAACTGCTACGAAAACTGTTATGACGAAACTGTTATGACGACTGGGTGGTGAAGTCTCGCGACAGCCGGTGCCCGGGGAACCATTCCCCATCCGGCAGACAGGCTGTCAAATGTTCGATCGCGACGGCGGTCGCAAAGGGCGTCCCGGGACTGAACGTCGAGACCCATTCGCCGTCAAAGGCCCGGGACGGACTGACGAGCACCCGACCGGCGGTGGTGTCGACGAGGCTCAGACCGACCTCGGTGGTGGTGTGCTGACCGTCGCGGTTGCAACCCGCGACGATCTCGACGTAGCTGCGCGGGCCGGAGAAGACCGCCTCGACCACCGGCCGGGCCGACGCCGGAATGCCCAGGTAGTCAAGGACTTCGGCGAGCGGCGCACCGGCCCGCAGGCGCTCGTCGGCACGGGCGCCGACACGGGTCGGCATGCTGAACTCGTCGAACCGGGCGGGTGGGCGGTGCTGCAATCCCACGCCGAGCACCGGCACCAGTGCCCGGGCGTCGTCGATATCCATTGCCGTGAAGGTGATCAACTGTGCGCTGCGCAACGCGACAACCGTTTGCGGGACCGCTTGGGAGACGGTCTTGCCAACCCGCTGCGCAACGATGCCGCGCAACATCTCCCCGGGTTCGCCGGCGACGGCGGGCCCGATGAAGCGCATGTCGAGCCACCGGTCTGGGAAGCACACCAGCTTGATCCAGTCGGCGACCACCGGGTTGATGGCACCTTCTGGCGACAACAGACCCATTCGGGTCAGTTCGCCTTTCTGACGATCGATGAACGCGTTCCGCTCCGCGCTGTCACGGTAGGGCGAGGTAATGGCCAGCACCCACGGGAAGCTGCCCGCCCCAACCGTTTCCGCGATGAACCACGCGTTATCGACCGTCAGCTCGACGGCATTGGGTTGTGGATTCATCTAACCCATCAGGCGGCGGTTAGCCGCCCCACTTTGCGGCTTCGGCCTGGTCGCGGGCCAGCATGGACGTGGTGTTGGCCTCGTGCGTGCTGGCCATCGCCTGGTAAGCCCGCACCAGGTCCTCCAGCGCCTGGTTCCACTGCACCTGCCAGGTCTGGTAGGTCACCCCGGTGTCACCCTGCCAGGCGTTCTGCAACGCGGCCTGCTCCGCCGAGATGTCCGCGCCGAGCGACTGCAGCGTGCCGGCGTAGCCCGACATGTCGCCGGCGTGTGCGAGCATCGCCGGGTAGTTGTACGTGATCTGTCCCATCACAAATCCTTTCGCTAGCGGGCCGGTCAGAACCCGGTGTAGGTGGACGCGGCGGCGGCGTCGGCGGCGACGTAAGTGCCGGCGGCGTCACCGAGGTTGGCCTGCGCGATGTCAAGCAACGAGTTGACTCGCGCCGCAACTTCGACGAAGCGGGCGTGTGCGGCCTGGAACGCGGCCGCACCCTCGCCCTGGTGAAAAGCCTGCGCCGACAACGCTGCCTGCTCGGCTTGACCGATGGTGTGGCGCATCAACCCCGCCTTGGCGGCAAAGTTCGACTGCGAGGCCACCAACTGTGGGATGTGCGCATCCAAAAGACTCATGGTTTTCCTTTCTGACGCTTTCGATTTCGGCTTTGTTCAGTCTCGGTGATGCGGTAAACCGTTTCCCCCTTCCTGCCCGTCCTCCCCTGCTTCGGGCTCCCCTACTGACCCTGCTGAGGGGCCGTCCCAAGTCCCAGGCATCATGGGCATGCGCGGACCACCGCCGAACTCGTCGCCGGCCAGCGCCGTCAGTCCCGCCGCTTGCAGCACCCGCTCCTTCCGCCTGGTGCCGGCAAAACCGAGCGTTCCCGCCCCCTGCTCGGAGGCCTGCGTGTCGTACTGCGGCGTGACGTCGAAATCGGAGTTCATGTCCAGGAATTCGTCGCTGTGGTCGTGCAGTTCGGACTTGCGACGCCGCTTGGCCCGTGCAGCGGCGCGACTCTTCGCCGCCACCCCAACCGCCGGGATGGTGGCGGCCGGCGCCTTGACCCCGGTGCGACCACCCACGGTCGGTCCGAGGGCGGGACCCCATTCACCCGGAGCGGCGACCGCGTAGATGAGACCCGTCGCCGCTGGAGCCGGTGTCGGCACGGCGGTGCCGGCCGGGGCGCCCGCCGGCGTCGTCGGCGCCGGTGCGCTGGTGGGTGTTCCGACGGTCGTGGTGAGAGCGGCGGCAGGAAGCTGCTGCGGCTGCGGTTGACCTCCGGGAACGGTGTCCAGGGGCGGGAAGTCGAAGTCGAGATTGATCAGACCGAGGAAACCCAACGACGCCAGTCCGACAGCCACGAGCGGCGGCGCCCACGCGGGCGACGTGCCAAGCGTGATCCAGAAGCCCCAGCCAACGGGCTGCCAGAACGCCTGATACGCCAACGAGAGGAGCAGCGGGCCCCAGGTAACGAGGGCCGCCGACGGATTGGTACCGAAGTCGACCAGGATCTGCTGGATCTGCTCGACCGGATGGGTGAGGAAGTACCAGATCGCGTCGCCGTTGGGCAACGTCTTCACGTACGACTCGAGCGCGGCCACGATGGCGTTGAGGAAGTCGAATTGCGTACCCGCGTCGGCGGCCGGTGCCGCGGCGGCGGTTTGCGCCGAATCGGCCGTCGCCGCTGCGGCCTCGCCGCCGGGAGTGACGATGGTCGGGGCCGCCGTGGTACGGGGGGCCGACGCCAGGGCGGTGCCCGAAACCACCTGATACATGCTCATGGCCGTGGCCGCCTGCACCCACATCCGCACATAGTCGGCTTCATTGAGTGCGATCGGGATCGTGTTCATGCCAAAGAAATTCGTCGCAACCAGCACGCCGTGGATGATGTGGTTGGCGGCGAGCTCGGCCAACGTCGGCATCGCCGCCAGGGCCGTGGTGTAGGCCGCCGCGGCGACTTCGTGTTGCGCGGCCACTTCGGCCGCGTCGGCGCTGGCTTGCATGAGCCATGATACGTAGGGCAGGTGCGCTGACGCATATTGAGCAGCGCTCGGTCCCTGCCACGCCCCCGCTTGAACTCCCCCCAGGAGCCCACTGAGTTCGGCTGCCGTCGCGGCGTATTCGGCGCTGAGCGAGTTCCAGGCGCCGGCGGCCGCCAGAAGCGGCCCCGGGCCCGGCCCACTGCTCAGCAACGCCGAATGCACCTCCGGCGGCGAAGCCATCCAGATGGGCGAACTCATAAATCAGCCGCCTGAAATCCCATACGTCGCCGCGGCAGCTGCATCACCGGCGAGATAGCTGGCGCCGGCGTCGGCGACGCCGACACCCGCGCGGCCGAGCTCTTCGACGCCTTCGGCCGCAACCGCGGCGTGCTCCGCGCCCTGGGCGCTGAACCCGGCGGCGGTCTGCAGCGACACTGGATCCGCCGCCGGCGGGACCACCGCGGTGATCAATGGGGCCGCGGCCGCGTGCGCCGCCGCCAGCCGCGCCGTCAGCGCCTCAACGGCGGCGCTGGCCGCGGCCAATCCCTCGGGAACCACTCGCAACGTCATGACTAACTTCCCTTCTGTTGCGTATCACCGGATATCGCGGCCTCCCCGACCAGCGGGTTGACCAGTTGCACGTAGGTGGGACTGTCGCTGTCGTCCAACAGGATTGCGCGTCCGGCGGGGAGCCGGCTGAAGCGCTGGCCGCGGATCTTGCCGCCGTCGGTCGGGTTGCCCGACAGCAACAGGGTGGTCGCCTGCAGGTCGTTCAACCGGCGCAGCAGCGGGCTGGTCATCAGTCCGTGCGCCGATCCGGACGCCCTCGCCGTGACGATCACCCGCAGTCCCAAATCGGCTGCCTGCGAGAGGATCCCGAGCAGCGGGGTCCAGGGCCGCTGGCCGACGTACGGGCCCGTCAGCGCCGCCGAATCCGGAATCTGGTCGACGTCGTCAATGATCAGGTAGTGGGTGTGGCCGTCATAGCCCCACTGCGACAGCTCGGCCGGGCTCAGGCCCGCCGGCGGGCGCCGCGACTCGATCAGATTCGCCAGACCCAGCATCGCCGGGATGACCCGGTCGATGTTGGCCGTGTACTCGTTGTCGGGGAACAGCGGCTCGTCGACCAGGTGCAGCCGCCGGTCGAGCACCGTGAACGCCACCTGATCGGCGGTGGAGTTCTCGCGGATGGTGCGGATGAGGTGGCGCAGCAGGGTCGTCTTCCCTGACTTGCTGTCGCCGAACACAATAAGCAACGGATTCTCGGCGAAGTCGAGCACCACCGGCGCCAAGTCCTCTTCGCGCTGTCCGATCACGACCTGGTCGGGACCGCGATACAGCGGACCGACGGCGTCGGGTGCGAGGTTGGTGGGCAGCAACCGCACCCGAGGAGCCGTCACGCCCGGGTAGCGGGCGTTGATCGCGGGAATCTGGTCCAGCTCGGGTTGCGCGAACAGGAAGTGCTCGGCCGCCATGGTCAGGCCGCGGCCCGGCTGGTCTGGCGGGACGGCGTCGGCCGGCCGGCGCAACGCACCGACCACCCGGACGTTGCTGTCCCGCGCATCGTGCAGCCGCAGCTCAAGGCGCAGCCCGAGCCCGTCGCGCATCGCCAGCGGCACTTCCAACCAGCTCGGCGTCGTGATGACCACGTGGATGCCGTAGGCCAGGCCCACGTTGACCAGTTCGGTTACCTTTGCCAGCAACGGGTTACGGGTGTTGAACTGATCGGTGTTGTCGCGGCCGAAGGCATACAGGTTGTCGATGACCAGGAAGACCTCGCCGTAACCGTCATCGGGCGTGTTGCCGTTGGTGTGCCCGTTCGAAGAGCCGTTGCCCGGCCGGTCGCGAAACACCTCGCGCTGCTGCCGCGACAGCAACAGCTGTTCCAACTCGCCGAAGGTGCGCCGGATGCGTTCGGGCTCCAGCGCCGATGCGACGCTGCCGACGTGCGCCAGGTGCTCCAGCGCGCGCAGTTGGCCGCCGCCGTAGTCCAGGCAGTAGAACGTGACGTCGCGCGGCGAGTGCAGATTCGCGGCCGAGAGGATGAACGTCTGCAGCGCAGTCGATTTGCCGGACTTGGGTCCACCGTGGATCACCAGGTTGCCGGCCGACGACGTGGCGTCGAACACCAGCGGGTCGCGGCGCATCTCGAACGGCTTGTCGATCTCACCGAGCGGCCAACGCCACTGATGTTGCGGTACGCCGGAGCGGGCGAGCACGGCGCTCAGCGGAATCGGCTCGTCCAGCGGCGGCAGCCACAACTGCGGCGCCTGCGGACCGTAGCGAGCCAACTGCTCGCCGATGGTCGCGATCAACTTCTTCGGCGGTCCAGCCAGTTCCTCTTCCTCGGCCTCGGCGATCACGGTGCCCGGATCGGGTTCCACCGCACCCGCGCTGAACAGCTTCGGTTCTGGAATGGACGGCACGACAAGGGCTTTGGCAACCTGCGGCGGTTCGTAGATGCCATCCACATAGGTGCTGCGGAACTTGATCGGCGTGGCACCTGGCGCGGGCACCAGGAAGCCGATGCCCTTGTGCTCCTTGCCCGATTCGATGTGGTACGCGTCCTCGACACCGATGATCTGGCGAGAAACGCCGGGGCTGGCCACCTTCAACCCGATCCGGTAGGAGGTGTTCTTGTCGATGTCCTTGATCTTGCCGACGTCGAGGGTCTGCGACGCGAACAAGATGTGGATGCGGAACGAACGCCCCTTGCGCGCCACATAGTCGAACAGCTCGGCGTATTCGGGATGGTCGGCCAACATCAAGGTGAACTCGTCGGCAACCACGAACAGCGTTGGGATCGGCGGCAAATCGTGTCCGGCCGCCCGGGCGTTCTCGTATTCCAGCACCGAGTTGAACGCACTGCCCTGAACCTGACGGCCGGCCTCGCGCAGCAGGATCTCGCGCCGGGCCACCTCGCCACGCAGCGTGTCGGCGAAGCGGTCGGCCAGCGACTTCTTCTCTGCCATATTCGAGATGACCGCGACGACCTGCGGGAAGTTGCGGAAGCTGTCGGCGCCCGCCTCACCCTTGAAGTCGGCGTAGATGACAATCAGCCGGTCGGCCGAGTGAGTGGTCAACAGCGACAGCAGAATCGACATCAACGTCTGCGACTTGCCGGAACCGGTCATACCGATCATCAGGCCGTGCGGTCCCATCCCGCCCTCGGCTTCGTCCTTGAGGTCGAACATCAAGGGCTCACCGGTGGCGGTGACACCGATCGGAACGCGCAACTCGTCGTCACGCCGCCGTGGCGCCCACAATGCGGGCACATCCAGCCGGGACGCGTCCGGAATCCCCAGCAGGGTGGTGAAACTCGCGCCACGGGTGGCCGCAGAGCGCAATCCGGTGTGCGTGGGGTTGGAGTCCCACCGGGACAGCCGGCGAGCGAGGTGTGCGGCTTCGTCCGCGCCGAACTGGTCGGCGGCGTCGATGTAGGGCTGCCAACCGCCGGTCTGCCAGCGTTCGATGGCACCGTCGCTGATGCGCAGGATCGGCTTTTCCGGGTCCGAATACTGTTCCCGGTGCGGCTCGGTCGCTGACAGGTGGATGACGGTGACACCCGCCCGCCCCACGGCCAGCGGGGACACCTGCAGGTCATAGTTCGGGTCGTCGACGATGATCAGCAAGTGCCGCAAGGCATCTGCGGGTTCGCCGGTAAACGCCGGTCGATCGACCAGGGCCGAGCCCAGCAGCTCGATCAGCTCGTCGGTGTCGGTGGACAGGTAACGCGCCGGGCCGACGCCGTCGACCTGGCCGGGAATGTCGACGTGCGGCAACCACTTCAGCCACGACCAGTCCGGGCTCTCCAGATCTCGACTGGCCAGCGCCACACCCAGCACCGTGGGGTCGTGCCAGGTCACCGCCTGGGCGATCCAGGCGCGCAACGCGGCCCGCGCTTCGTCTTGAGTGCTTCCAGCGCCGGGCAGGAGAGTGATCCGGGCCAGCTTGGTCACGTCAATTCCGGTCGGCACGTCCCGGACCGTGCGCTGGGTGTCGAGCAGGCTACGTAATGCGCTGTGCGACACCGGCTCCAAGTCGATCTCGTCGGCCGTGTCGTTGACCCGCAGCGGCGTGGCCAAGGGTGCGTCGTGCCGGCCGGCCCGCAGCACCAAGAAGTCGGGGTCGTGCGGGTCGCGTTCCCACTGCCGACGCGAGCCCGGTACGGCGGCCAGGGCGGCCGGTTCGGGGTGGGACCACTCCGCGGCCACCCGCTGCTCGGCAGCGGCGGCCCGGACGTTGTCCCGAACGACCGACAGGTAGCGCAGGTAGTCGGCCCGTTCGGCGTCGACCTCCTCGGTGCGCATCTTGTTGTCGTTGCCGCGGTAGAGGGCCGTCGCTGCCAACAGCAACACGAAGGGGAAGAACAACGTCTGCGGCGAGATCACCCGCATCCCGGTCGCGACCAGCGCAACGATCATGCCGACGATGAGGATCCCGATCAGGTAGGGCAGCGCCCGTCGCAGCAACGACGGCGGAATCACCCGGGGCAATTCCGGCGGGGCCTCGATCGTGATGGTGCCCTTGCGGACAGCGGGCGGCGCCAGTCTGCGGCGCGCTTCGAATACCAGTCTGCTCATCGTGGCGCTCCCTCAGCCGATACCGGACGACCGGGCTTGCTGTCAGCCGGCAGGCCGTCGTGAGCTAGCAACGCGTCGGCGCGCGACAGGGTCGGGCCGGACGCGAACAAGGACAAAATCGACCACGGGATGGCCACCGGTGGACCCTGAAGACCAAGGGCCTCAACGGTTTTGCCGTTCCCACCGGCTACGGATCCATCCGCCTCGGTGTCGATGCCGTACCGCACCCCGGTGTCGGACACCCAGAACAGTGACCCGGTGGGCGGTGCGGACGGGCCGCCGCCCACGGTCTGGGCAAAGTAGCCGGTGCCCGGCGCCAGCGCGACCCGGGAGGCCGTGCCGTTGTTGCCGCCGCCGACCAAGTCCACGGCGTGGATCGACTCGGGCACCGGCAGCGCCGAACCGGACAACAAGCTCAGCGAACTGGTGGCCGCCCCCGCCGGCTTGCTCCAATGGGCGCACGTGACGGGATCGCGGCCGGCATCGACGAGGGTCAGCTGCTGCCCGGGGTACCGCGCGGTGTCCAGCAACCGGGATACGGGTAGCCGGGCGATCTCGTCGGCGCCCAGTCGCGGCGGCTGTTGCAGGCCATAGGAATTGGTGTTGCGCAGGATCGCGGCCAGCACCGGCGAGATGGGCTGCAGGCCGTCCGGCAATACCGCGTAGTACAAGGAGTGTGCCGCGTCGGCGGACGGGTTGTGGTCGAGCGAGTACGCCGTCACCACCCCTCCGATCGGCGCCGGCACCGCGAAGCCTGCCGGGCTGCCGGCGTTCGGGATCACCGGCGGGGCAAGCGCCGGCGACTCGGGGATTGCGTTGAACAATCCGGCAGCGATCGGCCGCGGGGCGGGTATGTCGGCACCCAGACCGAGGGCGCCGGTGACCGCGTGATCGGCCAGGTCGATCCGGCTGCGCTTGCCGTCCCACAGCAACCACGTGCTGTTACCACCCAGGAACGAGGCGTCGACGAGGACCGCATGTCCGGCGGGTAACGCGCCCGCCCGGGCGCCCTCACTGTCCGGCTTGCCGGCAATGACCGTCACGCCCGTGCTGTGCACCGCACGCCCGCCCGCTCCGCTCACGGGGTCGCATACCGTCCACTCGGCGTCGTGGGTGGTGTTTTGCACCATCCGCTCCGGCGCGCCCGGGATACCAATGAGGCTGCCCCGCGGAAACTTGTCCAGCTCAGCGCTTTTCACCGTCGTCGGGTTAACCGGCTTGCCGGCGATGAGCCGGGCCGAGGTCAGGTTGAGCACCGGGTGCAGCCGGTCGCCGACGCGCACATACAGCGCGGCCGTGGAGCGGTCGGCGAGCACGGTGTTGTTTCCTACCTGCCCGTTGGGCCGGATCAGTGAGAACACGAAGCAGCCCGCCAGCCCGGTGATCAAGATCAGCACACCCATCAACACCGCCCGGGACTGGGTGCGCAACGGGTCGACCAACATCCGGGTGTCGTGCAGGGCAATACCCGAGGCGATGCGGCGCACGACGAACCGCCAGCCGGTGACCTGGTGGCGGGTGACGAAGCCGCGTCGGTATTCGATCTTGTCGGGATTCTGGTTCACCGGGGTCCGAGAGGTGAACGAACGGCGCTCTTCCTCTTGGTAGTCGCTCATGCCGGCACCGACAAACCAAGGCCGCGCAGCAGCGGGTCTACCGATCGGGCGACGTCCTGGGCCGTGATGGTCATCAGCTCCTCATCGGTGAACTCGCCGGTTCCCGCATGCTCGGAGTGGTCCAGCCGGAACTCACGTTCTTCCTCGGAACGTTCGACGATGTTGCGGACAAAGCGGCCGTTGCCGGCGATGTCCAGGCTGCGTCGCGCGACTCCGTTGGAGTCAGGTGTCGTGGACGTCGCCAACTTGGCGAACAATTTCTCCAGGTCTTCGAGGGCGGCCTCTTCGAAGAGGCTGTCTCGCTGTTCGGCCATCTTGTGCGCGATCTCCACCAATTCGTGTGACGTGTACGAGGGAAACTCGATGCTCCGGGTGAACCGTGACCGCAGACCCTCGTTGGTGTCGAGGAACTTGTCCAGGTCGGCGCGGTAGCCGGCGATGATCACCACCAGCCGATCGCGGTCGTTCTCCATCCGGGCCAGCAGCGTGTCGATAGCCACCAAGCCGAAGTCGTTCTTGGCGCCGGTCGACACCAACGCGTAGGCCTCGTCGAGGAAGAGGACCCCGTCCAGTGCGCTGTCGATGATGGCGTTGGTCTTGGCCTCGGTCTCGCCGATGTGCTGGCCGATCAGGTCGGCACGGTGTACCTCCCTGATGTTCTCCCGCTTCAGCAGACCCAGACCGCAATAGATCTTGGCGACCACACGCGCGATCGTGGTCTTGCCGGTGCCGGGTGGGCCGGCGAAGATCAGGTGGTGGGTGCGTTGGGCCACGGCGAGTCCGCGCTGCTTTCGCACCAGTTCCATGGCCACCGAACTCTTCAGCCGCGAGACCTGGTTCTTGACCTCTTCCAACCCGATGAATTCGGCGAGTTGAAGCTCGGCCTCGTGGAGCAGCGCCGCCTTGCGTTCGTGGGCCGCGGGATCGATGAAGTCCTCCGCGGTGGGTTCCGTGGCGGGGTCCCACGGGTCCGTGCGGGCCTCGATCCGTCCCGCGGTGGTGGTGACAATGCCGAAGCTGGGGTCGGAGAGCGCGTGCTCGATCTGTTCGTTCTCGGGGTGGGCCGCATACAGGTCCTGCAGCACTTCGGCTGCCGACTCCTCGTCGACGTGCGCGCGCAGCACCAGCGCCTTGGCCAGCGCACCGTCGACGGCCGCCACGGGCACCGGTCCGTCGGGCTCCTCGAGATACGACAACGCGGGAGCGAACATACCCAGCCGCGCCAGGGCGGTGCCCAGGGCGATCTTGGCCGCGTGCGAGAAGGCCTCGTCGAGGTTGGCGTCGTTGACGATCGGCGTCAGCAGCTTGACGACGTCCGACCAGCGCTCGGCCCGGTAGTTGATGACGACAGAGAGCCACCGCGCTTCGCGCCACCCCGGGCGGCGCTGCGAGATGGCGGAGACGATCTGATGGGCCTTGCCATACTCGGCCGGGCCACCGGCCGAAGCCAACGCCGCCGCGTACGCGAGATGGAAGTCGTCCGGTTCGGTGGCGCGGAACCGCAGGTACAAGCCCGTGTCGTAGAGGAAACCGAGCGCCCCGCTCTTCAGCTCGACGTGACGCTGCAACACGCCGGCCGTCGCCGACGTGCGAGAGACCGCCTCGAGTACCCGAACGGAGGTGTCGCCGGAGGCGGCCAAGCCGGTCCAGGCGTCGCATTGATCGTGCGCGATGCGGGTCAGAGCGGTGAACCCCGATCGCGCGGCCGACAAGTCGGCCGGCCGCTGCCGCTCGTAGACCGCGAGCCCCAAGGCCCGGCAACATGTGGCGAAGCGGCTGACTATGTCAGCGTCTACCTTGCCGTTTACCCGAGTCGCTACCGGCTGACCCGGAAGCACGCTGACATCACTTAGTTCCACGCCCCCGATGTCTCCTGAATCTCGTGCGGTCATTGGCCAAACTCGCCCGGACCTAGGCCAGAACCTAGCCCTGAAGTTAGCATTGCATAAGCTAACTTGTCGAGGCACACGATCCCCGCCAATTCCCTGCCAAATTGCCGTTTTTGCAGCATTGACCAGCGCATTACCGAATCACAGGGATCGACAGCGACCATGTGGTCATACGGACTTCTCCATCCCGGGCAGCGTACTTGACACCGCACCCTATTGAATATGGTTTTCATTATCAAGGTTTTGCTGGCGCCGCGCCGGCCGGACTCACAGAGTCATTGCTGATGCACGCCCCGGCGCGGTAAAAGTGCTCTTTAGGCGGCATAAACGGGGTTTGCCATTAACAGTCGGCACCCGGTCCGAAAAAGTTCCTTCGGGTTGCCGAACTTATTAGATATGCGTGAGCCTAATAGGCCCACATCCGTCTACTAGGGCTTGACGGCGGTGACCAGGGTGATGCGATCGAGCATGGAAGCGGGCTCGGAACCCGGATCGGGCAGTGCCCGACCTACCCCTGTTATGTAGTCCGTCAGCGGCGTACCGACCGCCGTCCAGCCCCGCGCGCCGAACCAGTCGGTGGCCGGCGCGTGCTGCTCGTTGTAGACCAATTGGAAGAACGGGCGTTGGTCGCCGTCGGGTGCGGCACGTTCCTCCTCGACCTTGGCGGCGAACTCGTCGGCGGGAAGTGGGGTGCCGTCCTCCACGGCCACGTGACTGCCGCGAGAGGCCAGACCATCGATTCCGCGGAAAAGTTGCTCCTGCGCCGCGGCCGGAAGATAGATCAGCAGCCCTTCGGCAATCCACGCCGACGGCTGAGCGGGATCGAAACCGCTATCCCGTAATGCCCGCGGCCAGTCGTCGCGCAGGTCGACGGCGATCTCGCGGCGCTCGGCGCGCGGCTGCACGCGGTGGGCGGCGAGGACCTCACTCTTGAAATCGAGTACCTGCGGGCGGTCCAGTTCGAAAACGGTGGTCCCGTCCGGCCACGGCAGCCGGAAGGCGCGCGAGTCCAAACCCGCTGCCACCACGACCACCTGTCGGGCGCCGGCATCGGCGGCGCGCTGGAAATAGGCGTCGAAGTATCTGGTGCGAGCGCCCTGGAAAGTGACGAAGTGGGCCCCGAAGTCCTCGCTCAGCAATTCGTGGTCGGGGGCCGTGCCGTCGAGCACGTCTGCCCAGGAACCCCCGACCGCGCGGCAGAACAGCTCTGCATACGGATCTACGGCCAGCGGATCGGGCTTCTGGGCTTCCAACGCGCGTGCCGTCGCCACGAAGAGCGCTGTCGATCCGACGCTCGTCGTGATGTCCCAGGTGTCACCTTCGCTGCGCACCCTGCCGACAGTACGCCGGGTTTTATCCGTCGCCGGGGGGTTCCGGCTTCCAGTTTCCTGGGAGCATGGGCAGCACCGGACCGCCGCCGAACTCGTTGTCGCGCATCGTGGTCAACCCGCCGGCCGTCGGCGCCGCTTCCTGCACCAGGGTGCCGGCGAAGCCGAGCTGTCGCGCACCTTGATCCGAGGCCGCCGACGCCAGCGCCGGTTCCCGGTCCGGCGGCATGGCCCAGTCCGGGTTCACGTCGACATCCATGAACTCGTGGTTGCGCTCCTCGACGGTCGAGCGCCTGCGTCGGCGACGACGGGCTTGTTCGCGCGCCGCAGCTGCCGCGCCCGCGGCGACCGCATCGGGCTCCGGTGCCTTCCGCTTGGCGCTGGCACTCGCGCCGGCGCTCATTCCCGAGCCGAACCCGATGCCCGGCGGGCCCACCAGGAAGGGGAAACCGAATCCCGCCGCCGGAGCGGGGGGCGGTGGGGGCGCTGCCGGCGCAGGGCCGGCAACCGTGCTGGTCACGGTGGTCGGGGCGGGGGCCGCCACGGTGGTTGCGACCGCGCCGACGCCGCCGGGTGCTGTCCCCGCGACGGCGGGCAGCGCGGGCGGTGCGGCGACCGGCGGTGCGAGGGCCGGTACGACGGCGGGCTGGATGGCGGCCAGGCCGGAGAGTCCGGCCAAGCCGGTGACGGCGCCCAGGTTGGCGATGGCGACGCCGAGCGCGGCCGTGACCAGCTGCGGCACCTGAACCACCTGCAGGGCCTGCGCTACGTGGGTCGGCCAGTCGAACTCGGCAAGCTCCACGACGTATTCGAACGCTGCGGCGGGGTTCGTGAAGAGCTGTTGGACAAAGGTTTCAAACTGCTGGCCGAATTCCAGCGAGCGTGCGACCCACCAGATCGGTTGCGATGCGTCCGTGATGTCGTGCATGGGCACACCATTCAGGGTGCCTTCCAGGGGGTCCCAGTTGATCTGCCCGTTGGTGAGCACGCGCAGCAGATTCGCGACGAGGTAGTCCAGCTGTGTCGGGTCCCCGTGGTCGTGGTCCTCGTGGCCTGCTTCATGTTCTTCGTGGTCGTGATCGTCCTCGGCGTGCACGATCTGGGGCGCCGGGGAGGTCTGCGGTGTCGCGGCGACGGCCGCATCGGAGACGGCTTCGTAGGTGGCCATCGCGGTGGCCGCCGCCACCCACATCCGCACGTAGTCGGCCTCGTTGACCGCAATGGGGATGGTGTTGATCCCGAAGAAGTTCGTCGCCACCAACACCCCGTGGATGACGTGGTTTGCGGCAAGCTCCGGCAGCGTGGGCATGGCCGCCAACGCGGTGGTGTACGCGGCGGCCGCGGTCTGGTGCTGCGCCGCCGCCTGGGCACTGGTCACGCTGGCCTGCGTCAGCCACATCAGGTACGGGACGTGGGCCGCCACATACTGTTCGGCACTGGGCCCCGCCCAGGCCCCGCCCTGCACCGCGCCCAGCAGTGCGGCAAGTTCGTCTGCCGCCGCGGTGTATTCGTTGCTGAGCGCGGACCACGCCGTCGCCGCCGCCAACAACGGGCCGGGCCCCGGGCCGCTGCTCAACAGCGCCGAGTGGACCTCCGGCGGCGACGCCATCCAGACCGGGGCCATCACGGCCGCCAGTCCGTCCGGCCAGCGAGGCGCCACCACATCCGAACCACTCCTCCGCCCGCGGTCACCAGCTTTGGAGGTTACTGAATGTGATAATCGTTTTCAATATCAGCAGGTGCTGCGCCCCGTCCGCTTACCGCCCGACCGTCCGTGACCCCGTAGCCGACGGTCGGACGCGCGAGTTGCATAATCACGTTTGCGGGGCCGGCCGGCAGGCCAGCCCATAGCCCGGGGTGTCCCCGAGGCGGCTCCGATGCTTCCTGCGTTGCGCTCGGGGCGGGTCGGATATGCCGCGTTTCGACATGCGGAACGGGCCGGTAGTCCGTCCGTTGCAACGTCATACCCCACCCTTTCGCAGCCCGCAAATTGTGAGAACGTGTGTTTCCTGATATTGTCGGGGCGTTGCTCAGGTGCCAAGATGGTCCCCATGGCTAATTCATCCGGGTTGGCTGGGAGTTCGAGCGCGCGGCCCTATCGAGGGGTTGAGGCCGCCGAACGACTCGCGGATCGCCGCCGGCGGCTTCTGGCCGCCGGCCTGGACATCTTGGGTTCTGAGCAGCAAGACATCTCTGCGCTGACCGTGCGCGCCGTATGTCGGGACGCAGGACTGGCATCTCGATACTTCTACGAAAGCTTCGCGGACAAAGACGAATTCATTGCGGGCGTTTTCGACTGGGTGATCGCCAAACTCGCCGTCAGCACGCAGGCGACGGTGGCGTCCTACCCAGCGCACGAGAAGGCCCGCGCCGGCATGGCCAAGGTCGTGCAGATCATTGCCGACGACGCTCGGATCGGGCGCATCCTGTTCAGCACGCAACTGGCCGACCCGGTGATTGTGCGTAAGCGAGCCGAGTCGACGGCGCTGTTCGCCATGCTGTCCGGACAGCTTGCGGTCGACGCTCTTCACGCCCCGGCAAATGACGCCCTCAAGGCGGCGGCACACTTCGTGGTCGGCGGCGTCGGTCAGACGATCAGCGCGTGGTTGGCCGGCGATGTCGACTTGCCACCGGAGGACCTTGTTGACCTGCTTGCGGCGGTTGTCGGCGGCCTGTCGGAACCGGCGCGACTGCTGTCCGGCGTCACGGGAGCGCTCACGGAAGAAGAGGTAGTTGCCATAGCCGCATCCCGGGATGCAAGAGCCACAGACGCTGCAGGGTAAGTCGCATGATGCGCTGCGCGCCGGTGATCAGCAGGATCGCCAGCGGCACCTCGATAAGCAAGGCGGTCCCCACCGACAGCCAGAAATCGGTGGGCCCGGCGGTCATCAGATCGAACCAGGCGTCGCAGATCAACAACACCCCACTGGTGAACGCCGTGAGGAGCAATAACTGGCGGCGCAAGTAGCCCAGCACAGCGGTGGCCGCCATGAATCCGACCAGCAGGATGTCGAAGCCGACCCAGGTGGCACGCCAATTGTGCGCAACATAGTTCGGCGGCAGAGTCAGCGCCAAATAGCCGATCCACGGGATCAGGGCAATAGATCCCGTGATGATCAAACCCAACCGGATGCGGCGCACCCGCGCGAATTCTGCCGGGTCGACAAGTTCGTCCAACGGTCGTTCCAGCCTCGCGATCAGGTCGCGTCGTTGCTCTTCGGAAAGCGCGGCGATCTGATCGTCGGTCAGGATCCCGTGGGTCACTCCCGGCCTAGCTGCTCGCGGCCGCCGCGGGTCGCCGGTCGGCCGCGGTGCGGGGCACAACCTGTGTGTCACTCTCGGTGAATTCCTTTACCCAGCAGGCAAACTCGAGCGTTATGCCGTCAGGATCCTGGAAGTAGAAAGAGCGCACGTACACCCCGGGATGCACGGTTGCCGAAACCTGTAGTTCGCTTTCGTCGTGATTGAGCACCGGGCCGACCCGAACGCCTTTGTCCTTCAACCGCTGCCGGTATTCGTCGAACTTCTCCGGCGGGACATGGAAGGCGAGGTGGTTGAGGCTGCTGACCGCGCTGGTGATATCGCCGATGCCCGGGATGGCGCCCGGCGACGAGATGCCCGGGACTCGGTCGGGGGCGTCCCTGAACCAGAAGAACGCGACGCAGTCACCGTTGCCCGCGTCGAAGAAGAAGTGCTGACCCTGGCCGAACGGCAGGTCAAGCGATTTGACCAGCGGCATCCCGAGGATGTTGGTGTAGAAGTCGACCGTTCGCTCCATGTCCGAACACACCAACGCGACGTGATTGATACCGCCGAGTTCGAATTCTTTGTTGGTGTTGTGCGGCTTGATCATTGCGACTCCCCTCGCAGCATGTGCAGCGGCCCCTAGGTTAAGATCTGAATCTAACATCAGATTCAAGTTTGTTCCAGGAGGTGCCGTTGACATCGGCATCTGAGGCGCCTGAGACACCTCCTGAGTCCGGGCTTGCCGGCCAAGTACCCACCTACCCGACCCACCGGGGCCGTCAGACCCAAGCGGCCATCGACGCCGCCGCGCGAACGGTCATCGCACGCAAAGGCATCCTGGCCACGACCATCGCCGACATCGCGGCCGAAGCGGGCCGCTCGGCGGCGTCCTTCTACAACTACTACGACTCCAAAGAGGCGATGGTCCGGCAATGGGCGCTGCGTTTCCGCGATGAGGCCAACGAGCGGGCCCGCGGCGCCATCCGCCACGGCCTGACGGATCGCGAGCGGGCGTACGAGGCCGCCGCCGCGCACTGGCACACCTACCGCCATCGACTCGCCGAGGTGATCAGCGTGTCGCAGTTGGCGATGATCAACGATGACTTCGCGCAGTACTGGGCCGAGATGTGTGCCATTCCCATCTCTTTCATCGCCGAATCGGTCCGGCGCGCCCAGGCGCGAGGCTTCTGCCCCGGCGACGATCCGCAGCTAGTGGCTCAAGCTATCGTGGCGATGTTCAACCAGTTCTGCTATATCCAGCTGAGCGGGTCGGACGAGCCCGACGATCAAGCCTGCATCCGAACCCTGGCCAACATCTACTACCGAGCCATCTACGGCGAGAAGGATCACTGAATTGACCAGCGTCACAAGAGAGTTCGTAGGTCTGCCGTCACCCACCGCCGCGCGCGCCGGCGCGGGCGGTCATCCCTGCCAAGGGCTCTACCACCGAGGCGCGGGGCACCAGCCCAAGGTGGCGATGATCGCGACGCACTACCAGATCGATTTCTCCGAGCACTATCTCGCCGACTTCATGGCCGCCCGCGGTATCGGCTTCCTCGGCTGGAACACTCGGTTTCGCGGCTTCGAAACCGATTTCGTTCTCGATCACGCCTTGGTCGACATCGGTGTCGGAATGCGCTGGCTCCGCGAGACGCAAGGCGTGGAAACGGTTGTGCTGTTGGGCAATTCCGGCGGTGGTTCGTTGATGGCCGCCTACCAGTCGCAGGCGGTCGAGCCGAATGTGACGCCGCTGGAAGGGATGCGACCGGCGGCGGGAGCCGACGAGCTTCTCCCCGCCGACGGGTATGTCGCCACCGCTGCCCACCTCGGGCGCCCAGATGTGCTGACCGCGTGGATGGACGGTGCCGTCGTCGACGAAACCGACCCCGTCGCAACTGATCCCGACCTCGACCTGTTCAATGAACGCAACGGCCCGCCCTATTCGGACGAGTTCGTCAGCCGCTACCGCGCTGCGCAGATCGCCCGCAACCACGCCATTACCGACTGGGCCGAGGCCGAGCTCAAACGCATTCGCGCCGCCGGTTTTTCGGATCGCCCGTTCTCGGTGATGCGGACCTGGGCCGATCCCCGCATGGTGGACCCCAGCCTGGAGCCCACCAACCGAACGCCCAACCTGTGCTATGCGGGCACGCCGGCGAAGGCCAACCGTTCCGCCCGCGGCATCGCGGCGGCGTGCACGCTGCGCAACTGGTTGGGAATGTGGAGCTTACGGGTGGCGCAAACGAGGGCAGAGCCGCACCTGGCCCGCATCACCTGCCCGGCGCTGGTGATCAACGCCGACGCCGACACGGGAGTTTTCCCGTCCGATGCCCAGCGCATCTACGACGGTCTCGCCAGCACCGACAAGGCACAGACCTCGGTCGACACCGACCATTACTTCACCACGCCGGGTGCGCGCGACGAGCAGGCCGACATCATCGCCGACTGGATAGCCAAGCGGTGGGCCTGAGGGTTCTCGCGCACTTTGTGCCCCGGGCGAAGGTGCTGGATTTTCTTGCCCCGGAAGCGGATTGGCTCGACGTTCGATGGTGCGCCGAAGACGACGACGCGACTTTCTATCGGGAGTTGCCCGACGCGGAGGTGATCTGGCACGTGCTGCGCCCGCTGACGGGTTCCGACCTGCGGTTGGGCACGCGGCTGCGGCTGGTACACAAGCTCGGCGCCGGGGTGAACACCATCGACGTGGCTGCCGCGACCGAATGCGGCATCGCGGTGGCCAACATGCCCGGCGCGAACGCACCATCGGTTGCCGAGGGGACGGTGTTGCTGATGCTCGCCGCGCTGCGCCGGCTCAGACAACTCGACCACGCCGTCCGGCGCGGACGCGGCTGGCCGGTCGACCCTGATCTCGGCGAGTAGGTACGCGATCTCGGTGCCTGCACGGTCGGACTGGTCGGCTACGGGAACATCGCCAAGCGTGTCGCCGCGATCGTTTCCGCGATGGGCGCCACCGTGTTGCACACCAGCACCGGCGACGACGGACTGCCCGGGTGGCGGCCGTTCGACGTGCTGCTGGCGGAAAGCGACGTCGTGTCGCTGCACCTGCCGTTGACCGCGGACACGCACCACCTGCTCGACGCCAACGCCCTGGCCCGGATGAAATCCAGTGCGGTGCTGGTAAATACGTCGCGTGGCGCCATCGTCGATGAGAACGCGCTGGTCGACGCGCTACGGGTGGGACGGCTGGCGGCTGCGGGCCTCGACGTGTTCGAAGTGGAGCCGGTGGCTCCCGACAACCGGCTGCTGGATCTGGACAACGTGGTGCTGACGCCGCACGTGAGCTGGTACACCGCCGACACCATGCGGCGCTACCTCATCGAGGCCGTCGCCAACTGCCGGCGACTGCGCGACGGCGAACCGCTGGCCAACCTAGTAGGCCCGGTCGTCCACCAACCACCCGGTTGTTAGCTTGGAAGGGACCGGCCCCCCGGCAGGGAAGGCAAGGGAAGGTAAGGGAAGGCGAACAATGCCGATCGCGGTAATTCCTGAACATCAAGACCTGGCCGATTCGGTCCGCTCGCTGGTCGCGCGGGTCGCCCCCGCCGAGGTGCTGCACCAGGCTCTGGAAACCCCCTTGGAGAACCCGCCGCCGTACTGGCAGGCCGCGGCCGACCAGGGCTTGCAGGGCGTTCATCTCGCCGAATCCGTCGGCGGACAAGGCTTTGGAATCCTCGAACTGGCCATCGTGCTCGCCGAGTTCGGCTACGGGGCGGTACCCGGCCCGTTCGTGCCGTCGGCCATCGCCAGCGCGCTGATCGCCGCGCACGACCCGGAAGCCAAGGTGCTGGCCGAGCTGGCGTCTGGTGCCATGATCGCCGCCTACGCGCTGGGTTCCGGGCTGACCGCGACTCGCCACGGCGACGTGCTGGTGATCCGCGGCGAGGCTCGCGCCGTTCCCGCGGCCGCTCAGGCGTCCGTTCTGGTGCTGCCCGTAGCGATCGACAGCGGCGAGGAATGGGTGGTGCTGCAGGCCGACGAGCTCGAGATCGAGCCGGTGACCAGCATCGATCCGCTGCGGCCGATCGCCGACGTGCGGGCCAACGCCGTCGAGGTCGGCGACGACGCGGTGCTGAGCAACCTGAGCCAGGCCAACGCTCACGCGCTGATCACCACCCTGCTGTCGGCAGAGGCGGTGGGCGTGGCGCGGTGGGCCACCGATACGGCAGCCGCATACGCCAAGATCCGCGAGCAGTTCGGCCGGCCGATCGGGCAGTTCCAGGCCATCAAGCACAAGTGCGCCGAGATGATCGCCGATACCGAGCGCGCCACGGCCGCGGTGTGGGACGCCGCACGCGCGCTCGACGAGGACAGCCCGAAGGAGGGCGACGTCGACTTCGCGGCGGCGGTGGCGGCCACCCTGGCACCGGCGGCCGCGCAACGCTGCACGCAGGACTGCATTCAGGTGCACGGCGGCATCGGCTTCACCTGGGAGCACGACACCAACGTCTACTACCGCCGCGCGCTGATCCTGACCGCCGGCTTCGGCCGCTCGTCGGAGTACCCGCAAAAGGTCGTCGACACGGCCACGACCACGGGCCTGCGGGCGGTGGACGTCGACCTGGATCCCGAGACCGACAAGCTGCGGGCCGAGATCCGGGCCGAGGTGGCCGCGTTGAAGGCGTTGCCGCGCGAGGAACGCCCTGCCGCCATCGCCGAAGGCGGCTGGGGACTGCCGTATCTGCCCAAGCCGTGGGGACGCGCGGCCAGCCCGGTCGAGCAGATTATCATCGCGCAGGAATTCGACCACGGACGGGTCAAGCGGCCGCAGCTGGCCATCGCCGCATGGATCGTCCCGTCGATCGTCGCGTTCGGAACCGAGGAGCAAAAGCAGCGCTTCCTGCCGCCGACCTTCCGTGGCGAAATCTTCTGGTGCCAGTTGTTCTCCGAGCCCGGCGCCGGTTCCGACCTGGCGGGCCTCTCCACCAAGGCCACCAAGGTGGACGGCGGCTGGCGCATCACCGGCCAGAAGATCTGGACCACCGCCGCCCAGTACTCGCAGTGGGGTGCGTTGCTGGCCAGAACGGACCCGTCGGCGCCAAAGCACAACGGCATCACATACTTCCTGCTGGACATGAAAAGCGAAGGCGTGCAGGTAAAGCCGCTGCGCGAACTGACCGGCAACGCGATGTTCAACACCGTCTACCTCGACGACGTGTTCGTGCCCGACGACTGCGTCTTGGGCGACGTCAACCGGGGCTGGGAGGTCAGCCGCAACACCCTGACCGCCGAGCGGGTGTCGATAGGCAGCAGCGACGCGAACTTCCTGGCCAGCCTGCCGCAGTTCGTCGAGTTCGTCCGGGACGGGCAATTCGACCAGGTGGCCAGGCACCGGGCCGGGCAACTGATCGCCGAAGGTCATGCCGCCAAATTGCTCAACCTGCGCTCGACGCTGTTGACGCTGGCAGGTGGCGACCCAATGCCCTCGGCTGCGATCTCCAAGCTGTTGTCGATGCGCACCGGGCAGGGTTACGCCGAGTTCGCGGTCGCCTCCTTAGGCAGCGACGCCGCGATCGGCGACACCAAGCAACTGCCGGGCAAATGGGGTGAGTACCTGTTGGCGAGCCGGGCCACGACGATCTACGGCGGGACGTCGGAGGTGCAGCTCAACATCATCGCCGAACGGCTGCTGGGCCTGCCCCGCGACCCGTAACCTTCACCGGCGAGCAGACGCAAACTCGTATCAAATCGGTTGATTTTGTACGAGTTTGCGTCTGCTCGGCGGGTGATCGGCGGCTCACCACCACCAGTGCCACCAGCGCCGGTGGCCCCACCCGTGACCCCAGCCGTGGCCAAAGCCACCGCGGTGCCAGCCGCCGTGACCACCCCAGCCATGCCCATGACCCCAGCCGTGGCCGGCGGGGACGACGTGGGCGGGACTTTCGGGAATGCCCGCGCCGCCATGCGGCCCGGCCATCGCGACGCCGGCGACGGGAGACGGGGGCGCGGCCTGCGCGCTGGGCACGGCACCGAACAGCATCGCCGCGCTGAGCGCGCCGGAACCCAGCGCGACTGTGGCCGCGCGGCGAATCGACCGCGGTGACAGCAACTTCGGGAACATCGACAACTCCTTTCAAGACTTCGTTCGACACCACAAACGCTATTCAGAAATTGCTATCTACACCATGGAAATAGCATTGGATTCGGCTGTATATTCGCCCTGGAAATTTGCCTCTACGTATTTGCTGTCAGTAAATGAGACTAGTATCGTCGCAGGTCAATGCCGCCTACTGAGCTACTGAGGTCCGTACCCAAGTATTTCTGCCAATAAGTGGTCAGCGACTTTATGAAACACCGCGTCGTCGGGTTTGCTGGCGACAGTGAAATTCTCGCGAATCGGCGTACAGGAAAGGTTCAGGTAGCGAACCTACACTGACTTACGGATCGCTCCGGGAGGACCTCACATGGCACACAGCATCGGCCCATTCCGCGCGCACACGGGTGCCGCGGGCCCCCCGCTGGACGGTGCATCGACCGAACGTTTCGCGCTCGCCCGCCAACCACACGTGCCGGCCAGGCCGAATCCGCCCGCGCGAAATCAACGCACCCGGCGCACGGTTGACCTCTCTCCCGCCACGCATCGAGCCCTGGACATCTGGCAGCGCCAGGCCGCCGATCGGCTCGGCGTCGCGCGCGTCACCGGCCAAGAAGTCATCAGCGCGCTCATCGAGCAGTTGTTGATCGACCCCAGGCTCGCAGCCCAGATCACCCACGTCGTCCAGGCGCGACGCACCGGCGGGTGAGCAGACGGAGCTAGCCGGCGGCCTCGTCGGAGCCCTTGTCCTCGGAACCCGTGTCCTCGGAGCCCTTGTCGGAAGTCTTCTTGGAGTCCTTGCCCAGGTCCTTGGCTTTGTCCTTCGCCTTGTCCTTGTCATCGACATCCAACTCGCGCAGCTCGCGCTTGAGGATCTTGCCGGTCGGGTTGCGGGGCAACTCGTCGAGGAAGATCACTTCGCGCGGCACCTTGTAACGCGCCAGGTGATCGCGGACATAGTGCTTGATCGCGTCCTCGTCGAGGTCGGAGCCCTCCTTCTTGACCACGAAGGCACGCAGCCGGTGGCCCCATTCCTTGTCGTCGACCCCGATCGCGGTGGCCTCTATGACGTCCTCGTGGCCGCTGATCAGGTCCTCGACCTCGGCGGGGAACACGTTCTCACCGCCGGACACAATCATCTCGTCGTCGCGGCCGCTGACGTAGAGCAGGCCGTCCTCGTCGAAGTAGCCGACGTCGCCCGAAGACATCAAGCCGTCGACGATCTCCTTGTGGCCGCCGCCGGTGTAGCCCTCGAACGGGAAGGCGTTGCCGACGAAGATCCGTCCGACCTCGCCCTGCGGTTTCTCCTTGCCGTTGTCGTCGAGGATCTTGACCTTCACGCCCTTGACCACCGGGCCGACCGTGGCCGGGTTCTTTTCCAGGTCCTTGGGCCCGGCGATGGTCGCGAACGCGATCTCGGTGGATCCGTACATGTTGTAGATGACCGGGCCGAAGTCTTTCAGCGCCCGCTGCGCCAGCTCGGCACCCAGCTGCGACCCGGAGACGAAGATGATCTTCAGGTGCGAGAGGTCGGGCTTCTTGTCCATCTTCTCGATCGTGTCCAGCAACCGCGACAGCATCACCGGCACCACCACCATGGCGGTCGCCTTGTGCTTTTCCAGGTCTTCGAGCACCAGCGCCGGCTTGAACTTGCGGCGCAACACCAGCGTGGAGCCGAGGAACATCGCGATGGTGGCGTGCAGGTAGCCCAGCGCGTGGAACATGGGCGCCGGTAGCGAGGTGATCTCGTTGGCCTTGAACGGCACGTGCGACAGGATGCCGCCGACCGGCGCCAGGGTGGGCGGCGTGCTGCGGTTGGCGCCCTTGGGGGTGCCGGTGGTACCGCTGGTCAGGATGATGATCGAGGCGTGCTTGCTCGCCTTCGGCGCAGGCTCTTTGCTGCTGCGCTCGATCAGCTCGGCCAGCGTCTCGTGATCGCTGCCCGAATCCTCGTCGCTGTCCGGGTTGTGGCCCAGCGCGCGCAGGAAACCCAGTTCCGGCTCGGCTTTGCTGACGGACTTGGTGTATTCGTCGTCGTAGATGATCAGCTTGGCGCCCTCGCGCTCCGACACCTCCTTGATCTGCGGGCCGGAGAATTCGCTGTTGAGCAGGATGATGCGGGCGCCGGCGCGGGCGGCGCCATAGTTGGCGATGACAAACCACCGGGTGTTGCGGGCCAGGATTGCGACGCCGTCGCCGGGCTTGATGCCCTTCTCGATCAGGCCGTTAGCCACCGCGTGCGCGGCTTCGTCGAGTTCTTTGTAGGTGATGTGGCCTTCCTCGTCGATGACGGCCCGCGCGTCGGGATGGCGCCGGGCGTTCAACGACGGCAGCATGCCGAATTCGCCCCACTTCGCGAGCTCGGCCGCCATGGCTGCGGTCTTGAGCGGCGACTCGAGCCGGAAGGCTCCCGCTTCGAAGATCTTGCGCACATAGTGCAGTTCGGCTGCGCCGCGTTCGACGTATTGCTGGATCTTTCCGACGCCGGGTACTTCGCTCAGGCTAGGCATGTTCCTCACCATATGTGACGGAGGTCGCAATGCGACCTGTAGATTTCACCCGAATTACCATCGACATCGATGCCCAAACCAATGACGCTGTCGGTGGCTGGGCGCGAGGTCACCATCACCCACCCGGACAAGGAAATTTTTCCGGGGCCTCCCACCTACACCAAGCTGGACCTGGTCCGGTACTACCTGGCAGTTGCCGACGGGGCGCTGCGGGGTGCGGCAGACCGGCCGATGATCCTCAAGCGATTCGTCAAGGGCATCTCGGAAGAGGCGATATTTCAGAAGCGCGCCCCGCAGAACCGACCCGACTACGTCGGCGTCGCCGAATTGCGCTACGCGTCGGGCACTTCGGCCAAGGAGGCCGTCATCCACGACGCCGCCGGGCTGGCCTGGGTGATCAATCTCGGCTGCGTCGACCTCAATCCGCACGCGGTCCACGCGGCCGACCTCGACCATCCCGACGAGCTGCGGATCGACCTTGACCCGATGCCCGGGGTCACGTGGCGACACATCATCGAGGTAGCGCTGGTGGCACGGGAGGTCCTCGAGGAGTACGGGCTGACAGCCTGGCCGAAGACCTCCGGTTCCAGGGGATTTCACGTGTACTCCCGGATCGCCCCGCAGTGGACGTTCAAGCAGGTGCGGTTGGCCGCTCAGACCGTGGCGCGGGAAGTCGAGCGGCGCATACCTGAGTCGGCGACCAGTCGCTGGTGGAAGGAAGAACGCGAAGGCGTCTTCGTCGACTTCAACCAAAACGCCAAGGACCGCACGGTGGCGTCGGCCTATTCGGTGCGCGCCACCGCGGACGCCCGGGTGTCGACCCCGTTGCGCTGGGACGAGGTTCCCGACTGCAACCCGGAGGAGTTCACCATCGACACGGTTCCCCGCCGGTTCGCCGAAATCGGCGACCCGTGGGCGGGGATGGACGACGCCGTGGGCACGCTCGATCGGCTGCTCGTGTTGGCCGAGGAACTCGGTCCGCCGGAGCGCGCGCCGAAGGGCGCGAAAAAGGGCGTCGGCGGCCGGCGGCAGTCGTCCAAGCCGCTCATCGAGATCGCCCGCACCAAGACCAAGGACGAAGCGATGGCCGCGCTGGACACCTGGCGCAATCGCCACCCGGTCGTGGCCGAGCTACTGCAACCGGTGGATGTCCTGGTAGACGGCATGCGCGGGCCGAGTTCGATCTGGTACCGGATCCGCATCAATCTGCAGCATGTGCCACCCGACCAGCGTCCACCGCAAGAGGAGCTGATCGCCGACTACAGCCCGTGGGACAGATACATACCCGGAGGCTGACGCAGCGACACGCTAGTCTCACGCTGTGCAGCAGGGATGGAGTCGACGGCAATTCGTCCAGATTGCCGGGACCGCATGTCTTCTCGCCGGCGGCGCGGCATCCCTGGCGGGGTGTTCCAAACCCAAGCCGCCGCCGGGTACCCCGGGCGGCGGTGCGGTGACCATCAAGCACCTGTTCGGCGAGACCGTCGTCAAGGAACCGCCCAAGCGCGTGGTCAGCGCCGGTTACACCGAACAGGATGACCTGCTGGCGGTGGGCGTGGTGCCCATCGCAGTGACCAATTGGTTCGGCGACCAGCCGTTCGCGGTCTGGCCATGGGCTCAGCCCAAGCTCGGCACGGCGCAACCGGTGGTGTTGAACCTGGACAACGGAATTCCCGTCGACCAGATCGCCGGACTCAAGCCCGACCTGATCGTGGCCGTCAACGCCGGCGTCGACGAGGACACGTATCAGAAGCTGTCCGCGATCGCACCCACCATTGCCCAGTCCGACGGCGACGCGTTCTTCGAGCCGTGGAAGGACCAGGCGGCTGCGATCGGTCAGGCGGTGTTTCAGGCCGACCAGATGAAGTCACTGGTCAACGCCGTCGACCAGAAGTTCGCCGCGGTGGCGCAGCAGCACCCCCAGTGGAAGGACAAGAGGGCGCTGCTGCTCGAGGGCAGGCTGGCGCAAGGCGCCGTGGTGGCCACGACGGGCTGGCAGACCGAGTTCCTGACCCAGATGGGACTGGTCATCGCCGACAGCATCAACGAGTTCGGCCACGATCACCGGGCGGTCATCCCGCGCGAGCGGATCACATCGGTGCTCGACTCCGCCGACGTGCTGATCTGGACCACGGAAAGTCCCGAGGAGCAGCAGGCGTTGCTGGCCGACCCGGAGGTGGCCCAGTCACAGGCCACCACGCAGAACCGCCACGTCTTCACCAGCAAGGATTTGGCGGGGGCAATAGCCTTCGCGTCGCCCCTGAGTTATCCCGTGGTGGCCGACCAACTGCCCCCGCAACTTGGCAAGATCCTGGGCTGACCACCGGGTGACTGAGCGTTTGCTAAGGCAGCTCTGGCAGTGCTCCATAATCCCTGGCCGGGTCCCCGAATCCGGGGCTACCGTCGAACTATGAGTGTGACGGATCTCTCAGGGCCTTCCATGGATGCCTCGGCCGAAGCGCTGACCTGCTCGATTCTCGACTATGGCGACCAGGCGCTGCTGTTGGAGTGCGACGACATCGCCGGCGTATTGGCATGGACGGAGGCGGTGCGCGCGGCGGCGTGGCCAGGTGTGGTCGACATCGTGCCGGCCGCACGCACCGTGCTGCTCAAGCTCGACGGCCCGCGCTTGCAGGCCATCATGCGCCACCGACTGCGCAAGTTGCGGGTCATGCCTGACGAGTCCACCCCCGCCGAAGACGGTGAGCTGGTGACGATTGACGTCGTCTACGACGGACCCGACCTGGCCGAAGTATCCCGGCACACGGGCCTGACCACCGCGCAAATCATCAACGCCCACACCGGCACCCGGTGGCGGGTGGGTTTCTGCGGATTCGCGCCCGGGTTCGCCTACCTGGTCGGGGGCGACCGACGACTTCAGGTGCCGCGCCGGGCCGAGCCGCGAACGTCGGTTCCGGCCGGTGCGGTGGCGTTGGCGGGCGAATTCAGCGCGATCTATCCGCGCCAGTCGCCCGGTGGGTGGCAGATCATCGGGCGCACAGACGCTGTGCTGTGGGACATCGATCGAGAGAATCCGGCCCTGCTCACGCAGGGCATGTGGGTGCAGTTCCGCGCGAGGAGGCATCGTGACTACCCTGGAAATCTTGCGTAGCGGACCGCTGGCGGTCGTCCAAGACCTCGGACGGGCCGGGCTGGCCCACCTCGGCGTAGGCCGGTCCGGGGCCGCCGACCGTCGCTCGCACACCCTGGCCAACCGACTGGTGGCCAACCCCGACGACTGGGCCACCATCGAGATCACGTTCGGTGGCTTTTCGGCGCGAGTGCGCGGTGGCGACGTCGACATCGCGGTGACCGGTGCCGACACCGACCCAACCGTCGATGGAAATATGTTCGGCAACAACAGCATTCACCACGTTCACGACGGCCAGATCATCTCACTGGGCACTCCGTGGGCTGGGCTGCGCACCTACCTGGCGGTGCGCGGCGGCATTGCCGTCACGCCCGTCCTGGGGTCACGCAGCTACGACGTGATGTCGGCGATCGGCCCCCTTCCCCTGCAGGCGGGTGATGTGGTACCCATCGGCGACCACACCGACGACTTCCCCGAACTCGACCAAGCCCCGGTGGCCGCCATCGAGGAACACATCGTTGAACTGCAGGCGATACCGGGGCCGCGCGACGATTGGCTGCTCGACCCAGATGCCTTGGTGCACACGGTCTGGATGGCGTCCAATAACAGCGATCGGGTGGGCATGCGTCTGGAGGGGCGCCCGCTGCGCTATCGCTGGCCGGATCGGCAGCTCCCCAGCGAGGGCACCACCCGTGGCGCAATCCAGGTGCCGCCCAACGGATTACCCGTCATCCTTGGGCCCGACCATCCGATCACCGGTGGGTACCCGGTCGCCGGCGTGATCATCGACGAGGACATCGACAAGGTCGCACAAATCCGGCCGGGCCAGTATGTCCGGCTGCACTGGGCGCGGCCGCGCAAGCCTGCTGGGGCCCTGCCGTAGCGTGTGCAGCCAAATCCACACGGCTCGGCTGATTCACACCGCCGACCTCGATAGCGACACCCGGCACGGCATCCACGCCATGCTCACCGAAGCCTTTGCGGGCGATTTCACCGAAGCCGACTGGGAGCACGCGCTGGGCGGGATGCATGCCGTGATCTACCACCACGGCGCGATCATTGCCCATGCCGCGGTCATTCAGCGTCGACTCATCTACCGCGACAGCGCGCTTCGCTGCGGCTACGTGGAAGGTGTTGCGGTACGGGAGGATTGGCGCGGCCAAGGTCTGGTGCGCGCGCTGCTGGACGGGGTCGAACAGGTGATGCGCGGTGCCTACCAGCTCGGGGCGCTCAGCTCGACGGTGCAGGCGCGGCGACTCTACGCATCGCGGGGCTGGTTGCCTTGGCGCGGACCCACGTCCGTGCTCAGCCCCACCGGTCCCGTCCGAACACCCGACGACGACGGAACGGTGTTCGTCCTGCCGATCGAGGTCCAGCTGAACACCGAAGAAGAACTGATGTGCGACTGGCGAAACGGAGACGTCTGGTAATTCCGGGGCGCTGACGCCGCGTCGTTGTGGTGCATGCCACAAGAATTCGTCTCACACTGCGCTCGTTGGGCAGTGATCCGAATTTCACGCTCGGGTCACCACCTGAAGCGCCGGGGCAACAAAGGGTTCCTACCGTGCAGGTAACGCCAATAACGATAGGAGCCTTTCGTGGGCCGTTCACACCTGATCACAGATTGGGACCCGGAAGACGTCGCCGCATGGGAAGCAGGCAATAAGAAGATCGCACGCCGCAACCTGATTTGGTCGGTGATCGCCGAACACATCGGGTTTTCGATCTGGTCCCTCTGGTCGGTGATGGTTCTCTTCATGCCCGCATCGGTATACGGCTTCTCGGCGAGCGACAAGTTCCTGCTCGGCGCCACCGCGACGCTGATCGGTGCGTGCCTACGCTTTCCCTACACCTTTGCCACCGCGAAATTCGGTGGCCGCAACTGGACCATCTTTTCCGCCGCGGTGTTGTTCATTCCCACTGTCGGGACCATTTGGCTGCTGGCCCACCCGGGTCTACCGCTGTGGCCGTACCTGGCCTGCGCCGCGCTGACCGGTCTGGGAGGAGGCAATTTCGCCTCCTCGATGACGAACATCAATGCGTTTTTCCCGCAGCGATTGAAGGGCTGGGCGTTGGCGCTCAACGCCGGTGGCGGCAATCTGGGGGTTCCCATGGTTCAGCTGGTCGGCCTGCTGGTGATCGCGACTGCCGGCAACCGGCAACCCTACTGGGTGTGCGCGGTATACCTGGTCCTGCTGGCGGTGGCCGGCGTCGGCGCCGCGCTGTACATGGACAACCTGCGGGACTACCGCATCGAGCTGCACACCATGCGCGCCGTACTCGCCGAGCCGCACACCTGGGTGATCTCGCTGCTCTACATCGGCACCTTCGGATCGTTCATCGGGTTCTCCTTCGCGTTCGGTCAGGTGCTCCAGATCAACTTCATTGCCAGCGGCCAGAGCGCCGCGCACGCTTCACTGCACGCCGCCCAAATAGCCTTCCTCGGGCCACTATTGGGCTCACTGTCCCGGGTGTACGGCGGCAAGATCGCCGACCGCATCGGTGGCGGCCGCGTCACCTTGGCCGCATTCGTATTGATGATCCTGGGCGCCGGAATACTGTTGACGGCCAGTGTGTTCGGCGCACATGCCCACGGACCTGCGCCCGCCGCAACCATGGTCGGCTATGTCGTCGGGTTTGTCCTGCTGTTCATCCTGTCCGGCATCGGCAACGGCTCTGTCTACAAGATGATTCCGTCGATCTTCGAGGCACGCAGCTATGCACTGCAGAAGACCGAGGAAGAGCGTAGGCAATGGTCGCGCTCCATGTCTGGCGCCCTCATCGGATGGACCGGCGCGGTTGGCGCCTTGGGCGGGGTGGGCGTCAATCTTGCTCTGCGGCAGTCGTATCTGAGCAGCGGAACCGCGACGTCGGCGTTCTGGGTTTTCGCGGTGTTCTATGTCGCAGCCTCGCTGCTGACCTGGGCGGTATACGTGCGGCGCCCACTGCCGGCCATCGGCCAGCTGCCAGAAGGTGCCACCGGCTTGGCTTACGTCTAGCGCGTACGCAAAGCAGCCACTTCGGTTTTCAGCGGTCTACCAGACAACTGGTGCCCAACTTTCAGCCGATTACCGCCCTTCTGAGTTGACGCGCTCCGTCGCCGATGTGAGCATCGAAACGGACTGCGGCGCATGCCTGCTCCGAATTCGGGGGCGCCCACATCGGAAGGGAAAGAACTATGGGGCGCCACCGTCGGCTGTCAGATTGGAATCCGGAAGACATCGCGGCTTCGGAGTCCGGGAATAGCAAGATCGCCCGACGCAACCTGCTTTGCACAGTCGCCGGTGATCACGTGGCCTTCTCCATCTGGTCGCTGTGGTCGGTGATGACGCTGTTCATGCCGGCGTCCGTGTACGGCTTCTCCGCCGGCGACAAGCTCTTGCTTGGCGCGGTGGCCACCCTGGTGGGTGGCTGCGTGCGGATCCCCTACACGCTGGGCATCGCCAGGTTCGGCGGCCGCACCTGGACAGCGCTCTCGGCGTTCGTGCTGCTGATTCCTACCGTCGGCACCATCGCGCTGCTGGCCAATCCCGGACTGCCCCTGTGGCCCTATGTGGTGTGTGCGGCGCTGACCGGACTGGGCGGAGGAAACTATGCGGCATCCCTGGCCAACGTCAACGCGTTTTACCCGCAGCGTCTCAAGGGCGGTGCTCTGGCGTTCAATGCGGGCGTGGGCAATCTCGGTGTCGCGGTGGTCCAATTGATCGGTCTGCTGGTGCTGTCCACCGCGGGACACGAAGCGCCGTATTGGGTGTGCGCAATCTACCTCGTGCTGCTGACCTTGGTCGGCATCGCCGCAGCGCTGTTCATGGACGATCTTGATCACGGTGTCGAGCTGAACACCATGCGTTCCATAGCGTTTGACCGCGACACCTGGGTGGTTTGCCTGCTGTACATCTGCACCTTCGGCTCCTGGATCGGCTTCGCTTTCGCGTTCGGCCAGGTGTTGCAGGTCAACTTCGAGGCCAGCGGCGAGAGCGTCAAACACGCATCCTTGCATGCTGCGCAGATCGCCTTTGTCGGACCACTTTTGGGCTCACTCGCCCGTATCTACGGCGGACGGTTGGCCGACCGCCTCGGCGGCAGCCGGGTCACGCTGGGTGTTCTGAGCGGCATGATTCTGAGCGCGGGACTGTTGGTGGGAATCAGCACAATCGACGACGCGCATGCCAGCACGACGTCGTCGATGTTGGTCGGCTACGTCATCGGCTTCGTGGCTCTGTTCATCCTCGCCGGTATGGGAAATGGCTCGCTGTTCAAGCTGATTCCGTCGATCTTCGAAGCACGCAGTCGCTCACTGGATGTCAGCGACCCCGAGCGGCGGCATTGGTCTCGAGCCATGTCCGGGTCGCTGATCGGCATCTGTTCGGCCGTTGGCGCGCTTGGTGGTGTGGGCATCAATCTGGCGCTGCGCCAGTCCTATCTGACCACCGGCACGGAGACGCCCGCCTACTGGATCTTCCTGGCTTCCTATGTCGTCGCCGCGATTCTGACCTGGCTGATGTATGTGCGCCGACCTGTGCCGACGGCGCCCCTGACGGACCCCCGAAACGAGCCAAAATCAGCCGACACAGTGCGGGTTTAATGAAGTGCCAAAAGGGCAATGCGACAGCAATTACGTGGTAACGATTCAGAAATTTCGCAGGCATACAAACGTCATATGGCTCTGCCAAACTCTGCGCCTCTCGCAGGTTATCGGGTCGCGGTGACTTCAGCGCGCCGCGCCGAAGAGCTGTGCGCGCTGCTGAGCCGACATGGCGCGGAGATTTTCGCCGCACCCGCGATCAACATGATCGCGCTGCCGGACGACGACGAATTGCACTACAACACTGAGGCGCTGATCACAAACCCGCCGGACATTCTGGTGGCTCACACTGGCATCGGCTTCCGCGGCTGGGTGGCCGCAGCCGAGGGGTGGGGACTGGCCACCGAGCTCCTCGATGCGTTGTCCTCGGCCCGGGTGGTATCCCGCGGACCGAAGGCGACCGGCGCCTTGCGGGCCGCCGGGCTCCGGGAGGAATGGTCGCCCGAATCG
Source organism: Mycobacterium intermedium (assembly GCF_002086275.1). Classification (GTDB taxonomy): domain Bacteria; phylum Actinomycetota; class Actinomycetes; order Mycobacteriales; family Mycobacteriaceae; genus Mycobacterium; species Mycobacterium intermedium. The sequence continues at coordinate 29,526 of NZ_MVHT01000021.1, read as the reverse complement.
GAATCTTCGTACGAAGTCCTGGAATATCTTCTTGATTCCGGTGTCGAGGGCATGCGAATCGCCATCCAGCTGCACGGCGCCGCCGATGCATGGGATCCATTCCCGGAGTTCCTCAATGGGCTGCGGGCTGCGGGAGCCGAAGTGATTCCGCTCCGCGTCTACCGTTGGAAGCCAACGCCATTGGGTGGTGACTTCGATCATCTGGTCACCGGCATCGCTCGTCGGCAATTCGATGCGGTGAGTTTCACCTCCGCCCCCGCGGCCGCGGCAGTTCTGGAACGCGCCCGGGAGCTGGACATCGAGGACCAGGTGGTCGAAGCGTTGCGCACCGGCGTACACGCGATGTGCGTCGGCCCGGTGACCTCGCGACCCCTGATTCGCCGAGGGATACCGACGTCAGCGCCGGAGCGGATGCGATTGGGGGCCCTGGCCAGGCACATCGCCGAGGAACTGCCACTGCTGGGGTCCTTCAGCGTCAAGGCCGCCGGCCACGTGATCGACATCCGCGGCACGTGCGTGCTGGTCGACGGCGAGGTCAAGACGATATCGGGCTCGGGGATGGCGATCCTGCGGGCGTTGGCACAGCGACCTGGGGACGTCGTCGCGCGTACGGAATTGCTGCGGGTGCTGCCCGGCAACGGCGATGACACCCACGCCGTTGACACTGCGGTGCTCCGACTGCGAACGGCGTTGGGCGACAAGAACATCATCGCAACGGTGGTCAAGCGCGGCTACCGGCTGGCCATCGATGCCGCCGAGGCCGACCGGTGAGCCTGATCCTGGCGGCACACGGCACCCGGCTACCCTCCGGTGTCGCCATGGTTGGCGACCTGGCGGCTCAGGTCAGTGCGCTGCTCGAGGGCACCGTGCAGGTGGCATTTGTCGACGTGTTGGGCCCCACGCCCAGCGAAGTGCTTGCCAGGCTGTCGCGGCCTTCGTGCGACGAGAAGTCCACAGAGCCCGCAATTGTGGTGCCCGCCTTCCTGTCCCGCGGATACCACGTTCGCGCCGATCTACCGGCTCATATCGCGGCCAGCGGCCATCCAAATGTCACCGTCACACCCGCGCTGGGTCCGAGTTGGGAGCTCGCCCGCATAATCAAGCGCCAGCTGATCGAATTCGGTTGTCGACCTGATGATTCGGTGATTTTGGCCGCCGCGGGCACGTCGGATCGTCGGGCGCTCGCCGACCTGCGCAGCGCTGCCACGTCGTTGTCTATGCTGACCGGCGCCCGAGTTGAGCTGGGATTTGCGGCCACTGGGAGTCCCGACGTGCGGACCGCGGTCGCCACTGCACGGCGCCGGGGTGCGCGTCGCGTCGTCGTCGCGTCCTATCTGCTGGCCGACGGTCTGTTCCAACAACGGTTGCACGACAGTGGCGCCGACCTGGTCACCCCGCCGCTGGGCACCCATCCGGGATTAGCCCGGCTGGTCGCCAACCGATTCCGCAATGCGCTGCCGCACCGCTTCGCCAGTCATTCAATGCAACACGTGCCGAATTTCGTTGGACGCAAGGGTTCGCTGCTCAGCCACGCGGCTACCGGCGGCGCTTGATCTTTGCTCGTATCCAAGTAATCCTGGCAACATGGCCAGGAACGAAGAGCCCTCACGCGGGCTCCTCGACGATGTGGCGAAAATGCTGCGCCTGCCCTTCAGTACACCGGAGTTCATCGACCGCATCGTGACCGGCAGCGTCAACCAGGTTGGCCGGCGCACGCTGTACGTGCTGATCACCACGTGGGACGCCGCGGCCGGAGGGCCCTTTGCCGCCAGCGCCATCGCGTCTACCGGGCTGGCGAAGACCGCCGAAATCGTGCAGGGCATGTTCATTGGCCCAGTGTTCAACCCACTGCTCAAGATGCTGGGCGCCGACAAGGTCGCCATCCGTGCGTCACTGTGCGCTTCGCAGTTGGTCGGTCTGGGCATCATGCGCTATGGCGTTCGATCCGAACCGATGCATTCGATGACGGTTGAGCAACTCGTCGACGCCATCGGCCCGACGATGCAGCGCTACCTGGTCGGCAAGATCGACTAGCCCCCGCCCGCGGCGGGTCACCGCCGAAAGGTTATGCGGCCATGCGGGCGGCGAAGCGCCCGACGTGCACACGGCCGTCGACACTGACGCGCACCGGGTACACCGGCACCGACACCTGCGGGGCGTCCAGGCAGGTCCCGTCGTCGAGCGCGAAAGCCTGCTTCAGGATCGGCGACTGCACCGTGACGCGGCCGGCGCGGTCGCCGACGATGCCACGCGACAGCACCGCCGCGCCGGAAAACGGATCGATGTTGCCGATCGCGCGCACCGAGCCGTCGTCAAGCCGGAACAAGGCCGCCTGGCTGCCGTCGTCGAGCAGCACGCCGACACCGCGGCCCGGGATGAGGTGGTCGTAGTCGCAGGCCACCGTCCAAACCTGAGTGTCATTCAGAAGCGTCATGATGTTCCCTCCCTGCTAGTTACGGATCCGCGGAATGCCAATGGGCACCGGTACTTTGCGCCCGGCGCGTTCGGTGAAAGCCACCGTCGGGTCGATTTCGCCGGGGGCGTTGACGAAGGAGACGAACCGCGACAACTTGTCCGGATCTTCCAGCACGCCCTTCCATTCGCACTTGTAGTTCGCCACGTGGCGGTCCATGGCGGCCTCGAATTCCTCGGCCAGACCCAGCGAGTCCTCGCAGACGACTTCGCGCACGTGGTCGAGCCCGAGGGATTCCACCCACGGGGCCGTGCGCTGCAGCCGGTCGGCCGTGCGGATGTAGTACATGAGGAACCGGTCGACGTAGCGGGTCAGGGTCTCCGTGTCCAGGTCGCTGGCCAGCAGCTGCGCGTGTTTGGGCGTCATGCCGCCGTTGCCGCCGACGTAGAGGTTCCACCCCTTCTCGGTGGCGATCACGCCGACGTCCTTGCTGCGTGCCTCGGCGCATTCGCGCGCGCATCCCGAGACGCCCAGCTTGATCTTGTGTGGGGCGCGCAGCCCCCGGTAGCGCAATTCCAGGTCGATGGCCAGCTGTACGGAATCCTGCTGTCCGTAGCGGCACCAGTCGCTGCCGACGCAGCTCTTCACCGTGCGCAGCGCCTTGCCGTAGGCGTGGCCCGATTCCATGCCGGCGTCGACCAGGCGCTTCCAGATGGCCGGCAGCTGATCCACCCGAGCCCCGAACATGTCGATGCGCTGACCACCGGTGATCTTGGTGTAAAGGCCGAACTCCTGTGCGATCTGCCCGATCAGGATCAGGTGCTCGGGCTTGATGTCTCCGCCGGGAACCCGCGGCACCACCGAGTAGCTGCCGTTCTTCTGAATGTTCGCCAGGAAGTGGTCGTTCGAGTCCTGCAGCGATGCCTGCTCGCCGTCGAGGATGTGGTCGGAGCCAGTGGACGCCAGGATGGAAGCGACCACGGGTTTGCAGATGTCACAACCCTTTCCGCGCCCGAACCGCTCGATCAGCCCCGAGAACGTGCGGATCTCGGTGGCCGAGATGATCTGGAAGAGTTCGGCCCTCGACTGGCTGAAGTGCTCGCACAGCGCCTTGGACTGCTCCACCCCCTCGGCCTCCAGCAACTGCTTGAGCAACGGCACGCAGGACCCGCATGACGTCCCGGCGCTGGTGCAGGACTTGAGGGCAGGAACGTCGGCACAGCCGTCGGCGATCGCGCACTTCAGGTCGCCCTTGGTGACGTTGTTGCAGGAGCAGATCTGCGCCGAGTCAGGCAGCGCCCCAATGCCTAGGGCACCGGTACCGTCACCGGACCCGGCCGGTGCGATCAGCGCCAGCGGATCACCGGGCAGCTCGCTCCCGACCATCGGGCGCAGCACCCCGTAGCAGGAGGCGTCGCCCACCAGCACGCCGCCGAGCAGCGTCTTGGCGTCGTCGGACAGCACCAGCTTGGCGTAGGTGCGATTGACCGCGTCGTTGATGACGACCTCGAGGCAGTTCTCGGTGGTCCCCATCGCGTCGCCGAAACTGGCGACGTCGACGCCGAGCAGCTTGAGCTTCGTCGAGAGGTCGGCCTCGGGAAATTCCGCCCCGCCGTCCAACAACCGGTCGGCCACCACTTCGGCGCTGGTGTAGCCGGGCCCGACCAGGCCATAGCACCTGCCCTCGATAGCGGCCACCTCGCCGACGGCAAAGATGTCCGGATCACTTGTCCGGCAGGACAAGTCGGTGAGGACGCCGCCACGCTCGGCAATCTCCAATCCGGCCGCCCGGGCCAGCTCGTCGCGCGGTCGGATACCGGCGGCGAAGATCACCACCCCCGCATCGACGGTCGCGCCGTCGGTCAGCTTGACGCGCATTGACTCGGCGCCGTCCGGACCAGCCACTGGCTCAATCGATTCGGTGCCGGTGCCGACATGGACGGCGATGCCGAGGTCGGCAACCATCCTGGCCAGCAGCGCGGCGCCCGCCTCGTCGATCTGCTGGGCCATCAAGCGCGGCATCATCTCGACGACGTGTGTTTGCAACCCGAACTGCCGCAACGCGTTAGCGGCCTCAAGGCCGAGCAGGCCCCCGCCGATCACCACTCCGGCACCACCTCGGCCCGCCACCGCGGCGCGTTCGGCACCCGCGCGGATGGCGTCGAGGTCATCGAGCGTGCGGTAGACGTGGCATCCGGGCAGGTCGTGGCCGGGCACCGGTGGAACGAAAGCGTAGGACCCGGTGGCCAGCACCAGCGCGTCGTAGTGGTGCCGCTCGCCATCGGCGGTCAGGACCGACTTTGTCGCCCGGTCAATTTCCACCACGCGGTTGTTCAGCAGGAGTCGGACCCGCTCGTCGCCGGCGTAGTCGTTACCCGGCAGCGCCAGCAGGCTGCGGTCCCAGCTTTCGGTGTACGAGGTCAGGCCGACGCGGTCGTAGGCGGCATCGGCTTCCTCGGCCAGCACGGTGATCCGCCACAACCCAGCGGTGTCGCGGGCCCGCAGCGCCTCAACCAGCCGGTGGCCCACCATGCCGTGGCCCACCACGATGACGTGGCGGGCAGCATCGCGCGCCCGGTGATTTCCGGCAGAAGACATGAAGGGAAGGTTAAGGGCCGGAAATTACCTGAAATGCGCCTTATGTGACGCCGGGATGACGAGCTGCTCACCGGCTGTGAGTCCACTGTGTGACCGCGTTCGCTGTGAGCGAACAGCCAGGTGGAACTTAAGCGTGATCGACTCAAGTTTTTATGGGTAGCCGGCCCATGGAGCGCCGGGCACAGCTAACTCACAAGGAAGCAGGAGGAGATACTCATGAGCAATCTCGCACTTTGGACGCGTCCGGCGTGGGACACCGACCGCTGGCTGCGGGACTTCTTCGGACCCGCCGCCGCAGCGGACTGGAACAAGCCCATGAACGGCGCTTTCAGCCCCGCAGCGGAGATCGTCAAGGATGGCGATGACGCCGTCGTCCGCGTCGAACTGCCTGGCGTTGACGTCGAGAAGGACGTGAACGTCGAACTCGAGCGGGGGCGTCTGGTCATCCACGGCGAACACCGCGACGAGTACGCGGAAAACAAAGATGGGCGCACCTTGCGGGAGATCCGCTACGGATCGTTCCGTCGGTCGTTCCAGCTGCCCGAGCACGTCACCAGCGAAGCCATTTCGGCCTCGTACGACGCCGGCGTGCTAACCGTCCGAGTAAAGGGCGCGTACGCCGGATCGCAGAAGCAGCGCATCGCCATCACGAAGTAATCCGCGAAAAGACGCAAAGCCCCGGCACGCCCCACAGCATGTCGGGGGCTTTGCGTCTGTTGGGGTTAATGCCAGCGTTCGAGCAATTCGTTGGCCCGCGCCGCCAGGGCGTACTGCAGGTAGGGGCCGAAGCTGATCCGGGCCACGCCCAGCGCCGCGAACGAGGCGCGATCGCCCTGGTCCGGCAGGGCAATGGCGTTGATGGGCAGCGGCAACTCAGCGGCCAACCGGCGCAACGTATCCGGGTCATGCCGACCCACCGGGTACAACACGTCGGCGCCGGCGTCGGCCGCCTCCGTCAGCCGCGCCACGGCGCGCTCGATACGGTCCGCTTCGTCACCGTCCTGACGCAGAAACAGGTCGGTGCGGGCATTGATCACGACGTGCACCCCGGCGGCGTCGGCCGCCGAGCGCAAGGCCGCCACGAATTCGGCGTGTTCACCGGAAGACCTGAGCCGCTTTCCATCGGAGTGCACGGTGTCTTCGATGTTCAGCCCGACCGCACCCACGCTCAGGAGACCCTCGATCAACCGCGACGCGGGTAGCCCGTAACCCGATTCGATGTCCACCGACACCGGAACGTCCACGGCCGCAGTGATTTGAGCGACTCGCGCCAAGACGTCGTCGAAGTACATGCCCTCGCCGTCCGACTTGCCGATCGAATCGGCCAGCGGGTGGCTGCCCACCGTGAGAGCGGCGAAGCCGGCGGACGTTGCCAACCGTGCCGACCAGGCGTCCCACACCGTCGGCAGGACCACCGGATTACCCGGTTGATGCAGCTCTAGAAAGGCCGAGGCAAGCTCAGCAGTCATGTGATGGGTGCTTTCCGTTTAGCGCGCCGCGAATTGTTTCCGACGCTTGGCTCCGGGTGTGGATACTATCGAGGACGTACTGTGATCCATCACACCTGTCCAGTCAGCGAAGCCCAGGGAGCACACGTTGTCGGCCATTAGTGAACTTGCCGAATTGCACGACCTCATCGGTGGCCTGCGGCGGTGTGCGACCTCGCTGAAGTCGCGCTACGGCGACAACGCGGCGACGCGCCGCATCCTCATCGACATCGACCGGCTGCTCAGCGACGTCCAATTGCTCGACACCGATGTGTCGGAATTGGACCTGAGCCGGGTCACCGAACAGCACTCGGGCGAGAAGATCATCATCCCCGACACCGAGTACGACCGTGATTTCTGGCGCGACGTCGACGACGAGGGTGTCGGAGGTCACAGCAGGTAGCGAGGGGGAAGCCCCGCTAAATTGCGCCCTCTTCTTCTGTGTACCCTTCCACAGACAGCCCGTTCGAAGAGGAACACAGTAAATGAGCGCACCAACGGCGAGCCGTTCTGAGTCTGGCGTCTTTTCAGCTGCCCGGGCCAAGATTCCGGCGAAGACGCTACGCACCGACAAGTGGTGGTTGCAGCCGCTGCGGATCAACCTGGGGTTCGCCGCATTCGTCATCTACGCGACGGCGCGTGCCTTCCAGCAGGACCATTTCTACGTCGAGAAGTACCACTACCTGACGCCGTTCTACTCCCCGTGCGTCAGCAAGGGCTGCGGTGCGGCCAGTGAGTTCTGGCCCCAGATCTTCCCGGATGTCTGGTTCTTGCCGTATGCCGCGCTGTCGCTGCCGTTCCTGCTGCTGTTCCGGCTGACCTGCTACTACTACCGCGGCGCCTACTACCGCACGGTGTGGCAGTCACCAACGGCCTGCGCGGTGGCCGAGCCGCGGGTGCACTACACCGGCGAGACCAAATTCCCGCTGATCATCCAGAACACCCACCGGTACTTCTTCTACATCGCCGCGATCATCTCGGTGATCAACACCTACGACGCGATCCATGCGTTCCACGGGCCCAAGGGATTCGGGTTCGGCCTGGGCAACGTGATCCTGCTCGGCAACGTCATCATGCTGTGGGTCTACACACTGTCCTGCCACTCCTGCCGGCACGTCACCGGCGGGCGGCTCAAGCACTTCTCCAAACACCCTGTGCGGTACTGGTTCTGGGAGCAGATCAGCAAAATCAACACGCGACACAAGCTGTTTGCGTGGATCACGCTGGGCACGCTGATGCTCACCGACTTCTACATCATGTTGGTGTCCATCAACCCGGCTTTGGACGTCAGGTTCTACTGATCCCAGGGCAATTCACAAGTCTTATCGATTGCAGGAAAAATAGCTGAGCGAGCGAGGGTTTCATGGTTGAGGTCGAGCGGCACGCCTACGACGTAGTCGTGATCGGTGCCGGCGGCGCGGGTTTACGTGCGGTCATCGAAGCGCGCGAGCGCGGCCTGAAGGTCGCGGTGGTGTCAAAGTCGTTGTTCGGCAAGGCACACACGGTGATGGCCGAGGGCGGCTGCGCCGCTTCCATGGGCAACGCCAACCCGAAAGACAACTGGCAGACCCACTTTGGCGACACCATGCGGGGCGGCAAGTTCCTCAACAACTGGCGGATGGCCGAACTGCACGCCAAGGAGGCTCCCGACCGCGTCTGGGAGCTGGAAACCTACGGCGCACTTTTCGACCGCACCAAGGACGGCCGAATCAGCCAGCGCAACTTCGGTGGACACACCTATCCACGGCTCGCGCACGTCGGCGACCGCACCGGACTCGAACTCATTCGCACCATGCAGCAGAAGATCGTCTCGCTGCAGCAAGAGGATTTCGCCGAGTTCGGTGACTACGAGGCCCGGATCAGGGTATTCGCCGAGTGCACCATCACCGAACTGATCAAGGACGGTGACGCGATCGCCGGGGCGTTCGGCTACTGGCGGGAAAGCGGCAACTTCATCTTGTTCGAGGCGCCCGCGGTGGTATTGGCCACCGGCGGAATTGGCAAGTCGTTCAAGGTGACCTCGAATTCCTGGGAGTACACCGGCGACGGCCACGCGTTGGCGCTGCGCGCCGGCGCGACCTTGATCAACATGGAGTTCGTCCAGTTCCACCCGACGGGCATGGTGTGGCCGCCCAGCGTCAAGGGGATCCTGGTTACCGAGGGCGTCCGCGGGGACGGCGGCGTGCTGAAGAACTCGGACAACAAGCGCTTCATGTTCGACTACATCCCACCGGTGTTCAAAGGCCAGTACGCCGAAACCGAGCAAGAAGCCGACGCCTGGCTCAAGGACAACGACTCGGCCCGTCGCACACCAGATCTGCTGCCTCGCGACGAGGTTGCCCGCGCGATCAACTCCGAGGTCAAGGCCGGCCGCGGCAGCCCGCACGGGGGCGTCTACCTCGACATCGCTTCGCGGCTTACGCCGGAGGAGATCAAGCGCCGGTTGCCGTCGATGTACCACCAGTTCAAGGAGCTGGCCGGGGTCGACATCACCAAGGAGCCGATGGAAGTCGGACCAACCTGCCACTACGTGATGGGCGGTGTGGAGGTCGACGCCGACACCGGTGCGGCCAAGGTCCCCGGGCTGTTCGCCGCCGGTGAGTGCTCGGGCGGCATGCACGGGTCCAACCGGCTGGGCGGCAACTCGCTGTCCGACCTGCTGGTCTTCGGGCGCCGCGCGGGCCTGGGCGCCGCGGACTACGTGCGCGGGCTGAGCAGCCGGCCTTCGGTCTCGGAGGAAGCCGTCGAAGCCGCCGCCGAACTTGCCCTCAAGCCGTTCCAGGGGCCCACCGACGGCTCGGCCCCGGAGAACCCCTACACGCTGCAGTCGGACCTCCAGCACGTGATGAACGACCTGGTCGGCATCATCCGCAAGGAAGAGGAGATCACCCAGGCGCTGGCGCAGCTGAAGGAACTTCGGGAGCGCTACAAGCGAGTGGCGGTCGAGGGAGGTGGACGCCGCTACAACCCCGCCTGGAACCTCGCCATCGACCTGCGCAACATGCTGCTGGTCAGCGAATGTGTGGCCAAGGCGGCGCTGGAGCGCACTGAGAGCCGCGGCGGTCACACCCGTGACGATCACCCCGGCATGGATCCGTCCTGGCGCAAGACCCTGCTGGTGTGCCGGCTCGCCAAGGACAGCAGCGACGGTTCCCAGGTGGAAATCACCCACGAACCGCAAATTCCGATGCGGCCCGACTTGCTGGAGCTTTTCAAGCTCTCTGAGCTGGAGAAGTACTTCACCGCCGAAGAGCTGGCCGACCATTCCGAACGGAGAGCGTGATGGGCTACAACGCGAGCTTGCGCGTCTGGCGCGGCGACGAAACCGGGGGCGGGCTAGAAGATTTCACCGTCGAGGTGAACGAGGGCGAGGTGGTGCTCGACGTCATCCACCGCTTGCAGCAGACGCAGTCACCCGACCTCGCGGTGCGCTGGAACTGCAAGGCCGGCAAGTGTGGATCGTGTTCGGCGGAGATCAACGGCAAGCCGCGCCTGATGTGCATGACCCGGATGTCGACGTTCGCCGAGGACGAGGTCGTGACGGTCACTCCGATCCGGACGTTCCCGGTGATTCGTGACCTGGTGACCGACGTGTCGTTCAACTACGAGAAGGCGCGCGAGATCCCGTCTTTCACCCCACCCAAGGACCTTCAGCCCGGCGAATACCGGATGGCCCAGGTGGATGTGCAGCGGTCGCAGGAGTTCCGCAAGTGCATCGAATGCTTCTTGTGTCAGAACGTCTGCCACGTCATCCGCGACCACGACGAGAACAAGCAGGCCTTCGCGGGTCCGCGCTTCTTGATGCGGATCGCCGAGCTCGAGATGCACCCGCTGGACACGCTGGACCGGCGCGACCAGGCTCAGGAAGAGCACGGGCTCGGCTACTGCAACATCACCAAGTGCTGCACCGAGGTGTGCCCGGAGAACATCAAGATCACCGACAATGCGTTGATCCCGATGAAAGAGCGGGTTGCCGACCGCAAGTACGACCCGATCGTGTGGCTGGGCAACAAGCTGTTCCGACGCTGAGTCCAGTTCTCAGGTCAACCGGTTAGCCGGTCAACTCGGTGGGCGTGGGCCGAACAGTCCGCTGGCATTGCCGCCGGATGCGTTAAGCCCGCGGGGACTCCGGGTACTCACATCGGATGCTAGATCCCACCAGCATCGACGACATCAAACATGCGATCCACGAACTCTCGGTCCGTGCGGAACTGGCACGCAAGGAAGACCGCCAGGACGATGTGGACGAGTTGAATCGGCGCATCCAGGGCCTTCGCGAGAAGCTGAGCCAGCGCTCGCCGACGTAGCCTAGACGCCGAGCCGGCGAAACTCGCTCCGGTGGAAGACGATCGGGGCGACATCTGAATCGACCGTGACCTGTTGGACCCTCAGCACCACGATCGTGTGGTCGCCGGCCGGGATCAGTTGCTCGATCGCGCTTTCCAGCCACAGCCCGGTGCCCTTGATGAAGACGGCGCCCGTCTCGCTGGACACGGTTTCCAGACCGGCGAACCTGTCGCCGGTCTTGGCCGCCAGGGTGCGCACGGCCGCGTCGTGGGCCTCGCCCAACACGCTGATGCCCAGCATCGGCACGCTTTTCAGCTTCGGCCAGGTCGTCGAGGTGTTCTGTACGCAGAACGACACCAGCGGCGGTTCCAGGGACACGGGGACAAAGGTGCTGGCCGCCAGCCCCTCGCGTACCCCATTGACCTGGCCGCGATGGCCACCACCCCGGTGGGAAAGTGGCCAAAAGCCTCGCGCAGTGACGACGGCGTCAGATTGTTGTTCGAGTTCACGGAGTTGATCGCCCCTTGAGACGAGAACGGGATTCTCCCCTGACCCTACCTTGCCCCTAACCTGCCGAATATCCGTGGGCGGAGGCCACATCCGGATGCGCACGCAGCCGGCTTTTCCAGGCATTGCGACCGTAGACAGAGAAGATCGGGTCCGACGGGTCGTCCGCGCGCGTACCCCGACTGACCGCGCGGGAGGCCAGGTCCTCGGGCAGCGTCAGCACCGGTATTTGGGCGTCCAACCGAGGATTGAAGAAGTACGGGACCGAGATCCGCTCGCCGGACGCCTCGTGCAGCGTCACCCGATGCTCGGTGGCCCTGAGGTAACCGCCCGTCGCAACCTCAAGCAACTCACCGATGTTGACGACGAATGCCTCCGGGATCGGCGCGACGTCGACCCATTCGTCGGTGTCAGGCGGACGTACCTGCAAGCCGCGGCTGCCCGGCTCGGCCAACAGCAGCGTCAGCACGCCGGAATCGCGGTGCGCACCGACGCCCTGGGGACTGGCCGCGCGGGCCGGATACCGCACGATCTTGATCAACGTTGCGGGAGCGTCCGCGAAAGCCGCGTCGAAGACATCCGCTGGGCTGCCCAACGATGCCGCCCAATGGCGCAGCAGGGTGCGGGCCACCTTGGCGAGGGCGGCGTCCCACTCGGCGACGATGCCGGGTAGCTCAGGGAATCCGGCCGGCCACTGGTTGGGGCCCTGCAACCACAGGTAATCGGGCTTGTCGGGGCCACCGACCGGTGCACGCTCGGGCCCGATGTCGATCTGCTCGCGCCAGTCCACTTTCCCCTGGGTCAGCTCTCCGCCTAACCGGGTGTAGCCGCGGAAATGGGGACTGTGAATCATCGCGATGGCGTCTTTCTCCGACTGCGGCAGCGCGAACAGTCGACGCGCGGCCGCGAACACCTTCGCGGCGAGCTGGTCGGGCACCCCGTGACCTACCAGATAGAAGAACCCGACCTCGTGGGCCGCCTCGCGAAGGGTCTCGCGCAGTTGGCCGGGCGCGACCCCCAGGTCGACCACCGGGAGGGTGGTGATCCGACGCACAGTCGTCATTTGTCCATCATCGCCGCAGCTCAGCGGGCTTGCCAGGGATGCGATCAGCCCTATCCCAACCGGTTGGTTAGTTAGCTAGTGGAATGTAGCTCACACTTGCTTGCGTTGAAGTTACTGGTCGGTATATTTTTAGCACTGTTACTGGTGGGTAACTTAAGCAAGAAGTACCCAACCACAAGGTGGCATTCTCAACGAGGAGGAACGTAGTGAGCCACTACAAGAGCAACGTCCGCGACCAGGAATTCAACCTGTTCGAACTTTTCGGCGTTGACAAGGCACTCGGCCAAGGCGAATTCAGCGACCTGGACGTCGACACTGCCCGCGAAATGCTGTCCGAGGTTGCCCGGCTGGCCGAGGGACCTGTGGCCGCATCGTTCGTCGAGGGTGACCGCAATCCGCCGGTCTTCGACCCCAAGACCTTCTCGGTGACGATTCCGGAGGGCTTCAAGAAGTCCGTGCACGCCGTGATGGAAGCCGGTTGGGACAAGGCCGGCCTCGACGAGGCGCTCGGCGGCATGCCCATGCCCCGCGCGCTGATGTGGGCCCTGCACGAGCACATCCTGGGCGCCAACCCCGCAGTGTGGATGTACACCGGCGGCGCAGGCTTCGCCCAGATCCTCTACCACCTCGGCACCGAGGAGCAGAAGAAGTGGGCCGTGATCGCCGCCGAGCGTGGCTGGGGATCGACCATGGTGCTCACCGAGCCGGACGCCGGCTCGGACGTGGGCGCCGGCCGGACCAAGGCCATCCAGCAGGAAGACGGTTCGTGGCACATCGAGGGTGTCAAGCGGTTCATCACCTCCGCTGACTCCGGCGACATGTTCGAGAACATCTTCCACCTGGTGCTGGCCCGCCCCGAGGGCGCTGGTCCCGGCACCAAAGGCCTGTCCCTGTTCTTCGTGCCGAAGTTCCACTTCGACCCCGAGACCGGCGAGCTGGGCGAGCGTAACGGTGTGTTCGTCACCAACGTCGAGCACAAGATGGGTCTGAAGGTATCGACCACCTGCGAACTGTCCCTGGGCCAGCACGACGTGCCCGCCAAGGGCTGGCTGGTCGGCGAGGTCCACGACGGCATTGCGCAGATGTTCGAGGTCATCGAGCAGGCCCGCATGATGGTCGGCACCAAGGCCATCGCCACCCTGTCCACCGGCTACCTCAACGCGCTGGAATACGCCAAGTCACGCATCCAGGGCGCCGACCTGACCCAGATGACCGACAAGACCGCGCCGCGGGTGACCATCACCCACCACCCGGACGTACGCCGGTCGCTGATGACCCAGAAGGCTTACGCCGAGGGTCTGCGCGCCCTCTACCTCTACACCGCGACCTTCCAGGACGCGCCGGTGGCCGAGGCTGTGCACGGCGTCAACGCCGAGTTGGCGGCCAGGATCAACGACCTGCTGCTCCCGATCGTCAAGGGTGTCGGCTCCGAGCAGGCGTACGCCAAGCTCACCGAGAGCCTGCAGACCTTCGGTGGGTCCGGCTTCTTGCAGGACTACCCGATCGAGCAGTACATCCGTGACTCCAAGATCGACTCGCTGTACGAGGGCACCACCGCCATCCAGGCGCAGGACTTCTTCTTCCGGAAGATCGTCCGCGACAAGGGTGTGGCGCTGGCCCACGTGTCGAATGAGATTCAGCAGTTCGTCGACAGCGAATCCGGCAACGGGCGGCTGAAGAGCGAGCGCGCTCTGCTGGCCAAGGCATTGACCGATGTCCAGGCGATGGCGGCCAGCCTCACCGGCTACCTGATGGCCGCTCAGGAGGACGTCACCAGCCTCTACAAGGTGGGCCTGGGCTCGGTGCGGTTCCTGATGAGCGTCGGTGACCTGGTCATCGGCTGGTTGCTGCAGCGTCAGGCCGCAGTGGCCATCGAGGCGCTGGACGCCGGCGCCACCGGTAGCGAGCGGTCGTTCTACGAGGGCAAGATCGCGGTGGCGTCGTTCTTCGCGAAGAACTTCCTGCCTCTGCTGACCAGCACTCGTGAGGTGATCGAGACGCTCGACAACGAGATCATGGAGCTGGACGAGGCCGCCTTCTAGGGCTACTCAGAACCAAGCAAAGATCCCCCGTTTCCACGTTGAAACGGGGGATCTTTGCGTTATCGGCTAAACCGAAAAGACCGCCGCTGGATCCCCTCACTCCAGCGGCGGTCAGATCTAGGGATTGCCCCGCGTTGCCGTCGGGGTCGGGGGGTCAGACCACAACACGGGGCTATCCGGCCTGACGACTACCCACACACTCGAATCGCAAACCACCAATTCTGAAAACTTTCCTGTGAGCGCGGTCACGCTTCGAGGATCGCCGCGACGCCCTGACCACCTGCGGCACAGATCGAGATCAGACCCCGCACAGGTTTGTCGCCCTGCTGCTGCGCCTTCTTCTCGGCGATCTGCTTGGCCGTCTGAGCCAGAATGCGCCCGCCGGTAGCCGCGAAGGGGTGGCCGGCGGCCAACGACGAACCGTTGACGTTGAGCTTGGACCGGTCGATGGAGCCGAGCGCGGCGTCCAGGCCCAGCCGTTCCTTGCAGTAGTCCTCGGACTCCCAGGCCTGCAGGTGCGCCAGGACGACCGACGCAAAAGCCTCGTGGATCTCGTAGAAGTCGAAGTCCTGCAGGGTCAGGCCGTTGCGGGCCAGCAGCCGCGGCACCGCGTAGGTGGGTGCCATGAGCAGCCCGTCGCGCCCGTTGACGTAGTCCACCGCTGCCGTCTCGGAATCCACGAAGTAGGCCAGCGGCGTCAGCGAATGTGCCTCCGCCCACTCCTCGGTGGCCAGCAGCGCCACCGAGGCGCCGTCGGTCAGAGGAGTGGAGTTCCCCGCCGTCATGGTCGCGTCGCCGTTCTTCACTCCGAACACCGGGCGCAGCGTTGCGAGCTTCTCCACGCTGGCGTCGGGACGCAGGTTGTCGTCGCGGTACAGGCCCAGGAACGGCGTGACCAGGTCGTCGAAGAACCCCCGGTCGTAGGCGGCGGCCATGTTGCGGTGGCTGGCGACGGCCAATTCGTCTTGGTCGACGCGCTTGATGCCCATTTCCTTGGCGGTGATGGCGGCGTGCTCACCCATCGACAGCCCGGTACGCGGTTCGCTGTTGGCCGGGGCGTCAATGCCGATGTTGGCGGGCAGCGTGCCCACCAGCTTGAGGCGCTGCGCGTTGGACTTCGTGCGGCGCAGCTTCAGCAGCGTGCGGCGCAGGTCGTCGCCCAGCGCGATCGGCGCGTCGGAGGTGGTGTCCACCCCGCCGGCCGCGACCACGTCGAAACGGCCGGTTGCGATGCCGTCGGCGCCGATGGCCGCCGCCTGCAGACCGGTGCCGCAGGCTTGCTGGATGTCAAAGGCCGGGGTGTACGACGAGAGCTCGGAGCCCAGGACGCATTCCCGGATCAGGTTGAAGTCGCGGCTGTGCTTGAGCACGGCACCGCCGATCACCGCGTCGAGTCGCTCGCCGGCCAACCCGAAGCGGTCCACCAGGCCGCTCAGCGCGGCGGTGAACATGTCCTGGTTAGACGCCTCGGCATAGGCGCGGTCGGATCGTCCAAATGGGATCCGGTTGCCGCCGAGGACGGCGACTCTGCGCTTGGACGGGCTGTTCTGGGAACTTGCAGGGCTCAATTTCTCTCTCCGTTTGTCGCCGCTAGTTCGGGGGCTAATTTTGGGGTACCCGCCTCTGCACGCAATACTACTCACGGTTCTTACTCTGAAGTAAGTTCGTCCCTGACACGGAAGGCAACCCAGTGCCCACCAAACGCTCACCTGACCTGTTCTCCCAGGTGGTCAACTCCGGACCCGGATCGTTCCTGGCCAAGCAGCTCGGGCTTCCCCAACCCGAGCCACTGCGCCGGTACAGCCCCGACGAGCCGCCCTTGACCGGCTCGCTGCTGATCGGCGGCGAGGGTCGAGTGGTCGAGCCGCTGCGCGCCGCCCTGCACGACTACGACCAGGTGGCCAACAACCTGGGCGGCCGCTGGGCCGATTCGTTCGGCGGCCTGGTGTTCGACGCCACCGCCATCACCGAGCCGACCGGACTCAAGGCGTTGCACGACTTCTTCACACCCCTGCTGCGCAACCTGAACCACTGCGCGCGTCTGGTGGTTGTGGGTACCACGCCCGAAGCGGCGAGCAGCACCCACGAGCGGATCGCCCAGCGAGCGCTGGAAGGGTTCACCCGCTCGCTGGGCAAGGAAGTGCGCCGCGGTTCCACCGTGCAACTGGTGTACCTCGCCCCGGACGCCAAGCCGGCCGCGACCGGTCTGGAGTCGACGATGCGGTTCATCCTGTCGGCCAAGTCCGCGTTCGTCGACGGCCAGGTGTTCTACGTCGGCGCCGAAGACGCCACCCCGCCGGCCGACTGGGACCGGCCGTTGGACGGCAAGGTCGCCATCGTGACCGGGGCCGCCCGCGGCATCGGCAAGACAATCGCCGAGGTGTTCGCCCGCGACGGCGCTGCCGTCGTCGCGATCGACGTCGAGTCCGCAGAGGACGCCCTGGCCGAGACCGCCAACAACGTGGGCGGCACGCCGTTGTGGCTGGACGTCACCGCCGAGGATGCCGTCGACAAGATCACCGAGCATCTGCGCGACCACCACGGCGGCAAGGCCGACATCCTGGTCAACAACGCCGGGATTACCCGCGACAAACTGCTGGCCAACATGGACGACGCCCGGTGGAACTCGGTGCTGGCCGTGAACCTGCTTGCGCCCCTGCGCCTTACCGAGGGCTTGGTGGGCAACGGCACCATCGGCGAAGGCGGCCGGGTGATCGGGCTGTCCTCCATCGCCGGCATCGCCGGCAACCGTGGCCAGACCAACTACGCCACCACCAAAGCGGGCATGATCGGCATCACCCAAGCGCTGGCACCGGAACTGGCCAAGAAGAAGATCACCATCAACGCCGTCGCACCGGGCTTCATCGAGACCCAGATGACCGCAGCCATCCCGCTGGCCAC
Organism: Mycobacterium intermedium; assembly: GCF_002086275.1. Lineage (GTDB taxonomy): Bacteria > Actinomycetota > Actinomycetes > Mycobacteriales > Mycobacteriaceae > Mycobacterium > Mycobacterium intermedium. The sequence goes on along the minus strand of NZ_MVHT01000021.1, from coordinate 12,228 downwards.
CCGCGAGGCGGCCCGCCGGATGAGTTCGTTGTTGCAGGGCGGGCAGCCCGTCGACGTCGCAGAAACCATCGCGTACTTCGCCAGCCCCGCGTCGAACGCGCTGACCGGCAACGTGATTCGGGTCTGCGGCCAGGGCATGATCGGCGCATAACGGGGTAGGGAGAGTGCTGTGAATCAACCAAGCGGCCTGCGGAACATGCTGCGCGCAGCGGCGGGCGCATTGCCCCTGGTGCCCCGCAGCGACACGCTGCCCAACCGCACGGTCACCGTCGAGGAACTGCCGATCGACCACACGAACGTGGCGGCCTACGCGGCGGTCACCGGGCTGCGCTTCGGCAACAACGTCCCACTGACCTACCCGTTCGCGTTGACCTTCCCGTCGGTGATGTCACTGGTGACCAGTTTCGACTTCCCTTTCGCCGCAATGGGTGCGGTGCACATGGAGAACCACATCACCCAGTACCGGCCGATTGCCGTCACCGACACCGTGGGTGTGCGCGTGCATGCGGAAAACCTTCGTGAGCATCGCAAAGGCTTGCTGGTCGACATTGTGACCGACGTGAGCGTGGGCAAAGAGGACGCCTGGCACCAGGTGACGACGTTCCTGCATCAGCAACGGACCAGCCTGTCCGACGAGCCCAAGCCCCCGCCACAGAAGCAACCCAAGCCACCGCCACCCACGACGGTCCTGAAAATCACGCCCAGCCGGATCCGGCGCTACGCCTCGGTCAGTGGGGATCACAACCCGATCCACACCAATCCGATCGCGGCCAAGTTGTTCGGGTTTCCCACTGTGATTGCGCACGGAATGTTCAGCGCCGCCGCCGTATTGGCCAATATCGAGGGCCGGTTGCCGGATGCGGTGAAGTACTCGGTGCGGTTCGCCAAACCCGTCGTCCTGCCCGCGACCGCGGGCCTCTACGTCGACGAAAAAGAAGGCGGGTGGGATCTCACGCTGCGCCACGTCGGCAAGGGCTATCCGCACCTGACCGCGACGGTACGCCCGCTCTGAGGTTCAGAACGCTATGGGGAAGGTAATAGGGGCCCCAGCAACCACCTCAGAAAACAACAACGAGAATCGCGCAAAGGCGAACACCTGAACAATCAGGAAGGCGAGTAGCACCAGCGCTGAAAAAGCAAGATAGATGACCAGCGAGGCAGCGAAGGTATTCGCGGCGGTCGTGTAGTACGGCCCCACCGCATTCGACGCCGCCTGCAACAACCAGGCGAGCACCTCCTCGGCGCTGTCGTACGACGATGCGCTCGCAGTCAGCCTTTGCACGAACTGCTCTTGAAACGCCGCGGCGTCTCGGGCCACCGCCTGATAGGCCTGAGCGTGCTGGGAGAACAACTGCGCAATACCTGTTGACACCTCATCGGCGGCCGCGGGACTCACCGCAAGGGTCGCCGGCGCCGCGAGTCGATGTGCCTCGTCGAGCGAGTTCGCGATGTTGTTCAGGTCTCCCGCGGCCGCCAACAGGCTGTCCGGCGCCACGCTTAGGTGTGACATGTACCGAGCGTCACACCAGCCGGTGCGGCCGGCTGCAGTAGTGGACTACCTAATTCGCTCTCAACCCGCCCGGTGATCCAGTAGCGCTGGCCGACGCCCACTGACCAGCAGCTTCAACCAGTGCGCCCCGACCGCGGTGACCATGAACACGAACAGCATCCGGAGCGGCGGATGGGCGAGCTCCCAGACGAAGAGCGACGCCCATATCGGTGAACCCTGGGTGACGGCGAGTACTCCGGCGGCCGCGCACAGCGAGTTCACCGGCCCGTGCATGTGGGTGCCGAACGCGGCGTTGCTCGCCAATACCACCAGGGTTCCGGCGGCAGCGCCGGTAGCCAGTGACGGAGTGAGCAGGCCGCCCGCGCCGCCCGCCCGTAGAAACAGCGCGGTGAGCAGTGGTTTCAGGATCAGGAGCACGGCTGCCGACGATAGGGTCATGCCGGCGGTTCCCAGCGCGAGGCTGATCGTCAGGATGCTCTTGCCGTTGCCGGGCAGCTGGGGCCACCAGTGCGAACAGATGCCGGTGAGCAGACCCGCACCGGCCAGCGCTGGAATCAGCACCCAGGACCGGATCAGGGTGGCCGGGCGGGCCGCCGCCATGATCCGGTTGAATGCCCATCCGACCGCGAAAGCCAGCGGGGCAAGTGTCAGCGCCCGCGCGCTGAACAGATAGATCGATTCCGCACTGGGCCAAGATAATTCCGGCTCGTTGTGGGTGAGCACCGAACCGACCGCGGTGGCCAGGCTGGACGTGATCAACGCCGCGCCCACCGCGCGCAGCCGCCAGGTGTTCAGCAGGATCCGGAGGGTGAAAAGCGCCCCGGCCAGCGGGACCGCGTACACCGCGGCCAGACCGGCGCCCGCGGCGCACGCCAGCAGGATCTCCCGGTCTTCGGGCGTCAGCCGCTTCTGCCATGCGGTCGCCAAATCGCCTAGCACGGCCGCGAATTGGCGCGGTGCCCCTTCCCTGCCCAGCGAGGCGCCGGAGCCCACCAGAACCACCTGCAGCAGGGCGTCGATGCTCCAGGCCAGCCGTGGCACCCGCTCGTGCCGGGCGATGGTCCCGGCCAAGGGCGGCACGTTGGTCCGGCGCCGCAGCAGCCACCAGCCCAGCCCCGCTGACGCGGCACCGATCATGGGAGCCACCGCGCGCCGAACCGGACTGCTGCCGGCAATCCCCTCCAGCAGGGACCCGAACGAGTAGTGATAGGTGAAGTGCTCGACATAGCGCAGCAGGACCGTCGTCGCCAATCCGGCGACCCCCGCCAGCAGGCCGACGATGACTACCGCACAGAAGAAGTCGAGGTTGTGGCGCGGCGGTCGGGGCACTGGTTGAATCTAGCCCTATGCCCAGGCCCACCGGTATGGCACGCTGCGTCCTGGCGGTCCTGGTGGCCATGGCCGCGACTTGCGCTGGGCCCGTATATGTCACTGCGGCGCAGCCGGATTCCGTTGCGCCGGTTGACTTTGTGGCACTGGACGAGCTTGACCCCACGATCCTGCAGGACATTCGATACTTCACCGCGCACAATTTCACCGGGGATAGCGTGGCGGGCTACCGCGAGCCGATATGCATCCTCACCCGGGCTGCGGCCGAGGCACTGAGTCGGGCGCAGCGGCAGGCGCTTGAGCGCGGATACTCGTTGAAGGTCTACGACTGTTACCGGCCCCAGCGGGCGGTCGATGAATTCATTACGTGGGCAACCGATTTGGGTGATCAACGGATGAAAGCCGAGTTCTACCCCGACACCTATTTCGACTTCCCGGTCGAGCGGCGCGTCATCGCGCGGAGCTGACGTCCCGATCCGCGGGCGAGCCCTTGAGGCCGCGCCAGAACAGATTGATCATCATCTCTGCCGCCTCGTCGACGTCGGTCTCCCCGGTGCTGAGCCGGTTGGCCACCGCCTCGCCCGCGCCCACCAAAGCCACTGCCGTCATTTCGATCTCGGCGTCCGTCATCGGCTCCCGAGTGCCGGACCGCACCAAGCCCGCGACCAGCTCGATGATCTGCTCGCGGCCCTCGCGCACCGTTTGGGCGAACGCTTGGGAGCTGGTGGCCTGGGTGTACATGACGATCCACGACGCCCGGTTCTCGTCGATGTAACGCAAGAACGAGACGATGGTGTTGCGCAGCAGGTCCCTTGGGCTCTGGGTGACGTCGATGCTGTCGCGCACCGCCTCGATGAACCGGCTCATCTCCCGGTTCAGGCAAGCACCGAACAAGTCCTCCTTGGAGCCGTAGTACAGGTACAGCATCGGTTTGGAGATCTGCGCCTGCGCGGCGATCGCGTCCATCGAGGTCTCGTGATAGCCGTTGACCGAGAACATCTGCACCGCGGCGTCGAGCATCTGCTGCTCGCGGATGGCACGCGGTAGCCGCTTGGTACCACCTGCCATCACTGTCCCCTTTTTGGCCCGGCTGGGCGCCCTTTAGCTCGGCTATCTGAACCTAGGGTAAGCAATGCCGGAGCTGCGCACATGCGTTAGTGGGGGCAGGCTGCGCTGTTGCGTTTCATGGTCGCCACCCGAACCACCGAACGGTCGACGGCCTCGACCGGCAATTCACCGGCAGTCACCGCCTGTTCCAGCCGGTCCAACACCGCGGGCACCTCCTTGGTGCTCACCCACAGCGCGATGTCGCTGCCGGCCTGCAGGGTGCGCAACACCGCGTCGGTCACGCCGAACCGATCGGAGATCGCGGCCATGCTGGACACGTCGTCGCTGAAGACGGTGCCGTCAAACGCCGGCCCACCGTATCCGGTGCCGGTGCGCAGCAGGTCGATGGCGGGTCTACTCAGGCTGGCGGGGTCCGAACCGGTCAACCCGGGCACCTGCATGTGGCCGATCATCACCGCGACCGGGGTCTGGGTCAGCAGCGTCTTATAGGGCACCAGGTCGACGGCTATCAGGTCACTCAGCGGGGGCGTGGTGACACCCCCTTTGTGCGAGTCGCCGGAGCCGTGCCCGTGGCCGGGGAAATGCTTCAGCACCGGCAGCACGCCCGCCTCACGCAGGCCCTGCGCGTAGGCACCCGCGTAGGCGGTGACCTTTTCCGCCGTCGACCCGAAGGAGCGGTCCCCGATCACGGTGTCGTCGGGGTCGTCGGTGACGTCGACCACCGGCGCGAAATCGATGGTGATGCCCAGCTTGCGCATGGCCTCGCCGCGCTGGTGCGCCAGCGCTCGGACCTCGTCGACGCTCAGGGTGTTGGCCAGCACCCGCGGCGACGGCGACGTCCCGATCAGGGTCTTCAGTCGGGACACCCGCCCGCCTTCTTCGTCGACGCTGACCGCCAGCGGCAGCGGACCGGGGGTGTTGGTGATTTCGGTCAGCGCGCCGTTCTTGAGCATTTCCAGGTCGGTCCAACTGCCGATCATGATCCCGCCGATGTGGTGGTTGGTGGCCACAGCCTTGGCGTCGTCGGCGTTTTCCACCCCCACCATCAGCAACTGCGCGAGCTTGTCGCGCAGGTTCAGCGTCGCCGGGACCGCCCCCGGGTCGCCACAGAACGGCGCCCCACCGGCCGCGGTGGGCGTCGCGCTGGTCGCCGGCGGCTTGGACTCGCTCGTCGAGGAGGCGCCGGGTTTGGTGCCGCCGTCACTGCACGCTGCTACCAAAGCCGATGCGGCCGCTCCTGCAGCTAGAGCGAGTGCAAGTCTGCGCGGGAAGGACATTCGGTCATGCTGTCACGATGGTGCTCGGCGTTGAGCAGCAACCCGACCATCTGGCTCTTCTGCTAGGTTGACGCTTATGAATCGGATCGTCGCGCCCGTCGGAGCCAGCGTGGTCATCGGGCTGTTGCTGGGGGCGTTCGCGATCTTCGGGATCACCCTGCTGGTGGAACAGAACGAGAAGCCGCACGTTCCCCCGGGCGACCCGTCGTCGTCCATACTCAACCGGACCGAGTACGGCAGCCGCAGCTAGCCCGACGACGCAGGCACCTACGACGGAAGCTGCGCAAGACTCGAGGGCCTCAGGGACTATGCCGGTGTCCCGACGCTGGCTGTTGCTCGTCTTTGCGGTTGCTCTGACGCTGAGCTTCGCCCAAACACCCGGGCAGGTCTCCCCCGACACGAAACTCGACCTCACCGCCAACCCGCTGCGCTTCCTGGCCCGGGCGACCAACCTGTGGAACAGCGAACTACCGTTCGGCCAATCGCAGAACCAGGCCTACGGATACCTGTTTCCGCACGGCACGTTCTTCGCGGCAGGCCATCTGCTCGGCCTGCCCGGGTGGGTCATCCAGCGACTGTGGTGGGCGGTGCTGCTCGCGGCGGGTTTCTGGGGCGTGCTGCGGGTCGCCGAAGCCCTGGGGATAGGGACCGCGTCCTCGCGCGTGCTGGGCGCGGCGGCGTTTGCGCTGTCCCCGCGGGTGCTGACCACGCTGGGGTCGATCTCGTCCGAGACACTGCCGATGATGTTGGCGCCCTGGGTGCTGCTGCCGACGATCCTGGCGTTACGGGGAGGGTCGGGCCGCTCGGTGCGGGCGCTGGCTGCGCAGGCCGGCCTGGCGGTGGCGCTGATGGGCGCGGTGAACGCCATCGCGACGCTGGCCGGGTGCCTGCCTGCGGTGATCTGGTGGGCCTGCCATCGGCCCAATCGGTTGTGGTGGCGGTACACCGCGTGGTGGCTGTTGGCGCTGGTTCTGGCGATGCTGTGGTGGGTGGTCGCGCTGCTGATGCTGCGCGGGGTGAGCCCTCCGTTCCTGGACTTCATCGAGTCCTCCGGCGTCACGACGCAATGGTCGTCGCTGGTGGAGACGCTGCGTGGCGCCGACAGCTGGACACCGTTCGTGGCGCCCAACGCGACCGCGGGCGCGCCGCTGGTCACCGGATCGGTGGCGATCCTGGGGACCTGCCTGGTCGCGGCGGCCGGATTGGCCGGGCTGGCCAGCGCCGGGATGCCGGCCCGCGGCCGGTTGGTGACGATGCTCTTCGTCGGCGTGGTGCTGCTGGCCGTCGGCTACGGCGGCGGGCTGGGATCGCCGGTGGCCCACCAGGTCCAGCAGTTCCTGGACGCCGCCGGCACTCCCCTGCGCAACGTGCACAAGGTCGGTCCCGTGGTGCGGCTCCCGCTGGCGCTGGGCTTCGCGCAGTTGTTGGGCCGCGTGCCGCTGCCGGGGAGCGCACCGAGGTCGGTGTGGCTGAACGCGTTCGCCCACCCAGAGCGGGACAGGCGCGTAGCGGTCGGCATCGTCGCGCTCACCGCGCTGCTGGTCAGCACCTCGCTGGCCTGGAGCGGCCGGCTCACCCCACCCGGGACGTTCAGGGCGATTCCGGACTACTGGCACCAGGCCGCCGACTGGCTCACCGAACACAACACGGGCACGCCGGCACCGGGGCGGGTGTTGGTGGTGCCGGGCGCCCCGTTCGCCACCCAGATCTGGGGCAACAGCCACGACGAACCCCTGCAGGTGCTCGGCTCCAGCCCGTGGGGGGTGCGCGACTCGATCCCGCTGACCCCGCCGCAAACCATCCGGGCGCTGGATTCGGTGCAACGGCTGTTCGCCGCCGGGCGCCCATCACCCGGCTTGGCCGACACCCTTGCCCGCCAAGGGATTTCCTACCTGGTGCTACGCAATGACCTGGATCCGGAGACGTCGCGTTCGGCGCGGCCGATCCTGGTGCACCGGACCATCAGCGGTTCGCCGGGGCTGCTGAAGGTGGCCGAGTTCGGCGAACCCGTAGGCCCCGGTTCGCTCGAAGGCTTTGTCAACGACAGCGGTTTGCGGCCGCGCTATCCGGCAGTGGAGATCTACCGCGTCGACACCACCACCAACCCCGGCGCGCCGTACTTTGCCGACACCGACCAGCTGGCCCGGGTCACCGGGGGGCCGGAGGTGCTGCTGCGGCTGGACGAACGGCGACGGCTACTGCGCCAGCCGCCCCTGGGTCCGGTGGTGATGGCCGCCGACGCCCGCGCGGCCGGACTTCCTGCACCGCTGGTGACCGTTACCGATACCCCGGTGGCCCGCGAAACCGACTACGGCCGGGTCGACCAGCACTCGTCGGCCATCCGCGCGCCCGGCGACGCCCGGCATACCTTCAACCGCGTCCCGGACTATCCGGTCCCGGGCGCTGAGCTCGTGTACGGCGCTTGGAGCGGCGGCCGCATCACCGCGTCGAGTTCGTCATCGGATTCCATCACCATGCCCGACGTCGCACCGGCCACCTCTCCCACCGCCGCGATCGACGGCGACTCGGCGACCGCCTGGGTATCCAACGCCCTGCAAGCCGCCGTCGGACAGTGGCTGCACATCGACTTCGACCGCCCGGTGGCCGATGCCGTCATCACCCTGACCCCCAGCGCCACCGCCGTCGGCGCGCAGGTCAGCCGCATCGAGGTCGAGACCGCCAACGGCAGCACCACGCTGCGGGTCGACGAACCCGGAGAGCCGCTCACCGCCCCGCTGCCCTACGGAGAAAGTTCTTGGGTGCGGATCACCGCGGTCGCCACCGACGACGGGTCGGCGGGTGTGCAGTTTGCCATCACCGACCTGGCGATCACGCAGTACGACGCGTCCGGATTCGCCCATCCCGTCCAACTGCGGCACACCGTGCGGGTCCCCGGGCCGCCTGCGCAGGCGGCGATCTCGGGCTGGGATCTGGGCTCGGAACTACTAGGCCGGCCGGGGTGTGTGGCGGGGCCGGACAGCATGCGCTGCGCGGCGTCGATGGCGCTGGCCGCCGAAGAATCGGTCAACCTCAGCCGCACACTGACCGTGCCAGCCCCGGTGTCGGTGACCCCGACGGTATGGGTGCGTCCGCGTCAGGGCCCCAAGCTGGCCGACCTGATCGCGCAGCCGGGCACCACCCGCGCAAGCGGGGATTCCGACCTGATCGAAGTGCTGGGTTCGGCGTATGCGGCCACCGATGGCGACCCGGCGACCTCCTGGACGGCGCCGCAGCGGGTGGTGCAGCACAAGACCCCGCCGACGCTGACCCTGACGCTGCCGCGGGCCACCGAGGTCACCGGGCTGCGTCTGGTTCCGAGCCGTTCGCCGGTGCCGGCCCGTCCGACCATGGTGGCCATCGACCTGGGTGACGGGCCGCAGGTGCGTGAGTTGCGAGACGACGGGGTGCAGACCCTGGCGCTACATCCCCGGGTCACCGACACCGTCACCGTCAGCCTGCTCGACTGGAAGGACATCATCGACCGCAACGCGCTGGGCTTCGACCAGCTCAAGCCGCCGGGACTGGCCGAAATCAGCGCACTGGGGGCGGACGGCAAACCGGTCGCGGCAGCCGATGCCGCCCGCAACCGGGGGCGTGAGGTGTTCGTGGACTGCGACCACGGCCCGGTCATCGCCGCGGCCGGCAGGTTCGTGCACACCTCGATCCGGACCACCGCCGGAGCGCTGCTGGACGGTGAACCGGTCGCCGCGACCGTTTGCGAAAAGGAGCCGATCGCGCTGCCGGAAGGCCAGCAGGAGTTGCTGATCAGCCCCGGACCCGCCTTCATCGTCGACGGGGCCCAGCTGACCGTGCTGGGAAGCCCCGAATTGCCCAGCGCGACACCGCTTCCCGCATCGACCGGCGACTGGGGGCCGGCCCGACGCGAAATCCGCGCGCCGGCGGCGGACCGGTCGCGGGTGCTGGTCATCCCGGAGAGCATCAACCCCGGCTGGGTTGCCCGGACCAGTTCCGGTGCCCGGCTGACACCGGTCGCCGTCAACGGCTGGCAACAGGGGTGGGTGGTACCCGCCGGAGACCCCGGCACCATCACGCTGACGTTCACCTCGAACTCTGTGTATCGGGGCGGTATGGCGGTGGGGTTGGCGCTGCTGCCGCTGCTGGCGTTCCTGGCCTTATGGCGGACGCGGCGTCGGGTCGACGATCCGCCAGCACAGCCCTGGCCCTCCGGGCCCTGGGTTGCGGTCCCACTACTGGGCGCCGGGGCGCTGATCTCCGGCATCGCCGGCGTCGTGGTCGTCGGCGCCGTGCTGGGTCTGCGGTACGCGCTGCGGCACCACCAGCGGCGGCGCGACGGGTGGACGATCGGGCTCAGCGCGGGCGGACTGATCATCTCCGGGGCACTGTTGTCCCGTCACCCCTGGCACTCGGTCGACGGCTACGCCGGGCACTCGCCGATTGTCCAACTGCTGGCCATGATTTCGCTGGCCGCGGTGGGCGCCTCCACCATGCGCATGCCGAGTCGGGATTGATCGGGTATTGGCTACCGGTGCGGTGACTGCTTGACTGGTTAAGCGTGGCATGGATCTCGGCACCCGAATACTGGCTCGGCAGACTGGTGCTCGAACGCGGCGTCGCGGCGATCTATCTGATCGCGTTCATCGCGGCGGCCCGCCAGTTCCGGCCACTGATCGGCGAGCGCGGAATGCTGCCGGTGCCAGGCTATTTGGCGGGCCGGTCGTTCTGGCGGACGCCGAGCATCTTCCATTTCCGCTATTCCGACCGACTGTTCGCGACGGTCTCCTGGTTTGGCGCGGCACTGTCGGCGGCGATGGTGGCCGGTCTGGCCGATTTGGCGCCGTTGTGGGCGGCGATGCTGATGTGGCTGACGCTGTGGGTGCTGTATTTGTCGATCGTCAACGTGGGCCAGACCTGGTACGGGTTCGGGTGGGAGTCACTGCTGCTCGAAGCCGGGTTCCTGATGATGTTTCTGGGCAACTCCGCCGTGGCGCCGCCGCTGTTGACGTTGTTGTTGGCGCGCTGGCTGCTGTTTCGGGTGGAGTTCGGTGCCGGGTTGATCAAGATGCGCGGCGACCGCTGCTGGCGCGATCTGACGTGTCTGTACTACCACCACGAAACCCAGCCGATGCCGGGTCCGTTGAGCTGGTTCTTCCACCATCTGCCCAAGCCGCTGCATCGAATCGAGGTGGCCGGCAACCACTTCGCCCAGCTCGTCGTTCCGTTCGGCCTCTTCGCCCCGCAGCCGGTGGCCGGCATTGCCGCGGCGATCATCGTCGTCACCCAGCTGTGGCTGGTTACGTCAGGCAACTTCTCGTGGCTCAATTGGCTGACCATCTTGCTGGCGTTCAGCGCAATCGATCAGCGGTCGGCCGAAGTGCTGCTGCCGGCGCCGGTACACGTTCCGGTTTTTCCCGGCGCGCCAGCGTGGTTCGCCGTCCTGGTGATCGCCTTCACGGCCTTGATGCTCTTCCTGAGCTACTGGCCGGTGCGCAACATGCTGTCGGCTCGGCAGCGAATGAACATGTCGTTCAACTCCTTTCACCTTTGCAACACCTACGGTGCATTCGGCAGCATCTGCAGAATCCGCCAGGAAGTGGTCATCGAGGGCACCGACGAGGCGGTGATCAGCGACGAGACGGTATGGAAGGAATACGAATTCAAAGGAAAGCCGACCGATGTGCGTCGGATGCCCCGCCAATTCGCGCCCTACCATCTGCGACTGGACTGGCTCATGTGGTTCGCCGCGATCTCGCCCGGCTATGCGTTGTCCTGGATGACGCCGTTTCTGACACGCCTGCTGCGAAATGACCCGGCGACCTTACGGCTGTTGCGGCACAATCCTTTTCCGGACGAGCCGCCGCGGTATGTGCGCGCCCAGTTGTACAAGTACCGCTTCACCACCTTTGCGGAGCTGCGGCGGGATCACGCGTGGTGGCATCGCACCCTGATCGGCAGCTACGTGCCCCCGGTGTCGCTGCGGTCGTCAGCTAGATGAAGAAGCCGCCTGGTCGCTGCTCAGCTTGAATCCACCCGAAAGCATGGGGCTGTATCGAAATACTACTCCCGCAATGCCTTTCATTCACTGTCAGTCGCCCAGGTATCTGGGAGCATGGGCACTGTTGGGCCCGCGCCGAAAACATCGGCGTCCAGGGCGGCCAGCCCTGCTGGACGAACACTGGTCACGCCCAAGGTGCCGGCGAAACCCATTGGCCCCGAGCCTCTTACTTCCGGCTGCACCGAGGGCGCTGCGGCGCGCGATTCCAATTCGCCGTCGACTTCCAGGTATTCGTAGCGACGACCGCGGTCTATGGTCGTTGACTGGCGCCGACCGGGGAGCACCCGTGGCTGCCGAGCCGCCTCCGGCGCGGCGGCCGCGGCGGCCGAATCCGAAGCCTCCTGGTCGGCCGCGATGCGGGCACCCATCTTGGGACCGAAGCCGGAACCGGGACCGCCCACCAGATATGCGAAACCCTCCACCGCGGGCAGCGGCGTGGGCGGGGCGGATGTCGGGACGTGAGTGGGAACGGCCGGTGCGACCGACGGCGTCGGCGTGGGCGTCGGTGACGGGGCCAGCACGGGGGCGGCCAAAACGGCAGCCGGCGGCGGCAATTGCGTCGTCTCGACGCCGGGAGCAGGAACTGATGGCGTGACCGGTTGCACAATGCCGGCCAAACCCGCCAAACCGGCCGTACCCGCCAAATTGGTGACGGCCAGATTGAGAACGGACGGCAGCAGTAGTGGCGCTATCTGAACGATGAAGCGCAGCGTCCGCAGCGTCCAGTTGACGGCACGATAGGTCTGCCATGCCATGAAGTAGGACACCAACACGGGCCAGTTGGCCGGATTCGTCAGCAGTTGCGGGATATTCGATTGCAGGTAGGCCAGTGCTTGTTGGTTGCCGTTGAAGAAGTTGGGCAGATTCTGCAGGTACTGCAGGGGATTCCAGTTGGGTTGTCCCTGACCGGGTATGTTCGCCCCGTCGGCGCCAAAGATCATCGTCCATATTTCGGCCGGCGTGGGCAACGTCCAACAGGAGTGGGAGGGTATCGCCGCCACCAGCTACGC
>NZ_MVHT01000219.1 GCF_002086275.1 Mycobacterium intermedium | reverse complement strand
TGGGTTGAACGCCGGTAGTGACAACGTCGGGTTGTTCAACTCCGGCACCGGTAACCGCGGGTTGTTCAACTCCGGCACCGGTAACACCGGTATCGGCAACGCCGGTGAGTACAACACCGGTATCGGCAACACCAGCATCGCCAACACCGGTATCGGCAACACCGGCAGCTTCAACACCGGTATCGGCAACACCGGCAGCAACAACACGGGAAGTTTCAACGTCGGTAGCTTCAACACCGGCACTGCCAACCCGGGTGACCTGAACACCGGAAGCTTCAACGCCGGCAACATCAACACCGGCTTCGCCAACGTCGGCGACATCAACACCGGTTCGCAACACCGGCGACAGGAACTTCGGCGCATTCAACCTGGGCAGCGGCCAAGGGGCGGACGGGACCCACATCGCGGTCGAATTCCCGGCGATTCCGATCGACCTGGTGTTCGGCACCAACGTGGCGATCCCGGTCACCGGCTACATCTACCCGATCACCATCTACGCGCCTCCAACGTTCGGCATCCCGGTCAACGTGTCGGTTACCGTTCTGCTGACCATCAACGTCAGCGGAACCCTGCTGAGCCCGGGGATGGACAACATCGTCGTCAACCCGATCGTCTTCAACGACCTGACGGCCGGGGCGGACCTTCGGATCCCGTTCCAGATGAATTTGCTGGGCCGCCTCAACCTGGGCATCCCGGGGCTGTCGGGTTTCGGGAACTCCAACGGGACGTCGTCGTCGGGCTTCTTCAACGGCAGTTCCAACAACACGTCCGGGTTCTTCAACTCGAACGACTGGAGTTCGGGCCTTGCCAACGCGAACGGGGCGTGGACGTCGGGCTGGTACAACTCCGGCACGCTGCTGTCCGGTTTCCAGAACCTCGGCAACGCCATCTCCGGTATCGCCAACACCAGCACCCTCGGGGCAGACACCGCGGCCCTGATCTCCGGTATCGGCAACGTCGGCAGCCAAATCTCCGGCTACTGGAACGGCCAGGTGAGTGCGCTGCAGGCGGCGCTGGCGGCCCTGTCGCCGATCAACGGGGGCCTCGTCGTCACCACCACGTAGCGGCACCACCTAGCGGCATAGGCCGACCGCGTCGGTGCGCCTCTAGTAGCGGTCCTGTCCGTCCTCCTCGATCCCCTCGTCGAGGAGGACGGACGCGCCGCGTGACACACTGGTCACATGGCTGCGCTATCGGCCGTGGTGTTCACGCTGAGCGCCTGGCTCGGGCTCTACCTGCTGGTTCGCGACCCGCGTAAACCCGTGCTCGCGCTGGCCGCGACGGGACTCTGTGCCTTCGCGTCGGTCGTGGCTCTCGACGCGATAAGAACGACCAGCCGCACGCACGCCGAGCTGCTGAGTCAGGCGGAGATCTACCTGGTGGCCGTCCCCGGTGTGGCGTGGTTTGCGGTGCTCCTCGAACTGTCCCGATCCGGTGATTGCGTTCGGCCCCGCAAAGGCGAGCTGGTGCTGGTTGCCGCCGTCGGCGGGCTGACGTTGTTCGGTGCGATGTTGGCCGGTGGCGTTGACGGTCCGGTGCGGGCGGGGCACTGGCTGATGTTCGCGGTGAATTCGGTCGCCACGCTGGGCGCGATGCTTGCCGCGTTGAGGCGACCGGCGCAACCCCTGCCCATCGCTGGCGTCGTGGTCGTGGCAACGCTGTTCTTTGCGCTGAGCAATGCCATCCTGGTCATCCCGCTGGGTTTGCTACCCAGCTGGCTGGCCCTGGCTGCGACGGGTTTCGACGTCCTGGCTAGTCCCCGTTACTGAGTCCACCCGGTTTTGGAGTCGGGTTTGTTGATTCGGATTCAGTTGATCTCGCAGGCC
>NZ_MVHT01000218.1 GCF_002086275.1 Mycobacterium intermedium | reverse complement strand
AGCGTGGATCCCAGACGGGATCGAGCGTTGGTGCCCACGACGGTGACGGTGGTCGTGGTGCCACGTCCGGCGGCGCATAGGGCGGCGCCCAGGTCGGCGGGAGGTGGTACCACTCGGGCATCGGCGGCGCTAGTTTGCACTCGCCGGTGGCGTAGTTGAACGACATGTTGGGATCGCAATCGCGCGCTGAGCTGACCGCCGGCGTCACTGACGTCACCACCGCCATCGGCGCTATCGCAGCCGCCACGGCGACGGCCACACGATGACTCCACCACCTCATCGCAGGCCTCCCGCAAAGGTCCGTCCCCCGACCTCGGGATTTCAGCTTAGGCGCGGGGTCAGCCCATCACCAGTAGCGGCAGCGAGATCGCGCCCGCGCCGCCGGTCACCAACAGGACCCAACGCCCGTTGAAGGGCAGGATGACCTCGATGCCGAAGATCGCGAATCCGACCTCGGAGGCGACGGCGGCCTCGGGCAGTTCGAACTCGAGGTACTGCGGCTCGTCATCCTCCGACGGCGGCCTGATCTCCACGTTGACTCGCCGGTCCGGATTGTCGGGCTCGGCCTGGGTCAGTGTCACCAGCAGGAATTGGGCCACCCGGTCTTCGTCGACGGTGTATCGGGACAGCACTCCACCCGAGACATTGAGCTTGTTATCCACCGCTGCGGCGGCTTCGGCCAGGAAAGCCCCTACTATCACTCCGCTGAACCTACGCTCACTGCACTGCGATATCTCAGCTTGCGCCGTACGGCTGCGGCTGCTGGGGGTGCTGCTGCTGGGGCGGGGGTGGACTGCCGTAGCCGAGTTGCGATGCGGTGTAGCGCGCCGCATCGGTAACCGGCACGGCCTGCACCGCGGTGCCGTACGCACAGATCTCGGTCCACACGTCGCCGAGCTCCGTCGTGTCGAAACGCATTCCGACGATCGCGTTGCCGCCTTTGGTGTGTGCCTCGTTGATCAGCCGCGACATCGCCTCGTTGCGGCTTTCGGCGAGGTTCTTGGTCATGCCCTGCAACTCTCCGCCGAACATCGACTTCAACCCGGCGCCGAACTGCGCGAAGGCATTTCGCGAGCGAACGGTGAGCCCGAAGACCTCGCCACAGACGCGCTGGATCTCCCAACCGGGAATGTCATTGGTGGTGACGACGAGCACCGGACGACCTTTCTGTGTAGTCAACTTGTGGGCTGGCTCCCGGTGCAGGGTACCGCCACCGGTAGTCGCTTAACGAGGCGTCCCCGGCTACGGTCGTGTGGTATCCCGGCTACGACGGCGAGGAGGTCGCGTGGGTGCTGCGAGCGAAGCAGACCTCGCTTTCGACGACCTGACGTCGCCCCAACTCACCGACGTCCAACGCCAGGTCCTGGAGTTCACCGAGGCCAAACGCGTCGAATTGGACCTTGACCAGATGCTCGCGGAGGCCACAGCGCAGGCGGGGGTAACCGACCTGGACGACACGGATGGATTCGCCGAACGCCTGAGCGCACACCTGGCCGCCATCGAGGCCGACGAGGGCCTGCGCCAGCTCACCCGTTCGTCCCTGCGACAACGAGTGGTTCGCCTGTTGCGCAACCGTTTGTCGTTGACCGAACTCCTCAAGCGGTACCCCGAAATCGAGTCGATCGAGATAGAGCAGCCCTTCATCGTCGTCGGCATGCCGCGTTCGGGAACCACGCA
>NZ_MVHT01000217.1 GCF_002086275.1 Mycobacterium intermedium | reverse complement strand
CACCCGGGGATCGAGAGCCGCGTAGATGATGTCGGAGAGCAGGCCGGCCAGCAGCACGACGGCGCCGGAGAACAAGGTGATCGCCGCGACGATGTTGGCGTCCTGGGTTGACACACCCCGGATGGCCCATTCGCCCATGCCGTGCCAGCCGAATATCTTTTCGACGAACACAGCCCCGGCGACCAGGCCGGCGACGCTGTAGGCAAACAGCGTCGCCATCGGTATCAATGCGGTTCGCAGCCCATGTTTGACCAGGGCGCGTCGGCGGGTCAGCCCCTTGGCACGTGCGGTGCGGATGAAGTCCTGTCCGAGCACGTCGAGCATGGCGTTGCGCTGATACCGGCTGTACCCGGCGGCACCGCCCAATGCCAGCGTGAGTGTCGGCAGAATCAAGTGCTGCACCCGGTCGCCCGGGTTGTCCCAGAATCCGCCGGTCACACCGGGCGAGGTCTCTCCGGTGTAGTCGAAGAGTTGCACGCCCAGCGCCCAGTTGACCCGCAACGCACCCAGGATCAGCAGGTTGGCTATGACGAACGTCGGTGTACTGATGATCAGCAGTGCCACCGCGGTGACGACGCGGTCACTGAGCCGATATTGCCGGATGGCGCCCCATGCGCCGAGCACGACGCCCAACACCGTGCCGACCACGGAGCCGACCACCAGTAGCCGCACGCTGACTCCGATGCGACGCCCGAGTTCTTCCCCGACGGGTTGCCCGGTGATGGTCTTGCCGAAATCGCCGCGCACAGCGTGGGAAGCCCAGTTGGCGTAACGGACCGGGATGGGCTTGTCCAAGCCGAGGTCGTGCGCCTTCTTGTCGATCACCGATTGGGCTGGGCGCGGACTTCGCTGCATCAGACTCTCCAACGGCCGGAACGCCGCCGAGGTCAGGCAGTAGGTCAGAAACGACGCCAGCGCAAGCAGAATGATGTAGTTGAGCAGGCGACGCACCAGGAAGCGCGTCATGCCCGACCACCGTGCCGCATTGGGACAGGGTAGCGAGGACTCGTCGACGGCAACCACCGCACACGCGACCGTTTCAATCCAGCTGATCTTGATTAGTGTGGTGACGCGGGCCCGTTGTTAAAATCCAGCGCGGTTCGACTCTGGTTAGCAAACGTAAAAATGCCAATAACTAAGGAGACTTGCGTGACGGTTACCGACGAATACTTGGCCAACAACGCCGAGTACGCGAGCACCTTCAAGGGTCCGCTGCCGCTGCCGCCGAGCAAGCACATCGCGGTCTTGGCGTGTATGGACGCTCGGCTCGACGTCTACCGTGTGCTCGGCATCAACGAGGGCGAGTCGCACGTCATCCGCAACGCCGGGGGAGTCGTCACGGACGACGCGATCCGTTCGCTCGCCATCAGCCAGCGGTTACTGGGGACGAAAGAGATCATCCTGATTCACCACACCGACTGCGGGATGCTCACCTTCACCGACGACGACTTCAAGCGCGGCATCCAGGACGAGATCGGGGTCAAGCCGCCGTGGGCGGCCGAGGCCTTCCCGGACATTGCCGAGGACGTCCGGCAGTCGTTGCGCCGCATCCAGAACAGCCCGTTCGTGACAAAGCACGAGTCGCTGCGCGGCTTCATCTTCGACGTGGCCACCGGCAAGCTCGAGGAGATCACCCTCGACGAGTCGTAACTCGTCAACGCGGCTTGAGTCAGCCCACCTTGTAGAGGGCGAGGGCTTTCGCAAGCAGCTTTCCCTCGGGGT
>NZ_MVHT01000216.1 GCF_002086275.1 Mycobacterium intermedium | reverse complement strand
ACCGGCGTCGGTAACACCGGCAACATCAACACCGGCGCATTCATCTCCGGTAATGAAAGCAACGGCATGTTCTGGCGGGGTGACCGGCAAGGCTTGATGGCCGCCGACTACACCCTGACCATCCCCGAAATCCCGCTGACCCTCGGCGGCGGCGGCACCCTCAACCTCCCGCTCACCGGCCAAATCACCGGACTCAGCATCAATCCCATCACGCTGCACGGCACGGGCGGTAGCGGCAACCCCATCCCCGTGATCGGCCACCTGACCCTTCTCGGGCAAACCCCGGAAATCGACATCGGCGTCGAGCTCAGCTTCACAATTCCAAACCCCATTCCCGGATTTCCCGACATTGACATAGATATCGACATCTCGGTACCGATACCGAGTCTGCCGATTTCAATCGGAGTCGACGCCGACAGCCTGCTGAGCCCAATCACCCTGCCGCGGATCAGAATAAACACCATCGCGTTCGAGGATGTCGTTATCGGTGGCCCGACAACGCTGTTGCCGGTGAGCATCGGTGGAAATGTCGGCCCCATCGTCGCGCAGGTTATACATGTAGATCCGTCGCCTGGGTTCGGGAATTCGACGAGTCTTCCGTCATCGGGTTTCTTCAATTCCGGGGCTGGCGGGGTGTCGGGGTTCGGGAATATCGGGGATCGTGTTTCGGGGTTCTGGAACGAGGCGTCGCGGGCGTCGGGTTATAAGAACATCGGCAGTCTGCTGTCGGGTTTGACCAATGTGGGTGAGTCGCTGTCGGGGATCAACAACACCGGCGCGGGTCTGACGTCGGGTGCGGGCAACGTGGGTGGGAACCTGTCCGGGTTGAGTGTGTTCAACGCGGGGTTTGCGAATCTGGGTGTGGGCAATGTCGGGTTTGGTGATATCGGCCGGATGAATCTTGGGTTCGGGAATGTCGGTGACGGGAACATCGGTTTTGGCAACCTGGGGGACTTCAACTTCGGATCGGGCAACCTGGGGAGTTTCAATATCGGCTCGGGGAACATCGGTTCCTACAACATCGGCCCGGGGAATCTCGGTGTGCAGAATGTCGGGTTCGGTAACTTCGGTGACTACAACCAGGGGTTCGGAAATAGCGGTGTCGGCAATATCGGGTTCGGCAATACCGGTGCGGGCAATGTCGGTTTCGGGCTCAGCGGTGAGGGTCAGGTCGGGTTCGGGGCGTGGAACACCGGCAGTGGCAATGTGGGGTTGTTCAATTCCGGTACCGGCAATGTCGGGTTCTTCAACTCCGGGACGGGCAACTGGGGGATCGGCAACTCCGGGGAGTTCAACACGGGGTTGTTCAATGCGGGTCGGTGGAACACCGGATGGGCCAACACCGGGTTGCTGAATACCGGTGTGGGCAACCCGGGCAGTTACAACTCGGGCAGTTTCAATGTCGGGGTGTCCAACACCGGTGATTTCAACCCGGGCCGGTACAACACCGGCTGGGCCAACACCGGTGACTACAACACCGGGTGGGCCAACACCGGCCATTACAACACCGGCGGGTTCAACCAGGGTGATCAGAACAACGGATTTTTCTGGCGCGGCGACAACCAGGGCCAAGCCGGCTTCGACTACACCCTGACCATCCCGCCGATCTCCTTGGGCCTGGAAGTCAGCATCCCCGTCAACATCCCGGTCAGCGGTTCCCTCGGCAACATCGTCGCCGGCGAATTCACCATTCCGACACTGGCTTTGGCCGGTGACAACCTCAACGCCAACATCGGTCCCATCGTGGTGAGTCCGATTGTCATCACCGGTCCCTCAGTGGATTTGGTGGTGGGGGGCGTGGGCGAGTCCATTCAATTGGTGCTCTCGGGCCCAGCATTGGGTCCGGTGGTGATTCCGGTGTTGAGTGTGCCGGCGGGGCCGGGGTTGGGGAATTC
>NZ_MVHT01000215.1 GCF_002086275.1 Mycobacterium intermedium | reverse complement strand
CAGATCAGCACGCCGCCGATCAGCACACCGGCGATCAGCATCGATCCGATCGGGTTGGGCGAGTTCAGCCTCGGCCAGATCACCACCCCACCGATCACCACCCCGCCGATCACGATCGACCCGATCGGGTTAGCCGGATTAAGTCTGCCGAACATCAGCACGCCGGCGATCACAACGCCGCCGATCACGATCGACCCGATCGGGCTGACCGGATTCAGCTTGCCCCAGATCAGCTTCCCGGAAATCACAACGACGGCATTGACGATCCCCTCGATCGGGCTGGGCGCCTTCACGCTGCCGCAGATCGGGATTCCGGAGATCACCACCCCGGCGTTGACGATCCCTTCGATCGGGTTGGGCGCCTTCACGCTGCCCCAGATCAGCATCCCGGAGATCACCACCCCGACGTTCACGATCCCCCCGATCGGGCTGGGCACCTTCAACACCCCGGCGGTGGTGGTGCCCAGCATCTTCCTGCCCAGCACCACCATCGCGGGCTTCGCGCTGCCGGGCGGCCCCGGGTACTTCAACACCAGCGAAGCGCCGTCCTCGGGGTTCTTCAACTCCGGCACCGGCGGCAACTCCGGCTTCGGCAACTTCGGCGCGGGGCTGTCGGGATCGTTCAACACGAACATGGCGGACATGTTCGGCGGGTCAGGGACGCAGAACTTCGGCGGACAGTTCTCTGGCTTCGCCAACCTCGGCAACGCAGTCTCGGGCCTGGCCAACATCGCACTATCGCCCGCCGCACTAACCAGCGGCCTGAGCCTAAACGCAATCAACCTCGGTATCGGCAACGTCGGCACCGGCAACCTCGGCCTGGGCAACTGGGGCGCCAACAACATCGGCGGAGCCAACCTCGGCGACTTCAACCTCGGCCTGGGCAACGCCGGCGGCCACAACCTGGGATTGGCCAACACCGGCGACGGCAACATCGGCTTCGGACTCACCGGCAACAACCGAATCGGCATCGGCGACACCTACGTCATTCTGGGCTCGGGTGAATTCGGCTTGGGCGGACTGAATTCGGGCAGCGGCAACATCGGCCTGTTCAACTCCGGCACCAACAACGTCGGCTTCTTCAACTCCGGATCGGGAAACTTCGGCCTCGGCAACTCCGGACAAGGCAACACCGGCCTCTTCAACGCCGGCTCACTGAACACCGGCGCCTTCGACGTCGGCACCGCCAACACCGGAATCCTCAACACCGGCAACTTCAACATGGGCAGCTTCAACCCAGGCTCGTCCAACACCGGCAGCTTCAACCCCGGCAACACCAACACCGGATACTTCAACACCGGCAACATCAACACCGGACTGTTCAACGTCGGCGACATGAACAACGGCATGTTCAACACCGGCGATCTAAACAACGGTGTCTTCCACAGCGGGATCGGTCAGGGCAGCCTGCACTTTGCGATCACCACACCGGACCTCACATTGCCACCGTTGCACATCCCGCCGCTCACGGTGCCCGGGTTCAACTTGCCGGCGATGACGTTGCCGTCGTTGACGATTCCCACCACAACAACCCCGGCAGGGATCGCGATCAACGGGTTCGCTCTGCCGTCGCTGACGTTGCCGTCGCTGACCATCCCCGCGGCCACCACACCCGCGGGCATCACGGTGAGCGGATTCGGTCTGCCGCCACTCACGCTGCCATCCCTGACGATCCCAGCGGGGGCCACCCCCGCCGGCTTTGGTCTGGGTGCCTTCGATTTGCCCCGACTGAGTGTGCCGTCGATCGAGATTCCGCCGCTGACGATCCCGGCCGGCATCAAATTGGGTGCGTTCGATCTGCCCCGGCTGAGCATTCCGCCGATCACTATTCCGTCGCTGACGATCCCGGCGGGCATCGACTTGGGAGCGTTCGACCTGCCCCGGCTGAGCATTCCGCCGATCGAAATCCCATCGCTGACGATCCC
>NZ_MVHT01000214.1 GCF_002086275.1 Mycobacterium intermedium | reverse complement strand
CTGAATCAACGGTGTCGAGAAACGCGGGATGGTGATCTCCGGGGTAGCCAGCGCCGGCACTGTAATGACCGGGGTGTTGATCTCCGGTGTCATGAACGTGCCGATGTTGATCGCCGGGGTCTCCCAGGCCGGGATGTTTATCGACGGGATCGTCACGTCGGGCAGGTTGAACCCGCCGATGCTGATCGGCGGGGTCTGCCCAGCCGGGATGTCGATCGACGGCAAGGTGATCTGCGGCAGCGCGAAACCGCCGATGCGGATCGCCGGGGTCTGACCCGCCGGAATGTCGATGACCGGAATGTTGATCTGCGGCAGGCTGAACCCGCCGATGCTGATCGGCGGTGTCTGACCCGCCGGAATGTCGATGACCGGAATGTTGATCTGCGGCGTGAACCAGGCACCGATATCAATCGGCGGCGTCTGACCCGCCGGAATGACGATCGAGGGGACGTTGATCTGCGGCGTGAACCAGCCACCGATGGTGATGGGCGGCGTCTGACCCGCCGGAATCTCAATCGACGGGAAGTTGATCTGTGGCGTGGACCAGCCACCGATCTCAATCGGCGGCGTCTGACCCGCCGGAATATGAATCGGCGGAATCGAGATCTGCGGGGTGTTGAACATGCTGAGCAACACACCCGCCGGCGTCTGCCCCGCCGGAATGTCGATCGACGGAATACCGAGCTGCGGCAAATCCCACGCACCCAAAGTGATACCGAACGGCGTCTGACCCGCCGGAATATCGATCGGCGGAATCGTGATCTGCGGCAGATCAAACGCATAAATCGTCGCAGCCGGTATGAAGACCGGCGGCAACGACACATCCGGGAAACTGATCCGGACCAGAATCCCGCCCTCACCGTCACCGGTCAGGAAGAACCCATTGTTGTTGTTACCGGTATTGAAGAAACCGGTATTGGTGTCACCCCAGTTACCAAAGCCCGTATTCAAGTCACCGATGTTGAAGCTACCGGTGTTCGACGTACCCGGATTGAAGTCACCGGTGTTGTAGTTGCCGACGTTGTAGCTACCGGAATTGACATTGCCGGCGTTCAACAAACCAGTGTTGGTGAAACCAGCATTAAGGAAACCACTGTTCGCAGTACCCGCATTCCCGATACCGGTGTTGAAGCTGCCCGAGTTGAACAACCCAAAGTTCCCGTTGCCGGAATTAAAGAAGCCAACATTATTGCTACCGGAATTGAACAAGCCGAAGTTGCCGCTCCCCGAGTTCAGCTGGATACCGACCTGATTATCGCCGGTAATCCCGATACCAATGTTGTTGTTACCCGTATTCCCAAAACCAAAGTTGAAATTACCGGCATTCGCCAGACCCGTGTTGAACGAACCCACATTACCGAAGCCGAAGTTAGAGCTACCCAGATTGCCCCAACCCGTGTTGAAATTCCCCAAGTTCCCCGAACCAAAATTCGAAATCCCGAAGTTGCCGTTCCCGATATTGAACTCACCGACATTGCCCGCACCCCAGTTACCGGCACCCACATTCGCCAGACCCAGCGCGAACTCATACGTCTGCGACGCCGCCGCAGGAATAGCCTGAGCCGCCGACACCCCACCCGACCCCGCCACCAAACCCACCAACCCCTGCAACGAGGCAAAAGGCGCCAAGTTGGCAACAGCAGATGCCGCCCCCGCGTAATACTCAAACATCGCGGCCACATCCTGGGCCCACATCAGTTCATACTCGAACTCCGCAGCGGCAATCGCCGGAAGGTTGAACCCGAACAAATTCGACCGCACCAACGCCACGAACTGAGACCGATTGGCCGCAATGAGCGCCGGATGCACCATCGCCGCCTGCACCGCCTCAAACGTGGCCACCACATTCCGGGCCTGGGCGCTGGCCTGCTCGGCCTGGGCGGTCACCGTGTTCAACCAGCTGACATACGGGGTGGCAGCCTCAGCCATCGCCACCGACGCTGGACCCTGCCACGCCCCACCAG
>NZ_MVHT01000213.1 GCF_002086275.1 Mycobacterium intermedium | reverse complement strand
CACCACCACCGGAGCCGCCGCTGCCGACCTTTCCGCCGACACCGGCGTTGCCGCCTGCGCCGCCGGCGCCGCCCTTGCCGCCGGCCACTTGGAGGGCGACGCCGGAGCCTCCATCACCGCCGGTGCCGCCGGTGCCACCCTGGCCGCCGGCGCCGCCGGTGCCGTTGGTGCCGCCGGCGCTGTTGCCGCCGTCGCCGCCACTGCCACCCTGGCCACCCGCGTAGCCGGTGCCGCCGGTATTGGTGCCGGGTGCAGCGTCGCTGCCGACGTCGCCGTCGCCGCCCATGCCGCCCTGCCCGCCGGTGCCACCCACGCCGACTGCCCCGTCGGTGCTACCGGTACCGCCCGTACCGGCCTGACCCCCGGTTCCGCCGTTGCCGCCGTTACCGCCACGGCCGGCGGTGGCACCAGGTCCGGTGGCCGTTCCACCGGCACCGCCAGCACCACCGTTACCGCCGGATCCGCCTGCGACGCCGGGCAAGACGGCCGCCGCGCCGTTACCGCCTGCTCCGCCCTGACCGCCCGTGCCACCATCACCCCAGATGCCCGCGTTGCCGCCGCTGCCGGGCGCCCCGCCAGCGCCTCCGGTGCCGCCAGGGCCGCCGAGACCGCCATTCAAACCGGCGCTACCGTCGGCGCCATTGCCGCCGGGACCGCCCGCACCGCCTTTGCCGCCGCTGCCAGCCGTCCCGCCGGCACCACCGTCACCGCCGTTACCAGAGAACGAGCCGCCCAAGCCACCGGCGCCACCGGTCCCCCCGGCACCGCCCACCCCGCCGACGCCGCCAGGGCCGCCGGGCTCGCCGGCGGGGCCTTGCGCGCCGCTGGTGCCGACAGCTCCGTTGCCACCTGCACCCCCGTTCCCGCCGTTGCCAATAGAACCTGCGTTGCCACCGGCTCCGCCGACACCGCCGGCAGCACCCCCGGCCGAGCCGTTGCCGCCCGCGCCGCCATTGCCGCCGTTGCCGACCGACCCGGCGTCACCTCCCCACCCGCCGGCGCCACCACCGCCGACGCCATCACCGCCGGCGCCACCGTCACCGCCGTCACCGGAGCTCGCACCGCCACCGCCGCCATTGCCGCCGACGCCACCGACGCCACCAGATGAGTAACCGCCGGCCCCGCCTGCACCGCCGTTGCCGACCCTGGCGTCGCCTCCGAGCCCGCCGGCGCCACCAACGCCGGCGGCACCGGATGAGTTGCCGCCGGCCCCGCCTGTACCGCCGTCACCGGAGATCGCACCGCCCAGGCCGCCGTTGCCGCCGCCTCCGGCCGCGCCACCAGCCGAGTTACCGCCGGCCCCGCCTGCACCGCCGTGACCACCGTTACCGATCGTCCCGCCATCTCCGCCGTCGCCGCCGACGCCCCCAGCGCCCCCGGCCGCCGACTGACCATTCGCCCCTCTGGCGCCGTCGCTACCCCCCAGATAGCCGCCCGTGCCACCAGAACCGCCTTGGCCGTTAAACCCGCTCGCGCCGCCCTGGCCGCCATCGGCTCCATCGCCGGCGACGCCGGCAGCGGAGTCGCCACCGCGGCCACCGGCGCCGCCGCCTCCTCCGATTCCGGCATTGCCGCCGGCACCGCCGTTACCGCCGTTACCGGTACCGCTTTCGTCGCTCCCGCCGGTGCCACCGAAGCCGCCGTCACCGCCATCCGCCCCAGCACCGCCGACCCCGCCGGCCCCGCCAACACCGGACCCGTTGGCCGCGCCGCCGGCCCCACCGGCGCCGCCGTATCCGGCGTTACCGGCGTTACCACCAACACCACCGGACCCGCCATAAGCCCCTTCTGCAAAGAGGCCGTCGTTGCCGCCGTTCCCGCCGTTCCCGCCGGATCCGCCCCAGCCGGCCGTACCGCCGGCACCGCCCGCGCCGCCGTTGCCTGACCCCAGGGCCGTGCCGCCAGCGCCCCCAGCCCCACCGTTGCCGCCGCGGCCACCATTACCGCCGTCCCCGCCAACAATGGAACCGTCGCCGCCCGCTCCGCCTTTGCCGCCGGCTC
>NZ_MVHT01000212.1 GCF_002086275.1 Mycobacterium intermedium | reverse complement strand
AAGAGTTAGCCAATCACCCGCTCAGGGGCGGGGACTTCTCCTGGCCAAAAACGGGGACTTCCAGATGGCCATTGACAGTCGGGGTGAGCGAGGCCCACCCGCTGACCGAGCGTTTGTATCGGCCGTGACCGCGCTGCGCGTAGCCGATAGCCTCCTCGACTGAAAGCGCAGTTCCCTCGGCCCATGCCTTTTCAAATTCTTTCTCGCCCATGGCCTTTTGCAGCGCTGCTACCGACGCCTCGTAGCTAGCGTCGTAGATTTTGAAACGTACAGCGCCGATGCGTTGCCAGGCGGCCTCCGCCGCGGCGAACAGGCGGGCGGCTTCGCGGTCATTGCCGTCCTTGCTCGCCAGAACCGCAAGGCACTCCAAGATGTTAGGGATGCCCAGGTGCGACTTGATTTCGACGCCTAAAGCGAGCGCGTTTCGGGCATCACGCTCGGCCTGTCCGATCTCACCGATCGCGATAGCCAAACGCGCCCGCAGGGTCAGCATCCATACCGAATACCAGCCGGTTAGGGTCGAGACTGCCTCGTCGGCCAGCTTGCGAGCGGCTGCGAAATCTCCGTCGGCGAGCGCGGACTCGACATTCCAGATGCGCTGTACTGCGACCGTCGTGCCGACAACACTTGTGTGTTGGCGGCTTGCCTCGCGGGTCTCGTGGATTCCTGCGGCATCGCCGGCGGCTAGGGCGGCGAATCCTGATGCTACGTATCCGAATGCCGCAAACCTTCCGCCAAGCTCTAGGCCGCCCTGAAGGGTCGCGTGAGCAGCCGCGCGCGCGGCAGCCACCTGCCCTTGGTAGGCAAGTGCGATTGCTTGAGTCCCCAGGCTGACCACTCTAGAAATTTCGTCTTGGGCGGCCTCGGCCTCGACCACGAGGCGGCCTAGTTCTCTGACAGCACCAGCCAGATCGCCCTGGATCATTTGCGCATATCCGAGCCAATGGCGGCACTGACGAGAGTGGAACCTATCGCCGATCGAATCGGCCAACTCGCGCCCTTCTCGGCCTGCAGTGCACACAGCTGACGGATCGCCCGCGATTGCCCCGGCTCCCGCTTGCCAGGCGAGGATCTGGCTAAGCCGCCACCGATCGTCTAATGCCCGAGCGAGCCCGATCGCCTCGGCAAAGTACTTATGGGCGAGTGCGGCGTTATAGCCCTGGCCGGCGCAAAAGCCGCAGGCGGTCAGCGCTCTCGCAAGCAGCGCCGGCTCATCGAGTTCTCGAGCGATTGTCAGGGCCCGCTCGGCCTGGTCCAAGCTGTCGACGTCGCCTACCCACGCATCGAGGAAAGCCTTGTCAGCAAGCGCCCTCGATCGCACCGCGGCCGCAACCGGGGCGTGCCGAGAGTTGAGGTCGCTTAGCGCGGCGTCGAGCAAGGCCCGCCCTTCCCGGATGCGCCCTCGGGTGAACCACAGGGCCTGCAGCGACGACACCAAGGTGAGCGCGGGCTCGACGTCGTGGTGTTCACGGCTGAACCCGAACGCGGCACGCAGGTTGTCGATCTCGAGCTCCGCCTGCGCAAGCCGCCCCTCGTAATCGCTGCCGGCCGGCGCGTCAAGTTCCACGGCAAGGGCCGTGTAGTAATCGCGGTGACGTGCCCGCACGGCGTCGACCTCACCGGACTCGCCCAACTGTTCGGCCGCATACTGGCGCACTGTTTCCAACAGCCGGTAGCGTGTTCGGCCCACCCGGTCGTCGGCGACCACCAACGACTTGTCCACTAGCAGACTTAGCTGGTCTAGGACCTGGTAACGCTGCACCTCGGCCCCGCCGCCGACCGCCTGGGCAGCGGCAAGGTCGAAGCCGCCCGGGAACACCGCTAAGCGACGGAACAACACCCGCTCGGGCTCGGTCAGCAGTGCATGCGACCACTCCACCGAGGCACGCAGGGTCTGCTGTCGACGTACCGCGGTACGGGAACGACCCGTTAGCAAACGGAACCGGTCGTGCAGACTGTCAAGTGAGGTTCCCCAGAATTGGTGGACATCTGAGATAGCGGGACGGTGGTCCCCTGGAAGGATGTTCGTATGCCACGATCTCGGCGGTCGTTTT
>NZ_MVHT01000211.1 GCF_002086275.1 Mycobacterium intermedium | reverse complement strand
CCATCCCCACCATTGGGCGTGCCGGCATCACCGTCACCACCCCGACCGCCATTACCGGGCATCCCCGCGGCACCACCGATCCCGCCCGCGCCACCGTCACCATTCACACCCCCAGCAACGGCGTTGCCACCGGCGCCACCGGCACCGCCACTACCCCCCTTGCCACCGTTGCCACCCTTGCCGCCGAAATCTCCGGCCGAGGACGCACTCGCACCGTCGGCACCGTTGCCACCGGCACCACCGGACCCGCCGATACCACCGTGGCCGCCGTTGACCCCATCGCCGCCTCTACCGCCGTTACCCCCAGGCCCGCCGAGACCGCCGAAGGAGCCGGTATTCGGGGCGCCGCTGGCGCCGACCCCACCGTTGCCGCCGTGGCCGCCGTCACCGCCGTTACCGACCGCTCCACCATTACCCCCATTACCGCCGTGACCACCACTAATGACCGGAAAATCACCCGCAAATCCATGCCCACCGTCACCACCATGGCCACCACTGATGACGGCGAGACCATCAGCACCTTTAGCCCCAGCGACTCCGCTGGGGCCTCCCGCTGCACCACCGTCACCCCCCACACCCACAGCACCCGGGTTACCGCCGTCACCACCATGCCCACCGTTGCGAGTGCCGGCATCGCCGTCACCACCCCTGCCGCCATCACCGGGCATCCCCGCGGCCCCACCGAACCCGCCCGCGCCACCGTCACCGTCCACACCCCCAGCGGCACTGCCACCGGCGCCGCCGAAACCACCGGCACCCCCGTCACCACCGTTGCCACCATCGTTGCCGTGACCACCGGCGGACACCGCATCCGCGCCACCCACACCATTGCCGCCGAAGCCACCGAACCCGCCGGCGCCACCGTGACCTCCGTTGACCCCATTGCCACCGAAACCACCGTTACCACCGGCCCCGCCGGCCCCGCCGCTGTCACCAGGATTGACACCGCTAGCGCCGTACGCACCGTTGCCCCCGTGGCCGCCGTTACCGCCGTTACCGACCGCTCCACCGTGACCCCCATTACCGCCGTGGCCGCCGTTGGCGCCCGGCAGCACCCCATAGAAGCCATTTCCACCGTCACCACCGTGGCCCCCACTGATGACCGGGTTACCGTCGGTGCCCTGGACCCCAGCGGTCCCGCCAGCACCTCCTATGCCCGCCGCACCCCCGAGGCCGCCCACGCCCACAGCACCGGGGTTACCGCCGTTGCCGCCATGTCCACCATGGGGGTTGTCGGCATCACCGTCAGCGCCCCAACCACCATTACCTGGCATCCCCGCGGCACCACCAAACCCGCCCGCGCCACCGTTGCCGTTCACACCCCCTGCAGTGGAATTACCACCGTCGCCGCCGAAACCGCCGGCACCCCCGTCACCACCGTTGCCAGCATCACCTCCGTAACCGCCTGGCGAGGACGCATTCGCACCGTCGGCGCCGTCGCCACCGGCGCCACCGGCCCCGCCGATACCACCGTGGCCGCCGTTGACCCCATCACCGCCTCTACCGCCGTTACCCCCAGCACCGCCAGCACCGCCGAAAGCGCCGGTACCCGGCGCGCCGCTAGCACCGGCCGCACCATTGCCCCCATAGCCGCCGTTACCGCCGTTACCGACTGCTCCACCCCTACCCCCATTACCGCCGTGGCCACCACTACCGCCCGGCACCACCCCATAGAACCCATGCCCACCGTCACCACCATCGCCACCACTGACGACGGCGGCACCATCAGGACCCTTAGCCCCAGCGATTGCGCCGGGGCCCCCCGCGGCGCCACCATCGCCACCCTTACCCGCAACACCCGGGTCACCACCCATGCCACCATCACCACCATGGGGATTGGCAGCATCACCGTCACCACCCCTGCCACCGTTACCGGGGGTACCGGCCGCACCCCCAATCCCGCCAGCACCCCCGTTCCCGCTCTTGCCCGCGATACCGCCGGGCGCCAATCCACCAGCACCGCCATTACCACCGGCACCGCCGGCGCCGCCGGCACCGCCGCTACCACCGTGACCACCACTGCCGCCGGCAGAGACCCCGTCCGCACCGTTGGCCCCAGTACCAC
>NZ_MVHT01000210.1 GCF_002086275.1 Mycobacterium intermedium | reverse complement strand
GTAGGTGACCCCGGTGATGCCTTGGGCGTCGCCGCGGATGAAGAACCCGTTGTTCATGTTGCCGGAGTTGCCGATACCGGTGTTGATGTCACCAGAGTTGGCGATACCGGTGTTGAGGTCGCCGGTGTTGAACCAGCCGGTGTTGGTGTCACCGCTGTTGAAGTCACCGCTGTTGAAGCTGCCCTCGTTGAAACTTCCGGTGTTGAAGCTACCGCGGTTACCGATACCGGTGTTGAAGTTGCCCGGGTTGAACAACCCGGTGTTACCGATACCGGAGTTACCGATACCGGTGTTGTAACTGCCGGTGTTGAACAACCCGGAGTTACCCTCCCCGGCATTCAAAATCCCGCGCAGATCAAACCCGGAGTTGGCGATACCGACGTTGCCGTTACCGGTGTTGAAAAACCCGATGTTGTTGTCCCCGGTGTTACCGAACCCGATGTTGCCCGTCCCGGTGTTACCGAAGATGTCAGTGACCGCATCCGCCGCGGCCGCAGGGCTGACCGCCAGCAGACTGTTCAGCTTGACCGACAGACCCGTCCCACTGAGCAGATTGCTGATGACCGGGCTGTTCAACAAGCTGCCAAGATTCCCCGAGCTCAGCAGACCACTGACCGAGGGACTGCTCAACAAGGTGCTGACCACCGGACTGCTCAACAGGTTGCTGACCACCGGACTGCTCAACACAGCGCCCACCGACGGACCGCTGAGCAAGCTCGCGACCGCCGAGTTACTCAAAGCCACCGTGATCGAAGGGTCGTTCAACTGGCTGATGAACGCCTCCGAACTCACCCACGAGGTAAACGCCGGCGAATTCGACAACGTGGTCAGCACCGACTGCAAACCACCATGAGCCTCAACGAAACTCGTGATCTGGTTCAGCGAGAAATTGCCCCACGGCGTCGACAACGTCGACGCCGCCGCACTACCGGTACCACCCACACCCAACTGGGTCAACAAACTGCCCAAACTGCTGCCGTTGCTCAGATGCACACTACTGAGCAGGCTGCTGATCGAGGGGTTGCTGAACAGCCCACTGAGCGCCGGACTGCTCAACAGTCCTGTCACCGACGGACTGCTCAACAAATTGGTCACCACCGGGCTGCTCAGCAGCCCCGTCACCGACGGGCTGCTCAACAAATTGGTGACCACCGGGCTGCCCACAAAAGCGGTGATCGAAGAATCGTTCAACTGGCTGATGAACGCATCCGAACTCAGCCACGAAGTGAACGCCGACGACCGCGACAGGTTGGCCAACACCGCCTGCAGACCACCATGGGACTCAACGAAATTCGCGATCTGGTTCACCGAGAAACTGCCCCACGGCGTCGACAACGTCGACGCCGCCGCACTACCAGTGCCACCCACACCCAACTGAGCCAACAAAGCACTCAAGCTGGACCCGTTGTTCAACTGCAGACCGCTGACCAGGCTGCCGAACGCCTTGCTGCTCAACAACGTGCTCACCGTCGGACTACTGAGCAGACTGCTCACCGCCGGGCTACTCAACACGCTACTCACCGTGGCGCTGCTCAACAGCGTGCTGACCGCCGTGCTGTTGAGCAGACCCGTCACCGACGAACTGCTCAACAACGCACCCACACCGCCACTGCCCAACGCGTTGGACACAAAGTCCGAATTCAACAAACCAGACAGCAAGCCCAGGCCACGACCCGAACCGAAGCCACCAAAGCCACCGAAACCGCCGAAGTCACCGAAACCGCCGAAGCCACCCCAGTGACCCCAATGACCCCAACCCGCGGCCGCCGTCCCGGTACCCACACCCAGCTGGCTCAACACACTGGACACATCGCCCGCGCCAAAACGCAGACTGCTCAACAGGCTGCTCACCGACTGGCTGTTCAACAGACTGCTCAAACTGTGCCCGCTCAACAGCCCACTCACCGCCGGGCTGCTCAACAAGCCCGTCACCGCCGGGCTGCTCAACAACCCGCTCAGGCTGCCCGTACTCAACACCGCGCTCAACGTCCCGCCGCTGAACACACTGCCCAACCCCACACCCGACAGAGCCGGCACGAACGCCTGCAAGCCCGCACCGCCGAACCCACCCCACGAGCCGAA
>NZ_MVHT01000020.1 GCF_002086275.1 Mycobacterium intermedium | reverse complement strand
TTTTCTACAATAATGATCGAAGGCACTCAGCACTTGGAATGCGCTCACCTATCGACTATGAACGCACGCTGCGTGCCACCACGGAAGCAAGCTAACCGTGTCTACTTTTTCGGGGGAACCCCAAAGGATCTCTGTGAGCGACAACGACCGCACCCGCGCCGCCGCCAGCTCGATTGCCAGCGGCAGACCATCCAAACGCTGGCAAATCTTTCTCATCAGCGCGGCATTGTCAGCACTGACCGCGAAATCTGCTCGAGCATGGCGGGCTCGGTCGGCGAACAATTCGATGGCCTCGTCGGAAAGCGGCAATGACGGCACCCGCCAAGCCACCTCGCCTGGCACTGCGATCGGCTCGCGACTCGTTGCCAACAACCTCAAACTAGAGGTTTCGGCCAGCAGGTGGACGATTAGCGACGCGCTGGCGTCTAGCAGATGTTCGCAGTTGTCCACCACCAGCAGCATTTTGCGCCCGGCGACAAACCGTGTGAGCGTGTCCGTTGTGGAGCGGCCAGGCTGATCGGCTAGACCCAGCGCGCGGGCTACCGCGATAGGCACCACCTGCGCATCGGTGATCGGTGCTAGGTCCACGTACCACACCCCGTCGGAAGATTCGCCCGCGATTTGGGATGCGACCTGCATAGCCAGCCTGGTCTTACCCACTCCGCCGGGCCCGGTCAACGTCACCAACCGGTCTTCGGCCAGCAGTTGCCGTACCCGCTCCACTTCTGTGCCGCGGCCCACAAAGCTGGTCAGCTGTGCCGGAAGGTTATGGGAAATAGAGACGCTGGGCGTGCGGAGCGGCGGGAAGTCGTTACGCAGATCGGGGTGGCACAGTTGGACGACCCGTTCCGGGCGGGCCGAGTCACGAAGCAGATGGGTGCCCAGGTCAATCATCCACCCGCCCGGCGGGAGCCGATCGATCACCAAATCGCCAGTGATTGAGGACATTACCGTTTGACCGTCGTGCCCTAAATCCCGCAACCGCGCCGTCCGGTTGATCGTCGGGCCGGCGTAGCTTTCTTCGTGGCACAACTCGATCTCACCGGTGTGCAACCCAATACGTAGACGGATCGGCTCCAGCGGGGCTAGCTGCAACTCCAACGCGCACGCCACCGCATCTGAGGCGCGGCCAAACGCGGCCACAAAGCTCTCACCCTCACCCCGTTCGCGCGGGCGGACTCCGTCGTGGGCAGCCACTGCGTCCGAAACGATCTGGTTGAGCCGGGCGATGGCGCTGGTCATCTCGTCGGGTTGGGTCTCCCACAGCCTCGTGGAGCCAGCGACGTCACCAAGCAGCAGCGTCACTGTGCCCGTCAGCGAAACCCCACTCACGCCGATATCGCTCCAATTCACCCTCGGCGCACCCGCGAAAGAAACGGTCAACGATCTGCCTCATGTTAGCCAGTGCGCAGCCACCACGTACTGGAAAACATCAGGACATACGAATCACCAGTCGCCCACGCACTCCATCTACGACCCCGTGTGTATCCATTTACGTCCTCTTTCCGATGGATTCTGACTCTCCAAATCGCAAAGTCGAAGAGTCACGCCAGATGGAAAGGAACACCGCGATGAACGCAGGTCACGGGAATTGGAAGCCCAAGCTTCAACAATCGAGGAGGCACGGCAGGGCCATCAGCAGGCTCTGCGTCGGACAGGTGAGGACAGGTGCGAAGGCGCTGCTGGGTGCTGCGGTCATCGCCGTCGGTTTCGCTGCGGTTGCGCCGGCTGCGGCACATGCCGACGGCTGTGTGCAGGTCGGTGGATGGGGAGGCCAATGCGACTTCAACTACGCGCCCGACGGCTCGCATGAACACTGCGATAACGGATGGGCACCATTCGTCGGCCGTATCCAGAACTGCTTCTGGGTCAGCGCCCGCCCAGTGCCATGACCACGCGGAAATTGTTCGTCGCCATGGCAATTAGTGCGACATTGGCGGTCGGCGGGATTGAAGCGTCAACGCCGGCCAAAGCCTGCCTGCCGTACGACGGAAGTTGCGGTTGGGTCAACCCTGACCCGCACGGCGTTGGCGGCATGCCCGGATGGTGGGGCGGTGCGTCGTGGACCTGGGGCGGGTACTACGGCCCCGGTTGGTATTACGGGCACTACTGGCGCGGCGGGCCGTGGTACGGCTACTGGTGATCTCGCCGCTGCGCAAACGCTTTTCGCCAACGCTATTCAACCGCTAATAGCGGATTTTCGTCAGTGAAACCATGCGCTTCGTCACCTTCGGCGGCGCGCGTCTGACGCCGGCTCAATGTCATGTCGGAGTCATGCAAGAACAAATGCAAGGAATCCAAAGATATGAAGACGACTGTTGCTGCCGCCATGCTCGGCGGACTGATTACCACCGGAGTTCTTGGGGCAGGTGTGCTGGCTCCTCGGGCGCAAGCAAACTTCATGTTTGAGATCTGCCCGTCCGGTGCGGACGGTGTTGTTGCCGGCACTCCTACCTCATGCGCATTTGCAGACAATGTGCGGCGGGCCTACGTCAGTCAGGGCAGTACATACGTGCTTGCTTATAGCCCGGTGACGGGAAGGGCTTACATGATGGATTGCAGCTACAGCAACTTTGTGGCTCACTTCAACGACGGGACGTGGCATCCAGGTGTCCTTTGCGAAGGTGGCATCGGCGCCGCTGTAGTGATCTGGTAAAGCCTCCACGGGGGCTCCACCGGGAACGTACGATGCTGCCTTCTCAGCCGCCGAAAAGCCCGACCACAACGGCAGAGGTGATGGCCGAGTCGGCGATCTCCCGGGTGGCCTCCGCAGCCGCGGTTGTCGGCGCCAACGTCAACGGCTTGCTCAGCGCGTACAGCTGGAAGCGGTAGTGGTGTACGCCGCTGCCGGCCGGCGGGCATGGGCCAAGGTAGGCCGTCTTGCCCCCGGAGTTCGCGCTGACGACCGCCCCCGCTGGTAGCACGCCGTCGGCGATTTCGGAGGCCGTAGGCGGTATGCCGGTCACTACCCAATGGACGTAGAGTCCTCCGACGGCGTCGGGGTCATCGAGCACCAAGGCCAGCGATTGCGTGTCGGCTGGGACGTTGTGCCAGCGAAGCGCCGGCGGCACATTACGGCCGGTGCAGGTGTAGTCGGCCGGGATTTGGCCATTGTCGTTGAAGGCGGGACTGTGCACGGCAAACCCCGGCGCGACCGATGACGATGGCCCGGTCGTCGTCGCATGAGCTGAAGTGCTGGGAGCAGCGGATTCCGTCGCCTGGTCAGCGCTG
This sequence comes from Mycobacterium intermedium, assembly GCF_002086275.1. Taxonomy (GTDB): domain Bacteria; phylum Actinomycetota; class Actinomycetes; order Mycobacteriales; family Mycobacteriaceae; genus Mycobacterium; species Mycobacterium intermedium. The sequence goes on along the minus strand of NZ_MVHT01000020.1, from coordinate 72,271 downwards.
CCGCATGCGGTGAGCGCGTAGCAGAGCAGCGCCACAATTGCGGCCGCCAGTCTCATGAACTTATGTATACGCCTGATGGGCCCATCGCAGCAGTCCTGTTGCCCGTCAGGGACGAAATTAATTCGTAGTCAATGGATTTCGGTAAACTGCTAGGACCAACGGGCCACGATCACCGGGACCTTGGCCCTGTTGACCACCGCCGCCCCGACGGACCCCAGCAAAGTGCCGCGGAGCGGACTGCAGCCGTGGCTGCCGACCACGATCAGTTGTGTGCGCTCGGAAGCTTCGATCAGCCAATGCGCCGGATCGCCGATTTCGACCCTGCGATGGACCGCCACGTCGGGATAGCGGTCGTGCCAACCTGCCAACCGTTCGGCGAGCGCCTCCTCTTCCTCGGCGAGTCGAGCGTCCCACTTGGCGTCTTGGTACATGGCCTTGGAGTCGGAAACCCAGGGATCCACCCACACGTGCAGAGCCGTCAGGCCGACACCGCGTCGGGAGGCTTCCTCGAAGGCGATACCCGTCGCCGCCTCCGATGCCTTCGAGCCGTCGATGCCCACCAGCACCGGCGCGTGCTCGAAATTGCGGATCGTGGCCTCGGTTTCATGAATCACGGCGACTGGGCAGTGAGCGTGATAAACCAACGCCGAACTCACCCTGCCCGGGACGTTGTAAACCGACGCCCCGCTGTGTCCCCTGCGGCCGACGACGACCATCGCCACGTCCGCCGAGAGGCCGACGAGCGCGGAGACGCTGGCCGAATGAAACACGTTGCTGTCGACCTGAACTGGATCGCACCCATCAAAACTCTCCTGGGCCGCCTCGACCGCCACGTCGAGAAAATCCCGCGCCCGCTGTTCTTGTCGTTGCCTGAAGCCGGCCAGCGCGGCCACCTCAAACCACTCCGGTAAAGCGGCGTCGACGACATGAACCAGAGCCAGCGGCAGTTTCCGCAGCGCCGCATCACGCGCCGCCCACCGGACGGCGGCCAGTGCCGCCGGTGAGCCGTCAACGCCTACCAAGATCGAGCCACGTGGTGGTTGCCACATCTGAAGTTCTTTCTGATCGGCGGTCTACCGGTCTACCCACTGCAGAATCGCCGAGCAACGCCGTCACTGTCAGGGCCGAAGGGACCCAAGCCCGAAGGACTAATGGCACCGTGTGGAGCGCACGGGATTCATGCCTACCAGCACAAGTCGCACGTATCTTCTTTGACCGGAGGCGGATTGTCTCCGTCCCACACATCGCTGGGTAGCTCCCCCTTGTAAGGAACATTGCCCGCCGAGTTCTTGACCCAGTACCACGTGTGGCAAACATTCATGTCCCACTGGTAGGCAACCCCTGGCCCGGACGACAGGTCGTATCGGGAGTACACCATGGAATCGCCCGGGCACCAGGTATGTGGTGGCAGGGGAGCGGCCTGGGCGGGAGTTGCCAGACCTAGACCACAGCCGGTCACCACGGCGGATACCAGGATTGCGAGTCGTCGGTTCATGTGCGGACCTTTCTATTGGTCGGTAACCACAGCGTGCGCCGGACGGCTTGCGGAACTCTTGCGTCGCTCGACAGCGCCACGACATCAGGTCGGCGCGATAGCGCGATAGATTGCCAATCATGGGTGAAGACAGGGTCCGGGTGCGGATTGCCGACAACGGCGTGGCAACGGCGACGATGGTGCGCTCCGACAAGCACAATGCGCTCGACCAAGCGATGTTCGAGGCATTGGTGGCCGCCGCCGAGCAGTTGGCGGGCGATCCAAAGGTGCGTGCCGTCGTGCTGCACGGTGAGGGCAAGAGCTTCTGCTCCGGTTTGGACGTGGCAAGTTTCATGGGCGGCCAACGCGGCACAAGCGTTCTGCTCGACCGAGACGAGGGCCGGGCAGCCAACCTCGCTCAGCGCGTGAGCTACGACTGGTCGTTGGTACCGGCGCCGGTCATCGCCGCGATCCACGGCAACTGCTTCGGCGGCGGCCTGCAGATCGCGCTCGGCGCGGACATCCGGATCGCCGCGCCGGACGCGAAGCTGAGCATCATGGAGATCAAGTGGGGACTCATCCCCGACATGGGCATCACCCAGGCGTTACCGAGATTGCTACCGATCGACGTCGCGAAAGAGTTGACGTTCACCGGCCGCATCGTTTCCGGCAGCGAGGGTACTGAACTCGGGTTGGTCACTCGGACGGCCGAGGATCCGCTGGCAGCGGCGTTGGAGCTCGCGGACGAAATCGCAACGAAGTCACCGGATGCCATCCGCGCCGCCAAGCTCCTGTACAACGAAACCTGGCTCAGCAACGACCCCGCGGCTGCCCTTGACCGCGAATCGGTTCTGCAAACCGGGCTGATCGGCTCACCCAATCAGATCGCTGCCGTGGTGGCTGGAATGTCTGGGGAGAAACCGGTTTTCGTCGACCCCGTTTAATGTTTCTTCCCGGCAACATCTTTCGCGTGGTCACAGGTCGTCAGCGGCCACCCGGCATGCGGCGGACCACGCCGTCGTCGAGCATCTGTTGGAAGTGTTCGGTCACGGTCTGCTCGACGGGCCGATAGGTCAGTCCCAGCTCGTCTCGGCTGCGGCGGTTGTCAAAAGCCAACGGGTAACCGATGTTGCGGTCGACGAACTTTCGCGTCAGCCCGACAGCGGGTGCGACGGCCTTGATCATCACCTTGGGTGCCTTGGTCCTGGGGAACGGATAAAGCGGGCCGAACCGGCGACGCAGCATCTTGCCGATCTCCAGCAGAGTCAGCGAATCCGCGTTGACGATGTAGCGGCCGTGGGCCTCGGGGGTGAACCCGGCTCGAAGGTGAGCATCGGCGACATCACGCACGTCCACCACGCCCATGGTCAGCGCCGGAGCCCCGGCAAGCAGGGTGCCGTCGGTGAACTGCTTCATTGTGCTTAGGCTGGCCGAGTCGCTGGCCGTGGTCAGGGCAGGGCCAAGAACCAGGCCGGGGTGGATTGTGACCAGGTCCCAACGGTCCTGTGCCTCAACGTATTTCCATGCCTCGCGCTCGGCCACCGTCTTGGAGTACGGATACGGTTGATGGTCAACGCTGCTGGTGGTATTCCAGTGTTCGCCGGTGAAGACGCCCCCGGGAATATCCAGAGACTCACGGGCATCGCCGTAGATCGCGACCACGCTGCTGGTCAGTACCACACGCTTGACGGATTGCGTGCGGTTGACCGAGTCGAGCACGTTGCGGGTGCCCTCGAGCGCCGGGCGCACCAACGCTTCGTCCGCATCCTTGAATCCGGAAATGAGAAATGGCGACGCGGTGTGCATGACGAGTTCGCATCCGGCCATGGCCTCGTCAAAGCTGCCCGTGTCGAGCAGGTCCGCCTTGAACAGTCGGAGGCGACCGGGGTGGTCGTCTGACAGCTTGTGCAGATGCTCCAGACCGGAAGGCTTCTGAGGGTTACGTACCGTGCCGTGCACCGTGCGTCCCGCTTCGAGGAGGACTCGGACGATCCAGCTGCCGATGTAGCCGCTGGCACCTGTGACGAGGACCGGTGCGTCCGGGTCGATCGCCGTCGGAGACGTGTTCATGTGGGTGTTCCTCTCTGGCGGACTCGCGAGCGTCGATCAGTTCGTCGAGGTTGATCATCGTCCACCGGCCCCGTTAACGACAGCGCCGCCGCCGACAGGGCGACCCCGTGCCGTCGCGCATGGTGTCGCTGTCCCCATGGCTAGACGTGGCCTCGCCATGGCGAGACGCCTGGAGTATGCAGCTCGCGAACTCGTGGGCAGGCAATCTGCCGGTGAACAACTTTCTGGTTGGGATTGGACGTCTGCCTTCGTAGTAGGGGGCGTGCTGGCAGTTGCCGTCGGCTTGTTCGTGCATTCGGAATGGTTGATCCGGCTTGAAGAACGCTCAAACCGCGGCGATGGAGATTTGCACTGAACTGCGACTCGTTCGGGCACGCGTGATCGGCGTTATTGGGATCGGTAGCCGGGCACGTCCTGTCCACTGTCTTGGACACCCAAGTCACCCAAGTCACCCAAGTGAACGCAACCAGAGAGGACGACGGCGGTTATGTCGTTTGTCAGCGTCGTACCCGAACTTGTCGCTCAGGCGGCCCACGAATTAGATTGCCTTGGCTCGGCTTTGAGCACGGCCAATTCCACGGTGGTGGCCACCACGACCGGGATAGCGGCCCCGGCCGCTGATGAAGTATCGGCGGCAATCGCATCATTACTGAACGCGCAAGCTCTTGAATACCAATCCATCAGCGCCCGAGCCGCGGCGTTTCACGGCGCGTTCGTCAACCTGTTGAACGCCGCCGCGGGTTCGTATATGAGCACCGAGTTCGCCAACACCCATGCCGCTGCGGCCAGTGAATTTACGCAGTTCTACGGCGACGGCCCCCTGGGCATGCTGCTCAAAGCCGAAATGGAGTTCATCGAACTCCCCCTTGATGCCATCGGCCCAGTGGTCACGTCGACGGCCGCGCTCGGCCAAAGCGGGTCAACGTTCGTCAACGCGGTGCTGGCGGGGAATTCGGACGCGGCCACCGCGGCACTCCGCGATGTCGGCCCCAACGTCGGGAGCGCTTTCCTCTACGGCCAAAACACGATGTCCATACCGTTGCCGTCGAACATCGCGGGTGTGTCAGTGGCGCTCAACATTCCCTTCGGCGGTCTGCTGGCTCCGATCCAGCCCATGACCGCGACGGTGACGTTCGGGGGCCCGTTCGCGGGGCAGCCGCCGGTAACCGTTCCCATGCCCTTCGAGGTCGGCGGCATCGTCACCGAGGTGCAGACCGATCCGGAGTCGGTGGCCCTCGCCCTGCTCCTGTCGCCCCTAGTTTTTCCTATAGATCCCCGGAACAACCGGAATAACTGGTCACGATTCACAGTTGCGTCCTGCAGTAGCTCGCCACTTGGCGACGCGGTCAGGAGATGTGATGACCACCGCCATACTTCAAGAGCGCCTCACGGCAGTGCAGAACGCCGGCCATTTCGATGCTCATGTCGTGGGTGGCTTAGCCCGCTACATCGCCGAAGCGCCCGACGAGAAGCTCTTCCGGATGAACCCCTACCGCTACGCGGCGGAAACCGGCATCACTGAGCGCGATGCGGTGGACCTGTTCCTGCATGCCGCGCACGCCGGCGTCGTCGAGTTCAGTTGGGGTGTCATCTGCCCAGCCTGCGGAGCGTTCATCACAACGGACCACGCGCTGCGCGCACTGAATGAGGACCGCGATTGCGCGATCTGCGATATCTCCATCCCGCCCTCGATCGACGACAACGTCGAAGTCGCGTTCAGCGTCGCTCCCTCGGCGAGAACGACCCGCTTCTCGTTTCCGGAAAAGCTGGACTTCATGCGCGACGGTATGACGCTCTTCTTCTCGCCGAGCGTCACGGACACCACCCAGCTTGGCCGCTACCTGAAGAACCCGGTGTGGTTCGGTACGGCTGCCGCGGGCGCGACGGTCGAGGCCGAACGGGAGCTCGCGCCGGGACGTTATCTGCTGGCGCTGCCGGAGTACCACGCCTTGCGGCGCTTCACCGTCGACGAGGGCGTGGGTGGCTCGGCGATGAGCTACGAGGTGCTCGCCGGCGGCAGGCTTATCCAGGACGGCGAGCAGTTGACAGCCGGCAAGGTGGGCATGAGCCTGCAAAATCGGCTCGGCCGCCCAGTGGTCTTCGGCGCGTTCAGGGACCCGCATCCGTCGTCGCCGGAGGGCCTCGCCGCAAAGACCGCGATGATGGCTGCGGGGCCGGGGCTGAACTTCCACCGCTTCTTCACGGTCAAAGAGCTGGTGACGACCCAGGTATTTCGCGATCTGTTCCGCGCCGAGAGCATTCCCGCGCAGGGTGGTTTGGGGCTGAAGAACCTGACCGTGCTCTTCACCGACCTCAAAGGCTCGACCGAGCTGTATTCGCGGATGGGGGACATGCGCGCATACAGCCTTGTCGGCGAGCATTTCGACCTGCTGCGGGAGGTAGTCGCCGCGCGCGGGGGTGCGGTTGTCAAGACCATCGGCGACGCGGTGATGGCGAGCTTCCCCACGCCCGCGCCGGCGCTTGAAGCGGCCATGGTGATGAACCGCGAGATCGCCAAGGTCGGTGAACTCGAACTCAAGATCGGCCTGCACGCCGGCCCCTGCATCGCGGTGGACCTGAACGAGCGCCTCGACTACTTCGGCCAGACGGTGAACATCGCGGCGCGGGTTCAGGGGATCGCCGACTCACGCCAGATTGTGTGCACCGACCCGGTGCGCGATGCGCCGGGCGCCGACGAGGTCATATCGGAGCTGAGGCTGGTTGGCAGACGCGAGTTGGCGGCTCTCAAGGGGGTCGCCGGCCAGGTGGGTATCTGGCGCTACCAATAGGCTGTTCGCGCCTTGGGACGCTGCCGCATTCGGATCCCGAGTCGTTTGAACGCTGTCATCTCGAAACTATGCTGCCCAGATGGGTGAGTTTCGCGCGTCGCCGCCACCGGATCTCCCGGGCGTTCCCTCGGCCGAGGGGCCCCTGCCAGGCCCGGATCAACTTGTCGGCCGCCCCCGAGCCTTGGGCGTGGACTTGCTCGGTGAATTGCACGGTCCGCTTTTCTACTCGGACTTCAACGGCGGCATCAGGAAGCTCTACGCGTGCTCGCTGGAACTCGTGTCCGAGCTTTGCGACGAAACCCGCTTCGCCAAGAACCTCACGGCAACCCTTGCCCGAGTGAGGCCGTTGGCCGGTGACGGCCTGTTCACTGCTTACCACGGCGAACCGAACTGGCAGCGAGCCCACGATGTGCTGCTGCCGGGGTTCAGCTACGCAGGTCTGCGCGCCTACCACGCGGCGATGCTGGACATCAATTGCACACTGATCGACCGGTGGGACGCCAGCGTCGGAATCCAGCCGGTTGATGTGTCGAACGACTTGCAGAAGTTGGCTATGGACACCGTCGCGCTCGCCGGATTCGGTTCGCGTTTCAATTCTTTTGACTGCACCGGACTTGCCCCGATTCCGCAGAGCTTCACAACGGCGTTGGGGGAATTGGCATCTGAAGTCTCGACGCCGGTGTTCAACGAGGAGTTGGCCACGTTGCACACATTCATCGACGGGCTGATAGCCGAGCATCGATCTGGTGACGATGAATTTGAGGATCTGTTGGCGCTTATGCTGCAACAGGATCCGGACGGTAATCCCGTGCTGGAGACGAAGAACATCCGCAATCAGATCATGACCTTCCTGATCGCCGGCCAGCTCACCACATCGGAATTGATGCCCAACACGCTGTACAACATCGTCAGCGATCCGGCGGTGCTGCACCGGGTGCAGGCCGAGGTGGACTCCGTTTTCGGAGCAGAAGACGACCACCTGCCCGGCTACGACGACATCGGCAAGCTGACCTATCTACGGCAGGCTATCGAGGAAACCCTGCGGTTATCCCCACCGGTGCTGAGTTTCGATCGAATGGCCTTGGAAGACACCGTGGTCGGTGGAAAGTATCCGATCAAGCGCGGTGAGGCCGTCAGCGTGCTCACCGGCGCATTGCACCGCCAGCCACAGTGGGGCGACAACGTCGAGTTCTTCGATCCGGACCGGTTCGCTCCGGAACACTCAGCGACCAGGCCGACCGCGCTGTTCAAACCTTTCGGAACCGGAGCGCGATCCTGCATCGGTCGCCAGTTCGCGCTGCACGAAGCGACCATGGCACTGGCCCGGCTCATCCATCGCTACCGCCTCATCGACGCGTACCACTATGTGCCGCAGTGGGAAACTCCGACCAGTCGGAGGCCAATCAGATTCCGGCTTGAGCTCCTGCGGCGCACCCCGCGGGACCGCCGTGGCGACGAACCCGAACTCGGGGCCACTGCCACGCCGAACGCAGCGCAACACCCGACGGCGATCAAGGCGGGCACCAGGCTGGCCATCTTTCATGGCTCCAACCTCGGCACCTGCCGGGCCTTGTCTCGGCAATTCGCCGACGACGCAACGGCTCTGGGCTGCGCAGCAACGGTGGCGCCGCTAGATGACGCGGTTGGCGGTTTCCCCGAAGCCGAAGGCGTCGTGATCATCACGTCGTCTTACAACGGGCAGCCGACCGACGATGCGCGTGCCTTCCTCGCCTGGTTGCTCGACGCGGATACCGCCTTGAATCCGACGCCCAACGTCGCAGTTCTTGGTGTGGGTGACCACAACTGGGCGGACACCTACCAAGCGGTCCCGCGGCGCATCAATGAGCGCCTGGACGAACTGAAAGCCAACCGATTGGTCCCGAGGGCAGAGGCTGACACCTCGGGGGATCTGGTCGGCGTGATCGAAGAGTTCGCGGGCGCGCTGTGGTCGTCGTTGGCCGAACACTTCGGCGACCCTGACGCCGAGCCACTCACGGATGCGGCCGAACCGCTCTACGAGTTGCGCCGGATAGTCGGTCCGGTGACCGCCGCGATGGACGAACGGTCATCGGTGATTCCGATGAGCGTTGTCGAGCGAACCGAGCTGGTCAGCCCCGGCCTAGGACAGGCCAAAACCAATGTCCGCGTGGAACTTCCGGACGGCGTCGACTACCACACGGGTGACCATCTCACGGTGATGGCCGACAACCCACCCGAGGTTGTCGATGCGGCCCTGACCCAACTCGGCATTGACCCCGGACTGCGGCTGTCGATCAATCCTCGGCGTAGCTCAAGGCGGCTCATCGCGCTGGACCGAGAAGTCAGCGCGCAAGAACTGCTCACACATTTCGTCGAATTGCAGAAACCGGTGACCAGCAGTCAATTACGCCGCCTTGCGGCGGCCAACAGCAGTCCGGCAGAGCGTCAGCGGCTGGCCGAACTGGCCGAGGATCCAGACGGCTGCGCGCTCAGCCTGTTGGAATGCCTCGACGAATACCCTGCGTGCGTTCTCACCGGCGCTGAATTTCTCGAACTGCTCGACCCCATGGTGCCGAGGCATTATTCGATCGCATCGTCGTCACTGCTGTCACCGCGGACGGTGGGACTGGTCGTCAGTGTGCTGGACGCTCCGGCCCGCTCCGGCCGCGGCCTGTTCAAAGGTGTCGCATCCAACTATCTCGCGAGAGTCCAACCCGGACAGACGATCAGGGCACGCGTGGACCCGGCCCGCCAGGCGTTTCGGGCCGGAGCTGACCCGGCCAAGAACGTGATCCTGGTCAGCGCTGGTACCGGCGTCGCGCCGTTCCTCGGGTTCCTCGGTGACCGACTGGCCGCACAACGCGCCGGAGCGCCGGTGGAGCCGGCGTTGTGCTTCTTCGGGGTTCGTGATCCAGAGGTTGACTACATTTTCCGCGACCAGTTCGAGCAGGCCGAGGCCATCGGTATCGTGCAGATGCGCCCAGCCTTCTCCCGGGCGCCGCAGGACGGGGTTCGCTACGTACAGGACCGGATCGTCGCGGACGCCGACGACGTCTGGGCCCTGCTGGGTGACCCGGCCAAGGACGCGCACGTGTACGTGTGCGGTGACGGCGCGCGGATGGCGCCGGCTGTACGCGGCTCGTTCCTCGACATTTATCGGGCACGGACGGACGCTGATGATGGTCAGGCCCGCGACTGGCTAAACGGTCTCATCGAATCCGACCACTACGTCGAGGACGTGTGGGCGGGGTGAGAGTCGCGCCACTTCGCGCCCGCAATGGTCGCATACCGCCCGGACTTTCGTCCTGGGTGTCGTGGGTCGAGCTCCGGCAAGTGGTGTGTGGCTGACCTCCTTTCGTCGGGCTGGTCTCGATGAAAATTCATGTGACAGAACGAGATCCGGCAATATGACACTTCTTGTGGTAGAACGGAAGCGGTATAGTTTTACCGAATGCGCATCGAGACAGTGCGGAGCCAGTCATGGGTGGCGAGTTCATTGAGATCCGGATAACCCACCCACGGGAATTTTTCCAGCCGACGCCCGAGGTTATTCGCCCGCGGTTGCTGGACTGGCAGGTTGATGGCAAAGGTAGGCACGTTGCCGGGCGTTATCGGATAACTCGCTACGAGCAGGCCGGCCAACCGAGGTGGTGGTTGGACGGTACCGGTCAGCACCCGTGGACCAGCGACGAGGTCGAGTACCTGAAGGACGTGGCCGAACACCACGCGACTCGACTATTACGTCGACAGCGATGGCGGCCCAACAGCATGTACAACGACCAAGAACCGCCGTTGTGGATGAGCGGTCGCGGGTGGTCTTGAGAACTCAGCGCAACTCCTCGAGGAGATCGTCGAGGAAGCCGCCGGCCTCTCGTCCGGCTCGTTCGACATCCCGCTCGGCGATCGCGTCGATCAATCCGCCATGCCGAATCGCGCGGGGTTCATGCGTCGCGCTTGTGGCTGCGACGCTGGCCGTGACCACCTCGGTGAGCCCACGATAGAGCTCTGTCAGAACACCGTTCCCTGACGCCTTCACCACGGCGAAGTGCAACGCGGCGTCCGCAGCCGCAAACGCGGCGTGATCCTCACCGCATTCCAATTCATCTCGGCGCCGCAGCAATTGTCGTAACGCAGCGACGTCTTCGTCCGTACATGCGGCGGCGGCCAATCGCGCTCCCTCGACCTCCAGACAGCGGCGCACCTGCAGCACCTCGCGCAGCTCGGACCCGCACAGGCGACGCAACGCCCCGGACATTTCACTGGTGGCGCGTACGTAGGTGCCATCCCCCTGCCGGACTTCGAAGATCCCAGCGTGCGCCAGAGCGCGCACCGCCTCGCGCACTGTGTTGCGGCCCACACCCAGCGTCTCGCTGAGGCTTGGCTCATTGGGTATACGTGTGCCGACAGGCCATTCGCCGGACGCCACGGACTGCCGCAGTTGATCGATGACCTGCTCGACCAGGCCGGCGCGACGCGTTGTTGCGAGGGGCACAATGTTCTCAATTCATCCAATCATGGGATGTATGACAGACTAGTTCAGTGAGTGGTCAAGTGGCCGGCATATGCGCCGAAGTCGACGAGCGTGGCGCATCGATTGCTGCCCACGACATCCGTCCGAGTGCCCGGGTAGCGGGCCGTGGCCTGCTGGTCGCCGCGGTCGTGCTCACGGCGCTAAACCTGCGACCTGCGCTGACCAGCGTGGGGCCGATCCTCGGCGCGATGCGCGAGTCGCTAGGTGCCTCGGCTACTTGGGCCGGAGTGCTGACCACGCTGCCCGGACTGTGTTTTGCCGCTGCGGGACTCGGTGCGCCGTGGCTGGCCCGCAGGGTAGGCCTACAGCACGCCGTCAGCGCCGCGCTGGTGACGTTGGTCGTCGGCCTGTTCTTGCGGGTACTCGACGGTCCCTTCAATGGGCAGGCGGCCGTGATCGGGGGCACGGTGGTGGTCACCGGCGGCATCGCGTTGATCAATGTGTTGATTCCCGTGGTGATCAAGGGATCGTTCCCCGCTCAGATCGGGGTGATGACGGGCATCTACACCGCTGCCTTGCAGGCTGGCGGCGCGATGGGATCGGCGCTGACACCACAGATGGAGTCCGTGCTCGGTGGTTGGCGTGGTGCATTGGGCGGCTGGTCCGTCCTCGCGATGCTGGCCCTCATCGCGTGGCTTGTGGGTGCGCGCCGCGTGAGTGCCGTCGAGCTGCCTGCCCGCCCCACCGGCGGATCACTGCTACGAAATCGCTTGGCGTGGACGGTGACGCTGTTCTTCGGCTTCCAGTCCACGCTCGCGTACATCATCTTGGGTTGGCTGCCTGAGGTGTTCATCGACAGCGGTGTGCCCAAGGCCACTGCGGGGATGCTCGTCGGCCTGATGTCGCTCATCGCCGTGCCGGTCAGCATTTTCCTCGCGCCGCTGGCAGCTAGATCGGGAAGTCAGAGCGGGTGGATCGTTGCGCTGGGGGTCATCGGACTTGTCGGGGTCATCGGCCTGCTGATCGATCCGGCGGCCGCACCGCTGCTGTGGAGTTTGCTCGTCGGGTTGGGGCTGAGCGTCTTTTCGCTGGCGCTCACCGTGATTGCGCTACGGGCCCGCACCACCGAGGACACCGCGCAGTTGTCGGGGATGGCGCAGGGCTTCGGTTACCTGCTTGCGGGCATCGGCCCGTTTCTCTTCGGCCTTCTTCACGACGTCACAGAGGGCTGGACTGTGCCGTGGATCTTCGTGCTGGTGATCTACGCACTGCAGATGACGATGGGCGCACTCGCGGGCCGCGACCGCTACGTCTAGGTGTCGGCGAGTATCACTTTCAGGCGATCGCATCCATTACCGGAAGGAAGATTGCGGCATCGATACCGAAGACGTAAAGGACGGCCGTAAACAGCAGCATGGCAATTACAGCTGCAAGCCAAATCTCAGCGAGGGTTGCCAGGAACATTAACGCGATGAAGCCAGCCACCATAGGATTTGCGGTGAGATAGGACCCGATCAACTGGCCTACGATGTCTATCGGACCTGCTAACAAATCACGTATCGGGCTCGGTATTGCACGGAAAACCGACTCGGCAAGCGTCGAGAACTGCAAGATGCCGACACTCACGGCTTCGGCGCCGGCGTAGGCGCTCGCACTGGTAGTCAAGTGCTGGACAAACTGCTCGTGGAACGCCGCCGCCTGGCCGGCCAGTTCTTGATACTCCTGGCCGTAACCTGAGATCAGCTGCGCGATGCCGGCGGACACCTCGTCGACGGCGGCGGGCAGCACCGCAATGGTGGGGGCCGCCGCCGTCACGTGCGCCACGTGAAGTGTTTCACCAATGGTCGCAAGGTCCGTTGCTGCTTGGGTTAGTAGCTCCGGCGCCACGATTACAGCCGACATCTCTGGTCACCCCTTCCGCCACTGGATGCGAGCCGGCGGTTGCGCACCGATCCTTTCTCGCATCGACGGAGCGGGCTTCAGTAATCCACTACTTAAAGCGGGAATGCAGAGATGGTCGAAGCGCCGCGGGGGTCAACTGCGCCGCGCCTGCCGGAACGGGATGTCGCGGTCCGGTTCAGGTTCCTTCGGTAGGCCGAGTACGCGCTCGCCGATGATGTTGCGCTGAATCTGGTCGGTCCCGCCACCGATCGATGTGAAGAACGCGTTGAGCGACAGGAAGTTCACATCGTCGGCTTCACGGTTGTCCGGGCCCGCCAACAGCGACTCGGCTCCGATGATTTCCGTCTTCAGCGCCGCTTCGGAGTGCAGGATTCGCGACATCGCAAGTTTGCCCAGCGACATGATCGAGCTCGACGTGCCCTGGCTGGTCGCCGACTTGGCACGAAGGTTGTTGAGCCGGTTGAGTTCTCGCAGCGCCAGCACGTTGGCCAGCTTTTCTCGCACCGCGGCATCGTCGATGCGGCCGTGCGCGCGGGCCAGTTCGACAAGGTTGTCGGCCTTGGACTTGTTTCGCGAACCACGGCCGCTGTCACCCATGATCGAGCGCTCGTAAGCAAGGGCGGTCTGTAGCACCCGCCAGCCATTGTCCTCTCCGCCAATGAGGTTCGCGTGGGGCACGGTGGCATCGGAGAGGAACACCTCGTTGAAGTGCGCCTCACCCGTGATCTGCACCAGTGGACGTACCTCAATGCCCGCCTGGCGCATCGGGATGATGAAGAAGCTCAAGCCTTTGTGCTTGGGTACGTCCCAGTCGGTGCGGGCGATCAGCAGACCATAGTCGGATGTCGTCGCGCCGGAGGTCCACACCTTCTGGCCGTTGACCACCCAACTGTCGCCGTCGCGCACCGCGGTGGTGCTTACCGCGGCCAGATCCGATCCGGCACCGGGTTCGCTGTACAGCAAGCACGTGCGGGACTGTCCGGTCAGAAAGTCCCGGAGCAGAGCATGTTTCAGGTCATCGGAGCCGAATGCGAACAGCGTGTTGGCCGGGATGTTGTATCTGTCCTGGCATGCGCCGGGTGCCTTGACGGCGCGGAATTCCTGCTGAATCACCGAGGCGAGTCGTCCGGGATACCCACGACCGAACCATTCGGTTGGGTAGGTCGGAACGGCGTAACCGGCATCGAGAACCTTTTCCCGCCACGCGATTTCCTCTGGCGAGCTGACCCACGGGTCGTCCGATGGCGGCAGCGGCGTCCAGTTCTGGGCGAGCCAGTCGCGCACCTCGGCGCGCAAGTCGTCGACGTTCGGGGCAGTCGTGGTCATATCAGGCGCCCTTCGATGCGAGGTACCGCTCGCGGTGATCACGCGAGCTGCCGAACAGTTGGCGGCCGGTACGAGCCCGGCGCAAGAACAGGTGCGCCGGGTGTTCCCAGGTGAACGCGATACCGCCGTGCATCTGGATCGCCTGCATGGCCGTCGCGTGATAGGCCTCGGCACAAGCGAATCCGGCCAGGGCGATCGCGCCACCTGCGGTTGTGGGGTCGGCATCAAATTGCGTCGCGGCGTGCTGTGCGGCCGATGTCGACGATTCGACCTCCAAGAGCAGGTCCGCCGCCATGTGTTTCAGGGCTTGGAAGCTGCCGATGGGCCGCCCGAACTGGATGCGTGTCTTGAGGTAATCGATGGTGATGTCGAAGATGCGGCGAGTGCCGCCGGCCTGTTCGCCGGCGAGGGCAATGACGGCGAGCGACAAGGCATGCTCGACGGGCGCCCAGTCGGCAAGACCTATTCGACGCGCCGGCACTCGGTCGAAGCCGAACGTCGACATACGCACCGTCGGATCGAAAACGGTTGCGGCAGTGCGCGTGAATCCGGGCGCATCCGCCGTGACCTCGAAGATGCCTATGCCGTCGTCGGACTCGTCGGTCCGTGCGACCACCAGGATGATGTCGGCGATCTGGCCGTCGAGAACATAGTGCGAGCTGCCGGTCAGTAGGTATTCCGCCTGGTGCTTGCTTGCCTGAACCGCAACGTCGTCCGGCGACCACGTACCGCCGGTGCCGGTTACCGCGACGGTTCCGATCGCGGTCCCGTCAGCCAACCCGGGTAAGAGCCGCGCTTTGTCGTCGTCGGTGCCCGCGGCCTGAATCAATGCCGTGGTCAGGACCGCGCTCGACAGGAATGGGGCCGGCAGGAGCGCCGCACCCGTCACCTCGGCAACCGCTTCCAGCTCCTGTGCGCCCAGTCCCACACCGCCGTACTCGGTGTCGACGATCAGGCCGGCCAGTCCCTGCGCGGCCAGCTTGTTCCAGAGGTCACGCTCGAATCCGTCGTCGGTGTCCATGATCCGACGTACGTCGGCCTCGGAGCAGTGCTCATTGAGTAGCTCCCGGACTGCGGCGGCGAGTTCCGCGCGTTCGGCCAGGCTCATCGTCATGTGTTCCACCCTTCTGCGTGCGAATCCATCATGTCTGAGCGCAGCTGATGTGGGTTAAGAGGCTGGGATACCCAAAGCTATTGGCTGCGCTTTCTGCTCACCGGTTTCGGCGGCGTCAGGCCGGTGCAGACCAAGGTCTGTGCGGTGGAGACCACGACATCGAGCGAGCCGCGATTGGGGTTCCACCATTCCGCGGCCCAGTTCAGAGCTCCCATCACCAACATGCGCGCCACGCGGGGGTCTACGTCGTCGCGAAGCTCGCCATCAGCGATCGCCTCGTTGAACAACTTCTGCCAGATACGCCCGTAGGCCGCTTCTTCCTTCTTCTGTCGCGCACGCAGGTGTTCGGGAATCTGACCCGAGTTGCGGATCGAGGCCGTCGTGTAATCGGAGATCTGGAGTTCGTGCCGGAGGTGCGCTTCGACCGCCGCCATGATCTTGTCGATCGATGAAGTGCCGTCCGGCAGATCGTCGAGCGTCTTCAGCAGATGCTGACGCATGTCGCTGACTCCGGCGTACATGACTTCCTCGATGAGGTCTTCACGCGAGGGGAAGTAGTAGTAGATCGCCGGGGCCTGCAACTCTGCGTACTCGGCCACATCAGTCAATCGCGTGCCCGCAAAGCCTTTGACGCTCAACACATGTGCGGCGGCATCGAGGATGCGAACGCGAGTTCGCTGCGATTTCGAGTCCGAGCTCTCCGTACGGGTGGCGGAGCCGCTCCTTCTAGGCATCTCCCGATGATAATTTGGTGCCCGCGGATGGGGTCAAACATGGTGTATGACCGAACGGTGGGTCATTCCTGTCTGGAGAAGGACTCAGTGGGCCCGCTCGAGTACGGGTCGGCCGGCAGCGCTCGCCTCGAACCCTCACCAGAATATTGATCACTTCAGGCTTGCCAGGGCAGAGTTTTCGACACCGATCCGGGTGCGTAACAGCGCAGCGTTGAGCGAAGTGAACGCCAGCGCGGTGATCCATGCGTTGTGCACCAGCGGCAGCGCGATTCCCTCGACCACCACGGCGACATAGTTCGGGTGCGGGAAGAACCGGTAGGGACCCCCGGTGACCCGCGGCGCATCGGGTATGACGACGACGCGGGTGTTCCACTGATGCCCCAGCGTGGTGATGCACCACCAGCGCAGCACCTGGGTTCCCACCGCCAGCACCAGCATCGGCCAGCCCAGTAAGGGAACGAATGGGCGATGCAGCGCAATCACTTCCACCAGGCACCCCGCCAGGAAACCGGTATGCAGGATGACCATGCTGGGGTAGTGGTTCACACCGAATTCGACGCCACCGCGGGCGCGGCTCCACACCAGGTTGCGGTTCGAGACGACCAGTTCGACGACGCGCTCAACCGCGACCGCGGCGATCAGCAAGATGTACCAGGACATGGGCACCGCTGCTCAATTCCACCGCAGCAGTACGAGTTCCGCGCAGAAGCCGGGACCCATCGCCATCAGCACTCCGGGGAGGCCGCTGCGCGGTTGCTTTGCCAGCGTGTCGCGCAGTACGTGCAGCACCGAGGACGACGACAGGTTGCCGACCTCACTCAAGGACCGCCAGGTCAGCTCCAACGCGTCATCGGGCAATTCCAACGCGTCGGTGATCGCCTCGATGACCCTCGGCCCGCCGGGGTGACTCACCCAGGTGTCGATGTCGTCGATCGTCAGCCCATGGCCGGTCAGGAATCCGGTGAGGTCGTCGGACAGATGCTTCTCGACGAGGGTGGCGACGTTGGGGGACAGCACCAGCGAGAGTCCGGACGATCCGAAGTTCCACCCCATCGTGGTCAAGGAGTCCGGGTACAGCCGGCTGCGCGAGTCCACCACGGTGGGCCCCTGGGCGCCGATCCGCTCGGCGCGTTGGTCACCCACGGCAACGACCGCCGACGCGCCGTCGGCGAACAGCGCGCTTCCGACCATGGTGGCGACCGTCGGTTCAGCGCCGGGGTAGGTCAGCGAGCACAGTTCGACTGACACCAGTACCGCCACGTCATTTGGCGCACCCCGCAAGTAGTCGTTCAACCGCCCAACACCGGCAGCCCCGGCGACGCAGCCGAGGCCGAACAACGGCGAACGCCGCACATCTGGGCGCAGACCCAGACGACCCGCAATGCGGGCGTCCAACGACGGCACCGCCAGTCCTGTCACCGTCGTTGTGACAATCAGATCGACGTCTTCTGGCTTGAGGCCTGCCTCATCGAGCGCGGCAGACAGGGCCGCACTTCCCATTTCGACGGCGTTCTCGATGAAGATGTCGTTCGCCTCACCGAAGTCGGTAAGGCCGGAGTACCTCTCTAGCGGAAGTACGAAATGGCGACTGTTCACTTTGGCGTTCGCGTGCAGCTTGCGGAGAAGATCTTCATGGGGTTCGTACCCCGGAAACCGGATGAACGCCTCGGTGATCTCTTCTTGCGTGTAGCGGTGCGGCGGCAGCACACCCTGCACTGCAGCAATAACGGACATATCAACTACTTCCCATCGGACGTGGTTGTGGCGTAATCGGTTTGAACGCCCACTTCGATCAATTCACCGTTGAATTGCGGTCGGGCTGGCCTCGCGTCCAACCCTTGCTCGGGCATCGGGACGGAATGACCGTCATTGAGCCTGAGAAGCTTGTGTAGGCGGACCAGGGGCGCGGGAGCCCACCAGTTCCTTCGGCCCAGGACATGCATGAATGCCGGCACCAGAACCATTCGCACCAAAGTCGCGTCGACCGCGACGGCCAAGGTGAGGCCAAGACCGAACATCCGCATGAACGACACTTGGGACGCAATCATGGCCGCGAAGGAGATCGACATGATCAGTGCGGCAGCGGTGACAACCCGACCGGTGCGGGCGATTCCGCGGGCCACACTCTCATCGTTGTCGGTAGCGTGGGAAAGCTGCCAGAACTCGTGGATTCGGGACACCAGGAACACCTCGTAGTCCATCGACAACCCGAAAGCGATGCAGAACAACAGAACCGGGATGTTGGCGACCAAGATCCCGCTGGGAGTCGTCCCGAAACCGCCGAGGTGGCCATCCTGGAAGATCCACACCATCGCTCCGAACGCGGCGGTAAGCGAAAGTACATTGAGCACCAAGGCTTTCAGCGGCATCACGACGCTGCCGGTCAACAAGAACAGCAGCAGGAACATGATGCCGCCGATCAGCCCGAGCACTAGTGGCAGGCGTGACGCGATGGCGTCCACGCTGTCTCGGTTCAGCTGGGCTGTGCCGTCGAAAAGCACTTTTGTGCCACCCGGAGTGGGGACCGCATGCAGGCGGTTCAACTGGGCTTCAGACCGGTCGGAGAACAGCGGAGCGGTGCTGTCAACGGTCAAGAACGCGCTGCCGTTAGCTTGGCCTGCCGGTGCCGACGGTTCTCCGACCGCGGTTCCGGAGACGTAGGTTGCGGTCGGAGAGGAGACCGCGGAAACATCGGACACCCGCGACAAGCCAATGGCGTATTGCTCGATCTCGCCGCGGGTCAGGTCAGCGGTATCGGGGATGACGACGGTCACCGCGGCGTCGGAGTCGATGCGGAAGTCCTCGCGCAGGCGGTCGCCGACCTGGTGCGCCGAAGCCGATGTGGGCAGCACCCGGTCATCGGGGAAACCCCATTTGACGCCGAGGAACGGCAGACCGAGGAACACCAGGACGGTGACACCTGCCAGTCCGAACGGAACCGCGCGGCGGATGACGAATCGTGTCCAGCGGTACCAGAATTGCTGTGCAACGGGCTGCGGAACGGGTTCGGGCCGGTGCAGCAGGCGTCGAACGAGCCGGCGCAGGTGGGACGAATTCACCCGGTCGCCGAGCAGGATCAGAGCGGCGGGCGTGACAACGACGGCGGCGAAAGCGGCGAGCGCGACGACGGCGACCCCCGCGTAAGCGAACGACTTTAGAAAATGCATTGGGAACAAGACCATGACAGCCATGGCGAGGGCGACCGTGGTGGCCGAGAACACCACGGTGCGACCCGCCGTGACCACCGTGCGCGCGACGGCAACCTCGCGGTCGGCTCCCTCGGCCAGCTCGTCGCGGTAGCGGCTGAGTATCAGCAGCGTGTAGTCGATGGCCAGCGCCAAACCCATGGCCGTCGTGAGGTTCAGGGCGAATATCGACACGTCCGTGACGAACGAAATCGTCCGCAGGACAGCCAAAGTGCCGAAGATCGCCATCCCGCCGATGCCTACGGGCAGCGCTGCGGCGCTCAGACTGCCAAAGACCCATAGCAACACGAGGAAGCTGAGCGGAATCGCGATCGATTCCATCACCAGCAGGTCGTGCTGCGACTGCTGTGTGATCTGCACGTTGACCATCGCCGCGCCGCCCGTCCGCACCGTGACGCCGTTGCGGTGGTGCGTCACCTGCGCGGACAATTCCTCCGCGTACTTCTGTTGCTCGCTTTCGTTCCCCTTGATGCCCGCGACGATCAGCCCGGTGTTTCGGTCCTTGCTGACCAGATCGGCCGCGGCTTGGGGTGGTCGAGTCCACGGTGAGGCCACATCGACCACATGTGGCGCGGCTCGGAGTTGCCCGACGATGGCAATGCCGGCCGCCCGCGCGGCCGGGCTGTCGACGCCGTCGGGTGCCGAGACGGTGATAAGCAGTTCAGTGTCACCCTGGTTGAACTTGTCCGTCAGGAGCTGGGTAGCCCGCGCCGATTGCGCCGCCGGATCCTGAAATCCGCTGGCGGACAGACTATTCGAGACGGGCACGCCAAAGATGGCCAGGCCCAGGGTCAGTAGGGCCGCCGCGACGATCACACGTCGTGGCCTCGCGATCGCCATCCTTGCAATCTGATTCAGCAAGGGTCACCCATCCGTAAGGTTTCGAACTCGGTTCGGCCAACTGCCGATTTGTAATGAGCCACGGCGCGCGACGAAGGATCGTTCACCCACGGCTGGTGAGGCCCGTCTCACCGGCTCGGCGGTGTCATCTCATCGCATTTGCTGGGTGCGGCGGTTGGAGCAACTCGCCTGTCAAGCAAAGCAGCAGCGTGGACCGATATTCTCCGCCCGGGCGCCAACCACGAATCTCCTTCATGTGGCTTTGCTGTCGGGCTCCTGGGAGGAACCGCAGAACATCCTGCACAGGTGCTGTGGGGCCCGAGCCACCGGTGTTTCTGGCAAAACCGGCCGTATAACAGGCGGCGTGCACCTAAGCTCCGGCTAGTCGGAGCGGGACCGGCCGGGCACGCGATTGTTGCCCCGAAGAGCGGAGCTACACGTTGTCGTATGTTGTTGCGTTGCCCGAGGCGATGTCAGCCGCGGCCACCAACGTGGCCGCGATTGGCGAGGTGGTCGTGACGACGGGCCGGGGCGCGGCCGCAGCCACCACAGGATTGCTGGCCGCCGCTGAGGACGAGGTGTCAGCGGCGATCGCGGCCGTGTTTTCCGCCCACGGCGAGGGCTATCAAGCTCTCAGCGCCCAGGTAGCTGCGGTTCACGAGCGCTTCGTCCAGACCTTGGCCGGTGCCAGCGGCGCATATGCAGCCGCCGAGGCGGCCGGCGCAGCGCCGCTGGCGGCCGTAGAGCAGGCGGCGGTCGGTGTTCAGCAACTCCATGCCGCAGCGGCCACAGGATTCGAATCCCTGTTTTCGGTGCGAGACTCGCCGATTCTGAAGCTGCTGGCCAGTGACATCCCGCCGTGGTCGTGGGTAATGGGCAACTCGCCGCCGCCGTTGCTTAATTCGCTGCTGGGGCAAACGGTTTCGTACGGCACATATGACGGCATGACCGTCGTCCAGATCACACCGGCACGTCCTACCGGCGAATACGTAGTTACGTTGCACGGTGGCGGGTATATCTTCCCGCCATCGATCTTCCACTGGATCGATTACTCGGCGATGTCCTACATGACAGGCGCAACCTTCCAGGTGCCGATCTACCCGCTGATACAGGAAGGCGGCACCGCCGCCACCGTCGTGCCGAGGACGGCCAGCTTCATTTCCTCTCAGATTGCTCAGCATGGGGCCGGGAACGTCAGCGTGCTCGGCGAGTCGGCGGGTGGCAACCTCGCGCTCGCGGCCGTCCAGTACATGTTGCAGACCAACCCGGCTGGCCCCATGCCGTCGTCAATGGTTCTGCTGTCTCCGTGGCTCGATTTGACCCTTGGGCAACAGCTCGGCATGTGGTGGGGGGACAAGTTGCCGATTACCAACCCGATGGTTAGTCCGCTGTACGGGTCGCTCGCCGGGCTTCCGCCGACGTATGTCTACTCGGGTGGGCTGGATCCCCTCGCAATCTCCGCGTCAGCCCTTGAGAAGCTGGTTGTGAGTCAGGGCGCCCCGATCCGCTTCGTACTGGCGCCCTTCCACGGCCACGTCTGGCCGCTACTCTCTGTGTACGGCTTCTTGCACTGGCCCCAAATCAACCAACAGCTCGGTATCGCTGTCTGACGGTCACCGTCCCGCCCTACGGACGAACTTCCTACCCACGGTGGTGTGGTGGCGCCTCATCGCGCAGCCAGTCGTCGTTCGACGCCTGCCGCATCGAGTCCTCGTCGCCGAACCTCTCCAAGTCCTCGGGTGTGACGCGCGCCCGCGGCGGCTTCGGCGCAGCCGCGGATGGGGGTTTGGGTTCCATGCCGCCCATTGTCCCTCGCGCGTCGAAATCTTCGCCGGTGTGGCTCTAGACAGCGGAATTTAACATGGAATAGAATTCGGTGCTATTCTAGGCCATCTTGCGGGCATGACGTGCAGGTTTAGTTATTGAACGCGGCGTTGATACTGCGACGGTATGCAACCTGCGGGCCCGCTGACCAGCCCCTGGGAAGGACGGGAACCGTGGAAGCCTTCGCCCGCCTCCGCGTATGCGAGTGGAGCGCGGCCAAGCCCGCCGCAAACATCGAAGGGGTCGCGCGCCATGTCGGTTGAGCTCATGCCCCAGGCGAAGGTGTCGGCGGTCAAGCACCTGTATCAAGCGCTGGCCTCGGGGGATCGGGCGGCAATCGATCACCTGCTGCATCCACAGTTCGTTGGCTATGCCGCCGAGGGGTTGCCGCTCGACATGGGCGGCACCCATGTTGGTCCCGATGCGATGCGTGACAATCTGTGGTGGCGCATCGGCAAACACTTCAAGGTTCGTGTCGAGCCTGCCGAATTCCGCCATCTCGACGACGGCCGCCTGTTGGTGGTGGGGACCTACCGCGGGTGGGTCCGGCGCAATCGAAACTTGCTGGAAGCTGCGTTCGTTCATCTGATCGGATTCGAGGCGGACGGGCGCATCGTCTCGCTGCGCCAACTCACCGACACCGCGGCTTGGTGCGCCGCACTTGATGAGCCCGGCCGCCTGCAGACGATCGACTACCAGGTCGAAAACGGCTTGGCCACAATCTGTTTGAACCGACCCGACGAACGTAATGCGATCAATCTGCAACTGGCAAAGGAGACGCTGGAGGTCGCGCGCCGGATCGCCGCCGATCGCTCCGTGCGTGCCGTGCTCATCTGGGGCAACGGCCCGGCTCTGACCGTCGGTGGCGACATCAACTACTTACTGGACCACAAAGACCGCAAAGACCAGGGTCTTGGTGATCTGCTCATCGCGATGACCACGCCGTTTCATCAGGCCTTCGAGCTGCTCAGCCGAATCGATGCGCCGATCGTGACCGCCGCGCACGGCGCCGTGGCCGGGGGTGGGCTGGGCTACGTCTATGCCGCCGACATTGTGCTTGCAGAGCCGAACACGAAGTTCGTGACCGCCTTTTCGGGGTTGGGGCTCTCCGGGGACGGCGGCGGCACCTGGCACCTGCCCCGCCTGATCGGTCCGCGCCGCGCCGCCTCCGCCTATCTCCGCAACACACCTATCAGCGCCGAGGAGGCGCTGCAGTGGGGGCTGATCAACGAGATTGTGCCCGCCGATGAATTACATTCTCGTGCAATGGAAGTCGCTACCGATCTGGCTAACGGTCCCGCGGTGGCGTTCGCCACTCAACGCGCACTGCTGCGCGATTGCTGGCGCAACGACCTGGTGACTTCACTGACCGCCGAAACGCAAGGCCTCAAACGCACCGGAGACAGCGCCGACGCGGCGGAAGCCGTCGCGGCGTTCGTCGCCAAACGCGCCCCCACGTACCGCGGAAGGTAGGAGATGCCTGGACTCATCAACGACACCGATGAACAGCGCGCGATCCGCGAGAGCGTGGCCGGAATCGCCAACTACTATGGTGCGCAATACTTCTTAGAGCGCGGCCGCGGCAACGGACACATCGAAGAACTGTGGAAGGACCTCGGGGCGGCCGGACTGCTCGGTGTACACCTGCCCGAGGCGTACGGCGGCGGCGGAGGGGGGATGGCCGAAGCCGTCGTCGTCGTCGAGGAACTCGCTGCCCGCGGCATGCCCATGCTCATCTGGGTCATTTCCCCGGCCATCTGCGGAAGCATCCTGTCCCACCATGCCTCCGAAGAAATGAAGAGGCAGTGGCTCCCCGGGATCGCCGAAGGCAGCAGGAAGATGGCCTTCGGGATCACCGAACCCGATGCCGGCTCAAACAGTCACAACGTCAAAACCACCGCCCGCAAAACGGCTACCGGATGGACAATTTCGGGCTCGAAGTACTACATCTCCGCGGTCGACCAATGCGAGGCGCTCCTCCTGGTCGCCCGCGACGGCGACCTGTCAACCGCCGAAAAGTCGCGGCTGTCGCTGTTCGTCGTCCCCACCGACGCGCCCGGGTTGACCTACCAGCAGATCGACACCAGCATCGTCTCTCCGGACAAGCAGTTCACCGTCTTCCTCGACAATGTCGAAGTCGGTGAAGATGCCCTGATCGGGCAGGCGGGCAACGGATTACGTCAAGTATTCGACGGCCTGAACCCCGAGCGGATCCTCGTCGGCGCGATCTGTGGCGGCATCGGCCGGTACGCCATCGAGAAGGCCGCCGACTATGCCCGACAGCGACAGGTGTGGTCCACGCCGATCGGCGCACACCAAGGCATCGCCCACCCCTTGGCCGAGTGCCACATTGCCGTGGAACTGAGCCGCATGGCCACCGCACACAGTGCGGCTCTGTTCGACGCCGGACAACCGGCTGGCGAAGCCGCCAACATCGCCAAATTCGCGGCGTCGGAAGCCGCGCTGAAGGCATTGGACCAGGCCATCCAAACCCACGGTGGCAACGGTCTTTCGCACGAATACGGGCTGTCGGAGCTGTGGTTCGTCACTCGCCTCATGCGCACCGCACCCGTCAGTCGGGAAATGGTGCTCAACTTCGTCGCCCAGACGTCCCTGGGCCTGCCTCGTTCGTACTGATCAGCTCGACTCGGCAGGCCTTCGACGCGGGTCGTCATCGGCGCTGACTCGAGCGGTCTCTGCACCGCCGCACACCGAGTGTGACAGCCCGCGTGCACGTTCGAGCCGTCTGACACGAATTATGTTGCGTTGTTACGCCTTACGGGTACACGGCTGAGAACTGCGGTCAACTGCCACCACAGCGATCAGTTACCCGCGATGCTGCGGCCATGGCGCGCAGTTGACCGGTTGCCATCAGGGCGCGTCATCTGCTCGATCCACGCCGTGGGATAGGCGTTGGCGTGTGCTGTGTCTCGCGCACTTGACCGTACGTTTCAATCGATGAAGGAATGCGCACCGCCTCGACCAGTATTTATTTTAGTTTAGAATCTGACTCGGAGATTCGCGGTGGGGAGCGCCGAGAGCGTTGCAAGGCAAGGTAAAGCGAAGTTTTTTTAATTTGCTTTCTGCCATCGCGTCGCTAGCCGAAGCGGTCACGTTCCCCCGTAGAATGTGCGCCATGGCCAGGCCGGATGCTGGAACGGATGACGCTGCCGAGTCAATAGGTGAGGAGGCGCCAAACGTCGAATCAAAGGCAGCGTTGACTCGTAAACGCATCCTTGATGCGGCGGCCCGAGTGCTGTCTGAGCGCGGCTACGCCGGGCTTCGCCTAAGCGATGTGGGTGCGGTCGCCCAGCTTCAGGCGCCCGCGATCTACTACCACTTCCCGTCGCGCGACGATCTGATCGAAGAAGTGATGTGGGCGGGGATCGCGGATATGCGCGAACACGTCAGGAAGGTCTTGGATGCGCTTCCGGACGGGACCGGGCCGTTGGATCGACTGCTCGTTGCCGCCGAAGCGCACCTGCGACATGAACTCGAGATTTCGGACTACACCACGGCGGCCATCCGCAACGCCGGACAAGTTCCGCACTCGATCCGCAAGCGCCAGATTGTGGAGGAAGAGCGATACGGCGAAGTCTGGCGCAGACTTATCAACGACGTCGCCCGAGCCGGCTTGCTCCGCCCCGAGCTTGATCTCTACATCGCGCAGATGCTGGTCCTAGGGGCGCTGAATTGGGCCGTGGAGTGGTGGAGTCCTCGCCGCGGATCCATCGAGGCCGTCGTCGCCAATGCCCAGGCGCTCATCCGACACGGCTTGGCTGACGTGTCGGCGACCTGACGGTCATCCATTGCTGCGGCTTTTAAGGCCGCGCCAAGCCAGCATTGTCTCGAGCTCGGAGAAGTCGTAGCCGTCGCCGGTGGGGTGGATCTCTGTAGTGAAGAGAGTGACGCCCTCTCGCACGAACTCATCCGCGGTCGCGGCGTCCGTCCAGGCCATCGCTCGCTCAATGCGGGCCTCGTCGCGTCCGGCCTCGGTGGCGAGGCGTTTGAGGAGATCGTTCTTGCGGCGGAACTCAGCCAGAGGTTCGAAGCTGTGCCAGATGTCCGCATACCGCGCGGCGGCGGGAATCGTGCGCCGCTCGCCGCCGCCCCCGATGAGGATCGGGATCTGGCGTAGCGGCAGCGGAGTCAAGTGGCGGAGCCTGTGCTCGATCCGGGCTAGGGCCGCGTCGAAATCGTCCATTCTGGTTTTTGTCGTCCCGTAGTCGTATCCGTAGACCAAAAAGTCCTTGGGATACCAGCCGGCGCCGAGGCCGAGGATGAGCCTGCCACCGCTGATGTGGTCGACGGTGCGTGCCATGTCGGCGAGCAGGTCAGGGTTGCGATAAGGCACCCCCGTCACAAGAAGCCCTATCTCGGCTCTTTTCGTGATTTCGCCCCACGATGCAAGGGCTGTCCATCCCTCGAAATTGTTGACGTCAGGTTGGTCGTCGTGGAGTTGTGGACCGCCATCCACGATGTCGACGAAGGGTTTGTGAAAGTGGTCATAGCCGAAGATCGCATCGGCTCCGAGTTCTTCGGCCTGCAGGACAGCGCTTCGCCACGTCTGGAAATCCGGCGTCCCGCCGGGCCACAGCTGAACGCCAATCCGCAGGTCAGTCGTCTGACTTGATTGCTCGGTCATCCGTTGCCTTCCCTCGGCGCCGCTGTGGTCTTGCTCGGTTCAAACACCTCGAAGTAGAAGTTGCTTCCCCCGGCAAAGCGCCTGGTGACATCCCACAATCCAGGTTTTTGGGCCGCAAGGTGAAACGAATCCAGGTCGTCTGGCGATAACAGCTATGTAACGACTTGATACCGCATCGGCAAGGGAGCGTCAGGGAGGGGGAGGTATGAAGGCGAAGCGATTGGTGTTGGCGGCTGTATTTTGCTGCTTGCTCTCGTTGGGAGCTCCGGTGGCTATGGAGCCGGCCAATGCAGACACCATAGTGAGTAGTCGGACCAGGGGTGCCACGACCGACCGCAACCCGCTCGTTGGCTGGGAGGGCTACTGCACCTGGGGCGCGCAAGAACTGATTCACGCCAACGCTGGCTACTACGTCCAGGCGCTCACCGGCAACGCCGAACTCTGGGCGAACCTGGCCCGGGGAGCAGGGTGGACGGTCGTCAGTGAAGCGCAGCCCCGCTCGGTCGCCGTCTTCAGCAGCGCGCTCGTCGGAGGCGTCGGGCACGTCGCCTGGGTCGATTCCGTTGACGGCGGAGTCCTGACGATCAGTGAAATGAATTACGGCTACGGGGCTACCCCCGCCAACGGCTACCGCACGACGGGCTTCGGCGAATTCGACACACGCACCATTCCGGAGCTCCCGGGGATGAGCTACATCTTGATCCCCTGAGGTTGATCCCCTGTTCGGCGGCGTGCTCGTCGATCAATTGAGTTGGCAGTGGATATTTTTCGTCAATGTGCCCATCGGGGTGATCGCCTTCGGGCTTGACATCTGGTCGCAGTGGCGGGGTTTGTGTACTGGCAATCCCCCGCTACCCGTCCTGACGCTCGCGCTAGCCGAGTACGGTGCCCAAGAACTGCACCGCCCAATAGGTGGCCAGCAGGGTGGACAAGGTGCCCAACAAAGCCACCACGATGAAGGGCGACAGGGCTAGTGCGCCCAATTGGATCAGGGTGACCCAGCCGTTGTCCTCGGCGGGTGCGGCGGCGGCGGGCAATATTGAAGCCGCCTCAGACAACACTGAGGCGTTAGAGGTCTCGGCACTCTTGTAGGCGTTCGCGCTCCCCGTCAGTGTTTGCACGAATTGGTCGTGGAACGCTATCGCTTGGTCGGTCACTTGCTGAAAGCTCTGGCCATGTGCAGCGAACGCCTCAGCTATCGCTGCGGAGACCTCGTCGGCCCCCGCGCTGGCGATGTTCGTCATCGGGACCGCCGCTTCAGAATGAGCGAACTTCAAGTCCGACCCGATGGTCGCAATATTTTGTGCTGCAGTAACTAGATTATCCGGCGCAACCTGCATCTTCCGCAGCATACGCAAGCGTACGGATCGTCGTGGCGTTTTCGCGAAAAGTGCTCGGCCACTTCGCTTTCGCCGCGTCACATCGTCCCCTCGGACCTGCCGCTCATACGTAATTCAGGCAAACTGCGCCGAAATCCCCCGGTATGTGCCTAAGCTCCGGCTACCCAGCAATCGGTACAGCTGGGCAACCTTCAGCAGGTTGCCTTCGGATACGGGAGCGGCGCCTTGTCATACGTCTTTGCGTTGCCCGACGTCATGTCGACGGCGGTGACAGAAGTGGTTTCCATCGGGACTGCGGTCGCGACGGCAAACCGCGGCGTCGCAGAGTCCACAACCGCGGTGCTGGCCGCCGCGGAGGACGAGGTGTCAACCGCGATCGCGGCCCTGTTTTCCGCCCACGGCCAGGGGTATCAAGCGCTCACCGCGCAGGCGGCGGCTTTTCACGAGCGGTTTGTGCAGGCGTTGGCCAGCGCGACGCGGGCATATACGGCCGCTGAGGCGGCAAATGCGTCGCCATTGGCTGCCCTGGAACAGACGGTACTGGGTGTCGATCGGCAACTGCACCAGGTATCGAACATTTTCGCTGCCGAAACGTCGGCACTGGCAAGTCAGGCGTGGTCTGGACTTGAATCTCTAACCGCGTTGCCGAATAACCCTCTGTTACGGCTGATTTCCAGCGACATCCCGCCGTTGTCGTGGCTTGTCGGCAACTCCCCGCCGCCGTTGCTGAATTTGCTGCTTGGTGAAACGGTCCAATACACCACCTACGAGGGGATGCGCGTCGTCCAGATCACGCCCGCTCACCCCACGGGTGAGTACGTGGTTGCCCTGCATGGCGGCGCGTTGATCTTCCCGCCGTCGTTCTTCCACTGGATCAACTACTCCGTGACCGCGTACCAGACCGGCGCCACCATCCAGGTGCCGATCTACCCGTTGGTGCAGGAAGGGGGCACCGCGGGGACGGTCGTGCCCACGATCGCCCGCTTCATCTCGTCGCAAATCGCTCAATACGGGTCGACCAATGTGAGCGTGACCGGCGACTCCGCGGGCGGGAATCTCGCCCTCGCGGCCCTCCAGTACATGCGGCAGACCGATCCGCTCGGTCCGATGCCGTATTCGGCGGTGCTGTTGTCGCCGTGGTTGGACGTGGGGACTAGAGGGATCGGCACGGTATGGGCGGGCAATCTCGGGGTGACCAACTACATGGCGAGTCCGCTGTACGGATCACTGGACGGTTTGCCGCCGACGTATGTCTACTCGGGTTCGTTGGATCCACTCGCAGCCCAAGCGGCCATCCTGCAGCAAGCGGCCATCGCCGCGGGGGCCCCGTTCGGCTTCGAACTTTTCCCCGGCGGAATTCACGACTGGATTCTGCTCACCCCGTGGGGCCTGCCCTACTGGCCGCAGATCAACCAGCAACTTGGCATCACGGCCTGATCGCTTCGACTAGGTCGTCGAGATCGTCGCGGTCCGGACCGCCAGTGCTGCGAGATTGCTCAGCGAGTTGTCCAGATGCTCGCGGGGAAATGGTGGGAATTCGATGAACCTGCCCTCCTGCGGCACCGCGGACCAGTCATAGGTCAGCCGAACCTCGGTCTTCGACGGCTCGAGGGGCGTCAGGTCGTAGCGCCAGATCCAGCCTCCGAACACTAGGTCGGCAGATTCGTCCCCGGCGTTTCCCCTATCCCGGCGGAGGGCTCCTTTGGACACTTCCTGACCCGGCTCCCATGCGATGGTGTTCGGCGGGTCGTACGCGACGACGCGATTGGCCATTTCGTAGTGCTTGTCCGGGTGGTTGTCGTGATACATCGCCATCCGGAAGATCTGGCCCGGACCGGTCAGGCGTTGGGGGTCGAGGGGTTCGCGCACCCAACCTGTGCCGTCGATGCTCGCGTGCGCACCCGGGTCGGCGAGCACGTCGAAGATCACGTTGGCGGGAGCGTTGATGGTGGTGGTAGCGATCAATCGTTCTTCAGTCACATCAATACCGACTGTCGGCGCGCCCTAAATTCATCGCGGCATTCACGCGCAAGACCTGGCGCGACCTGGAGCCGGCTCGGGCAAGGAGTGGGCAATTCACACAAGCCGCTCCCCAAGCCATAGCTGCGGGCATAAGCTCCGATAACGGCGATCGTCAAGTGACAGGCAACTGGGGGAAGTTGCCCCGACGTAGGGGAGCGGCGCGGTGTCGTATGTGTATGCGTTGCCGGAAGTAGTGTCCGCCGCGGCCACGGATGTGGCCTCGATCGGTTCGGTCGTCGCGACGGCAAACCAGGGCATGGCAGCTGCCACCACGGAGGTATTGGCTGCCGCCCAGGACGAGGTGTCAGCAGCGATCTCGGCGTTTTTCTCCGCCCACGGCCAGGGCTATCAAGCTTTCAGCGCGCAGGCGGCGACATTTCATGCGGAGTTTGTGCGGGCACTGAACAGCGCGGCCGGGTCGTATGCCAGCGCTGAGGCGGCCGGTGCGTCCGTCTTGCAAGGCTTCGAGGCCGCCGGGCAGGAAATCCTGCAGGCCCCGGCGAACGTGGCCACCGGGTTCGCTCGGGTTGCCAACTACTTCTTCACCGAGATCGTGGGTGCGCCGGCCGCTCCACCGTTTCCTGCCACCGAGGCGGGGACCTTCACCGGTGTGCCCTCGATCATCAACAGACTGGAAACCGCCGCGCTGTACCCGGTGAAGCCGCTGCTGGCGTTGTCCGGACTCGAAACGGGAATTTCGATGCCGAACAATCCGCTGCTGCAACTGCTTGCCAGCGATGTCCCGCCGCTGTCGTGGTTCATCGGCAACTCCCCGCCACCGTTCTTGAACCTGCGGTTGGGCGAAACGGTCCAGTTCTACAGCAGTGACGGCATGCGGATCGTGCAGATCACGCCGATGAATCCCACCGGCGAAAACGTCGTCGCCATTCACGGCGGCGCGTTCATCTTCCCGCCGTCGTTCCTGCACTGGATCCATTACTCGGTGATGGCCCACCAGACCGGCGCGACCATTCAGGTGCCGATTTACCCGTTGCTGCAGGAAGGCGGTACCGCCGGGTTGGTGGTACCTCAGCTGGCCAGCTTCATCAACTCGCAAGTCACCGCCCACGGCGCGGCCAACGTCAGCGTGATCGGCGACTCCGCGGGCGGCAACCTCGCACTAGCGGCGGTCAACCGCATGGTCGGCCTCGGCAACCCCGTACCGTCGAGAATGGTGCTGCTCTCGCCATGGCTAGACCTGACGATGACCAACCCCAACATCGCGTTCGTTCAGGATCCGCTGCTCCCGTGGGGGCCGGCGATGCAGATCGGCAAGGTGTGGGCAGGCGGCCTGCCGGTGACGGACCCGTTGGTCAGCCCGCTGTACGGGACGAATTTCGCCGGACTTCCGCCGACGTTCGTGTACTCGGGCAATCTCGACATTCTGTCGCCCGACGTATTCCGGCTGCAGGAAAGGGCCGTCGCCCAACTCGCACCGATCTCGTTCGTCTTGGCCAACGGCCAAATCCACGACTGGCTCATCCTCACCCTCGACGGTTTGCGGTATTGGCCGCAGATCAACCAGCAGCTGGGTATCGCGGCCTGATTGCAAGTCGCGCGAAGCTGACCAATATTGGTCGGGTGATCCTTTCCGTCGACCTCGGCAAGACGTCGTGCCGGGCGGCTGGAGGCGGCCGCAGAATCGAGGGGGCTGGGGCGCCCGGCCTCGCGACGCCGGGCGGAGTGAGGGCCGCGGAGGCATCGATCCGTGCTGTGGCCGGGCAGTTCGGGCCGATCGAAGAGGTGATCGTGGGCGCCGCCGGAGCGTTGACGAACCCCGATGCGGCACGCGTGCTGGGCGAGGCGCTGCTGCGTTCACTGCGGGCCCAGCGGGTCGCCGTGACCAGTGACGGCGTGATCGCCCACGCCGGCGCGCTGGATGGCAAGCCGGGCGTGGTGCTCCTCGTGGGCACCGGCGTCGTCGCGCTCTCGATCGACGCGCAGGCTGCCTTGCGAACCGCCGACGGCTGGGGTCCATGGCTGGGCGACGAGGGCGGCGGCGTCTGGATCGGAACCGCCGGGTTGCGTGCGGCACTGCGCGCGTTCGACGGCCGCGGACCGGCCACCGCGTTGATCGACGCCGCATGCGCCCGCTTTGGTCCGCCGCGAACCTGGCCGGGACAGCTCACCGATCCTGCCGCACTCGCGTCGTTCGCGCCGGACGTCCTGGCAGCGAGAGACGACGCGGTGGCGTCGGCAATCGTCAACGCCGCGGCGGAGTCGCTGGCAGCGACCGCCCGCGCGGTGGGCGGCGGCCCGGTGACGATGGTCGGCGGCCTCGCCGGGGTGAAAGCGCTGCGCGAGCGACTCGACCTCGTCGCACCTGCCGGTGACGCCCTCGACGGCACCTTGCGGCTCAGTGCGATCCACGAGCCGCACGTCATCCGGCTGCAGGCGGGTGCCGTTTGCGACCGGCTCGACGCGCTAGCCACCGAGGCCGCGAGGCCCGGACTGGACGACCTCGATGCGAGGCCGATCGGTGACATCGTCGCGCTGCTCGTCGCCGCCGAGGGCGACGCACACGGCGCACTGCTGGCGGCGGTCCCGCGGATCACGGCGGCGGCGGAGGCGATCGCGGCGCGACTGGACGGCGGTGGGCGCCTGGTTTATGCCGGTGCCGGGACACCGGGTCGGCTCGGTGTGCTCGACGCCGCCGAGTGCGGGCCGACGTTCAACACCGATCTGGTGCGTGGCGTGATCGCCGGCGGCCCGGCGGCGCTGACCATGGCGATCGACGGCGCGGAAGACGCCTTCGACCCGGCGGACCTAGCCGATCTGACCGCAGCCGATGCGCTGGTCGGCATCACCGCGTCCGGCCGCACGCCGTATGTGCTTGGGGCGCTCGACCATGCGCGCGCGGCGGGGGCGCTGACCGTCGCCGTCGTCAACAACGCCGGCAGTGAGGCGACCGCCGATATTGTCATCGAACTGTTGACCGGACCAGAAGTTCTTGCCGGCTCGACGCGGCTGACGGCGGGGACAGCACAAAAGATCGTGCTGAACGCGATCTCGACGAGCGTGATGATCGCGCTCGGCAAAGCCTATGGACCGCGAATGGTCGACGTGCGGGCGACCAACGCGAAGCTGCGCCGCCGGACCGTCCGAATCGTGCGCGACGCGGCCGGCGTCGAAGAGGACGCCGCGACCGCCGCGCTTGCCGCTGCGGGCGGTCACGCCAAGACCGCGATCGTCGCGCTCCTCGGGGGCGTTGACGCCGCCGAGGCCGCGGTCCGGTTGGAGCGGTCGGGGGGACGGGTACGGGATGCTCTGGCAGGGGAGACTTCAGGGGAGACTTCAGGGGAGACGTAGTGCGGAAGGTTTTTCGTAAGGCCGCAGTGGCCGGAACCGTGATGCTTGTGGTCGTGGGTTGCTCGCACGGCGAGCCGACGCACCCGGCGAAAGGTACCAGCACTGCGTCAGCGCCGACATCGCGTGCTCAAAGATCGCTGCGCGCAACGGTTCCCAAGATGCCCGATGTCGTCCCCCCACCCGGCTTCGAGGCTGTGTCCAAGCTGATCAACGATGCGGTTGCGGCAGAGAAACTACCGGGTGCCGTCCTGGTGGTCGGGCACGGCGGCAATATCGTCTTTCACGAGGCCTACGGCGTGCGGAGGCTGGCGAGCGAACCAGGCTTGGATGGAAAGCCGGCACCCGCAGACCCGATGACCGAGGACACCATCTTCGATCTGGCGTCGTTGACCAAGCCGATCGCCACCACGACGGCCATCATGCAGCTTTACGAGCAAGGCGCTGTCCGAGTCGACGATCCCGTGCAGCAGTATCTGCCCGACTTCAACTTGGCGAATGATCCACGGCGCGCGCGGGTGACCATTCGCATGCTGCTCACACATACCTCCGGCGAAAAGGACGATGTAGAACTCAAAGATCCGTGGGGACTGGAGCGAGCGGACAAAGCGGAGGGTTTTCGTCGTGCATTCACGACGCCGCTTGAATCAGAGCCCGGGACGGTTTTTCACTACTCGGACATCAACTACATCCTGCTCGGCGCGCTGCTCGAGAAAATCACCGGCGAGACCTTGGACGTCTACGTTCAGCGAAAGGTGTTCGCACCGCTCGGTCTGCAGGAGACCAGCTACCTCCCTCCCGCCAAAGCCTGTGGGCCGCACACGATTAGGGGAGTTGCAGTCGGGTGGGCTCCCGGGGAGGGAACCGAGCCGGATGAATGCCCGGCCGGAACCTGGAGCACCGAGCTCTTACCGCGCATCGCCCCGACGGCGCGCGACGAAGAGAATGCAGCAGATCCGAGCAAGAACCCAGACTTCAATTACTTGCTTTGGGGCACAGTGCATGACATGACGGCGCGGCGGATGGGGGGAGTGGCCGGGCATGCTGGAGTGTTCTCAACGGCCCGCGACGTCAGCACCTTTGCGCAGGCTCTGCTCGACCGGCTCGCGGGTCGCCCCAGCGAGTTTCCGCTGACGCAAGCAACTTTGGAGATGATGATCTCGCCGCAGCAGCCGGGACATGCGCCGGGGCAACTGGAGGCAGCCAACACCGCCACCCGGGAAGCCGTTGCAACAAGACCCAATACGAGGGATCCGCTGCTCGCACCGCGCTATCCGGCGATCCCGGGGCAAAACCTGCGCGGCTTCGGTTGGGACATCGATACGCCCCTGTCCGGTGCGCGCGGGAGGGTCTTTCCCGTTGGGAGCTTCGGCCACACGGGCTTCACCGGAACCTCCATTTGGATAGACCCGACTTCGGATACCTACGTCGTACTGCTTTCGAACTCGATCCTCGTGCGAGGCAGTGCACCCATATCGGACTTGCGCGGTGAGGTCGCGACATTGACAGCCCGGGCCCTGGACCTGTAAGCCCGCAACGGCACAGTAGTTCAGGCTCAGGCGCGCTCGAAGTGCTGGTAGTCGGGAGTTTTCCAGTAGCCGCCCCATTGCCAGCCCCGATCGGTGAAGGCGCGTTCGGCCGGGTCCCCAGCGTGGATCAGTCCCGGGTCGGTTCGGTCGCGGTCCAGGTAGTCCGCCGCGTTCCGGGGTTCGAAATAACCGCTGACGTAGAGGCAGGGGTTGATCAACGTGTTGATGTCGACAGCCCGGCCGTAGGCGTGCAGGGACCATTCGTCACTGCCCGGGATGCGCCGGCAATTGAACGCCGACGTGTTGTTGTCCTCCATGGATGCTTCGTCGTCGGCGTCCGGGTAGTGGTCGACCGTGCGCATCTTCTCGACCGGATAGCCCAATCGCAGAAGATCGTCGAAGATCGCGATCACGTCCGGCACCAACTCTTCGTGTACGATGAGCGCGCCGCGGTGGATCTGGCCGTCAAAACCCCTGTAGGAGAGCTCAACCCGGCGCAACTGCTCTGGCTCCACGGGGCACTCCGGGCGCCACGTGTTGCCGAGGTCGGCGGCGGTGACCGGTTGCACGGCCGCGGCAGCGGAGGTTGGCGCCGGAGTTGGTGATGCGCTGGGCGCCGACGTGCTGGTCGGCGCCGCGACCGTCGAGGACGGCGACACGGACGGTGCTGATGTCGCGGCAGGAGGTGGCGCCGGGTTGGCGCACTGCACGAGCAGGAGAACCGGCCCGACCACTCGTGCCAACAGCGCAACGCGGCGCGTTGACGACGTCAATTCCCGATGCCCGGGCGAAATCAGGTGAGCACGAGCGCGGGTACGTCGGGCCGGTGGACGATCTCGTTGGGGACTTTGAAGAGGTCGATCATGTTGCCCCCCATCACTTTCCGGACCCCCTCCTCGTCCAGGCCCTGGCTTTCGAGGTCGTCGACCAGGCTGATCGGATCGGACAAGCCCTCCGGATGCGGCCAGTCCGAGCCGAAGATGATGCGGTCGACGCCGCACAGATCGGCCATCTTCTTGAAGTCGTCTTCCCAGAAGGGTGCGACGTACACGCACCGCCTGAAGGCCTGGATCGGGTCTTCGGGGAACTCCTGCGGCATCTTCGCGTAGACGTTCTTGAATTGGTAGAACAGGTACGGCACCCACGATCCACCATTCTCGACCGACAGGATGCGCAGATCGGGATTGCGGGTGAGCGCGCCGTGGCAGACCAACGCGGCCATGGTGTCTTCGATGGGCCGCTTGCCCATCGCGACCATGCGAAACGCGGTCGGCTTGAATGGCTTGTATTCGTCGCCGGGCTCCCAGTCATTGAGGTATTCGGCGTATCCGCTGTCCGAGGCGTGCATCGATACCGGGATGCCGGCCTTGACGCACGCATCCCAGAACGGGTCGAACTCGGGCAGGCCAAAGGACCGGGTGCCGCGATAGCCGGGCACCGGCGCGGGCCGGACCAAGACGGTCTTGGCGCCCCGCTGCAGACACCAGTCGAGTTCCTCGAGGGCCCGATCGACGATGGCCAGATTGATGACCGGCGTGGAGAAGATGCGGTCTTCATAGTTGAACTGCCAGGTCTCGTACATCCACTGGTTCAGCCCGTGGATGATGTCCAGGATCAGTTCCGGGTCGTCCTTCAACCGCTCCTCCACCAGGGAGGCCAGCGTCGGGAACATCAGCGTGTAGTCCAAGCCAAGTCCGTCGAGGACTTCCAGGCGCGCCTCGGGATTGCGGAACGCCGGGATCGACTTCATCGGCTTGCCCATCACCTCACGGAAGCTCTTGCCGCCGCTGCCATGCCGGAAGTACTCCTCCTGAGCGCCCGGGCGTGCCACGATCTCGAACGTCGGGTTCGGAATGTAGTCACTGACCACGTTGCGCACCATGATCTTGGTGCGGCCACGGACGTCGATGTAGTCGATGACACCCTTGCGGTGCTCCGGCAGGAACTTGGTCAGCGCTTCCTTGGGCTCGTAGAAGTGGTTGTCGGCGTCGAACACCGGGAAGGAAAGGTCGCGTGACGGCATATTCGTCTCCTGGGAGTCTCGTTTGCGCGAGGCGGCATGAGTCATCGATACCGGAGCGCCTCTGGTAATCAGATTACCCTTGCGGCATTAGAGCGGCAATAAGGCCTGATGACCTGGGGGGAGCATGGGGTCCTGACAAGCTGCGGGTGGCTGCTCTTTGAGAATGACGTTACCGCCGACTGGTCCGCCGCTGGGACCGGGCGACTCTCTGCACGCGCGTCTTACGTGGTTCCCTGCAGGGTGATGTCGGAGATCTTCGTTCGGCTCTCGCCATTGGTGGTGCCCAACGTGGAGATCCACACCAGCACGTTGGAGGTCTTGGTGCGGTTGTGCACGTCGATACGGTTGTGCCCCGGCTGCAGTGACGTGGTCGGGGTCAATTCGGTGGTGTCCTCGAGTTTGGTGGGCGTTTCGGTCGGTGACGAGCGGATCTGGACCTGGGTTCCGGTGCTGCTGACGTCGAGCGTCACGGCAGTCAGCACGGCTGGTTCCGCCAGGTGCAGCAACAGGCCCATTCCCTTGAGGAATTTGGGGAAGGGGACGGCGTCCTTGTAAGTGACCGTGGACCATCCGGTGTTCGGATCGCCGTCGATCGCCAGGTCGGCGTCCTGCGGATTGTCCGGGGCGCCGTCCGGGGAGAACACTGTCGCGCTCACCGGCTTGATCTCCACGCCAGGGCGCGTCCCCCGGCCGAATCCGTCGGTGAAGTACCAGACGGCACCCGTGGTCAGCGCGATCACGGCGACCAAGGCCGCGATCGCCGTGATCCAGACCTTGGGGCCTCTCGACGCCTTCTTCTCGTCCTCTCGTGGCGGCTGCTGCGGCTTCTCCGCCTTCTTCTGCGGTTTCTCTGGCGCGTCGGCGCGGTCCTTGGACCGGCGTGGCTTCGCAGGAACCGCGGCCGACAGGTTGACCACTTTGTCGGCGTCGAGCGTTTCACCGTCCCACGCGCCGCTGACCTCGACCGCATCGCCATCGGCGAGCTGACCAGCCACCAGGTCCGTTTGTATCTCCACGGGCACCGGTGTGCGCCGATCGCCCAAGGGCTCATCCGTGATCAGGTAAAACGACAGGACCCCGAACTGTTCGTGACCGTCAATCGCCGTTTGCTGAACGCCGCGTGCCGTTCCCTGAACGGTGACACGTTCAAGACGCTGGGTGGCGGGACGTTCTTCCGAGCTGCCGCCTGGAACGCGGCCCGAGCCGGAAGTAAGTGCCCGGGCAAATTCGAGGCAGGTCGGGTACCGGTCGGCGGGATTTTTGGCCAGGGCCCGGATCAGCACCGCATCGAGATGCGCCAGATCGGGTCGGCGCTGCGAAACCCGGGGCGGTGGCGAATTCAGATGATGGCTGATGACGACGGCGCGGTTGGTATCGACGAAAGGTGGGGCACCGGTCAGCAGGTGGAAGGTCGTAGCGGCCAGCGCGTATTGGTCCACACGTCCGTCAAGTGGTTTGCTGAGTAGTTGCTCGGGGGCGACATAACTGATGGTCCCCACGGTGACGTTGGCGTCGGTGAGGTTGCTGACGTCGTCGATTCGGCGGGCGATGCCGAAGTCGGTCAACAGCACCCTGCGCCGCCCACCGTCGGACGGGGTCACCAGGATGTTCTCCGGCTTGACGTCCCGGTGAAGCAAACGGCGCTCGTGACCGAAGTCGAGCGCCTCGGCCACCGCCATCACGATTTCTGCAACGTCCTGTTCGGGCATTCCGTTCGGGTAGGTCTCCCGAATCAGTCGGCCGGCGTCGGTGCCTTCGACGTAGGCCATCGAGATCCAGAGACGGCCGTTGAACTCGCCGCGATCGAGCACACCGACGATGTTCGGGTGCCACAACGTCGCAGCCAGTTCGGCTTCACGAATGAATCGCGCGCGGAACTCCGCGTCCGCGGTCGCGGGCAGGGACAGGATCTTCAGCGCGTCGTGCCGCGGCAGGCGAGGATGCTGTGCAAGGTAGACCTCGCCCATCCCTCCGGAGCCCAGCAACCGGTCAATGACGTAACCAGCGAAGACGTCGCCGGGGTTCAAGGGCATGTTCGAGAGCCTACAAACCGGCGCGGTCCAGTAGCGAATTCCGCTGGTCTACCCCTCCGGGGGGATATCCAGCAAGCGCAGGGGGTGCAGACCGTCGACCGCGCCGACGAATGGCGGGTGGATGCTGTAGCCAAGCATGCGGCGAAGGTCGTCGGAGACGGCGCGAGCGATGTCTTTAGAGATTGACAGGGTGTAAGCCTCCATCGGGCGCAGCCACGGCTGGCAGTACTGCGCGGTGACGGCGAGACGGCCGTGAGTGGTGGTGTTGGCGCCTCCGCCGTGCCAGAGGGTGCCGACGAAGAATACGCATGATCCGGCGGGCATAACGACCGGTACCGCAGGGTCGTCGGGGCCCGGGCGGCCCTGACCCCACCGGTGACTTCCGGGCACCACCACGGTCGCGCCATTGTCGGCGGTGAAGTCGTCGATCGCCCAGATCGTCGCCGCCGCCAACGGTTCCCTGGGGCGCGCAATCGGGTAGAACCCGTCGTCGTGATGGGCCAGCTGAGCCGCTTCTCCGGGGAGAATATTGATGGCTTGCAGGGCCGAGAGCAGGTAGTTGGGCATCAGCAAGCGGTCGAGCACCGCCAGCACCCGGGGATGATCGACGAGTCGATCGCATACCCGCGTTCTGCTCAGGACACTGTAGATGCGCTGGGTACGCCGGCCTTCGAAAGTATTCCGTCCCATGTGTCCCAGCCACGGTCGCACGACCTCGCGGATTTCTTCACATTCGTCGGCGCTGAGCAGGTTCGGCCAGATCACGTAGCCGTCGCGGTCCAGGGCCGCCATGTCGGCGTCGACGACCGTGGCGTCGACGGAGCTTCCGCCGCTCGGTGTCCACTTGTACCGCCCCGCGAGATCGCTCTTGAGGTCCTCCAGCGTGGTGACGTATTCCTCGTCGATGCCCATCGGTGCTCGTCCTTTTCCCGGCCTTTCCCTGACCACACTAGGCCGAGTCCGCCCTTATTCAGCCGTCCAGCTCGACGATTGTGCCCGCTGCGGGGTCGACCTTGCCGTCGAGCAGCTCGAGATAGGCGCGCTGGATCTCGTCCTGACTCGAAATCCGTTCAACACGAAGCCAACCCGACGCCCATTCCGCGAAGGGCGCCCATGAGTCCGCGACGTTTTGGTCGAGTTTGGCGGTGCCCCAATCGGTGCCGCGCTTCTTGATGCGGTCCGGAGCAAAGAAAAAGACGGGCTTGGGTCCGGCGAGATCGCTTGGCCCGGGCGACATTTGGGTCCAATGGGTCACCCCGACCGCAGCGCTGTGCGCCAGGCGGTCGCCGTAGTGGGAATGAATTGAGGTCCGGATACCGGTGTCGCCTGAGATGTCTACGTAGACGGCACGGTCACCGGGCAACTCGGCGATGTCGTCGTAGGAGTAAACCGAATCGTAGACGTCGAGCGACTTGACGAACTCGGCGTTGCCGCCCGAGGTGAGGCCGACCACCTCGATGCCCTCGCGCTTGGAAAGCAGGTACGCGGCGATGATCGCCGTTTTCGACGAGGCGCTGGAGATCGTGATCGTGTCCGCGCCGAAGAAATCCTCGTCGGCCAGGAAATCGTCGATGAGGAACGACGTGAAGAACAACGGAAAGAAGACGATGTGTTCCGCTTCGCGGTCGGCCGAGTAGACGGGATCGGTCTGGACGTCGCGGTACCCCTGGTAAGCCGAGGGCAGCTGAGCGCGGTGCGGCGCCGCGTCGATGAACCCCTTCTCGTTGACCCGGTCCGGGACGATGAGCAGGTGGCTCGCGCAGGGCAGGTAGCCGTAGACGCGCATGCCCTGCGCCAGATCGGGGTGCCGTGACTCCTCGACATGGGCATATCCCCAGACATTGAGCTTGCCCCACTCCGGGTCTGAGGCCGGGAAGAAATCCCAATACCTCATCGCCTCGCCGAACACGGCGTAGGTGATGTTGTTCGACGTCAACCCGAACGATTCGACGCGCAGCAGCGCCTGACCATCTTCCGGGGATGGCGCATCGCCGGTGAGGAACCGGGTCTGGTGCAAGTCCTTGCGGTGCAACTCGAAGTCCATGCCGTGAGCCTATAGGCAACACCCTTCGATTGATGTACCATCTGGTACATGTTTACGGAGAGCAGTGTGGAAATCAATGCAGCGGCACCCCTGGTGTGGGAGGTGTTCACCGATGTCGAGCGCTGGCCGGAATGGACCCCCTCGGTAAGCAGCCTGGTCGCCCTTGACGGCCCAGAACTCGCCGTGGGCAAGCGATTTCAAATCAAACAGCCGAAACTGCCGACACTCGTCTGGGAGGTCACTGAGCTGGAGCCCGGAGTGTCGTGGACGTGGGTGCAGCGCTCTCCGGGTGGCTTGACGTTGGCAAATCACTTGCTGACGCCGATTGGCGAGGACCGCACTTTGGCGCGTCAGTCGATTGACCAGCGGGGGCCGATCGGAGCGCTAGTCGGCAAACTCATGTTGCGCACCACCCGACGTTACCTGGAAATGGAGGGTTTGGGCCTCAAGAGTCGCAGCGAGCAACTGCGGCACTCTCATGGGTCGCGCGCCTGATCTACAGCGGCGCCAGCAACTTCTCGACGCGCTGGTCGAGGAATTCGCCGCGGGGGGCGTCGGCGACCGTTCACTTCGCGACGTTGCCGCGGCGGTCGGAACCAGTCACCGAATGTTGTTGCACCACTTCGCTTCCCGAGAAGAGCTGTTGCTCGCGATCGTGAACGAGGTGGAACGCCGACAAATGGCCATCCTGTCCGAGCTGCCGTCCGAGCCCGCCGACAGCGTTACCGCGATGTGGGAGAACCTGTCCCGACCGGAGTTGCGGCCGTTCGAGCGCCTGTTCTTCGAGTGTTATTCCCGTGGCGCACAGGGCGAACAGCCCTTCGCCCGCATGGTTCCGGGTGCGGTCGAGGACTGGCTGTCTGAGGTGGAGAAGACGCCCGGCGACGCGACCGACCCGGCCCTGGTGCGGCTGGGCCTAGCCGTCATGCGCGGGTTGTTGCTCGACCTGGTGGCCACGGACGACGATGCCGGCGTGACTGCGGCGGCGGACGTTTTCGCGGATCTGCTTCGGCGCGCAGGGCGGCGGTGACTTCGAGGCCGGGCACAAACGGGCGGCCCGTGGCGTTGCGTTCCACGTGAAGATTCGCTTTGGCGTGGGGCTGGGGGCGGACCGCTCCCGATCAGCTCGCCGAGATCGTCGATCAGCTCGAGTCCAGCGGGATCGACTCGCTGTGGTTCTCCGAGCTCGTGTACTCCCCGGCGGTGGATCCCATGGTCGGTATGGCGTATGCGCTGTCGCGCACGACCCGTCTGAAAGTGGGCACTTCGGTGGCGGTGCTGCCGGGGCGTCACCCGGTGCTGGTGGCAAAACAGCTGGCGTCGTTGGCGGCGCTGGCTCCCAAGCGGGTTCTTCCGGTGTTCGGTCTGCGTTCGGCGATTCCGGCTGAGCGCGAGGTATTCGTCGTTCCCGACGGGCAGCGAGCGGCCGTCTTCGACGAGTCGCTGCAGGTGCTGCGTTCGGTGTTGGTCGACGAGGCGGCCAGTTCCTTCCAGGGCGAGTTCTTCGAGGTCAGCGGGGCAGCTGTCCAGCCGCGGCCGACACCCGCGCTGGACATCTGGGTGGGCGGCTCGTCACCCGCGGCGTACCGCCGCATCGGCGCGTTGGCCGACGGTTGGCTCGGCAGCTTTCTAACCCCGGCAGAGGCCGGGCAAGCGCGCGAGGCGATTGAACGGGCAGCGGCGGAGGCGGGTAGAGAGATAGAGCCTGATCACTTCGGTATTTCGTTGGCGGTCGCGGACGGCGAGTTGCCGGGGGAGTTGGTCGCGGCTGTGCGACGGCGCCGTCCCGATCTCGATCCGCACGAGCTTGTCGCCGCCAGTTGGGAGCAATTGCACCGTCAACTCGACGGCTACCTCGACGCCGGATTGACAAAATTCGTCATCAGGCCAGTAGGCAAAGAGCCTTTTGAGCCTTTGGACGGTTTCATCGATCGGTTTGTCGCCGAGCTGCTGGGCCGCCAGAACTAGTCTTGCGGCGGGCGTTGCGCCGGCTCGATCAGCAGTGTGGGTACACCGCACGTGCCGTCCTTCACGCTGATGACGCGTGTGCCGGGCTTGCGACCCGGGCGGACCTCGGAGACGTCGAGTCCGGCTGCGATGAGCCGCGACCGCGCGGCGTCGGCGTTCGGGACTCGCCACGAAAGTCCCCAGACCTGATCGGTATCCGCCGGCAGCGGTGCGTCCCGCAGGGGTTGCGCGATTTCCACCGTGGCGTCGCCCACGCGCATGAACACCAGCCGCATGCCCCAGTCGGGAAAGCTGCGGTCGAGTGCCAGTCTCAGGCCGAGCCGGTCCCGGTAGAGCGTGATCGCGGCGTCCGCATCCGATGTGCTGACTACCACGTGATCGATCCCGGTGACAACAGCGTCGGCGGTTCCGACTGGAAAGGCCTCGGGTAGGCGATGCGGCGATTCGTGCTCGATCACCAGCATCAGCACGCCGCGAGTGCGTGTTTCGGGCAGCACCACGCCGCGCCAGCGTCGGGTCATTGCGGTGTCGGTGTCACGGCCGAGTCCTGGTGACACGGCGGACGGCTCCAGGCCGTTCGCAGCGAGTTGGGCATGGGCTGCGTCGATATCGGACGTGGCGAATGCAAGGCCTATCGGGCCATCACCCAGTCGATCCAAATACGCGGCTA
This sequence comes from Mycobacterium intermedium, assembly GCF_002086275.1. GTDB lineage: Bacteria > Actinomycetota > Actinomycetes > Mycobacteriales > Mycobacteriaceae > Mycobacterium > Mycobacterium intermedium. The sequence continues at coordinate 28,962 of NZ_MVHT01000020.1, read as the reverse complement.
TTGTCCGACCGAGGACACCGTCGCCGTACGGCGTGATCAACTCCAAGTAGGTGTTGTCGAGCCGAAACAGCACATTCGCCGTACCCCATCCCGGGTGATTTCCGCGCCAGGAGGGCCGTCGGGACAACAGCGTGGCGTAGCGTAACGCGGCGTCATCGAGGTCGCGTACGGCGAGAATTAGGTGGTCGAGCGCATCGAACACGAACCCAGCATGCCACCACCACCGATCCCGGTGGTGGTGCCACCTGAACCGGGGAAGCCTCCGATACCGGTCGGCGGCTGTATGGAAAGCAGCTTCTCGAACCGGCGGATTCAGAATTTGGCGACGGCGCCTGCGTCGACGGGCAGCGCCGCGCCGGTGATGTACTGCGCCTCGTCGGAGGCGAGGAACAGCACCGCGTTGCTGACGGCGCGCGCCTCGATCAGGGGTTTGGGCAACATGTGGAACTGCCCGATGACCTCGCCAGCATCGTGCACGGTTGGATTCGGCAGATCCGGCCGCAGCGTTCGGCAGAACCACTCGTTGTCGAGCATCGGCGTCAAGACATTGCCCGGGTGAATCGAGTTCACCCGGATCCATTGCGGTGCAAGCTCATTCGCCAGCGAGTTCATCAACCCGACGACGGCATGCTTCGCCGACGCGTAGTGGGCCATGTAGCCGCCGCCGCGAATGCCCAGCATCGAGCTAACCAAGATGATCGAGCCGCCGCCATTCGTCATATGCGGCAGCGCCACCTTGACGGTGTGCCACACGCCGGTCAGGTTGATGTCCAACATGGTCTGCCACGCGGATTGCTCGATCAGGGCGGCGGGTGCAGGGGCCCCGCTGATACCGGCGTTGGCCACCACGATGTCGATCGCGCCCAGGCCCGCTACTCCCTGCTCGACCGCGGTGCGAAGACTCTCCAGCTCCCGCACATCCGCCTTGGCGGTGACTATGCGACGGCCGGCCTTCTCGACGAGATCCGCGGTGTCCGCAAGGTCGGCCTCGGTCGCGCCGGGATAGGAGACGCCGTCGATGTCATCGCAGACATCGACCGCGATGATGTCGGCGCCCTCCTCGGCCAGTCGGACCGCGTGTTCTCGGCCCTGGCCCCGAGCTGCTCCGGTGATGAATGCGACCTTGCCGGCGACCCTGCCGACCTTGTTGCCTGTCATGGTGACCTTTCGCCCGTACTGCCCGGGTTGACGCTACGTGAGGCCATGCTCGCTGGTGCGAAGATATCGGTGGTTTCGGAGCGGCCCCGCAGCACTGCTCAGTGGCCGGTGAACTGCGGGGGACGACGTTCTGCCGCCGCGGCCACGCCTTCGGCGAAGTCGGCGGTCGCGTGCAGTCGGGTTTGTTCTTCGAGTTCGTGTGCGGTGGCCGCGGCGACGGCGTCGGCGAGTCCGGCGCGCATGGTGGCGCGAATACTGGTCAGCGCCAAGGGCGCCGCGGCGGCTATGCGTTCGGCGAACCGAATCGCCGCCGCACGTACCTCGCCGTCCGCGACCAATTCGTCGAATAGTCCTGCTTTGTAACCGATTTCACCGCTGAGGCGCTCACCTGTCAGTACCCACTCGAGTGCCTTCTGCTGCCCGACGACACGTGGCAACGTCTCGGTGATCCCAAAGCCCGGATGCAGCCCGAGCCGGCTGAAGTTCGCGGCAAACCTGGTGGAGGGTGCTGCGACGCGAAAGTCCGTGCTGAGGGCAAGCCCGAGTCCACCGCCGATCGCGCTGCCGTGCACCGCGGCGACAACCGGTGTGCGGGCGCGAAATAACCGGATGGCTTGGGCGTAAAGCTCTTCGGGCGACACACGATCTTCGGCGGGTCGGGAGAAGTCGGCTCCGGCGCAGAAATGCTTTCCCTCCGAGCACAACACGATCGCCCGGCATTCGACGTCGTCGTCCAGTCGCTCATAGGCGTCGGCGATGCCCTTGATCAAGGCGGTGTCGAAGAAGTTGTTCGGCGGTCTGTGTATCTCGACGACGGCGACGTGCCCGACGGCCTCGACGGTGACGTCCGGTGCGGTCACAGCGAGTCCAGTAGCTCGCGCACGGCCGCATTGAACACCGCAGGCTGGTCCATGTTGGCGGCGTGCCCCGCGTTATCGATAACGACCTTGCGGGAATTCGAGATGTGGCGGTGCATGTATTCGGCCCCAGCCAGGAAGTCGGTGTCTTGGGCACCGACGACCACCAACGTGGGGACCTCGATGCTGTCCAGAGAATTGATCACGCGAGCGTCCTTCTGGGCCATAATTCCGCGGGCGGCGCGCGGGAGGCCTTCGGGATGCTCGTGCACGGCGTGCGCCACTTCCGCCGAGGTATCGGCCTTCGACTGGCCGCGCTCAAGTCGTTGGGCGCGGCGCTCCACCCACGCGTTCCACTTGTCGCGCGCTTCGTCCTTGCGGTAACCGGGTCCCGTGTCGACCAGCACCAGCGCGGCTACCCGCTGCGGGTGCACGAGATGGAAGGCCAGAGAAAGATAGCCGCCCAACGACATTCCGCTGATCACGGCCCGTTCGGCGCCGGCGGCGTCGAGGATTGCCGCCATGTCGGCGACGCTTGCCTGCTCGCTGTAGTGGTCCATGTCCTCGGGTGCATCGCTGCTGCCGTGGCCACGTAGGTCCCAGGTGATCACTGGCCGGTCGACGCTCAGGGCATCGATATTGGGCTCCCACATGCGCGATGTGGCGCCGAAACCGTGGGTGAGCAACACCGGCACGCCGCGTCCGTCCGGGTTGTGCACCCGGAAAGCCAGCGTGACGCCGCCTTCGCGCTCAAGTCGGTTCACTGCACCACCACTCCTTCATCAGACCGATATCGCCGTGTGCCGCAGGCATTGTGCACAGAGGATTGGGCAACGGCCAAGCGTAGTTCGAGCAGTGTAGCGGGCAGCCTGAAGATGGCCTCTGGCATTTCAGGGAGCCTCCGACTATCCGCGCCTCGAATTTTCTGGGTTTACGAAGCAGCAGGTAGGGAATTCAAATCCTGCATGCGCCGATCAGGTTGGTTCTGAAGTCCAGACGAGAGAGGGAGGGGCCATAGTGACGATCAAGAGCACGATGGCTTTTGCCGGCGCCTTTCAGGAGGCCGTGGCGGCGGTGCTAGATGCACTGGTGACCGATGGTGAAGAACGCCACGGAAGCCTGAGGAGCGCCAAGCTTGCCGTCGAGAAGGCCATGCGCGAATCGCACAGTAACGCGGAATGGTTCCTGGCCGACCACCTGCGTCGCGGCATCAAGGATGTCGAGGCGCACGCACTGCTTGCCGCGTAAGAAGTCAGTTCAATCGGGCCACGTTGTGTCCCAAGGCAAATCGAAAAGCAGGATGCTGGCCAACGCCGTGATCTGCCAGACCGAACCCAGCCGTGTTACCCGCCCGCTGGGTCAGCGGGCTCCAAATACCAGGCCCGCCAGGCGATCTCGGTCAGAGCCTCAGCAATGACCTCGTCCTCTTCGGGTGGTGAGTACCGCACCATTTGCTGGCACGCCCGCTCCACCATCCACGTCAGCGCGCGAGCCGTCTCTTGGGGTCGCAAGCCGGTCACCGCCCCCTGATTGATGCCGCGCTCCAACGCGGCAGTGCCACCTTCGCTGATGCTGTCGACTATCGCCTTGTAATTCTCGGCGACGACGGCGTCATAGCTTGCCACTTCGACAACCGCGGTGATGACGGTTTGATGCTTGCGATACACCGCGAGGAGTTGACGGATCGCGCGACGCGCGTCGTCGGGGTCGCGTCGCTCGGAAACGTCCCACCAGAGTCCGGCGGCCTCGGCGAGCTCGGTGAAGACGTGGCGGGTCAGCTGCAGGAGCAACTGGCGCTTGTCCTCGAAGTAGATGTAGAACGTCGCCCGCGATATGCCGGCCGCGGTCGCCAGCTTGTCGACGGACAATTCGGTGAAGGCGAAGCCTTCGCCCATCAGCCGCTCGGTGGCCTCCAGGAGCTGTTGCTCGATCTCGGCACGGCGTTGCTGGCGTGACGATTGGGACTTGCGCGTTGTGGCGACCACGGGATGAGGGTACCGCGAACCTAGACAAAATGGTTAGACATGGTGTCTGGACATTAGCTGCCCGCCTCGATGGCCGCCACCGTCGCAGCGGCCTCTGGACCGCAGAATGGCTGCAGGTTCACCCCGCCGGCCAGAAGCTTGTCGGCGCGTTCTTTGAGGTCGCCGGAGGAAATGTGGGCGTAGAGATTTGCACCCGGGCACGATGTCTGAGCGAAATCCCGGTGGCCGCGCAGAGTGCTGGTTGAAATGTGATAGGTCTGTGCGGCCCACGCACACACGAGGGCGGTTGAATAGAGTTGCGCATCCGTCACGGTTTCTTTGTCGAAGTCGCCCTCGCAGAAGACCAGGAAGTGGCCCGTCGTGTCGTACTCCGTCGCGGTGTCGCCGGCAATGTTGGGATCACGCAATTGGTAGATGTGGCCGTCGCGGTCAATGCCGATGTGATACGCGATGTCGATCCAACCCAGTTGGTCCTGGTGGTACCGCTGGTCCTGGCGGAATCGGTTAGGCGCGTTGCTGTTGGCGCCCAGAACCACGGCGGAGTGGTGGACCGTCAACCGATCGGGAGTGTGTGGCTTGCCTCCGGGGCGGGCGGGCCGGGCACCCCAGGCATCCCGGCACAGTAAGTGGGCCGATGCCGCAGGGGCGGGTGCTGCAGAAGTGGCTGGCTCCGGTGGTGCGATGGTTGGCTGGCTGGCATCGGTCGGGCCGACCGCCGAGGGATTCGACAAAGCAGGACTGGGACTGCTCGTTGGCCCCGGCGCCGGGTCTGCCGCAGTCTTGTTCGAGCATGCGCCAAATGTCGCGGCGATTCCGACGCCGCCGGCCAGCCAGAGCAGCCGGCGTCGGCTGACCGCGTCCGACCGCTTACCGGGCCCGCCATTCGCTGGGGCGTTCATGGCCTCACCTTACGGATAAGGCGGGCAGTTGGGCCACGATCGGTTGCGGTGCGGCTCAAGATACTTCCCGGCCGATTGCTCTTGACTCCGTAGAGTTTGTCGGTCGGTGATCTTAAGATTTCCGGCATGCCCATTGCGAATGGTGCAGTGTTTGCTGGCTATACCATCGAGCGTTTGTTGGGGGCCGGAGGAATGGGCGAGGTCTACCTCGCTCAGCATCCACGGTTGCCCAAGCAGGAAGCCTTGAAAATCCTCCCCGCGGATGTGAGCGCGAACAAGGAATATCGCCAACGTTTCGCCCGTGAAGCCGACATCGCTGCTTCGCTGTGGCATTCGCACATCGTCGACGTCCACGATCGCGGTGAATACGAGGGCCAGCTATGGATCGCTATGGAGTACGTCCAAGGCACTGACGCCGCGCAATTGATGCGGAAACGCTTTCCCCGTGGAATGCCACCGGAAGATGTAGTCGAGATCGTGTCGGCTGTGGCCGACGCACTCGACTATGCCCACGAGCGCCACCTGCTGCATCGAGACGTAAAGCCGGCCAACATATTGCTCACCGACCGCCGGACGGCTGGTGATCGCCGAATCCTACTGGCGGATTTTGGAATCGCTCGCGATACCAATGATGCAAACGGCCTGACAGCCACCAACATGACCGTGGGTACGGTCCTTTATGCGGCGCCGGAGCAGCTGACGGGCAAGGATCTCGATGGCCGGGCAGATCAGTACGCCCTCGCTGTTACTGCATTCCACCTACTCGCAGGAAAGCCGCCGTTCGCCCACTCCAATCCAGCCGTTGTGATCGGTAAGCATCTGTCATCGTCGCCGCCGAAGCTTGCGCGTTTGCGTCCTGACCTCGCGCCGGTTGACGACGTACTGGCCACGGCAATGGCAAAAAAGCCGCTGCATAGGTTCGATACCTGCCGTGATTTCGCGGCTGCCCTGGGTGACGCCGTTGCCGGTTCGACCAGTTCGGCTGAATCCACGCAGGTCGCTCCGCCCATCCCGACTCCTCGGCGCGACGCACCCGACCGCCGGCTAGCGATGATTGCCGGCGGCATCGCTGCACTGATCGCTGTGGGAGTCGTCGCGTATATCGGCGCCCGATTGGCTCAGCCTTCCTCGGCGCCGACCACTGCGGTTGCGCCCTACCCCAGTGCAATACCGCCTGCAACGGCAACGATGGCGCCGCCAGAGACCGTGACTCACACTCAACCACCGGTGACGATCACCCAATCAGCCGCACCGCCGAGCGTCGGGACCCCTACTCGCACAACAACTTCACCGGTCGGCCAGGGCGGAGACCTTGGGTTGTCGACACCCATCAGGAACCCGGCGTGCAACGGGCAGGGGATCGTCGTGTTGGGCTCGGTCACCACCCCGGGTTTATATGCGGTCGGCGTGCAGCGTCTGCTCGACGCCTACCCGGGTGCCTTGTACCTTCGCACCGACCAATCCTGCCCGTCACTGCGTCAGAGAACCACCGAAGGTAACCCCATCTACGCCGTTTACGTACCGGCCGGCATGACACAGAGCGCGGTGTGTGCCAAAGTGCGTGCCGCTGGTGGCAATGCCTATGGGAAGTGGTTGAACTACACGACTGACCCGGAGTACATCATTCCCTGCTGAGGTCGTGCCGTGTTGCGCCGCTACGACACCCAGCCGTCGACAAGCTCCGCCCACCGACGAGAAATCGTCTCCTGCAATTCGTCGCGCTGGCTCCGAATATTGACGTCATCAGGTTCGATCGTTCCGATCGCCAGCTCCGCGAACTCGTCGACCTGATCACGTTCCAACCCGAACGACATGAGGGTGTCCAGATCGCGCTCGGTGTCGATTTCATCCGGCAGCAGCGAACGCGCCAGGAGCACTGCGGCGTTCTCCTCGCCGACCTCCAACAGCAGTGCGACCAGGTTCGACTTGTCGATCTTCACCGTGGCGGGTCACACCGGACGACGGACCGACAACTCAATACCGTTGTCGCGCATGACAGTTCGGCACTGTTGGGGCGTGTAGTCGAAGTTCTGCAGGTCCTTGATGTAGGACGCCGGGTCCGCCAAGCCTTCGACGTGGGGGTAGTCCGACCCCATGATGATGCGCTTTTCGCCCAGCAGCCTCAGCAGGCTGGCCAGTTCGTCCTCGTAGAAGGGCGAGACCCAGACGTGGCGTTTGAAGGTCTCTCGGGGGTCTTCCTGGTAGAGCTGTGGGATCTGGCCGTAGGACTTGGTCAACTTCTCGAACAGGTGAAACACCCAGGCCGAGCCGCTTTCGATGCACGCCATGCGCAGGTTGGGAAACCGGAGGAACAGACCCTTGTGCAGATGGTTGGCGAACGTGTCCTGAAGTGGATCCCCGGAGAACAACGAGCGGAATCCGAGCAACGCCTGAAACGACATCATGTAGTCCGCTTCGCCCCACGCGGGCATGAACTTCGAGTAGTAGGTCTCGCCGGAGTGATAACAGACGGTGATGCCCGAGTCGTTCACCAGTCGCCAGAAGTCGTCGAACATCGGGTCGGCGGGAGCACGCATGCCGACGGCGGTCGTGATCGGTCCTGGCACCATCACGATGAAGCGTGCGTCGCGCTCGAGTGCCCATTCGAGTTCGCGCACGGCGTTGTCCGGCTGGCACAACGTGATGTACGGCGCGGCGAAGATCCGCTCTTGGTAGGCGAAGCCCCAGTCCTCGTGCATCCACCGGTTGAATGCCCGGAACGTCGCAGCGGTGGCATCCAGGTCAGGCAGCAGGGCCTGCTCCATCCCTACCCCGAGAGTGGGCAGCAGAATGCAACCCTGCATACCTTGTTGATCCATCAGTTCCAACCGGGCGTCGCGGTCGCGATACGCGGCGCTGATCGGCTCCAATTCACCAAACAGCGAGTTCAACTCGGCGCCGCGAGGGTTGCGGCCACGGAAGTAGTCGTCCAGTGCGCCGGGCTTGCCCACGGGATCGAAGGTCGGATTCGGGATGAACCTGTTGACCCTGCCCCCGACGATCAGACGCTGCTTGCCATCGAGTTGTGCCCATTGGATGGCGCGCTTCTTGTACTCCGGCTCAATATGGCGAGTGAAGGCGTCGATTGCCTCGTAGTAGTGGTTGTCGCAGTCGAAGAACTTGAACGGAAGCTCTGTCGTCATGGCGGCGCCGTCCTTTCCATGGGGGCCGATCGCGCAAAACTAGAACCATGTTTCAGCTTAGTCTAACTCGAGAGCCATTCCACTAGTAGCAATTCAGCTAATGCCAAGAACGTGGTTCTCATTACTTGCGTGGCAGTCCCAACACCATCGACGCGATGACCGTCAACTGGATCTCCGGCGTACCGCCGCCGATGAGCTCGGCCGGCAGGTCGAAGTACGGCTGGAAAACCGCTGGATCGGATTCCTCCAGCATCGCCATGCGCCCGGTCAGGTTCAGCGTCGCGGTCGAGGCGCGGCGCAGCAGCATCACCATCGCGTATTTGGCGATGCTGGAGGTCGCGCCCGCGCCGTGCCCTTCCACCAGGCGCAATGTCTCGCGCAAGGTCATCGCCTTGATGGCGGTGGCGTAGGCCTCCACGTCGCCGAGAGCGATCAAGGCCGCATCCTGGTCGGGACCATCGATCTCCGCGATGTGCCGAAGCGCCTCCGCGCGATCGATCTTGACGTAGTTGCCGATCGCCGTGCGTTCCACCGCCATGGTCGACACCGCCAGGGCCCAGCCGTCGCCGGGCGCACCGACCAGCATGTCGTCGGGAACGAAGACGTCGGTGAAGAAAACCTCGTTGAATTCCGACCGCCCGCTGGCCTGCTTGATCGGCGACACGTTGATCCCCGGCGAGGACATGTCGATGAGGAAGTAACTGATGCCGCGGTGTTTTGGCGCCTCGGGGTCGGTGCGCGCCAGCAGCGCCCCGAAGTTCGCCTGATCGGCCAGCGAAGTCCAAATCTTGTGGCCGTTGACCAGCCATCCGCCGTCGACCTTGGTGGCTCGAGTGCTCAGCGACGCTAGATCGGAGCCCGCGCCTGGCTCGCTGAAGAGCTGACACCACCGCAATTTGCCACGCAGGGTGGGCCAGGCGAACCGCTCCCGCTGCAGGTCCGATCCGTTGTCGAGGATTGTGGGGATGATCCACTCACCGATGCCGAGCGAGGGTCTTATTAACGCTGGGCGCTTCTCGAACTCGTCGGCGATGATCACCTGCTGGACCGGCGAGGCGGCAAGGCCCCACGGCGGCTTCAGGTGCGGAACAACCAACCCTTCCTGTGCTAACAGGTCGCGCTGATCGCCGTGGGCACGACCGGGCTCGCGCCGGTCTTCCGAGGGCCATGCGTTGTCCAACGCCATTGCGCGGTCCAGGATTTCGGCAACCCGCGCGCGAAACTCCGATTCGATGTCGCCAAGCTGAACCGCGGTGGACCGCTTCATGGTTAGGGCCAACTCGCCCAACTCACGCCTCCACTGCGTTGTTGGTCCCAACGATGCCGCCAGGCTGGTGGCGCGACGCCAGTACAGGTGGGTGTCGTGTTCCCACGTGTACCCGATCGCGCCGAACATCAGCAGCGCGTCCAACACGATGTCGGCGCTGACGAAAACCGCCATCAATGCTGCCGTCGCCGCGGCAAGTCGGTGCTGCTCGATGGATTCGTCAACGGCGCGAACCGCGTCCCAGGCCGCGGCCGCAGCGAGTTCGGAGTTGACGAGGAGCACGGCGGCCTTGTGCTGCAAGGCCTGGAAGCTGCCGACGGGCTTGCCGAACTGTTCGCGGGTCCGGATGTAGTCCGTTGCCGCCTCCGCGCACCGACGAACCGTCCCGGCGGCCGCGCACGCGGCGAGGCTGACCACGATGCAGCGGGCCCGCACGGCGGAGATGCCCGACAGCACCGACGCCGCTGGGACGCGGTGCTCGACTAAGCGCAGCACGCCCACGTCGGTGCACAGGTCGGTTCCGCGTTGTTGCTCGACGCTGAAAGACGGGTCGCGTGATTCGGGCGGATCAAGAACGAACCAAATCTCGTCGTCCGACTCCGACCGCGCGGCCAGCAGGATCCGTTGCGCTGCACATATTCCCAGCGTTGAGGCAGAAGAGCCGTCGAGACGCCAACCATCGCCATCGGGGGTGGCGCGGATATCGCCATCTTCGGGCAGCAGGACCACAGCGGTCTTGCCCGCAGCCAGCTCGGCCAGCAAGGACGCCCCGGACGGGCCGGCCAAACTTGCCACCGCACTTGCCGTCGCGGTGCTCAGCAGTGGGCCGGGTAGCAAAGCTGCGGCCGCCGCTTCGATGACACAGGCCATCTCGGCCAGAGTCCCGCCCTGGCCGCCGACGTCCTCGGGCAGATGCACGGCGTGAAAGCCCTGCGCGGTGAATTGCTCCCACCAGGACGGTATTTCGCCCGCCGCAATCGAGTCGAATCCCGCGCGTGTCTTGTCTATCGGCGCATGGCGAGCCGCGAATCTGCCCACGGCATCGGCCAACTGTTCCTGTTCGGTCGTGATCGCCAGTCCCATAAGTCCTCAGCCGTCCAAACCGAGGATCCGGGCGGCGTTGCCGTACAGGAACTTCGGCCATACTTCGTCCTTCAGCGGAACTTGCGGCAGCTCGCTGAAGATCCGTTCCAGGGACAGTCCCATGGGAAAGTATCCGGCGTAGAGCACCTTGTCGGCGCCACGCGAATTCGCGTAATCGATGATCGCCTTCGGGTAGTACTTCGGGGCGAAAGCTGACGTCGAGTAGTAGAGATTGGGCCACTTGAGCATCAGCTTGACCGCCATATCTTCCCAGGGTTCGCACCCGTGGCGGGTGACGAAAACCAGGTCGGGGAAGTCGAACATCACCACGTCAATGCGTGAGACTTCTTGTGGTGCAAAAGGAACCCGGGGGCCGGGCACGCCCGCGCAGACAAAGATAGGAATGCCAAGCTCGACGCACGTGGCATAGATCGGGTACATCTTCGGGTCGTCGATAGCGACCTGCGGGAAGGTCCCGGCCGGGAACACCGACGTCGCTCGGATGCCGTATTCCTCGTACTCTCGGCGGATCGCTTTGACCGAACCCATCACGTCGTTCGGGTCGACGAGCGCGCCGGACGGAATGAAGCGGTCGGGGAACAGCTTCAGGGCGAGCCGTGCGGAGTCCTCACCGACGCCGATCATCGCCTTCTCGATGCCGAACCTGTCCATCTGCTGCAGAACCAGCGACACCGGGTCGTCGGTCGGCAACCCCTTGGGCACATCCTTGAACATGTACTCAACGGGGAATTCGAAGTCCTCTTTGGACTGACGGTCCTTGGTTTGCTTGCGGATGAAGTCGTACTGAGCGGACCCCTCGTGGGGAAATCCGATCATGGTGTCGATCACCGGCAGACCTACGGGCCCGGCCATGTGTCCTCCGATCTGGCGAGTGGCGTGGCCGCCGTTACTCATCAATAGTGAAACGCGGTTCTATTAGTGTCAAGTTCACCAAACGCAACTAGCTGCGATAACAGCACATTTTTCGTGAGTATGACGTATCATACGTGGAGCAGAGAAGAAGAACGTTCTCGGGAAGGGAATCATCGTCAACGCTCCTGAGTCTCGTGCCGAGCGGGCCGAGTCCGCCGTCTTGCCGCTCGCGACCATGACCAGCCGCCAATTGGTTCGTCGCGCCAAGGTCATCGAAGAGGTGATCGACCTCATTGGCGACGTTGGTGCTGAGGCCGTGCAGATGCGCGACGTCGCCCAGCGTTCCGGAGTGGCGCTGGCGACCGTCTACCGGTACTTCAGCTCGAAGGAGCACCTGCTGGCGGCGGCATTGGAAGACTGGCAGAAGCGCCTGACGCGGCGGATCATGGCCGCTGCCCGCCCTCCCGAGCAGGATCCGTTGTCCGGCATGCTGGAATACCTTCGTCGTGCCGTGCGCGCTTTTCATCGCAACCCCGAGATGACGGCGCTGATGCACCAGATGATGATTTCCACCGTTCCCGAGGTCCGGGCGACGATCGACGAGATGAATCGGACGAACATCGACATGTTCAACCGACTCCTCGATGGCGTTGCGCCAGAAGAGATTCCGAATGTCAGTTTCGGCATCAACGCCGCTTTGGCCGGCGCAATCACCGGGATGCTGGTGCGGAGCCTGACGTTGGATGAAGCGCTGAGCCGAGTCGAATGGGTGGCGCGGGCCCTTATCAACACCGGCACTGCGCAACAGCGCTGACGAAACAATTAGCCACCCCGCGCAACGACTGATCCGGGCACTGAGCGGGTAGACATGCGGCGTGCCTGACAACCGCCTCCTGATTCCGGACCAGACGTGCTGGCGCGTGGCTCATGCGGATCAGTTCGCCGACATCATCGATGCGGCTGACTACTTCAAGCACGTCAAGGCGGCGATGCTGCGCGCCCAGCACCGGATCATGGTGATTGCCTGGGATTTGGACGCCAGGATGAACTTCGAACGAGGCACCATCACCCTTCCGGGTCCCAATCAGCTGGGCCCGTTCCTTTCGTGGTTGCTTTGGAAGCGGCGGGGTCTCGAGGTCTACCTGCTGAGGTCCAATCTGCGACTGCTCCCGGCCTTCGACGACCTCTGGTATGGGCTTACTCCGACGTCGCTGTTGAATCGGGTCAGTAGTAGGCGAATCCATTTCGCGGTCGACGGTGCCCATCCCGCCGGCGCCGTCCATCACCAGAAGATCGCCGTCGTCGATGATGCGGTGGCCTTCTGCGGCGGCATCGACCTGACCGTCCAGCGATGGGACACTCCAGCCCACGAGCATGACAACCGCAGTCGCCGGACCCTGGGCCGCAGCTACGGGGCGCGACACGAGGTCGGGGCGGCGGTGGACGGCGCGGCCGCGCGCGCCCTGGCCGAGTTGGCGCGGCAGCGGTGGGAAACTGCGACGGGCCAATCCTTGACGCCGGTCGAGGCCAAGCATGTCGCCTGGCCGAGCAAGCTAGAACCGACGCTGCGCAACGTCGACATCGGAATCGCGCGCACCCTGCCCGAATTGGACGGTCGCGCGGAGGTTCGGGAGGTCGAGGCACTCAATCGCGCAGCCATCGCATCAGCACGCCACACCATCTACCTGGAGAATCAGTATCTGGCCGCGCGCGGGATTGTCGAGGAGATGGCCGCTCGACTCCGCGACGAGAACGGGCCGGAAGTCGTCATCGTGCTTCCCCGAAAGGGCAGCAACCGGATCGAGAGAGAAACGATGGACGGCGCGCGGCACCGTCTCATTCAGGTCCTGTGGGATGCGGACGAGCATGGGCGGTTGGGCGTTTATTGGCCGGTGACCGACGGCGGTTCACCGGTATACGTGCACTCGAAGGTGTTGGTGGTCGACGATCGGCTGCTGCGCATCGGATCGTCGAATTTCAACAACCGGTCGATGGGGTTCGACAGTGAGTGCGATCTGGCCATCGAGGCCGACCCGAGCAGCCCCGAGCACGACAGCGTCCGGCACGAAATCCTTTATGTGCGAAACAAGCTGGTGGCCGAACACCTGGGTGTCTCGGTCGACGCGTTTGTTGGTGCGATGGATCGGTCCGGTTCCTTTTTCAAAGCTGTAGTGGCTTTGCAAGGTGAAGGCCGATCGTTGCGGCCGTTTACCGATCAGACGATCTCCGACGAGGCGAGCCGGCTCGCGGAGAACGACCTGATGGACCCCGATCATGTGCCGCGCTCGCTGGCCCGCAGCGTTCAGCGGTTTGTTGCTCGCCTCCGGGACTAGCCGGCCCGCGAGATCGCCATTCCGCTCGACAGCGGGCTTTGCCAGAATGGCATCACCACGGGGGAAGCCGCGTTGCTTCGAAGGCCCGGGCGGGAGAGAAACTCACCAGCACACTTGCGTCGAGGTTCGCCATTCATCCCGCCCTGGCTATTCGTTGACGCGGCGGAGAGGATGTACCCATGCGAACTGCACGAATAGGCGCAGCGTTGCTCGCTGCGACAAGCGCGGTAGGGATCGGGGTAGGGGCCATGGTCTGGGCACCGTCGACCACGTCGTGGACCGCCGGGCCGGCTAGGACGACCATTGCCGCGCCCGCTCCGATTGCTACGACGCACCCCGCGGACCCGGCGCTTGCGGCCGAGCCCGGCCTGCTCGGCGCCGACCTGGCCGCCGATGAGCAGACGCTGCGCGATCCGGGGGCATCGGAGGCCGCGCGGTCAGCGGCGGCCCACCGTCAGCAAGTGGCGTACCGCACCATCGGACGTCACCCCGAGTGGGACGCGATGGTGCGATCGAAGATCCCGGCGCAGCTGCAGGGCTTCTATGACCTCAACATCGACGCGCGGCGTCACCTCACCGCGCTGGGTGGGGGCGGTGCAAAGGACACCTTGCCCGCGTGGCACATCGTGCCGCCCACGCCCGCCGATGAGCTGCTGGGTGACTACCGCGCCGCGGAGGCGGCGACGGGCGTGGGCTGGAACTACCTAGCCGCGATCAACTTCGTCGAAACCGCGTTCGGCCGTATCAACGGGGTGAGCACGGCGGGTGCGCAAGGCCCGATGCAGTTCCTGCCGTCCACGTTCGCCGGCTACGGCAACGGCGGCGACATCAACTCGCCGCACGACAGCATCATCGCCGCGGGCCGAATGTTGGCCGCCAACGGCTTCGCCAGCAACCCCGACCAAGCCATCTACGCTTACAACCACTCAAGCCACTATGTTGCCGCCGTCAATGACTACGCCGCAGCGATGGCCAACGATCCGGCCGCGTTCGGCGACTATCACCGCTGGGACGTCTACTACGTCACGAGCTCTGGTGACGTCCTTTTGCCCGTCGGATACTATGCGGCACAACGGATTCCAGTTTCCGAGTATCTGGCGACCCACCCGCAGTGAGTAATCCGGACTCCAGCCGGGTCGTCGAATTCGTCAACAAAGTCCTTGCCGCAGGGGTTAGTGGGTTCGGGCCCTACAAATCGGCGACCGAAGTGGCCGAAGAACTGCGCGCCGAGTATGACGACCCTGAAGCCGCGATCGCTCGCCTGATCGAGAAGCATCGGGTACGGGTGGCGTCCTCCGGATTCGCCTCGGGCGTAGCCGGGTTCGCGACTCTCACCGTCGCACTTCCGGCAGACGTGACCGCGTTTCACATGCTGTGTGCCCGGATGTCGGCCGCAATTGCGGTGCTGCGCGGTTACGACCTCGACGCGGAGGAAGTCCGGACCGCGATCCTGGTCTCGCTGTTGGGCCGCGGGGCGGCCAAGGTACTCAGCGATGTCGGGGTGGAGATCGGTACCGCTGTACCTTCCCTGCGCGAGTTGTCGAAGAAAAACCTGCTGAAACTCGAGATGAAGGTGGGGCGCAGGCTAATCCGGAAGTTCGCGACCAAAGGTCCGGTGAGGTTGATCAGGGGTATCCCCGTGGTCGGTGGCGGCGTCGGCGCCGGCATGAATGCGGTTGCTCTTAACCGAATTGCCAAGGCGGCCAAGGAAATCTTCGTGCCGGTCAACTAGGGGGACCCAGTATCGATGAGGGCCATCCTCGTCGGGTGCCAGCAAGAATTGGTTAATTTGCGTCGGGCGGGTCACCCTCAAGTTGGCGGATGTAGCGTTCAGCGAACTCAACGGTCTTGGCGTGGCCTAACGTCACACCGAGTGTCTCTTCGATAGCCAGTACACCGGTCACGCTGCGCATCAACGTCATCACCACTTCGGGTGGCACTTCATCTGGAGGGATTCCGTAGCCCTCGAGAATGCCTGACAAAGCTTTGATTTGCTCGTCGCGTAGCAACTCAACGTATCGCGCAAGCTCGTCTTTCAGGGCTTTGCGGCGGTTGGCGAGAGCGATGAACTCAATGCCAAAAACGATCACCCGTGTGTCGGTGCCCATACGCCACAGGGCCCATAGCGGTTTGTCCGTCTTGAGCGCCTGGCGTTGAAGTTCGAGTCCTTGATCGGCGCGCCGTCGAAGGACCTCGAGGAACAGGCCGTCCATGGTGCCGAAGTGGTACGGGACCAACTGCGACCTCAGGCCAGCTTTCTTCGCGACGTTACGACCCGTGACGGCAGAGTAGCCGTCCTCCAGCAGCAATCGCTCGGCGGCGTCGAGAAGCAGCTGACGGGTCTTCGCGTCCGGCGACCCAATTCTTCGCGGCGATGCCACCCACTTGCTCGATTCGTGCGACCGGCCTGATCTCGGCTGTCATCCTAAGCCATCTTGAACGAGGAGCTCGCCTTGGCTAGTGTTAAGCAGGTGCTTAACTCACCAGCTTAAAGGGTTTTTGTGTCGACTGGGCCTCCGTTTCGACCCAAGCCCTCGCCTGGACACGCGGTCAGCACTACATCGGCAGCGATGGACAAGGAGTTACGCCATTGAGTTCGTCGTTTGGGTACGGAGTTCACAGTTGTCTCGATGCGGCGCTGGCCAGGCTGGAAAGTCGAATCGCGTTGGAAATGTTGCTCGATTTCATGCCTCGGTATTAAGTCGAGCGAGTCAGCATGCGTCGCGTGCAAGGACATTCGCACTCCGTTGTTGCGTCTTAACGCGAAGGGAGCTTCACCACACATGACAACGAATACCTCAATGAATGTTCATTTCGACCCGTATGACGCCTCGCTGACTGTCGATCCCTATCCGACGTATAAACGGTTGCGCGATGAAGCGCCGCTGTACCGAAACGACCAATATGACTTTTTCGCGCTCAGCCGCTTCGCCGACGTGGAAAAGGGTCTCCGCGAGCACGAGACGTTCAGCTCAGCGCGGGGGAACGTGCTTGAAGTGATCAAAGCAGGGATGGAAATTCCGTCAGGTCTCATTGTCATGGACGACCCGCCCCGTCAAACCATCCACCGAAAATTGTTGTCGCGCATGTTCACACCGCGCAAGATCGCGCAACTAGAACCGATGATCCGTGGATATTGCGTGCGCAGCTTGGACGCTCTGGTCGGTGCGGGTGGATTCGACTTCGTCGCTGACCTGGGCGCGCAGATGCCGATGCGCGTGATCGGAATGCTGCTGGGCATTCCCGAGGAACGGCAGGAAGTCGGGAGAGACCGTGTGTACGCGACGGTCAACGCTCAGAGCGGTAGCGGGATGTCGCTCCCGACGGCGGGTTTCCTCGACGACGAGTTCATCGAGGAATACGTTGACTGGCGCGCAGAAAACCCGTCCGACGACATCGTCACGGAACTTCTCAACGTGGAATTCGAGGACGAAACCGGAACTCGACGACGGCTAGATCGAGCGGAAATACTCGCTTATGTTGCGCTCCTCCAAGTGGCAGGCAACGAAACAACCACCAAGCTCATCGGATGGGCTGGCAAGATACTGGCCGAAAACCCCGATCAGCGCGCACAACTCGTCGCCAATCCCTCGCTGATCCCCGACGCGGTCGAGGAAATCCTCCGCCTGGAAACACCCGCACCCCGTGTGGCTCGATATGTCACGCGCGACGTCGAGTACTACGACCAGATCGTGCCTCAGGGCAGCATCATGATGTTCCTGATCGGTGCCGCCAACCACGATCACCGGCAATTCCCACCCGACGGCGACAGTTTCGACATCCACCGTCGCGGCAGGACCCACATCAGCTTCGCCGCAGGCGCACATTTCTGCCTGGGTGCCGCCCTGGCGCGTTTGGAAGGCAGGATCGCCTTGGAGGAGCTGCTGATTCGTTTCCCGGAATGGGACATCGACCTGTCGAAGGCCGTAATGTCACCCTCGTCAACCGTGCGCGGTTGGGAGACAATGCCGGCCATCATCCCCACGTAGTCGTCAGCCCGACCGCCGACGGGTTTCTTTGAGGTGTGCGGAGCTGCGGGTGACGTACCAGGTGGCCAGCGGACGCGCCAGCCGAAGCAACGGCAACAGCATGCCGAAATCCTCCTGCATGTCCGCCAATTGATCACTGAGTCGACGCTTCTGATACTGCAACAGGCGCTGGCTCTCGGCGGTGTCCACCCAGTCGCCGAAGAAGCGAGGGGGCGTCGCCTGCACGTAGGCGTCGACCGGAATGGGGCCAATGCCAATCGCATCCATCAGTGTATTGGTGAATTCGTAGTAGGTCATTTGGCACTCGGGGCCGCCGGCGACGTACAACGTCTTCCCAACCGTCTCCGCGCAATCCACCGCGCGTGCAAATGCCACACCCGCATCGGCAGGATGGAGAAACTCACACCGCGCATCGGGGCTGAATTCAAACATGATGCTGGGATCCACCGCCTGCAGGTGGATCGGCGACACCGCCGCGAGTCGCAGGATGCTCCAATGGAGCTGCGATTGCCGGATGGCTTGCTCGCAGGCCACCTTGTGCCGGCCGTACTCGTCCGTGGGATTCGTTGGCATGTCGACACGCAGCGGCGGCTCCCGATCCTGCACATCACCGCAAACACCCACTGATGACGCGAAGATCAGCCGTTTGGCCGTGGGCGAACTTTCCATCTGCGCAATCAGATTGAGTGTTCCGTCAAGATTGACCTTCCGCGCGAGTTCGGGTGCCCGCTCGGAGTAGGGAGGAATGATTGCCGCCAGGTGGATTACCGCATCCACGTCCGACAGCGCAGCGCGAACCGAATGAGGCTGGGTGATATCGCCCCACACCACGCGGACATGCCCATCGAGTTTGGCTGCGAGCTTGCGCGCCCTACGAGACGAGATGTCGAACGCGACGACGTCATGTCCTTCATCGAGCAACGCCGTCAAGGTCGAATGGCCGATGTTGCCCATCGCGCCGGTCAGCAATACCTTCAATGTTTCATCCTCGCAGTGGTATCGGGGCGGCAAGTTCGCGCAGCGACGACAGGAACAGCTCGTCCATCCGTGGGCTCAGCTCCGCCAGTGTCGCTCCGCAGGCATACCCCGCGGAGCCGAAGACGCGTTCGAGTTCGTCGGTTGCTGTGGCAGCGCCGATCGAAAGACACAGGCAGGCAACACCGTCGGAGCGGAGTTCTTCGAGGGATTTGCGGGCGTCAGCCTCGGCATACCGCCCCTCATAGCCATGGTCATACGGGAATCCATCGGACAGCACGAGCAGCAGTCGGTTCGGCGTTCCCGCCTGGGTTTTGAGAATCTCTCCGGCGCCGCGGATCGCCGCGCCAAGCCGCGTATAGCTCGACGGTTGCAGCTGGTTGAGTCGGGCTCGCTCGAGAGCGCCGAAGCGTCGTTCGAATGGTTTGATCGCAGGTAGTTGGACCGCATGCCGGCCGTCGGACCGGAACGCATAGACAGCGACGCGATCGCCGAGGTCTTCTAGCGTAGCGGCCAACGTCGCAGCCGCCCGGCGTTGATGGTCATGGACAGCGAGGCCGTTCGGGTCGGTGTCAGTAGCCGACCCAGAGGCGTCGACCAGTATGAGGACGCCTAGGTTACGTGCGAGTTTGCGGCGTTCAGAGTAGACGTGTTCGGGTGGTGAGTAGCCCGACCGCAGATCGACGACCAAGTCGATGAGCGCTTCGACATCAAGCTCGTCGCCGTCGGGGCGGGCGCGTAACACCTTGGGGCCGAGCCCGATACGTGACAGCCGTTGTCGCAGCACATCATCGTGCGGGACGTCGGCGGCGGAAATCTCAGCCGACATCGTCAGCGGAAAGTCGACGACTCGGCACCACTGGGGTCGGTACCGGTTGCCGTGGACGTCCCACTCCGGATACAAGGCGCCGCCTACGCCGACGGCAGCAGCGGGGTTGGTGGTGCCGGCGAAATGGATGCGGGTGGGCAGGGGCCGGGCGTGCGCTCCAACCGCGCGTGCGCGCCGGACGGATCGAACCGGCAACTCGGCGCCGGCCGCGCTGGGACGGGTGGAGCCCGAACCGCCAAGCAACTTGCGGAGGAAGTCAGAAATTCCCTGTGGTCCCAACGGGATCTGAAAGAGCTTGAGTATCTTACTTTCCCGAGGCGTCTCGTCTTCGTCGTCGTCCGGCGTATCGCCGGACGCAAACTTCACCGACAAGTCGGTGTTTCGTGGCCGCGTTCCGGCGGACGGCGCAGCGGATGACAACAACTGCGACGGTCTGATGACACCGAACCAATCGGGAGGATCCGGGACTTTGCCTCGGCTCCTGGCCATTTCGAGCGATTCTTCCGCACTTGTAGTAGACACGGTCAGCCCGGACGACAGGCCAGCGGCCAACGGAAGGGTATCCGTGAGCGCGGCAAGCACGCGAGAACCCTCAAGCGCGAGGTAGCGCCGCGCCACCGAAGGACGAACCCGCAACGCCTTTACCAGCCGCGGGTTTAGACTTCCCGCGCCGAGCAGCGCGCTCTGCACCAACATTTCGCGGCGCCACTCGACGACGGAGCGGCCCGCCGATACGTAGATCACTCGGCCGTTGGTGTGCGCGGCAACACCAGGCGGTGCCTCGGCAACGTCCACAGACTGACCCGCAACAAAGGTGGCGAGCAGCCGCAACTCCGATGCGGTCACGTCGGGGGTAGCACGGCGTCGGCGAGTTCACCCAGGGCACGGACGATTTCGCGGTCATCGGAGAGCGCCCGCACTATTGCCGCCTGCACAGCAGTACGCAGGGTAAGGCCTTCCGCGACAAGTCCGCCGGCGAGAATCAACAGCCGGGTCGAGGCCACTTCGCGCAACGGTGAGCCGTCCAGACTTCGGATGGCGTTGCCGAGCTTGACCAGAGGACGCGCAGTCTCGACTGCGATGCCCGCTTCATGGGCAACGATCTCCGTTTCGATCTCGACGGGCGGGAAGTCCAGTTCGATGGCGACGAATCGCTGCCGGGTCGACTCCTTGATGTTCTTCAGCACGCTCTGGTAGCCGGGGTTGTAGGAGATCACCAGCTGAAAGCCTTGTGCTGCGGTTAATGTCGCGCCGAGCCGGTCTATCGACAACTCACGACGATGATCGGCGAGCGGATGGATGACCACCGTGGTGTCTTGGCGCGCCTCCACCACCTCGTCCAGATAGCAGATGGCGCCCTCGCGCACGGCTCGTGTCAGCGGCCCATCCACCCAAACCGTCTCGCCGCCCTTCAGCAAGAAGCGTCCGACCAAATCCGCCGAGGTCATGTCCTCGTGGCCGGCGACGGTAATCAGATCGCGTCCGAGCTCGTGGGCCATGGCCTCGA
The DNA here is from genome assembly GCF_002086275.1 of Mycobacterium intermedium. Lineage (GTDB taxonomy): Bacteria > Actinomycetota > Actinomycetes > Mycobacteriales > Mycobacteriaceae > Mycobacterium > Mycobacterium intermedium. The sequence continues at coordinate 8,064 of NZ_MVHT01000020.1, read as the reverse complement.
CAAAGCGGGTTTTCCCGCATCCCGTCGGGCCCTTCAAAAGTACTGGCAGTCCGCGACGCGCCGCGGCCCGGAACACGTCCACCTCATCGCCGACAGCCCGGTAGAACGGTGCCTCGCAATCCGTCAACCTATTTGCCCCGTTCAGAGGGGGGTTCGAATGGGACGGTGTTGGGCAGCTCGGCACCCTCCGGAAGGACGAACTTTCCGTCGGAATCAACGAAGCCGGACCGTTTGGTCGGTATCGGGATGACGGGGTGGGGACATGGCTTATTCGTCCCGTCGCCGCAGATGCCTCCGTTGAAGTACGACCGCTTCATTTGGTCTTCGGGCCAGGGATCGGCATGCATCCCGAGCCATTGAGCGGGGACGTTGTAGAAGACGAAGAAGCAGGCGCTCACGGCGGCGAAGACGGCCAGGAAGCGGGTCAACTGCTGCCGGGCGAAGCCGCCTCGGACTTGGTCCAGCCCGCGCTCGACGACCGTGCGGCCGCGATCGTCGGTGAAGTAGCGCAGACAGCACAACGCCGCCTGGACACCGCCCCACATCAGACCTTCGTAGACCGGCCATTGGTAATAGGTGCCGGCGTTCACCGAGACCGCCCTGATGGCGCCGGGGTAGGTGTAGAACCCGATCGGCAGCAGGACCAGACCCTCCATGACGAAATCGAAGACGAACGCGATGGCGTAGGTCACGGCGATGAGTCGCAGGTTGCTGATGTTGGGCCACTTCGCCTTGATGCGGCGCATGACCCAGCAGCCGGCCATGGTGATCAGCAGAACGCCGTACGCGTAGCCTGGCACGTTCGTCAGCAGCGGCTCGGCAACCTGGTGACCCGGCTCCTCCGGCGATACCCAGCCGGGAATGTGCGACGACCACGAGCCCCGGTTGAACAACCAGGTGTTGTACGTACACCAGGTGTTGAAGTAATTCAGCAGCGGATCCTGAAAGAACATCAGCCCGATGGAGACCACAAGAATGCCATCGAGGGTGATCCGCCGCTCCCGGCGCCAGGGCCGCACGAAGAACCACCACACGGCGAACGGCAGGCCCGCCCACAGCACGATCGCGTTGGCCATCAAGGGGATCTTCATGTACAGCGGCGGATCGTTCGGCCCGCCGGGCACCCGCTCGAAATATGGCCCGGTGATCCACCGTACCCATACATAGACCTGCAGAACCAGCACCGCGGCGCCAACGGCGGCCCAAATCCGAACCGGCTTCACCGGTGGCTGAGCACCGAGATCGACGGGCGCATCCTTGCTCAACAGTTCGCTCACGACAAACGTCTCCTTTGGCACCCCGACTGCCGGGAATATACCAACCAGTATCTGGCTGAACAACGAGACTCTCAGATTCTGTGGCACAATCAGCCGCATGGTGGAGCGCTGGACCAGGGAGCGGCGCCTAGAGCACACGCGCTCGCTCCTACTGGACGCCGCGGAGGACGTCTTCGCCGAAAAAGGCTTCACCTCAGCAACTCTCGACGACATCGCCTACGCCGCCGGGTATACGAAGGGCGCCATCTACAAGCACTTCACCACCAAGGAGGACCTCTTCCTGGCGGTCAGTGACCGGTACTGGCGGCGCTACTTCGACAACTTCGCCGAGGTCATGTCGTCCGCGCGGCACATCGGAGCGCGCGAGCTCGACGAGATCGCCAAGCGGTGGCGCCAACTGAGCCGGGATCGCGGTGCCGAGCACGCGGCGTTGGGGCACGAGTTCACCCTTTATCTGCTTCGTAATCCCGAGGCTCGAAACCGGGTGGCCGCCAAGAGATCAGAGGTCGTCGATGCCCTGGCGAAGTTCATCAACGAGGGCATGAACCGGCTCGGCGGAACCCTGTTGATCCCGCCCGTGACCTTCGCGCAACTGCTCATCGCCACCAGTGATTCCGTCGTGCTGGGCAGTGAACTCGACGACGTCGACCTCTACCGGCCAATCCTGGAAATGTACGTTTCGGCCATCAAGCTGCCCTAACGCCGACTCAAAACGGGCGTTATTGGGTACTAGTCCCACATGCATTGCCCCGACACGATCATCGAGATCCATCGTGAACGCGTCCAGGATCAGACGGCCGGCATCTTCAGCGGCGACAAGTACACGGAGTCCGTCGACGGTCCCGGCTACTCCGCGACGGCCACTCTGGACCTCACGCTGGATCGCGTCTGGTTCATCTTCGATTCGCATCAGCGGCTATGGCAAGAAGAGACCGACGACGGTGAATTGCGCGATCCGTTACGCCATTTCGCGATCGACCTGGTGGTCTTCAACTCGAAAATCGTGATCGACTCGGTCAGCTGTATCCCGCTGGTCAAGCTGCCGCCGGTGACCATAACGATCCCGGACGGTCCCCGTGCCGGCGAATCACGCGAGATCGCGTACAACGAGATACCGCTGTTCGGACGGTTGACGCTGCACGATCAACTCGAGCCACACGAAACAGAACCGGGCAGGCAGACCATCGCGCTGAACTTTCACAAGCAGGATGCTCCCGTGTTGGTGGCCGCCAGGCTGGGGGAAGAGGGGGACAAGTACACCCCGCGATTGTTCGGTCCGAACATCGAGCGCCGCTCCGATGGGAGCACCGTGTTCACCGGACAAACCCCGATGATCACCTGGGAACTCGACCACGCCGAGGCGCACTGGATTACACACAGCATCGCCGGCCAGCTGATGGTGGGCCTGGAACGGCTGCAGCATCCCACCATCTCCGACGAAGAGGCGAGAATCAGGATGCTCGACTCGCTGGCCGCCCAAATTGCCGATGCGGTCCGTCCGAAAATGGCCGACATGGGTGACGGCGGCATCGTCGACATCCTTCCGGAGACGTTGCCCGTCGATCCCGAAGCGGACGACGACAGCTCGTTCAAGGATCTCGATGCCATCGTGCATCGCTTCGAGGTCGAATCCCCACAGGAGACCGTCACGCACGAGTCTCTGGTGGTGCAGCTTCAAACACTGCGCGAACTCCCGGCCGGCGAAGGACTGCCCGCATCGATCCTGGCCGAAAACCCACGTGAGAAGGCCGGTTTGGCCGTCACTGGCTTCAGCATCCTGCGGCAGGTTCGAGACACGGTGATGAACAACTTCGGACTGAACGAAGACGACTTCGACGCCGATGCGCCGTGTCTGCTGAATGGCCCGAAGACCATCAGCATCGGCGGGGAAGAGCGCAGCCTCGACGCTCTGGACGCCGATATCGTGCCCCGAACCGGCGACGGCAAGCTCGTCATCGACGGCACCGTGAGCGCCGACACCACGCTCTACGACTTCAAGGCCAATTTCAAGGTGATCTACGAGATGGTCCTTGACGACATACCCCGCGACCCGCAGGGCAAGGAGAAGGCGCGGGCCGGCACCTTAGAAACTATAGAAACCCTAGAGCGGGCCCTCGCCGTCGCCGGCGAAAAGAGGCGCGCCGGTGAGCTGAGCGACGAGGGCTACGAGGCGGAAGTCAAACGGGTGAACGACCGATTCGACGAGTTGCCCAGAACCGTGGGGGTGCGACCAACGCAGAACCCCCCGGAGCCCGACGTGAATGCAGATTTCAACCTGACTTTGGCCGGCAAGGCCGCAACCGCGGCCGGTGCCACGGCCGTGATGAGCCTGCTGGCGTTGCCGGTCACCTGGGCGGTGGGCGCAGGGGTGGGAGCCAGTGCGGGAAGTGTCCTCACGCTGGCGATCGTGCAGTACTTCAGCACGTTGTTGACGATCGACTGGTTCGGCGCCGGGATTGGGTCGCGCCAAGTCAAGAAGTCGCTGAACGACCGCCCAGAGGGAACTTTGTTGCCTCCCATAGGCATTCCAGTTGCCGTCGATCTCAACCGGCAGCGTCTCGCCGTGTACTTCCGCGAACTGCCGGCCAAACTGTGGGTCAGTTGCGTCACGGCTGAGGCAACAGGTGACGAGGAAGATGGAAACGACACTGGCCCAGTGGCGGACCACAACAGGATCCGCTTCGTCGGTGGGCGTTGGCCAAACGATGGCCAGCCCTGGAAGCTTTCCAACGACGACGCAGTGCTGTACGTCGATTCCGGGGAACTGCAGCTTCTGGTGACACCGGACAACGCCGTCGGCAGTGAGCTCAACATCGGCGTCGTCACCGACACGGATGGACAAGGCCATCTGCATATCGAAGGCGAAGGATCCGACGCGCTGCATCGACTTCCACCGTGCGACAACTCGGCTGAGGAGTCCGCATAGTGCGATTAATCGTTGCGGTGTAGAAAGCCGTGCAGAGTCGCCTGGACGAGTTCCTCGACGATCGCCTCGCGCGAGGGCTGCGGTTCGCCGAAGTACGTCGACCGCAACGCGACCATGCCGACGATCATCGCCACCGTGGAGTGCGCGGGTAGATCTGGCTGGCTCGACCGAAATCCACGCAGCTGCATGCCTTCCGCGCTGATCCGGCCCAGCAATGCGAGCGCTTGCTTGATGTCGGCGATCCCCGTGGCGGCGAGTTCCTCGGGGCTCAAGCCTTCCGACGCCAACAGCGTCAGCAGCAAGCCGCGGTGCTCCACCAGCACGTCATAAAGCCGTCCGATGAAAAGTCGGGCCAATTCTTCTTCCTCGGTCTCCTCGGGGATGACCGATTGCCACGTCTGCGCGAACTCTTCGACGAAGCTCGTGAACGGAAGCACCAGCGCCTCGCGAAACAGCCCAGCTTTTGAGCCGAAGTTACGGAAAAGCAGGTACTCGCTGACGCCGGCGGCCTCGGCGATTTCGCGTGTCGTCGTGCTGCGGTAGTCGCGCCGGGCGAACAGCTCGCGAGCAGCGTCGAGCAGCAGTCGGCGCGGTTCGCCACGCGGCCGGCGCAGCGGTTGAGCGGACGGCGGCATGGTCATTCACGATAGCGTCCTTGACCTCCGACTTAGAATAGTGTCCACTATTAATCCGTGGGAAGAGGTGTGGCATGAACATGGGAGCCGTCATCATGCTGGGCACCCTGTTCGGGTTGATGGCATTGATATTCGCCTTGGTCTACTACCTCGATCCGGAAGCCCGTGGCGGCGATCGTGACACGCCGCGGGAAGGGAGGAGTCGATGAGCACGGAGATGACGCCGTTACTAACCGGCGCGGTCATCTTCGGTTGGAGTAGCGGCATCGCGTTCACCGCGGCGGGTGTGTATCTGAGCATTCGCCAACGTCGCGTGCATCCGCTACTGCTGCTGTGCATCTCGGCAATCTCGTTCTCCTGGATCGAGGCGCCCTACGACTGGGCGATGTACGCGCAGTTCCCGCCCGCGCTGCCCCGGATGCCCTCGTGGTGGCCGTTGAACATGACCTGGGGTGGGCTGCCGTCGTCGGTCCCCGTCGGGTACATCGGCTATTTCGTGCTGCCCGCCGTCATCGGCGCAGCGCTCGGCAACAAGGTAGCCGCTCGGTTCGGTTGGCGCCGTCCGTTCACGCTCCTCACGGTGGGCTTCATCGTCGGATTTTGCTGGGCTTTCGTGTTCAACGCCTTCCTCGGCGCGCGGCTAGGGGTCTTCTACTACGCCTACGTGATTCCCGGACTAGCCGTCTTCGAGGGCACCAAGCACCAGTACCCGATCTACGACTCCATCGCGTTGGGCGTGCAGATGATGGTGTTCGCCTATCTGCTCGGGCGAACGGATTCCTTCGGCCGCAACGTCATTGAGATGTGGGCGGAATCGAAGACGAAGAGCCGGGTCAAGTCGACCGCGCTGTCCATCGGTGCAGTCATTTTGATCGGGAACCTCCTCTACGGCGCCGTCTTTGCGCCGCACCTGATAACCATGCTGGGCGGTTACGTGACTTCGGGATCCAACGAGCAGTTATTCCCTGGCGTACCGAATCAACCGCATTAGGGCAGATCATTGATACAGACCACAGAGCTCTACTACGACCCGTTCGACTATGCGATCGACGACGATCCATACCCGGTGTGGAAGCGAATGCGGGCCGAGGCGCCGCTGTACTTCAACGAGAAATACCGCTTCTACGCGCTGAGCCGTTACGACGATGTGGCTCCGGCACTTCATGATTGGCAGACGTATCGGTCGGGACGAGGCACTACGGCCGACATCTTGTTCAGCGGTATCGAAGTGCCGCCGGGAATTCTGCTGTTCGAAGACCCTCCGCTGCATGACCTGCATCGAAGACTGTTGTCGCGAGTGTTCACGCCGCGCCGGATGTTGGCGGTCGAAGACCTGGTGCGCGAATTCTGCTCTCGCGCATTGGATCCGCTGCGTGACCAGGACGGGTTCGATTTCGTCGTCGATTTGGGGGCGATCATGCCGATGCGCACTATCGGCTATCTGCTGGGGATCCCCGAAGAGGAGCAACAGTCGATTCGCGACCGTAATGACAAGGCCATTACCGTCGGTGCGGAACACGGCGACATCAGCGCCACGATCTTCCAGGATTCGATCGCTCTGTTCGCCGACTACATCGAGTGGCGTTCCAAGCACCCGTCCGATGACTTGATGACGGAACTGCTCAACGCCGAGGTCGAGGAACAAGATGGAACCCGGCGCCGGCTCGACCGCACCGAAGTTCTCGCCTACACGGCGATGATCGCCGGTGCCGGCAACGAAACCACCGCTCGCCTCATCGGTTTCATGGGCCAGCTACTCGGCGAACATCCCGACCAACGACACGAACTCGTCGCCGATCCGTCGTTGATTCCCTCCGCTGTGGAGGAAACGCTGCGCTACGAGCCTCCATCGCCGGTGCAGGCGCGTTACGTCGCGGCGGACGTCGAATTGTACGGGCAGACGGTGACTGAGGGTTCCTACATGTTGCTGCTCAACGGATCTGCCAATCGTGACGAAACCAAATTCACCGAACCCGATCGCTACGACATCCACCGCAAGGGCGGACATCTGAGTTTCGGCCAGGGCCTGCACTTCTGCCTCGGCTCCGCCTTGGCGCGCCTCGAAGGGCGCGTCGCGTTTGAAGAAGTCCTCAAACGATGGACCGACTGGGAGGTCGACTACGACAACGCGCGCCGGGCACGGACATCCAGCGTGCGGGGTTGGGCACAGCTGCCGGTCAAGACTGGGTAGCCAGTTTCCTGTTGAGAAACTGCAAGGGCGTGGAACTGAGTGCCTCACTCAGCCATTCAATCAAGTCGGATTGTCCCGCCTAGCAGAAATGCGCTCCTAACACTTGCCATGGCCACAGTGCGCCCACCAAGAGGAACGCCGCGACCTCCGAACCTGCGGGGAGTCTGGTTCGCAACGAGGCATCGAGCGTCTGCACCGGTTCGCCTTGGAAGAAGGCCCACACCAGGCCAATTGTGGCGTAGATACACACCACCCATAGCGAGAACTCGACCATCGCCTCGACGCTGACGCGGTGACTGAGCACCCGGCGCACCAAGCGGGCGCTCATACCAGCGCTCGCTTCGTGCGGACGCGCCGTCGCACGTCGGCGAGTAACAGATAGCTACCCCCCTGACGGATGAATATCGGTATGAACCTGTTGACGAGTGCCACCACCCGGAACAGCAATTCGAACAGGTACTGACGAAAGTTGCTCCACCGCAACCCCATCGCCTCACGGAAGACCGGTGCGAGGAAACCGGTGGTCAAGAACTTCACCAACGGCCGAAACGGTATGCCGATCAAGGGGTTGATCATCCGCAGGTTGATCAGATCCTGCAGGTAGCGACGGACCGTCTCGTCCATGGAGACCCGCTCGCAGGCCTCGGCCCAGTACGTGTCGAATTCCTGACGGGTGGGCGGCCATTGATCCTCGGTGACCTGCAACGTGGTGCCCAGCGTCCATGCCGAGCGGTAGAACTGTTCGGACTGTTCGGGTGTCATCTCCCCGCGCAGCAGTTGGTAGGTGTCTTCGAGGCCGACGAAAAGGCACGCGGCCACCCACATCTGAAGCTCACGGTCGAACGCGTTGTACTTCACGGGACTATCGGCGGTCGACTTGACGTGCTTGTGCGAGCCATTGACCGCCTCGCGGAACGCGGCACGATCTTCGGGTGTTCCGAGGATCGCGACCGCTAAGCCTGAATCCACCGATCGACCCTGCGGTGGCGGGCTGAGATCTTGATCTTGATACCGGCTGGTGGTGGGCATGATGGG
>NZ_MVHT01000209.1 GCF_002086275.1 Mycobacterium intermedium | reverse complement strand
ATGATCATCCTCGGGAAGGTGCGCCCACTTTCACGCCACCTCATCAAGGCTCATCCACAGGTTTCGATCATTGCTCCCGCAAGACCGTGATCCGACTCATCGCCAAACACAAGCACCATCAGCTAGCCAGCTCTACGGTGGGGCCGGGCTGCGCTGGGGTGTCGAACCCATGTGTGCAGTGTTGCCTGAACATGGCGTCCGATCAGCACGTCGACCTACTACGAATTGATCACCAAGACCCGAAAAGACTGCAGCTCCGTCTTACCGAACCCGGTCGAGTTCATCGCGGCGGCACGTGCAGACAAGAACGAGGGGAGGTTGCGCGCCAGACGCTCGGGTCACGCAAGTTGTGATCTGACTGCGCACCCGGGTGGGCCGAGCAGCACGACGTTGCGGGACTTGGCCAGAAACGCGCCTGTACCCAGGTGGGCGATCATGTCCCGGGTGCCCGGTTGGTGATCGAAGTTGAAGTCCTCCAAAGATTTACGGGTGGGGAATCCAGCGGAGCGGATGCGGGTCGCTGCACCGGAGGCTTCCCGGGCGGCGACCTCCCGCGAGAGCACCGCTGCCAGATACTCCTCATGGGTCCAGTTGGCATCGCGGGCTTGCTCGGCCAGGCGGGCGGCTGAGTCCCGGATGCGCGGCGCCTTGAGTGCTTGGGCGTAGTGCAGGACAGCCTTGATCGGGTCCTCGGTCATGATCAGGCCACCTCTCCGTCGGAAGTGACGGTGCTGCTGGTGAATTCGACACCGAACGCGCGGTCATAGTCGGCCAGATCGCGCACCAGGTGATCTTCTTGCGCCGGTGGCGGATCGGTTTGGAACCGTCGCCGCAATGCCGCGGCAGTCGCGACATGGGCCGGGTCAGTGAGGGTTTGTCGGGCCGCCCAGCACCGGTCGTGAGCAGCTAACAGATGCCCAGCCCGGCTCACCGTCACCCGACTCAGCGTGGTGCTCACCTCGACGAGTTGGCCGATCGCGCTTGGGTCCACGGAGTAGTCGTTGCCGGCCACCCGCACGTAGTAGTCGCGGCCGAGCCGCACCGACATCACCGCCTGGACGGTGGGCGCCACAGGTGGCAGAGCCAGCATCTGGGCTCGATCGGCATCCAGAAAGTCGACCGGACGACCATCGAGGACCCGCACCCGACGGGCGTTTGCGGTCGCAAGCCACTGGCCCAGTTGATCGTTGAAGTCCTGCGGTGAGGTGAAGCTGCGCCCCGGCAGGAACGAAATCTCCAGATATCGGTTGGCTCGCTCCACCATCCCTTTGGATTCGGGGTCATAGGGTTTGAGTTGGACCAGCCGCGACCCAAGTGAGCCCATCAAAGCGGTGACCGGATCGGTCAACCGGCCGCGGCGCCCGATCCCTGCCTCGTTGTCCCACCACAACTCATGGGGTGCTGCGGCGAAACTGCCCGCGAGCAGCTGCCACATCCCAGCCACCAAGTCCATGGTCTGGCGCGACGGCAACATCACCGCGGCGATGAACCGGGAGAACGCCGCCACCATCACCAGCACCGGCAGCTTCGCCTCCTGACCGAACCCGACCGCGATCTTCGGTGCCGGGAACCACAGATCGCACTGGACCACCCGCCCGGGCAGGTACTCGAGCCGGTCAACCGGATCGGCGGGCAGGTATTCCGGCCGGATCGCTCGGACCCACTCCCGAAACCAAGAAATAGAACCGCTCCACCCGACCCGCTCGGCGAGCACCGTCGCCGGCATCTGCGGGTAGGCCGTCAACAGCGCCCGCATCCGCGGTTCCATCTCACTGATCGCCGAAGACGCCGCGGCCCGCTCATACTTCGGCGGTTTATCACTGGCCAGCGCCCCAGCCACCGTGTCACGCGCGATGCCGAGCTGACGTGCAATGGCCCGCTGCGACAAACCTTCGCTGCGGTGAAGATGCCGGATCAACGCCCAGTCTTCCAAGGAGATCACCCATCCAATCTGATTGGGTGGCCTACTTTTCAACCGTCGCGAGTGGCCGGACTTTCAGCCGTCGCCAACACTGGTGAACCGCCGCTTCTACGCCACTGCGTCAAATCGGTTGTGAATGGCCGCCGCTACGTTTGCGTCGACCTGGATGGGATTCTGGCGTGTTCCCTGTGAATGAGTCCAGCTTGTTTTAGAGTCCTGTGGCCCGAGGTCGGGCTGGAAGGGACGATGAAA
>NZ_MVHT01000208.1 GCF_002086275.1 Mycobacterium intermedium | reverse complement strand
CCCTGTCGACGATCATCGGGGACCTCTGGGCAGGCCAGAAGCCGCCGACACAACGCAAACGCCTCGGCATGCTTGCCCAGCCAACCCGCACACACCGCCTGCTCATCAACGGCACGCCAGGCATAAACGTCTGCGAAGACAAACAAGCTGTCCTCTTCGGGAAGCGGGATCGCAGCGGCGCGCCGGGCGAACAGGTACCCAAGCTGATATTGCCCCTCACCCCGGTAGTGAGCGGCGATCTGATGAAGCGCCTCGGCACGAGTCGGTCGAAACGCCCACGCCCGCAGGTAGGCATCTTGAATATCCGGCCACGGCTCCCCGAGATTCGCCATCGCCTGCGCCAGGCGGAACAGCGAGTAATAGACCTCCTCGGCCGAGCCACCCATCTCAGCCCGCCGCGCATACCACTTACGCGCGTTGGCGAAATTCCCTGAATCGAAAAAGCTCTGCGCCAGGCAGAACACCGACCGCTCATCCGCGGCGGCGATCTCGGGCAGCAATGGATCGCCGTCATGCGCAGCGCCCGGAAATTTTGACAAGAGCTCGGCCTCAGAAATAACGAACGCCGCAGTATCGGCAGGAACTCGCCCGCGGCTTGCAAGCAAAATCACGTTTTCGGGCAATGGCTGCGACCTGTCCTCCAAGGCCACCAGCCCCGCGGCGGCAAAGCCGCGTGCTCGTGCCAGTATCAGAGGAGCGTCGTCCTGATAGTAGGCAACCACGGCGCGTTCAGGGTGAAACGGTTGCAGCGCAAGCAGATACTCAAGCGCCGCGTTGATGCGATAGGTCTCATACGGAGCTGGCAGCAGTGAATCCTCGCCCGCGCAGCGGAGGCGGGTGGCGATGTAGTAGTTGTCGATCCAGTCCTTGCCCTCATGGGTGCGTATCCGCAAACCCCAACCCATCCGGATACGCGCAAAGCGATCGATTGCGCGATGGCACCCGTCGAGATCCTCGGCCGACAGGGAGGATGCGAACTGGGCGAGGATGTACTCCAACCCACCGCGGTAACGGTCCCAGCCAGTTTTGACCTCTTCGTGGCCGAGGCGGCCACGCGGGTCATCCTCGAAGTACCGGTTGATTTGACGGTAAAACGGTTCCGGGCTGAATGTCACTGCAGCCCGATCCAGCATTGCCGCGATCCTGACAAAGAAAATATATGCGAACGGGTTGGCAGCACCCACCACCTCTCGGGCAAGAGAAGTTCTGGCTACGTAGTGCTCAGGAAAGATGTGACCATTTACCAACAGGGCGAACAGAGCAGCGTAGTTTCTCGCCTCGATACAGGTCTCCTGCTCGACGGCATACATCTGGCCAAGATGTTTTCCCGCGACCCGGTCGTAAAACAACCATGGCGCGAACACCGCACCAACGTCAGGGTGTGCCTCTAGATAAGTTAGGTAGCGCCCAAGCACACCCAGAATGAGCAGATCGTCGTCGGCAAGGTAGACGACATATCGCCCCTGAGCATCGTCGAACAGTTGCGATATGTTCTGGTATGGACCTACATTCTCGGGCCGCCGGAGGTAGCGGATAGCCAGCTTCTCCTCATACCTGAGCACCACGTCCGCGGTGTCGTCCTCCGAGGCGTTGTCGCCGATCAGCAGTTCGTAGGAAAAGCCGAGTTCACCGATGTGGGTAACAAGGTTCTGCAGCAGACAGTCGAGGTAGCGCGCGCGGTTAAAGGTGGGCACGCAAATGCTCAGGACGGGGTGATCAGTTGCTGGAGGCACGACCCTCCATATTCTCACAGAGACGCCAGTCGAGGTACATCGACTTTGCAGCCAAAGCCAGCGCGGGGCATACGAGTTAGAGCACCTGCGACGCGCACGAAATGCCAAGGCGGCAGGTCTGACGACGTCCTGGGCGCTTTTTGGGACACCTGCACGGACCTGTGCCACCTTCGGACCGGGTGGGCGAATGCGTCACCACGTACAACGAATTGAGATCGACACCAGCATCCAGTACAAAGCCGACTATCACCCGCAGCGCCGGATGGATGTCCGGGGATAGTGTCTGAGATCCCGAATCGGCCCAGGCATTGCCTTCAGGCGTGATGCGGGGTCAGGTTGCTCTAATACAGAGCACTTCGTCGAGGCTGGCGGTCTGTAGTCCGGCACCGAGCGCCCGTTGCCCGAGCTCAGCGATGGGGTCGGCGTCGCTGCTATCCAGACCGCCGGCTTGATCCAGTCGTGCG
>NZ_MVHT01000207.1 GCF_002086275.1 Mycobacterium intermedium | reverse complement strand
ATGACCCCTTCAGTCTTGTAGCCGATGTCGAGGAGCACCTCGTCCCGGTCCACTTTGACGATGGTGCCTTCGACGATGTCGCCATCGTTGAAGTACTTGATCGTTTTGTCTATTGCGGCAAGAAAATCCTCGCTGGTGCCTATGTCGTTGACGGCTACTTGCGGCGAGGTGACGGCGGGACTCGGCATATTGTTGGGTTGCTCCGGACAGGGTTCATCGTAGGGACTTGGGACTTGAGTTATTGATGTGACCCGCGCAAAGCACAAACGGGTACCTCACGAGGCTACTCGACTGCGTACATCCAGGCCAAACCGCCCCGCAGCAGGTGAATCTACACGCTCGCGCCGCGGCGCTGTCGCCCGACCGAATCTGACACCAGCCCGCCGGGCATCAACCACTGCTGCGGCTCCCGCTTGATGAACTCCGCGAGCGCGTCGGCGACCTGCTGCGAGGTCTCTTGCACGGTCTCTCGGACGCTCTGATCGCTCCCGTCACGCGGGACACCGGCGGCGATCGGCCGCCCGAAAACCGGCTCACGCTGGTGTTTGTGCTGGAACACCGCGCCCGGGACGATCAGCGCGCCGGTTCGCAGCGCCAGCAGCGCCGGTCCCGGTCCGACGGGACGTTTGATCCCCGCGAGGTCCACCTGGATGCCCGTGCCGCCTCCGTCGCGCGCCCGGAAGTAGTCGCCGGCGATCGCAACGATGCGGCCGCGACGGATGGCATCCGACATCGCCGCGGTGATGCTGGCTCCGCCGGTGCGATCGACGACGATGAGTTCGAGTCCGGCCTTGTGCGCACCTCGGTCGATCACCCACTGCATCAACGCGCGCTGACGGTTGGCGACCACCGTGGTCGGCAGATCGTTGAGCGCGAGCACGATCGGCAGCGCGGCGTATGAGCCGAGGTGCGGGAACGCGACGATGGCGCCGACTCCGCTGGGTCGGCCGGCCTCGAGAGCGGCGTGGAGGGGTGAGGGATCCGCGATGTGGAAGCGGCGCACGGCGGCGGCATGCGGCGCGGCGAGGAACCAGATGGCGTCGTTGGCATTGCGGACCAGCGCGCGGTACATGGCTCGGACGGGATGCCACTTCCGGGAGGAGAACTGGGCCGTCGGGTCCACGTTGTCACGAAAGTCCTGCAGGATGCCCGAATGCTGGGCCCGGCCCCGCCAGTAGACGAAGCGGGCCAGCACGGCGAGGAGCGCGTCGGCGACCCGGTGCGGCAGCAGGCCGAACAATTTCGAGATGACCATGAGCGGGTAGCGCGCGAGGGGCTTGCGCTGCGCGGGCTCCGACATTGGCGCATTCTACGAACACTTATTGAGTTGCGGCATCGCCACGTCGGAGGTCGTAGAGTCAAGCCGCACGTCAGACAGGGCAACGGGAGGTTCGAGCGTGGATGAGGTGTTCGGCCGCTACCGACTGCGCGGACTACTCGGCGCCGGCGGCATGGGCCAGGTCTACCGCGCCTTCGACACCGAACTACACCGCCAGGTAGCAATCAAGGTCCTACCACCCCAAGCCAGCACCGACCCCACCTTCGAACGACGCTTCCGCCGCGAAGCCCGCACCGCCGCAGCAATCGGCGAACCCCACATCGTCCCCATCTACGACTCCGGACAAATCGACGGCCGACTGTTCATCGCCATGCAACTCATCGAAGGCACCGACCTGGCCACCCTGCTCGCCGACCACGGACCCCTGCCCCCCGAACGCGCCGTCAGCATCATCGAACAAGCCGCCGCCGCCCTGGATGCCGCCCACGACGCCGGACTCATCCACCGCGACATCAAACCCGCCAACCTCTTAGTCAACGCCAAAAACTTCGTCTACCTCATCGACTTCGGCATCGCCCACGCCCCAGGAGAAACCAACCTCACCGGCACCGGCAACATGATCGGCACCCTGGCCTACATGGCCCCCGAACGCTTCACCACCGGCACCGCCGACCACCGCGCCGACATCTACGCCCTAGCCTGCGTCCTGCACGAATGCCTCACCGCAACCAAACCCTTCCCCGGCACCAGCATCGAACAACAAATGTTCGCCCACCTCCAAGCA
>NZ_MVHT01000206.1 GCF_002086275.1 Mycobacterium intermedium | reverse complement strand
GGCCGAGCTGTGCGCCACGAGGCGCTTGGTGTGTCGGGAGGTGGTGAGAGACCGTCTCTGTTGGGCCGTCGCAGCGGCCTGATGAAGCGTCGGGGCAGCCGATCGTCGGGAACGACGGGGATCGGTGGCAAGCGGCCCCGAAAAGGCGAGCCGTGCTGGTACTGCCAGACGGTGCGGGCTCGTTGAGCAAGGTCAGAAGGTGCAGCGCAAGCGAACCAGTGCTTGAAGCTCCGTAACCGCGAAGCCGGCTCCAACCTGGCGGATATGGGCCGGTCTGCAGTGCACGACCTCACCGGTGGTGGGGTCGACTCCGAAGCCGTTTAGTTCCATCGGTGGGGAGGTCACGGTGAAAGCCTGCGGCGTAACCGTGGCGATGCTGCCGGAGTAGAGCTGGGCACCTCCCTGACCAACCGGCGATCAGGTGAACGTGGGAACCATCCTGCGGGACCGTCGATTTCGCTGCGGGCATCCAGCCCGCAGTGGATCAGAAGACTCAGCGTTCGGAGTCGAGGGACCGTATCTGGGTGGGGCGGAGGCCTCGTAGTAGTCGCGGGCGGTGACGTGCCCGCCGTGGAGACCGAGAAAGGCGGTCACAGGGCGAAGGGGGCCAGCAAGACATGCAGTGCGAGTGCGGGAAGATCAGGAGGGTGTGATGTCGGCGGTGAATACCGACGAACTGGAGTTGGCGCTGATGCTGGCGCGGCAACGGGTACTGAAGATCCAGACCAAGCTGCACCGTTGGGCACGCGATGATCCGCATCGCCGGTTCGACGATCTGTTCAACCTCGTTTCCGATCCCGCTTTCTTGTTGGTGGCCTGGGATCGGGTCAGCGGGAACAAGGGTGCTGCCACGGCCGGAGTAGATCGGCGCACTGCGTCGTCCATCATGGCTGGGCAGGGTGTCGAGGAGTTCCTCGACGAACTGCGGTCCAGGGTGAAGGACCGCAGGTTCCGCCCGTTGCCGGTGCGCGAGCGGATGATCCCCAAAGCCGGTGGTGCGTTGCGCCGGTTGGGGATTCCGACCGTGGCCGACCGGGTGGTCCAAGCATCCTTGAAGCTGGTGCTTGAGCCGATCTTCGAGGCGGACTTCCTGCCGTGTTCCTACGGTTTCCGCCCGAACCGCCGAGCCCATGACGCGGTGGCCGAGGTGCGCTATCTCGCCACACGACCCCGGTGTTATGACTGGGTCGTTGAGGGAGACATCAAGGCCTGCTTCGACGAGATCGACCACAGCGCCCTGATGGGCCGGGTGCGTCGACGCGTCGGGGACAACCGCGTGCTGGGTTTGGTCAAGGCGTTCCTGAAGGCGGGCATCCTCACCGAGGACGCCCGATTGCAGGACAGCACCGCGGGAACCCCGCAGGGTGGCATCCTCTCACCGCTGTTGGCCAATGTGGCGTTGTCGGTACTCGATGAGTACATCGCCGCTCTGCCCGGTGGCTCGTCCACCGGGATCAACGAGCGTGCGAAACGATTGCGTCACGGGCTGCCGAATTTTCGGCTCGTCCGTTACGCCGACGACTGGTGCCTGATGATCCGCGGCACCAGAGCCGATGCCGAAGCGCTACGGGAGGACATCGCCGTCGTTCTGGCGACGATGGGGTTGCGGTTGTCCGATGACAAGACCCTGATCACCCACATCGAGGACGGTCTGGATTTCCTCGGGTGGCACATCCAGCGCCGCCGAAAACGGGGAACCAGTCGAAGCTACGTATACGTGCATCCGTGCACCAAGGCCGTGTTGGCGGTCAAACGGAAGCTCAAGACGTTGCGCCGAACAGTCGAACCCAACCAGCCGCTCGATGACCTGCTGCGCCGGATCAATTCGACGCTGCGGGGCTGGGCGGGCTATTTCCGGGCCGGGGTGTCCTCGGCGACCTTCTCCTACCTGAGCCACTACACGTGGCAGACGGTGTGGCGTTGGATGCGTCGCAAACATCGCAAGTCGACCTGGAAACAGCTGCGCCGCCTCTACTGTGGCGGCGGCTGGTGGCCAGCCACCGAGGACCACGTGCTGATCGATCTCGAACAGATCACCACGACCCGATACCGCTACCGCGGTTCGGTCATCCCCTCACCCTGGCCGATCACCGATACGGAGGCCACCACCGCCGCCTGACCGGGTCCTGTGGAGAGCCCGGTGCATTGAAAGGTGCACGCCGGGTTCGGGAAGCGGCCCGGGAAAACGGAACAACCCCAACGGTTGTCACCGCGTCCCGGGCCGACTTTCACCGACCGGCC
>NZ_MVHT01000205.1 GCF_002086275.1 Mycobacterium intermedium | reverse complement strand
GTGCCGGTGGTTCCGGACGTGTAGATCAGGTAGGCGACATCGTTGGGGCCCGGCATCGTCAGTCCTGCGGCCGAATAGCTCTGCGCGTCAGCCACCTTGATGATCGGCAGGTCGTGGCCGTCGAGGCGGTCGGCCAACTCGGCGGTGGTGATCACCGCCACCGGGGCGGCATCGGCGAGCACGAACCCGACCCGCGCAACCGGCACCGCGGGGTCGATCGGCACATAGGCGGCCCCCGCCTTGAGCACCCCCAACATCGCCACGATCGCCTCGACCGAACGGGGCAGCAGCAACGCCACAAACCGGCCCGGACCCGCACCGGCCTCAACCAACAAGTGCGCCAACCGATTCGACGCCTCATCCAGCTCCCGATACGACAACGACGATCCCTCGAAAGTCAGCGCCACCGCCTCCGGCGTGCGGGCCACCTGCGCGGCGAACAACCCCGGCACCGACCCAGTGGTATCCGTCGGGCGGGCCAGCACCGACCGTCGACCCAACTCGGCCAACCGAGCATGCTCCGCCTCATCCAGCACATCGATCGCCGACAACCGCTGCGACACATCGGCGACCATCGCCGCCAACACCCGCTGGAACCAGCCGAGCATTCTGCGGATGATGGTTACGTCGAACACATCGGAGTCGAATTCCACGCGCAGACTTAACTCGTTTCCGGGAATGACCTGCACCGTCAGTGGGTAGTGATTGGACTCACGAACATCGAAATCTGTTACCTCCCAGTCGTGTTCAGCTGACAGGGTCGCGGTGTCGACGGGGTAGTTCTCGAGGACGAACAGGGTGTCGAACAATTGGTCGTGGCCGGAAAGGCGGTGCATCTCGCTCAGCGCAAGGTGCTGGTGGTCCAGAGTGCCTTCGTAGCGACTGTGCAACTGGCTCAACAGATCTGCGATGGTCGTGGTCATCTGGGCGGTGGCTCGTACCGGCACCGTATTGATCAACAACCCGACCATCGATTCGGAGCGGGCTAGTTCGGTGGGGCGTGTTGAGATCGTGGTCCCAAACACGACGTCACGCCGGCCGGTCACCCCAATCAGCAACTGCGCAAAGCCGGCCTGCAGCACCGTGTTCAGCGTGGTCTGAGACGAGCGGGCCAAGTCGACCAACGCTCGGGTCGTCTGCGCCGACAGGTGCAAACGTTCCACCCCACGCCGCCCCGTCCCCACGTGATCCGGCGACACCACCAAGGTGGGGGCATCGATCCCGGACAACACCTCGCCCCACGCAGCACGAGCGGCATCGACGTCACGACCGGCCAGCCAATTCACGTATCTGCGATACGGGACGGACGCGGGCAACCGCTGCCCCTGATAGGCGGCGAAGATCTCACCCAACAGAATCGGCAGTGACCAGCCGTCGAGCACAAAGTGGTGGTTGGTCAACACCAACCGATACCGCTCTGCGTAAGTACGGATCAACACTGCCCGGAATAACGTCCCGCCCAACAGATCACCGACCGCGGCCCGCTCCGCGCTAGATACCGCCGCGACCTGCTCGAGCACATCCACAGTGCCGTCGCTGCCGGTCAGATCGAGGTAATGCCATGGTGCCGTCGGATCCGCCTCGATGATCTGGACGGGTTCGGCGAATTGATCGGAAACCCGGGCCATCAGATGCGGGTGGCGCCCGACTACCCTTCGCACCGCGGCGCCAAGCCGGTGCGCATCAAGCGGACCGGAAAGGGTGACGCTCACCTGCACCGCGTAGACCTCGTCGCCACCCTGGGTCGTGACGGCGTGAAACAGCAACCCCTGCTGCAATGGCGTCAGCGGCAAAATGTCGTCGACCGGGTAGAGCCGGCACAGTTCATCGATCTGCTCTTGATTGAGCCGGGCGGGCGCGATGTCCGACGGACTCAGGCCGCCCCCGCCCTGGCGTACGTGGGCACAGATTCCCGACAGCGCCTCGAACCACAGGCCATTCAACCGCTCGACCTGCTCCGCACCGAATACCGAAGGCGCCCAGGTCCATTCGGCCTGCAGGCGCGGCCCGATGTGGGTATCGACGGTGGCGGCGTTGAGTTCCACACTGTGCGGCAACGGCATTGGTATGGCGGCCGCGGCACCGGCGACCTTCGACGCGCCCTCCGGGCTTAAGCCCCACCCGTCCCAGGACGCCGCGCCATCTCGGCCCACCCGGCCCAGGTAGTTGAATCCGATCACGGGGTCGGCGCCGCCCAGGTCGACCTGTTCGTTCAGATACCGCAGCACCCCGTAGGTCACACCTGGGGGCAGGGCACG
>NZ_MVHT01000204.1 GCF_002086275.1 Mycobacterium intermedium | reverse complement strand
CCGTTGCCCCATAGCCGGGCTGCGCCCCCATGCCGCCGTTACCGCCGAGCGTCACGCTGACGCAACCGTCGACGCCGACGAGCCTCCCCCGCCGCCCGCCTCTCACGCCGAGCGTCACGCTGGCGCGACGACCGCCACCGAGCGTCACGCTGGCGCAACCGTCGACGCCGACGAGCCTCCCCCGCCGCCTCCCCCGCCGAACGTCACGCTGGCACGACGACCGCCACCGAGCGTCACGCTGGCGCAACCGTCGACCCCAGTCGGCCCTAGCTGAAATGAGTCCGGGGCCGCGCCAAGCCAACACCGTCGACGATGATGTCGACCTTTTCGTTGTAGAACGCCACCAGACCGGCGATCGGGGCCACCGCCGGGAGAGGGTAGTGATACGTCCACGCCAAGTCGGGATGCACGGTGTCGCCTGCCCGCACCGACCAGTACCCCGACGTCGTCCCCTTGTACGGACACAGCGTCTGGGTGGCACTCGGTTCCAAGTGCTCGAAGAAGACATCGGTGGGATCGATGTAATACCTGGTGGGCAGGCCGGTTTCGAAGAGCAGCACCGGAGATTGAGTGTCAGCCAGCACGACGCCGCCAAGTTCCACTCGGACGTGCCGGTGCGAGCGCAGTGCGTCGACCCGCGAATAAGGATTGCGCGGGTGGCCGTAGATCGGCTCGTCTTCTTCGAACCAACGCAACGCATCCCAGTTGAATCGCACGGTCCCCGCAACGGGACCGTCGTTGTCGGCGTCGAACACCCGCGCCGCCGACGGGTGGGTCTCGCCGCCGCCGACCAATCCATGCAGCCTCGAAGGGCCGAATTGCACTTTCTGCGAATGGTTTTCATCGCGTAGGAACTCGGCGCGGACGTCGGCCAGCGGGATGTAGTACTGCGGGTAATACGGGATTTCCCATACGTAGCGCGCTGCGGTGGTGTCAAAGACGAGTTCGTGGCCCAGGTAGCCGCGAACCCGCCGCGGCGCCGGCTCGACTCGCCCTCGCGCGGCAGCCATTTCGGGATAGTCACGCCCTGCAGGATCGCTAGTCACGGCGGCCTACTGATTCTTGGAGGCCAGACCGGCCGGCGCGTGCGAGATCGCGGCACGAATGGCGTCGGCCAGGGCCAGCGCGCTCTCCTCGGTGAGCTCGAGTGCAACCCGCGCGGACGGTCCCAGCTGCGGGTTGATCACATCGATGTTCACCGTATGGCCGTACGGCGCATGGACGGGATGGTCGACGTACACCGTTGCGCGACTGGCGCCAAACCATCCGGTGGCGCCCTTTCCGCTGCCGTCGATCTCTACGTGTTCGGTCAGATACGTGCACATGTGTTGGGAGACCTAGCCTTTCAGGTGAGTACCGAAGAACGTCTCGATCCGACGCCAGCCGTCAACCGCCGCTTCCGGCCGGTACGCCGGGCGATCGACGGAGAAGAACGAGTGGCCCGCACCCTCGTAGGAGTGGAATTCGTGCGGCTTGCCCAGCCGGGTCAGTTCGGCGTCCAGGGTTGCCACCCCGTCGGGTGTCGGGAACCGGTCCTCGGCCCCGAAGAGGCCGAGCAGCGGGCAACTCAGGTTCGACGCGAGCCCCAGGATCGGTTGCATCGTCTTGGGCATGCCTTCCGGCGGATCTTCGACGATGAAGGCTCCGTAGCAGTCCACTGCGGCGCCGAATTGCAGCGAGCACGCGGCGAGATAGGCGTGCCGCCCACCCGAGCAGTGGCCGATGACGCCGAACTTTCCGTTCGCACCGGGTAGTGAGCGCAGGTGCTCGACGGCCCCGGCGACGTCGCCGACCAACCGCTCGTCGGGCACCCCGCCCGCAGCGCGCGCTGCCGCGGCCGCGTCGTCCGGCGCCGCGCCCGGAGCCTCGCGGGAATACAGGTTCGGCGCCACCGTGTGGTACCCGCTGACCGCCAAGCGCCGCACGAACTCCTTGGTTTCGCGGTCATAGCCGGGCATGTGGTGGATCCAGACGATTCCGCCGCGGGAACCTTCGGCCAGAGGCATGGCCCGGTACGCCTCGATCTCGTGGCCGCCGTGACCGGTGATGGTGACCGTCTCCGCTTGAATCGCATCTGCACTGAACGAATTCACGGGTCCCAGCTTGCCACTCAATCCAGCCGGGCCGAGCAGGCTGTAACGCAAATATTTGGATATTGACGAAATAGTAAAAGTGGACACTTTTCCCGGCTATGGCGTGCCTGGCAAGCGCAGTGGGGGATCCAAATTGCGCACTCTAGGGAGGGAGACACATGTCGTATCTATTCGCCGTGCCGGAGTTCGTCGCAGCGGCGGCATCGGATCTGGCCAACATCGGATCGACCCTCAACACCGCCAGCTCCGCCGCGGCCCTACCCACCACGCAGGTGCTGGCCGCCGGCGCCGACGAGGTATCCGCCGCGGTGGCCGCCCTGTT
>NZ_MVHT01000203.1 GCF_002086275.1 Mycobacterium intermedium | reverse complement strand
TTGGGGGAGGCTGAGGCTACTAAGAGAGATGTTGCCGATGCCGAGGTCGGACAGATTCAGCTGCGGGCCGGCGGGCAAGGTGGCCAAGGCGGGATCGGTGCGAATGGTCCCGCCAACACGCAGGGCGGCACCGGCTTCACCGGCGGCGCCGGCGGCCCCGGCGGCCCGGGAGGCCAAGCCCCGCAGCTGTTCGGCCAGGCCGGGGCCGGTGGACCGGGTGGCCAGGGCGGCACCGGCGGGACCGGTGGAAACGGTGGTGACGGCATCACCCCCGGTGCCGGCGGAACCGGGGGCACTGGGGGTATCGGCGGCCTGGGCGGCGCCGGCGGCAGCGCCGGCGGGTTGTTCACCTCCGCCGGTCCGGCGGGCGCCCCGGGCACCGGCGGTACGGGGGGCCTCGGTGGCAATGGGGGCAACGGCACCCAGGGCATCTCTGCCGAGCCAGGCAGCGGAGCCAGTGGAGGCCAGGGCATCGCCGGCGGGAGTGGTGGCCAGGGCGGTAAAGGTGGGGCGGCACTGCCCGGCGGTCTCGCCGGAAACGGGGGAAAAGGTGGAAACGGCGGCACCGGTGGCACCGGTGGGGACGGGGGCTCTGGAGTGCCTACCGGCGGCCCCGGCGGTAACGGGGGAACCGGCGGCACCGGCGGTGCGCCTGGCCCAGGTGGGCTGTCGGGGGGTCTCGGCGGGAGAGTGGGCCAGCCCGGACTCGGTGGAGACGGAGGAACCGGCGGACGCGGCGGCGACGCCACGGGGACCAACGCCTATGCCGGCGGCAACGGCGGGACCGGTGGATCGGGCGGCGGTCCCGGAGGTAACGGCGGCAACGGGGGCAACGGCGGCACCGGCGGCATGGGTGCACCCGGCGCCGATGCCACAACAACCACCGGCCCCGTCATAGGTGGTACGGGCGGAACCGGGGGCGCCGGAGGCCAGGCCGGACTCTCCGGCGGCGCGGGTGGCAAGCACGGCATCGGCGGGCAAGGCGGACAAGGGGGACAAGGCGGGCAAGGCGGCAAAGGCTCAGCAGGCACCAGCGGAGAGCCCCCCACCGCCGGCGGCCAGGGCGCCCAGGGCGGCCAGGGCGGCCAGGGCGGCGCTGGCGGAAGGGGCATCAACGGGATCGGCGGCGGTGACGGTGGCAAGGGCGGCATCGGTGGCGAGGGCGGTACCGGCGGCACCGGTGGCGACTACACCGGCGTCGCCACCACTTCCCAGGCCGGTACCGGCGGCATGGGCGGCAAAGGCGGCACTGGCGGCGACCCCGGGCTAGGTGGGCGCGGAACCGACGGTGGCGCGGATGGCGCCCTCGGCACCGGAGGTACGGGCGGAACTGGCGGCAACGGTGGCCAAGGCCAGCAGGGCATGTCCGGCCAAGGCAGCGGATCTCCAACTCAGGCCGCGTCCGGTCAGAAGGGCGGCGACGGAGGCCGAGGCGGCCAAGGCGGCGACGGCGGCAAGGGGGTCGCCGGAATCGGCGGCGGTAACGGTGGCATCGGCGGGGTCGGTGGCCAGGGCGGCGCCGGCGGCACCGGCGCCAACGGTGCTACCGGTCAAGTCGGCGGAACCGGCGGCATCGGCGGTACCGGAGGTGCCGCCGGGGCGGCTGGGTCCGGAACCGACGGTGGCACACAGGGCACGATCGGCACCGGCGGCACCGGCGGCACCGGCGGCACCGGCGGGCGGGGCGGCCAAGGCGCCAACGGTGTAGACAGCTACATCCCAACCGCCGGCGCCCAGGGCTTCGATGGCGGTGCCGGCGGCCAGGGCGGCTTCGGCGGTGCTGGCGACGGCAAAGGCGCTCACGGCGGCAACGGCGGCCAAGGCGGCACCGGCGGCCAAGGCGGCAACGGCGGCACCGGCGGCAACAACGTCAACAGCGGCGGCAACGGCGCCGACGGTGGCAACGGCGGCAACGGCGGCAAGGCCGGAGCGGCCGGCGTAGGAAGGGACGGCGGCGCGAACGGCAGCATCGGCTTCGGCGGCGACGGCGGCAACGGCGGCAACGGCGGCAACGGCGCCGGCGGTGCGGATGGCTTCGACGGCACCTCCCCCGGGGCCGGAACGTCGGGCGGCCAGGGGGGCGCCGGCGGTAAGGGCGGCAACGGCGGCGCCGGCGACGGTAACGGAGCCAACGGCGGCAACGGCGGCAAGGGCGGCAACGGCGGCAACGGCGGCAACGGCGGCAACGGCGGAAACAAGACCGGCAGCAACGGCGGTAATGGTGCCAACGGTGGCGACGGCGGCACCGGCGGCACCGCGGGGGCGGCCGGCGCGGGAACCGACGGCGGAAGTAACGGCACCGTCGGCACCGGCGGCACCGGCGGCAACGGCGGCAACGGCGGCAACGGCGCCCCAGGTCGCGGCAACGACGGCACCGCCATCGAAGCCCTGGGCGCCGGCGGTTGGGATGTAGCTGTCTACACCGTTGG
>NZ_MVHT01000202.1 GCF_002086275.1 Mycobacterium intermedium | reverse complement strand
GCACATGTGCGCCAGGGTGGGGGCGGGTTGAGCCCATCGGACATCGCACCAGCCCGACTGAACCAGGCGCAGATCGATGAATTGCAGCAACAGTATCGGGTCGCCGACATCTTGCCGCTGACACCGCTGCAGCAGGGGCTGTTGTTCCACGCCGCCACAACTGAGGGTGACGAGGAACTGTATGCGGTGCAGGTGAGCATCACCATTTCCGGCCCGCTGGATGTGTACCGGCTTGGTGCTTCGGTGCAAGAGGTTGGCACCCGACATCCGCACCTGTTGGCCGGGTTCTGCGATCGGTTCGCCGAGCCGGTGCAGATCCTCACGGTCGATCCCGTCGTGCCGTGGCGCTATGTCAACCTGGTCGCAGGTGATGGCAATGCGGATGAGCAGATCGCGGCGTTGTGCGCCGCGGAGCGGGCCGCGGTATGTGACCTCATGAGCGGCAGTGCATTCCGTGCTCTGTTGATTCGCACCCAGCCCAACCAGTATCGGTTCGTATTGACCAACCACCACATTGTGCTCGACGGTTGGTCGCTGCCCATCTTGTTGGGCGAAGTCTTTGCCTCCTACCACGGGCAGGTATTGGCGCCCGCGGTCCCGTATCGGCGCTTCATATCATGGCTATCGGGCCGTGATGACGCGACCGCCCGGGCAACGTGGGGCGCACTGCTCGCCGGATTCGATCTCCCCACCTTGGTCGGCCCGCCTGACCGCGTGGGTTCGGGCCGGCGCGGCGTGGAATGGTCTGCGGTGTCGGGGCGGACCACCGAGGCATTGCGGGAGTTGGCCCGATCGGCCCAAACCACCCTGAGTACGGTGCTGCAGGCCGGGTTCGCCCACTTGCTGATGGGGTTGACCGGTCAGCATGACGTCGTGTTCGGGACCACCATCTCGGCACGCCCCACCGAAATCGCCGGTGCGGAGTCGATGGTCGGATTGCTGATCAACACGGTGCCGGTGCGGGCTACCGCCACCGCCACGACCAGCAGCGCCGATTTGATCGGCCAGTTGCACGACGCCTACCAGTACACCCTGGACCACCAGCATCTGGCGCTGAGCGAGATACACCGCGTCACCGGTCACGACCAATTGTTCGACACCCTCTTCGGCTACGAAAACTTCCCGGTCGATGCCGCGGTGCTGAACCGTGACGACGAAAATATCTGGAAAATAACCGAATTCAGTGCCCGAGAGTACAATCACTATCCACTGACGGTGCAGGCGTTCCCCGGTACCGAACTGCGGCTACGCCTCGAATTCGACACCGACGTGTTCGACATGGTCACCATCCACACGTTGGTTGGGCGGTTCCAGCGCGTGCTGGAGACGATGGCCATCGATCCGAACCGTCCGCTCTCGACCGTCGATGTCCTCGACGCGGCCGAGTATGGGCGCCTCGACGTGCTGAGCAATCGCGCATCGTTGGGCGAGTCTTCGGCGGCTACCGCGTCGATCCCGGCCCTATTTGCTGCCCAGGCGGCTCGGTCCCCGGATGCGGTGGCGCTGGCCTTCGGTGCGCAGTCCGCTACCTACCGCGAGCTTTCTGAGGCATCGAACCGGTTGGCGCACTTGCTGATTGAACTCGGAGCAGGTCCGGGACGGTTCGTTGCGCTGCTGCTGCCGCGGTCAGCGGATGCGGTCGTCGCGATACTCGCGGTGCTCAAGGCGGGAGCGGCGTATGTGCCGATAGATCCCGGAGTGCCCGATACGCGGGTCGGGTTTGTGATCGCCGATGCCGCCCCGGTGGCGGTGATCACCACCGCCGATTTGGCTGAACGGCTCGGCGGCCACGACCTGCCGGTGATCTCTGTTCAGCAGGCACAAGGCTATTCGGCTGCGCCGCTGCCGCCTCCGGACTCCGATGATGTCGCCTACCTGATTTACACCTCGGGCACCACCGGCACGCCCAAAGGGGTGGCCATCACGCACCGCAACGTCACCCAGTTGATGGGCTCATTGCGGGTGGGGCTGCCGCAGGTGGGCGTGTGGGCGCAGTGTCACTCGCTGGCTTTCGACATTTCGGTCTGGGAGATTTGGGGAGCCCTCTTGCAGGGCGGGCGCCTGGTGGTGGTGCCTGAGTCGGCGACCGCTTCCCCAGAAGAGTTGCAGTCGTTGCTGATCCACGAAAAAGTGACGGTGCTGAGTCAGACGCCGTCGGCGGTGAGCATGCTCAATCCGCAGGCGTTGGAATCCACGGCATTGATGGTTGCCGGGGAGGCGTGCCCGGTCGGCGTGGTGGATCGGTGGGCGCCTGGCCGGGTCATGATCGACGCCTACGGGCCCACCGAGACCACGATGTGCGTGGCGGTGAGCACCCCACTGGTACCCGGGATGGCTAGCGTGCCGATCGGGGTGCCGGTGCCGGGGGCGGCGCTGTTTGTGTTGGATGGCTGGTTGCGGCCGGTGCCGGTGGGTGTGGTGGGGGAGTTGTATGTGGCGGGTTCGGGTGTGGG
>NZ_MVHT01000201.1 GCF_002086275.1 Mycobacterium intermedium | reverse complement strand
TGCAGCATGTTCACAATGTTGCGGAACGCCGTGTTCATCTGGCCCATGGTGTCCAACGAGGTGGCCGAGGCCAGACCACTCCAGCCGGCACCCGAGATGTTCTGCGAGGAAGCCCACATGCGACGGGCCTCGTCCTCAACGATCTGGGCGTGGGTCTCGAAACGGCCCGCCATGTCCCGCATAGCGTGCGGGTCGGTCATAAAACGCGCGGTCATTGCTTTCTCCTTGTTTGGTGGATCTCTTACTTGGGTTTACTCATGCAGATTGACTGTGTGTGACCGCCGCCCAGCGAGGGAATCCGAAGTTGCGCGATCACTCGCAAAGACGGCGGTCCTCCCCTCTCTCTGCTAACCGGCCGCCGGGGAATGCGGTACCACGTTGTTGTTGCGTGGCATCTCAAACCGAGGTTCTGCGTTCTCGGCTTGCCATTCTCGCCACGCTGCCCATTCGTCCCACAGCTCTTCCTCGGCCTTTGCGACAGCACCCTCGGTGTCTACCGCACCCGGCACGAGTTCGGGCTCGGCGCCATCCTTGGCGTCCTTCGCCCAGTGGTCGTAGTCGTCCGGCGGAACGGCCACGCCCCAGCTGAGTGGAACTGACAACCCGCCGAGCATCCCCGACTCACCCCGCTTTGCAGCCACCGCGTCCGGCGGCAAGGGCGGACCAAGAGGCAGAAGCACGTTGTCCCCTTCCAGTACCGATCTTTCATTCACCACACCCAATGGCAACGAGCACCACCGAGCACTTGGCATCTTAAAGCAATATCGGGGACTCTATCTCTAATTTTGAGATTTCGCTTCCTCCGCAACTCTGAAATTATTCGGCGGCTACCTATCGTCGGCCAACCACAGACAATCTCGTATTAGCTACAGGGCCCTAACGTCCGCTCCCATCGGCTGCTGTAGTCAGTTGAAATACGTTGTGGTGCAAGGGATTACCTGTATCAATCGATGACTGCAGCGGAGCATGATGGAGATAGCTGCTCCCGCTTGGCGGACCGCCCAGCTACCTAGATTTCGACACTCACCAACTGTCCAGATAAGGCACGAAATGTGGAATCCGTTGTTTCCAAATCCGAATACCACTTAGGCATACGCCCGCCACCATCTGCACCGAGTGGACAGGGCCAGGTTCAAGCGCCGGGGGAGGCACCCGCCGCCGGCCGCCCGGCACGGCGACTGCCGATCGCAGCGTTCCCTGCGACTCCTCAAACCTCCCCTAGGCAGACCAGCGGCGCGCGGCTACGCGAGGGCGAGGCGGCCCCGACGTAAGCTTTCTCGATTATCGGACCCGCCAAAGACATAAAAGCCCCGGCGGTGCTGGCGGCAGCGGCCTTGGCAAAAAATTGCCGACGGGTCTTTCGTCGACAGGATGTTCGCCTCCCACACGCCCCCCCTTGCGGGCCATCTGCAGCAATTCCAGATCACGGTATGGTCGCCTGGTCGGTTTGCTACGGACCACCGACCAGCGTGTCGCGCGGGTATAGCACCGCAATCTGCCATTTGTGAAGCGTGCCAACCGAAAAGTGGTTTGATCCCAAAACTTGGCACAATTGCGCACGTAAAGAGCCCGGCGCGGCTGCTTGTGGCGCGAAAATGCATTTAATACTCCCTAGCCCGCCACGCCGAATTCGGTTGGGTACGCGCCCGCCGACTCCGCTATGCGCGGGTTTGCTTTTCCTGGTTTGGCGGCGGCCATGCACACGTCACCCGCTGCGGGACGCGGTCAATCGGTCGTGCTAAAAGCAACGCCACGAAAATTTACGTATTTCTATATACCTGATCGAACCTCATAGAGCCATTTCCCGAAACGGGTTGCGCGCCAGGGTCCGGTGCATATTGCCAGGTCAACACCCCCGCTGCGGTATTGCGGACATGCCAATCGACGCCAAACGTCTTAGTTGGCCGCCACAAAAACACCGATTTCCTAGCGACCAGTATGATATTGACAATTTGATGTTCTTTGCGTCTTCCGCGCCGAGCTCGGCGGTTGTACCGTCCGTTGCCATGTGGGTCACCATAATGGCGTTAGCGCTATTAGCAACGGCTGATCCGGTGCGGATCGGAGTCAGCGTCGTGTTGTCGTCCCCGCCCCATGCCGTCCGTCAATTGCCCGCGTTTTGGTTGGGCGGAATCGCAATGTGCGTTGTCATTGCCGCGGGTGCGCTGTACGGGATGCATGACTCCGCGCTCTCCGTCATGCGCTGGGCGGCAGTTGGCACGGCGAGTTCCACCGGAGGGCGCATCCAGATCGCGATGGGCGTACTGGCGTTGCTGGTCGCCGGACTTGCGGTGGGCCTGTCACCGCGTCGACGAGAACGAATGGGCTTGCCGGAGCCCAGCGCGCCCGCAGTGCAGACGTTCACCTCGAATACGGCGGGAAGCGTCTCCGCTCGCGCTCTAACCCGGATTTTTCGTGAAACGTTGTGAGTTTCGGGGTGTAGATATGCGAAAGTGCCTGTCCTGCAAGGAATAATTGGA
>NZ_MVHT01000200.1 GCF_002086275.1 Mycobacterium intermedium | reverse complement strand
CCCCGGGCCACCTCACGAAGGGGGGAGTGAATTACCCCAACATGTCATTCACTCTCGCCGACGCGCACAACTTCCAGATCCCGCCCGAATTCCAAGGCGCCCGGATATGGATGTCGATTAAGGAGCCGCTCTATATCGCCATCAACCCCACCGACACGGGCTATGCGGGCCCTGACCCGATCAATACTCTCGATCCGAACTACAGCACGGTCTACGACTGGTTTGAGCTGGCATACAAGTACAACGTTGTCCATTTCGGCGGCAACACCTCCCTGGTGGACCAGTTCGGGTTCCCGTACGAATTCACGCTGACGCAAACCTCCAGCGGCTTCGATCAAACCCGTGGCATGACTATGACGCGGGCCGAATTCTACGAACTGTTCACGAATACGACCGCACCCGAATTCCACCAAGAGATCATCTACGACACCAGCGGCAACCCGATACGAATCATTGCGCCGCGGACCGCCACGCCGGGAGTCCTGGCGAGTTGGCTTGACCCGTCGATCGATAGCTTCTGGACGCACTATGCGACCAACGAGTTCCACTACGACGGCGGCAACTACACGGTGACAGGCCACGTCGTCGGAAGCCAGTTCCTGTACGACCTGACCCCGACCGGGGGCACTACCACCTCGTACGTCATGGCGCGGCCAACCACGGCGGAAATCTTCGCCTCCAATGGCACATTCGTTGGCATTGACCTCCAGGGGGCGTTTCTCACCCAGCTAAATGCCGCGTTCAACCGAGGTGTGGCGAACACGCCGGAACAATGGGCCAACGTCGCCTCCTACTATCCGACGGGGGAGCGGTGGAACGAATGGGCACATTTCCTCCACATCTACAGCCTCGAGCACCTCGCCTACGGCTTCCCGTTTGACGATGCGCAAAGCCAAAGTTCGGTGCTGATCCTCAACAATGCTCAGCCTCCGACGCTGCTGACATTGAACCTTCATTACCTCCATTAGGACCTCCGCTAGGACCTTCATTAAGCCCTTCATTGAGATGCCCGCCGTCGCAGGCCGTTCGTCGTCAGTAAAGCCGTGCTGACACTGCTGGCCGCGAAAAGACGAGGGCGAGGCCGATCGCCGGGTAGCCGGTCGCGGTGCAATTGTCAACTCACATCGGTGATTGTCGGACCGCGCTACGAATGGATGTGGGGTGCAGATTGCGCAAGGCACCAGCGGCTTAGTGCAACGCTGCCGATTGTCAGCCGCGAGAGGTTGGCGCGGTGAATTTCCAGGTACTTCCGCCCGAAATCAACTCCTCGTTGATGTACAGCGGTGCGGGCACCGAGTCGTTGCTGACCGCGGCGTTGGCTTGGGAAGGGTTGGCCGCGGATTTGGGGTCGGCAGCTGCCTCATTAGAAGCGGTGACAGCGGGGCTGGTGGGTGGCGCTTGGCAGGGTCCGTCGGCGGCGGCCATGGCGGCCGCGGCGGCACCGTACGCGGGATGGTTGAACGCAGCGGCGGTCGCGGCCGATGCGGCGGGGGCTCAGGCGCGGGTGTTGGTGGGGATTTTCGAGGCGGCGTTGGCGGCGACGGTGAATCCGGCGGTGGTCGCGGCCAACCGATTTGAGCTGACCGCGTTGGCGTTATCGAACATTTTCGGCCAGAACACCCCGGCGATCGCAGCTGTTGAGGCCGCCTATGAGTTGATGTGGGCAACGGATGTGGCCGCGATGGTGGGCTATCACGCGGGCGCCTCTGCGGCGGTGTCCGCGTTGCCGGCATTCAGTGAGGCGCGGTCGTTGATCCTAAACGTGGGGTTGGCGCAGATCGGCAATCACAACCTCGGCTTGGGCAATGTCGGCCAATTCAACTTGGGTGCAGCCAATGTCGGTATGGGGAATCTGGGTGCCGCCAACAGCGGCGTCGGAAATATCGGCTTCGGCAACATCGGATCCGACAACGTTGGAGTGGCCAACTCAGGTTTGGCGGCCGGTCTGTCTGGTCTTGGCAATGTCGGCTTAGCCAACAGTGGCAGCGGCAACCGGGGCGTCGCCAACTCCGGTCTGGGCAATATCGGGTTCGGCAACACGGGTAACAACAACTGGGGGATCGGGCTCACCGGTAACAATCTGACCGGTATCGGGGGTCTCAACTCCGGCACGGGCAACATTGGGTTGTTCAATTCGGGGACCGGCAATGTCGGGTTTTTCAATTCGGGGACCGGGAACTTCGGGGTCTTCAACTCAGGCAGCTACAACACCGGCGTCGGTAATTCGGGGATCGCCAGTACCGGGTTGTTCAACCTCGGCAATTTCAACACCGGCCTGGCAAACACCGGCCACTACAACACCGGCGGCTTCAACACCGGAAGTTTCAACACCGGTGACGTCAACGCGGGCGACACCAACACCGGCTGGTTCAACACCGGCCACATCAACACCGGCATCGCCAACTCGGGCAATGTGAACCACCCCGGGTTTGATGCACACCTTCTTTCGAGGGAAGGTTGTTCGCATCATGGCGAAGAGGTACGACGAGGA
>NZ_MVHT01000001.1 GCF_002086275.1 Mycobacterium intermedium | reverse complement strand
TTCGGGAAGCGGCCCGGGAAAACGGAACAACCCCAACGGTTGTCACCGCGTCCCGGGCCGACTTTCACCGACCGGCCAGCACATTAATCACCCAGTTCATCGCCGATCATCAGGGCCACCGCGACGGCCCTGATGGTTTGCGCTGGGGTGTCGAGCCGATCTGCGCACAGCTGACCGAGCTGGGTGTGCCGATCGCCCCATCGACCTACTACGACCAGGTCAAACATGAACCCAGCCGCCGCGAAGTTCGTGACGAGGACCTCAAGCCCGAGATCCAACGGGTGCACGCCGCCAACTACGGGGTCTATGGTGCCCGCAAGGTGTGGCTGGCGCTCAACCGTGAGGGGATTGTGGTGGCGCGCTGCACCGTCGAGCGCCTGATGAGCGAACTCGGCCTGTCCGGAGCGGTCCGCGGCACGACCAAACGCACCACCATCGCCGACCCCACAGCAGCGCGCCCTCCTGACTTGGTGAACCGCCGATTCGGGCCGCCCGCACCGAATCGATTGTGGGTGGCCGACCTGACCTATGTGTCGACGTGGTCGGGGTTTGCCTACGTGGCCTTCGTCGTCGACGCCTACGCGCGGCGGATCCTGGGCTGGCGGGTCGCGGCGACGATGGCGACCTCGATGGTGCTCGACGCGATCGAGCACGCCATCTGGAGGCGCCAACAAGGCGGCATCTTCGATTTGAAAGATGTTGTCCACCATACTGATCGAGGCTCACAGTACACCTCGATCCGGTTCACCGAACGGCTCGCCGAGGCAGGCATTCAGCCATCGGTCGGTGCCGTCGGCAGCTCCTACGACAACGCTCTGGCCGAGACGATCAATGGGCTGTACAAGACGGAGTTGATCAAACCCCGCAAGCCCTGGCGCACCATCGAGGAAGTTGAGTTGGCTACCGCCGAATGGGTCGACTGGTTCAATCATCGTCGGCTCTACGAGTACTGCGGTGACATTCCACCTGCCGAACTTGAGGCGGTCTACTACGCTCAACGCCGGAGACCAGCCGCCGGCTGAGGTCTCAAATCAGAAAGTCTCCGAACTCACCGGGGCGGTTCAGTTTCGAAACCGGGCAGGCGAATCCACACTCACGCCGTCAGACCAGACCCATTCCGCCGACCAGACCACCAATGCCGCACCGCTGTCGCAACCCAACGAGATTCGCGCCTGCAGGCCCATCGAGATCGACGTCCGTGTCCCACCCTCGGGTGTCGTGGCCATCGCCGGCCTGCAGCAACTCTGGGTCGGCAAGAACTACGCCGGCCTGACGGTGACCTTATGGATTGACCTGACCCGCATCCATGTCCTGCTTGGCGACGAGGTCATCAAAACTGTCCCATCCCGAGTCACCACCGCCGACCTTAAGCACCTGTCGCTACGCGGTGTCCGCCCCGGGCGGGCCGACCCGGTTGAGCCCGCCGCGACAAGCGTGGACGTGGGTAAGCGGCCTGCACCCGTCGATATCGACCGCACAGCAAGCCGCGACGGCATCGTTGTGGTCGCTGGTCGCGTCCTGCCCCCGGTGTACGGGTATTGCCGGCCCAGAGTGGCGTTGAGATTCGACGGTGGGCTCATCCACGCGACTGCAGGGCACATGTTGCTCAAGACACTGCCAAACCCATTTAGCCGCAATGAAGTCCAGCAGCTCAAGGGGGTCAGACCCGCAGCATCGCCGCTTCCGCCGCCCCCACCGTCCGGCCCCCAAAGCGTTCAGCGGCGAGTCCCCAAAGACGGCGTAATCATGGTCGCCGGCCAACGTCTGCGTGTCGGCAGAACACACGTCGGGACGATCGTCACCGTCGTAGTCGATGACCACCACTTCCGCGTCCTGGACGGCACCACAGAGCTGTCACTGCACGCACGGACGTCAACCAAGCCCATCCGCAACTTCAACGCCCACCGCCCCCGCCAACGGTAACCATGTCCCGACGACAACAGGTCGCGTATGTCTTGGGACCTCACAGATCATAAAGCGCTGCCACACAGTCACTTCAAGGTCATCGCAGCATGGCGCGATCGCAAAGAAGACGCAGTCATCGCCACCTGCAGGCAGGAAGCGGTCCGGTTGGCCAAGCGTATCGTGGCTCTCGACGGCGAGCTCATCGATAACCGCAAGAGTCTCGATTCCCTCGTCAGGGGTGTCGCTCCCGAACTCTGCGAGCTGCCCGGGGTGGGTTCGGTCGTCGCGGCATGCGTCCTGACGGCATGGTCGCATCCCGGGCGTGTACGGTCCGAGGCGGCGTTCGCCGCCCTCGCCAGTACCTGCCCAATACCAGCCTCGTCGGGAAACACCCTGCGGCACAGACTCAATCGCGGCGGAGACCGCCGACTCAACCGGGCGTTGACCACCGTCGTCATCGTTCGCATGCGCACCCACGCCCCGACCCGCGCCTATGTCGCCCGCCGCCGCGCCGAAGGCCGCACCACCAAGGAGATCATGCGCTCGCTCAAGCGCTACCTCACCCGACAGCTCTACCGAACCCTGGCCGCCGCACATCCGCTGCCCTCAACCCCTTGACGCGATATAGAAGCATCCCGGGTTCGATGCCGCTTCATGTTTGAGACATCGCCGGCTGGGACGTCCGGAGGTGAGCGTAGTAGGCGCTCTCGTATTCCTCGGGTGGGGCGTAGTCCAAGACGCTGTGCAGACGGCGGTTGTTGTACCAATCGACCCATTCCATCGTGGCGTACTCGACGTCGTAGAGGGTCCCGCAGCGGGCCGGACCGGAACGGGCTGCCCACACTGACGGCCTCGGTCTTGAACAGCCCGATGGTTGTCTCGGCCAACGCATTATCGTAGGCGTCACCGATGCTGCCGATAGACGCTGAATCCTTTCCAACACAAGGGTTTCCGCGAAGGCGATCGACGTATATTGAGAACCGGCATCACTGTTAAGCTGGACCCGGCTTAATTCCGATTATGCCGAGGTTTGCGTTAAGCCGAGGATGTGCGGAGATAGCCTGTGCTGGTGGGGGGTACCGGCGGAATTCTCGGCTTAATGTTTAGGTCGTTATCGCAGGCTGTAGAGGGTTTGGAGTTGGTCTTCGGTGAGCGGTTCGGTGTCGGCGGGGTTGATGGCGGGGGTGGCGGCGTTGATGGCTTGTCGCATCATGTCCAGGGTTGCGAAAGCGTAGAATGCTGTTGTTGTGGAGGCGTTTTCGTGGCCGAGGAGACGCATGATGATGGGTAGCGGGATGCCCTGCTGGTAGAGGTCCATCGCTTTGGTTTTCCGGATCAGGTGGCAGTGGATGTTGGTCGGGATCGAAGGGTATTGAGCGCGTGCGGTTTCGGCGGCGTGCTTGAGCACGGCGGCGACGGTGTCGGCCGACAGTTCGGCGGGTTGCCCGCGGTGCCGACTGTAGAACAGCGGCCTGGTCGCGGGGAGTTTGGTGATGTTCGGATGGAACTCGGCGAGGTAGACGTGCAGGTGCTCGACGGTTTCGCGGTGAGCGGCACGACGCGGGTCTTGTTGCCCTTCCCGGTGAGCAGGACGTGGCCGGGCTCGGTCAGGTGCAGATCACCCAGGGTCAGGCCGGTGATTTCTCCGACGCGGGCCGCGGTGTCGTAGAGCAGGATCAGCAGCATCCGGTTCCTACGAGATTTTGCGGTGTGCCCGGTGAACGCAGCAAGGATCGCCCGGGTTTGATCGTCGGTGAGGTATTCGACGGGCCTGCGGGGGCCCGCCCGTGCTTTGAGCGCTTTGGCTGATTGGCTGAGCGCGACGAGGATGAGATCTTCGTATGCCGCGTAGGCCAGGAACGCCTTGATCGCGCTGAGGCGCAACGTGACGGTCTTGGGCTTGTAGTGCCGTTGACCGGTCATCCAGGTCAGCCATCCTTTGAGGTGTGGGCGGTCGAAGTGATCGAAGCTGACATGCTTGCCTTCGATGTGCTCGGCCTCGCCGAGGTAGCTCAGGAAGCATTCCAGGCTGATTCGATAGGCCTCAACGGTTTTCGGTGATAGTCCGCGGGCCTTGGGCATGTAGGCGTGCAGATAATCGCGGGCGAACCCGAAGAAGTCCGGGGCGCCGGTATGCGGGTCGCGTCTCATCAGAATCCCACCTGCGGCAGCACGCACTGGCGTGCGGCGGTGATGTCGGCGTAATCGGCCATGAAATCGGGCGAGGTGTGCACGTAGTAGTACGTGCTCTCGAAGGTCGCGTGCCCCATGTAGCGCGATAGGTAGGGCAGCATTGCGGTGACGTCGTCGCCGGCGATCATCCATCGGCGGATGTTGGCGGCGAAGTGATGCCGGAAATCGTAGGGGCGGGGCTGTCGACCCGCCAGCGGCCTGGCAAGCCCGGCCGCATCCCAGATCCGGCCGAAGATCTTGCCGACCGTCGCTGTGGTCACCTCGTTGCCGGTCGCGGAGATGAAAAACGTTCGACGCGAGGCGAACTGTGTTCGTGAGGTTTGGTCGCAGGTGTCGAGGACTGCGCTGACCGGATCGGTCAGCGGCAGCCGGCGGCTGCGATGTCCTTTGGACCCGGTGATGTCGATGTGCCCGGCATCGAGGTCGACCTGATCGGTCTGCGGGTGCGGGTTTCGCCGGTCCGCAGCCCGCACGAATGCATCAGGGTGAAGAACGCCACCGCCTGCCATCGCCACGGGCATCCGGGTGATCTCAGAAACAGAGGACTCGCCAGTCACTTCTCGCATCTCGTGGGCTAACCGTGGTGAGCGAGGCCGGTGCGCCGGCTCGAGTGGACTAGTCTCGGCACGAAACAGCTGCACCGAGGAGGGCGACCGCATGACTGTTGCGCCTGATTTTGTCCCGTGGATGCGACAACAGGTCAATGAGTGGGCAGATAAGTATGGGGTTGATGGGCGACGTGCATTCCCAGCCTGGTGTTTGCATTTCCTTTTCGACGTTGAAGACGATGATGCCTTCAACCAAACGGACACCCTCTCACAAGGTGACGCCGGACTTGATGGTTGGTATTTCGACCGCGCCAGCGGAGTCTTTCATCTGGTCCAGGCCAAGTACCTCGACGACCCCATAAGCGGACAGGTGGCTAGTGGGGCACTTGATCCATTATTGAGGGCTGCCCTTCTACTCCGGGATCCGAGCAAAGTCGAGGACGGTCCCCACAGTGCCAAACTCACGAGTATCGCGATTGACCTTCAGCAGGCACTCATGGATGAGGTGGCGGTGTCGCTGGATTTTTTGATCGCCGGATCAGTCTCGGATCAGATCAAGTCAGAACTCGAGCAAGCCACCACCCAGCTTGGCCCGCATTTTAGTGCGGCCTTCTATGATACCGATCGGCTTTGGTCAGTACGGCGCGCCGACGAACCGATCTCCGATCTTGCAGGTGAAACAGTCATCTTCGCCATTGCAGGTTCAAAGGCGTATTTTGAGCTCGAACGTATTGCCCTCGGTGGCGTCGAGAAGGCTGCCGTAGCAACAATCGATGGGCGATCCCTTGCCGATGTCGCGGATAGCGTCGGCGCCAGGTTATTCCACAGCAACGTTCGGTACTACCTCCGCGCGACCAACCGGGTCAATAAGTCCATGCGGACCACGTTGGAGACACAGGACGGAAAATCCGCCTTTTGGCTTTACAACAATGGCCTCACTATTGTCGCGGACACCTTCGAATTCAAGTCAGACCATAACACAACAATTATCGCTATAGAGAATCCACAAATCGTCAACGGCGCACAGACGACATCGGTCCTGAAAGAACGTCGCGCTCACGTTCAGCCAGGTGACGTTTCTGTTCAAGCGCGCATCATCGCGGTCACTAAAGACGAGGAAGGCCACAAAAGGCTCGAGAAAATATCAGAGTTCACGAATAGCCAAAGCCCAGTACGCGCAGGCGATCTGCGTTCAAACGACCGGCGCCATAAGACGCTCCAAGGAGCGTTCGACATGCTGCCCGACCCGGTGTTTTACGAGCGACGCAGAGGCGAATGGCATTCCTTAGATGCTGCGTCAAAACAGCGGTATCAATCACGACGAGTAGCCAAGGAAGAGATCGGGCAGCGATATCTGGCATTCCGTGGAAAACCAGCCGAATCAATTGCTAAAAAGGATGCAATATTCGGTGAATTGGAAGCAGAAGCGTTCGACACTTCGGTATCAGCTCACGTATACATGCTTGCCGATACCCTGTATAAACAAGCTTACGATTTGATGAAGGAAAGTAATGAACAGCAACTCCTCACTCTAGTGCCAGGCTTCAGCTCACCTATATCACCCGAGGAAGGCGCACCGACTCAGATTGCAACCCTCAGACGCGTCCACAAATTGGCTTGCGCGCATGCTGTCGCCTTAGCTCACGTCGTCCTAACCAAACGCTATAGCAGTATCGCGGGTCATCGCGCGGCAGTCATCCGAGCCCGACTCGCCGACCAATCTAACAAAACGAAGGATGTGGTGTGGGGATTGGTCTTCAAATCGATCCGCTTGTGGCTCTCGGCACTTCAGGACAAGGGGGCCCTGAAAGCGATATTGCAGCGAAGCGAAGCCTTCACACAACAGAAGGCTACCTTGCAGGACGTGATGGCCGATTTCGATCTCAACGCCAAGTTGGCGGCAATACCAACGTCACCTTGACGACACCGACTACCCCCAACTTCGCTCCTCACATCAGCTAATGCTTGCTGTCAGCCGCAAAGCGTCCACTGCGCTCGTGAGCGTTTTCACATAAACCGACTGGGGTCCAGTATACGTGAACGACCAAGCCCTATGTTGGCAATTACTCTATTCGGTCGGCGGGTAGCGATCGGCGGTAAGGATCTGTTTGCCGACGCGAATTTACGCCGTTCAGTACCGACGGATGCTCTGGCGGATTTCTTTATCCTCCATCCGGTCCGTGTCGGGATTCGTCGGCATCGGCCGAAAACTGGCCCCGTGTCGACGCCCGAATTCTGTCTCCTCCGGCCAAGTCTCGGCCGAAGGGCTGAGCCCCAACGCACAGTCATACGAGGATTGGCTTAACACGTGCCGAGGCAATAACACCATTCCACGAAGGGCTTCGCGATGTAAATGACGAAGACATGAAAGTAATCGGCCTGATGTCAGGCACGTCAATGGACGGCCTCGACGCAGTCGTGGCCGAGCTCGACTGGGACGGCGCCGCCGTCACGATGACCCCGCTGCGGCACATCGAACGCCCTTGGCCCGACGAAGTCCGCCAACGACTGCACGCCTCGCTAGGTCCCACCACGGCGGGCGAGTTGTGCGAACTCGACCAGCTGATCGGCCAGGCGTCGGCGAAGCTCGCCTCCGAGCTGCTTCCCGCCGACCTCATCGTCAGCCACGGTCAGACGGTTCACCACTGGGTGCAGGACGGCGAGGCGAAGGGCACGCTACAGCTCGGGCAGCCCGCGTGGATCGTCGAGGCGACTGGGTTACCGGTCATCTCCGACGTCCGCTCGCGCGACATCGCCGCCGGCGGCCATGGCGCCCCGCTCGCCGGGATCCTCGATGACCTGTGGCTACGGGGCGAACACACCCGCGCGGCGCTCAACCTCGGCGGAATCGCCAACGTGACCATCGTCCGCACCGCCCGTCCCCCACTGGCATTCGACACCGGCCCAGCCAACTGTTTACTCGACGAGGCGGCACGGCGAGCCACCGGCGGCGCCAGCGATGAGGACGGCCGCCTCGCCGCCGCCGGCACCCCGGACACCCAACTTCTGCAAGACCTGCTCGCCGACCCGTACTTCTCCCTCCCGCCGCCGAAATCAACTGGCCGCGAACACTTCCACCTCGGCGACCTGCCGGATCTATCGCCCGAGGACCTGCTGGCGACACTGACGGAGCTGACCGCGATCACGATCGCCGACGCCCTCGCGCCGTACGCACCCGTCGAGGTCGTCGCGTCGGGCGGTGGCGTCCGTAATTCGACGCTGCTCGCCGCGCTCAAACGCCGCCTACCAATCACCCTCAGCGACGAGCGCGGTCTGCCCGCGCAAGCCAAGGAGGCCTATCTGATGGCGCTGGTCGGCTTCCTCAGCTGGCACCAGGTGCCGCTGCTCACCGGACCGCATGTGCTCGGGCGCATCTCTCCCGGCAACTCGCCGCTCTCGCTACCGCCTCCGGCGTCCCTGCCAACCGGCTTGATTATCCGAACGACGTGATCCCGCAAACGTTGCCGCACATACGAGTTCGGCACCCTAGAGACGAAACACCGGCCAAGACCGTCGCTA
Organism: Mycobacterium intermedium; assembly: GCF_002086275.1. Taxonomy (GTDB): domain Bacteria; phylum Actinomycetota; class Actinomycetes; order Mycobacteriales; family Mycobacteriaceae; genus Mycobacterium; species Mycobacterium intermedium. The sequence goes on along the minus strand of NZ_MVHT01000001.1, from coordinate 178,226 downwards.
CCTCATAACGCCCGCAACCCCTCCCAGCGAAACTCACCCCGCAACACGCGCTTTCACCCGACGCTTCCTCCGACGCGACCGAGCAGCAGCGACCAACCGCGCCACCCCCTCCTCAATCCCCGCCGCCAGCGCGTCAACGTCAGGCGCGGTCTCATAGTCACCCGTAATACCGAACACAAAATTGTCCGCATAGCTGACCATCGCGATACCAGTCCGCAACTGCACACCGATCGGCGGAATCGGCAAGATCTCCAGTACCCGACGGCCCATCAGCCTCTGTTCAGCTCGGGGGCCCGGAACGTTGGTAGCCAAGGCGACCACCGCCCGCTGCGGCAGCCGAGTCAGCAACCGAATAGTCCACGCCGACAACGCAAATGGCACATTCTTGGCCGCCCCGAACAACGCGCTGCCGCCTTCACGCTGGCCGCTCCCCTTCGCCTGGATCAGCCGATTGTGCACCAGCTGCAACTGCTTCAAAAGATCCGCCTCGTCGACGGGCAGCAACGGCAGCATCGCCGAAACCCGATTGTCCGCCTTATTGAAGTGGTTCGTCCCGCGTACCGATACCGGAACCAATGTGCGCAGCGAATCATGGCCCGGCTGTTCCCCCCGCGCGAGCAGCAGCTGGCGGTAACTATTCGTGATCGCCGCCAACGCAACATCATTGAGCGTCACATCGAATGCTCGAGCCACCTCCTGCAGATCGGACAACCGGGCCCGGGCCACGCTGTAGCGACGCATGGTCGTCAAGCTTCCACTCAGCGACGTTTCCGGTGCGGGACTCAGCACGCTGGCCGTCAGCTCGGCCGCGCCCACCGCGGCGTGTTCGACGGCGACGGCCGCGCCAACCGCGGTCCGCACGATGCCGCTCACCCAGTTCACTGGGTTCAGGCTGACCTTGGGCAGGCTCAGCCAACCCCGGTCCGGCTCTTTGGCGGCCCGAATCTCCGTGGCGAAAGTGCCGCCGCCACCGCCGCCACCGTCGTCACTGAACCTGGCCAGTATTTGTGTCGTGGCGATACCGTCGGCGATGCAGTGATGAAGCTTGGTCAACACCGCCCACCGGTCATCGCTGAGGCCCTCGATCAGGTAGCAGTCCCACAGCGGGCGCTCGCGGTCGAGTCGGCGCTCCATCACGCTAGCGACCAGTTCGAAGAGTTCGGCGTCGCCACCGGGATGCGGTACCGCCAGCCGGTGCAGGTGCCGCGAGATGTCGAAGTGCGGGTCCTCGACCCATTCGGGCGGGGCGAGGTCGAGCGGATGCCTCCGCAGCATCTGCGTACAGCGCGGGATGTCTTGCGCCCGCTCGGCAAAGGCCGTGACGAATTCTTCGAAGGTGGGCGCGGGTCCTTCGATGATCGACACTCCGCCGATCGCCATGCTCACGTGCGGATCGGAATCCTCAACCTCGAGGAAAGTGGCGTCCAGTGCCGACAAGCGCTCCATCTCATCACTATCTGCCGGTGGCATGCGTCGCGGTCAGGGCCGGAAGTCCCATCTTGGTGGGCCGAATGAACTCGCAACACCGTCCACGGCAAGCGCCCCCCCGGAAGAACACCGAAACCTCAAGCGATTCCCGCCAACTCACGAGACACCGCATCGAACGCCTTGACGGCGTCCAACAACCCCGGCTCCTGAGAGCTCGGTTGTGACGATAACTTGGCGGCGACGACCTCCGCGGCGCGGTTTATGTAGATCAGCTGACCGCACATGCCCACAGCCAACACCACGTTATTGCCCGGGTACGGGAACCACATCTGGTTGCGGTACATCCCGCCCGGCATCCCGGTGTCGTCGGGACTGGCGGCGAACGCCTGACGGGAGTCGGGACCACCGTCGAGGGTGTCGGCGATCCACGCCGCCGGCACCACCTGCTGGTCGGTCAACGAGACACCGTCGCGCAGGAACAGCGACCCGAACCGGATCATGTCGGTCAGACATGCGCTGATGCCGCCGTCGAAAATCCCCGTTCCGCCCGCAGCGTCCAACATGATCGTCGCGTCGCACGCGGCCCCGATCCGGCTCCACAGCAGTTCCGACATCAGCTCCGGCATCGGCTGTCCGCCGGCCACCTCGCAGATCCAGCCGAGCACATCCGTTTCACACGAACGGTATTCGAACGCACCACCGTGAGAACGGCTCTGCCGCAACGTCAGCAGATAGTCGCGTAACGTCGCGGGCAGGTCCAAAAGGCTACGAACCGCCCACCCGATCACCTGCTCCCGCACATGTATCTCGGCCCCAGGATCAGAGTAATCCTCCGAGAAGGCGACACCCGACCTCATGTCCAGCAGATGGCGCACCGTCGCACCCGCATAGCCACACTGCGCCAAGGCAGGAACAAAGGACGCCACCGGAGCGTCAACATCGATCGCCCCCGCCCCCTGCAAAGCGCCCACCACCGCCGCCACCAACGACTTGCTCACCGAGAACAACAAGTGCCGCGTCCGACGGTCAAACCCGTCGACATACTCCTCCGCCACCAGAGAACCGCGAAACGCTACCGCCCACCCGTCGGTAGCGGTGCCGGCCATCACCGCACCCACGGTTGTGGCCACCCCGTCACCAAGGGTCACCCCGACGTCGGAAACCGGAGCACTGGCCGCAGACAACCCAGCAACCGGCCCACTCCCGCGCGGAATGACCGCCGTCGGCATGAAGTCCTCGACGTGCTGAAACGCCCACCGCGCATACGGCGCCGACAGCCAGTTGCCCAGTGAGAAACCAGCCGGAACACCACCGCCCGAGACGCCCCCGCCCGAAAAGCCGATGCCCCCGCTCACGCCCGTGCGACGAGCCGAGACACGATCGGCGCGGCCGGCACCAACGGCGTCGACACAAATTTCGCCTTCATGCCGTTGACCCACCGCTTGCACCGCTCAGTCAGCTGATAGTCCTCCGTCTGCAAGTGCCCCCGCGTGACCAGAACGCCGAGTTGCGCTCCCTCCGAACGCAAGTCACCCGGCGCCGCGACTCGCATGTAGAAGGCCTCGGACCCGTCCAGCAGCGTGGCCCAGTCGTTGGCGGACCGCATGAACGAGACCCGACCGTCGTCGTCGATGCGCCACACGCCCGTGCGTGGCGTGGAGGTGAACAGCTCGATATCCGGCGAGGTCTCCGAGATGATCACCTGGCCCCACACCTCGTTCTCGCCGTAGCCCCGCTCCCAACGCTCGTTGATCTCCTCGATGTCGAGTTCGTACTCCACGTCCATGTACTCGAGCAGATGGAAGAGAAACAGCGGCATGTCCGCATATGCCTCGGTGGTCAGGTTTGTCATCGGGCTGGCACCACTGAGCCGGGGGTTCACCTCGCCGAGGTAGAGCTCACCGGAATCGAGGTCATGCAGCAGGTCCACCTCGAAGTAGCCGCGGTACCCCTCGCGACTCAGCACGTCACCCAGCTTTCGCACCATCTCGCGCGCGGCGTGCGTCTGGTCCGCGGGCAGCACCTCGCGCCAAACGTCGTTGCCGCACCAGGCGCCCCGATACGGCGTCACCTCCGAGTACCCGACCAGACTCGTCATCGCGGGCCCGATCACGGTGCCGTGGCGGGTCACCACGCCCTCGATGCAGACCTCGACATTGCGGATCCGCTTCATCACCTTGACCTCTGGCTGACAGGTCAGATCGGCGGCGTGCTCGTCCCAGTCACGCTGACCGCGGATGAAGAACGTCCCGCTGCCGGCGTTGCCGTAGGCGATCGAGATGACCAGGTCGTCCCCCAGTCCCGCGCTCTGGGCGAGTGCCAGCAGTTCGTCGTAGGAGCCGACGCGCCCCATCGTGTGCGGCACGCTCGGCACGCCCGCTTCGTTGGCCAAGCGCGTCATGATGATCTTGGAACCGAGGCGTTCGCGCAGCTCGCAGGACGGATGTATGACCTCGAGACCCGCCTGCCGCGCCAGTGCCTGCGTTTCCTCCTCCAGGAACACGAAGCACGCCTTGCCACCGGGACCCTTGCCCGCGATGAACTCAAGCGTCTCCGGATCGGACAGCAGGTGGTTGCAGACATCCCCCATGCAGTCGAAATCCCTGCGGTCCCGCCGACGGGGCACGAACACTCGCGAATGCAGGCCCTCGAAAGAGTCAAAGTAGGTCAGGTAGAAGAAGTTTCGTATCCACCGGTCGATGCCCAGCAGGTTGAACGGCGTCGGCGAGATGAAGAACACCGGCACGGTGTTGTTGTGAAAGAACGCGCGTACGTCCGACAGGCCCTTCAGCACGCGGCGCGGCTGGGGCTCAGGTCCTCCGGCTGGCACCATCACGCCGACCTTCCAGACGACGCGCGAGAAGACGCGTGAGACGACGACATAACACCTAGGAGCCGCACGGCGGCGGTGAGATCACATGCCTTCATGGCACTAGTGTGGCCCGCCGAAGAGCGTTCGTCGCGCCCACCCCTCACGTCAACACCGGGCGATCGGCCCTACCTCGCAGGGACGCCACCAGCGCGGCCACCGCATGGTCGATCAAGTGCGTCGTAGAACGGTTAAGCACGAGCGCCGGGGGCGGGGCGGCTAGGCCGACCCGTTGAAGCCGGGATACCGGCGCAGCTTCCGTCAGCAGCAGGTTCACCGGAATGGCCTGTGATTCGCAGTGCTATCCCGCCGAGGTCCAGCTTTCGCGCCAGGCTTGTCGAGCCTCGGACAAGATTGACAAACTCACCGTCGCGCACGCACAGCCCAACGTGATTGAAAACTATTCGATATCGGCTCATTTCAAGACTTGTCGGACCCCATCGTTACCGTGCGATCATGCAGCCCCCGACGTATCCCTCGATAATCCTCGCCAGCGTCTTCGCCTCGCTCGGCGAGGCCACCTACCACCGCGGTCTGGCTTACGCGCGCGAGGGCCGGGTGCTGAAATGCCTGTGGGATCCGCAGCGGCGCACTCTGACCGGTCAGGTCTGGGGCAGCCAGGGCCAGGCCTATGCCACCACCGTGCACCTTTCCCTGGAAGGCACCGACAGCTGGAGATTCACCTTTGGTTTTTGCAACTGCCCGGTGCACCTCAACTGCAAGCATGTCGGGGCCATTGCCATAACCATCGCCGATGCCGTGACCACAGGCGCACGGCGCGCGCCATACCCGACCGCATGGCGGCACTCGCTGGACGCCCTGCTGCCCGCTTCTCATCATTGCGCCGGGACGCCGCTGGCGATTGAGCTCAACCTTTCGACGGACGGACCGATGCCTAGGCTGGTGGCCCGGCTCATGCGGCCCGCGAAACGAGGCGGTTGGGTGGCCGACCATCTGACTTGGGACAAGGTGCGGACGCTGGAACGCGACGGCTATCTCGGCGCTCACGTCCAGGCGTTGCGTGAGTTATATGTGACCTATCGGGCGTCGATCTCGAACCCTTATGGCGTTTACCACTATTCGGACAGTTACGAGGACGACGTAAAGGTCGTCTCGCTGCTGCGGTTCGGTTCCCCGCAGCTGTGGCCACTGCTCGCCGAGGCGCGCCGAGTGGGGGTCCGACTCATCCAGCGAGAAACCCAACGGGAGGTGCCATCGCCCTGCGACGCCCAGTTATGTCTGGACGTCACCGCCGACCCGATGGGTGATCTCGTGGTTGAACCGATGCTGCGGATAGACGGCGCCACGGCGCGGCCGCTGGCATTCATCGGATCGTCAGGGCATGGGGCGGTCTACGACGACGGCGGACTGCGCCTGGCCCGATTGGACAAGCCCGCGCCCGAAGCGTTGCAGTGCATGGCGCTCGGCGGCCATCCGGTGGTCATCCCCGCATCCGAGGCGGCGCGTTTCACCGCGGAGTACTACCCGAGGTTGCGCCACACCGCCACCGTCACATCGTCAGACGATTCGGTCGCGCTCCCCGAGATCACCGGGCCGACCTTGGTGCTGCGCGCCGACTACCAGGACGGTCATGAACTCGAGGTGAGCTGGGAGTGGGAATACCATCTCGGCGACAAGGACTTTCGCGTACCGATCGGCACGTTGGACCATGTCGGCTACCGCGACCCGGAAGCTGAGAAAATGCTCGCCTCCACCTTGGAAGCGCCGTTGGAAGAAGCCAGACTGCGCGCCGCGGACGGCAGGCTCGTCCCCCGGGTCCGGCTGTCTGGCTTGGACACCATGCGGTTCGCCACCGAAATTCAACCGCTGCTCGCCGAACTCCCCGAGGTAGACATCGAGGTAACGGGCGATCCGGCTGACTACCGAGAGGCCACCCTCGCCGTGGCGGTAACCACGGATGCGGTTGCCGGTCAGACGGACTGGTTCGACCTTGGTGTCACGATCAGCATTGAGGGCAAGCAGATTCCGTTTGTCAGCGTGTTCACCGCGCTGGCTTCCGGCCAGTCCCATCTCCTACTGGCCGACGGCGCCTATTTCTCGCTGGACAAACCGGAGTTGGTCAAGCTGCGCGAACTCATCACCGAAGCCCGCTCCCTCACCGACGCCGAGGACGGGCCAGCCCGGATCAGCCGATTCCAGGTCGGGCTGTTCGACGAACTGTCCGAACTCGGAGTCGTCACGCGCCAGGCCGACGAGTGGCGCCGCCAGGCCGACGGACTTCGCGCCCTGAACGGCGTGGCGCCGGCCGCGGTGCCGGCCGAGTTGCGCGCGGACCTGCGGCCGTATCAGGCCGAAGGTTTCTCCTGGCTTGCGACCCTGTTTGCGCACGGGCTCGGCGGAATTCTCGCCGACGACATGGGACTGGGTAAGACCATCCAGTCGCTGGCGTTGATCTGCCATGTCCGGCAACAGAATCCGAGCATGGCGCCGTTTCTGGTGGTGGCGCCGGCCAGCGTGGTGGCCAACTGGGCCACCGAGGCCGCACGATTCGCACCCGAGCTCAACATTGTGCCCATCACCGACACGCTGCGGCGCGCCCGTACCGACCTCGACGAGCTGACGACCGGCGCCCACATCGTGGTCACCTCGTACACGCTGTTCAGGCTCGACTTCGAGGCTCACGCCGGTAGAACCTGGTCGGGGCTGATTCTGGACGAGGCGCAGTTCGTCAAGAACCACCGCGCCAAGACCTACCAATGTGCACGCAAGCTCGCCACACCATTCAAGCTGGCAATCACCGGTACCCCAATGGAAAACAACCTGATGGAGTTCTGGGCACTGCTGTCAATCACCGCTCCTGGGCTGTTCCCCAGCCCGACGAAGTTCAACGAGTTTTACGCCAAGCCCATCGAAAAGAACCGCGACGCTGAGCTTTTGGCTCTGTTCCGCCGACGCATCAAGCCGTTGGTCAAGCGCCGCACCAAGGAGCACGTCGCCGCCGAGTTGCCCGCCAAGCAAGAGCAGGTCCTCGAAATCGAGTTGCCGCCGCGGCACCGCGCGCTGTACGACAAGCGCCTGCAACGCGAGCGGCAGAAGGTGCTCGGCCTGCTCACTGACATGCAGCGCAACCGCGTGACGATTCTCAGATCCCTCACCGTGCTGCGACAGATGGCCCTGCATCCCGGATTGGTCGACCCCGAACACGACCAGATGGCCAGCGCGAGGATCGACGCGCTGGCCGAGCATCTGCGTGATGTCGTCGCCGGCGGCCACCGCGCGCTGGTGTTCAGCCAGTTCACCCGCTTCCTCGGCCGAGTCCGCGATCGCCTCGACACCGAGGGCATCGCGTATTGCTATCTCGACGGGCAGACCCGCGACCGCGCCAACGTGATACAGCGGTTCAAGGACGGAGACGCCCCGGTATTCCTGATCAGCCTCAAAGCCGGCGGGTTCGGGTTGAACCTCACCGAGGCCGACTACTGCTTTCTGCTCGACCCGTGGTGGAATCCTGCGACCGAGGCGCAGGCGATCGACCGTACCCACCGTATCGGCCAAACTCGCAACGTCATGGTCTACCGGCTGATTGCCCGCGACACCATCGAGGACAAGGTACTGGCCCTCAACGCACGTAAGGCCAAGCTCTTCGCCAGCGTCGTCGACGACGGGAATGCGTTCGGCTCCACCCTCACCGCCGACGACATCCGCAGACTGATCGCCTGAGGTGGACTTGCCTGCGACGCCCGGACTCAGCGGTGGGCAATTCGCGTGGGGGTTCCGCCGCCGGCTGCCCGATTTTGCTCGCCGAATGTGGGTCCTATAGCCCAAACATCTTGGGAAGAGGTACATTTCCCCCACACTCGACGAGCCTTCACGGCCAAGCCGCACGCCGGTAGAGTTCAGACGTGGACTGCCCGTCGGTGAACGTAGACCCGTCGCCATGACAGCCGAGCTGAAAACGCGCTGCTGTATCGCGGGTGGCGGGCCGGCAGGCATGATGCTCGGTTACCTGCTCGCCCGCGCCGGGATCGACGTCATCGTCGTGGAAAAGCACGGTGATTTCCTACGGGATTTCCGTGGTGACACCATCCATCCATCCACCCTCGAGGTGATGAACGAGCTCGGCCTCTATGAGCGGTTACTGCAACGACCGCATTACCCGACACCGACGATCAGCGCCAGTTTCGGTGATTTCAAAGTGACAGTGGCCGATTTCCGCCATCTGCCGGTGCGGGGAAAGTTCATTGCCATGATGCCGCAATGGGACTTTCTGGATTTCGTTGCCAAAGAGGCACAACGCTATCCGACCTTCCAGCTCATGATGGCGGCGGAGGTCAAGGACCTGATCGAGGAGAACGGCCGCATCGCGGGCGTCATCGTCAGCACCCCCGACGGCGAGACGAAGATCTTCAGTGACCTTGTGATCGGCTGTGACGGCAGGTCCTCCACCGTGCGCGCCCGTGCAGCCCTGGCAGTCGTGAACCTCGGAGCACCGATAGACGTGCTCTGGTTCCGGATTCCGCGCCTGCCAAGCGATCCCGACGAATCGATGGGCAGCTTCGGCCAGGGTGTCATCCTGGTCATGATCAACCGCGGCGACTATTGGCAATGCGGCTATGTGATCGCCAAGGACTCCCTGGAACAGGCGCGCGAGCGCGGAATTCACTTCTTTCGCAACCAGATAGCGAAGCTGGCGCCGTTCATCGCACAGCGCACCGAGAAACTCGCCGACTTAGACGATCTGGCGTTGTTGACCGTCAAGGTCGACCGTCTCAAGCAATGGCATCGGCCCGGCTTGCTTTGCATCGGCGATGCCGCTCACGCCATGTCGCCGATCGGCGGAGTAGGTATCAACCTGGCGATCCAGGACGCAGTAGCCGCAGCCAATCTCCTGACCCCACCATTACGTCGAGGCCAGCTAACCGACGACGATCTGCACCGCGTGCAGAAGCGGCGTGAACTCCCCACCCGCGTCACCCAAGCGGCGCAGGTCTTCATCCAAAAGAACGTCATCACCGCTGTGCTGGGCGGCCCGGAACAGATCAGGTCACCGCGGGTGGTACGGCTGGTTGCGCGCTGGCCCCGGCTCGCGCGCATCCCCGCCCGCATGGTCGGCATGGGCGTGCGACCAGAACATCCCGATCTGGCCGTGATCGATGCGTCATGACAGCGTCTGAGCGCTCGGTCGCCGGCACGCCGGCAGCACCTTGATCCCCCGTCGCGCCGGCGACAGTGGCAAGTGCATTTTGCACAACCCTGCACGAAGAGGGGCCCAAGTGACCCTTACCGACCCCCGACGACCAGGTTTAGAGTGAATCGCTGTCCAGTAGCCGAAAGTCGCAGGAAAGGGGAGCTCGGATGAGTGACGCAGCGACGCGGTTCGCCGAGATCGTCGGGAACAACAACCTGCTCACCGGCGAGGCGATCCCTGAGGACTATGGGCACGACGAGGAGCTGGCCCTTCCGCCGCAGTTGCCGGCCTACGTCGCCAAGCCGGCGACCGCGCAAGAGGTCGCCGAACTGCTGAAAATCGCCACCGAATTCGCCGTCCCGGTGACGGCCCGCGGGTCGGGTTGTGGCCTGTCCGGGGCGGCGCGACCCCTCCCGAACGGTCTGCTGATCTCGTTCGAGCGGATGAACAAGGTCCTCGAGGTCGACACCGAAAACCAGGTCGCCGTGGTCCAGCCCGGCGTGACGCTGACCGAACTCGACGCCGCCACCATCGACCACGGGCTCGGCTACATGGTCCATCCAGGCGAGCTGTCCTCCAGCGTCGGCGGCAACGTCGGAACCAATGCCGGCGGCATGCGCGCGGTCAAGTACGGCATCGCCCGACACAACGTGCTCGGCCTGGAGGCGGTGCTGCCGACCGGCGAGATCATCCGCACCGGTGGCAAGATCGCCAAAGTCTCCACCGGCTACGACCTGACCCAGCTGATCGTCGGCTCCGAGGGCACCCTGGCCCTTGCCACCGAGGTGATCGTCAAGCTGCATCCACGCCTGGAACACCAAGCCAGCGTGCTTGCCCCCTTCGCCGACTTCGACCAGGTCATGGAGGCGGTGCCGAAGGTGCTCGCCAGCGGCATCGCGCCCTACATCGTGGAATACATCGACAACATGACGATGGCGGCGCTCATCGCCACCCAGAATCTAGAGTTGGGCATTCCCGACAACATCCGCGACAGCTGCCAGGCATATCTGCTCGTGGCAGTGGAGGACCGCACCAGCGACCGACTGTTCGAGGACGTCGAAGCTGTCGGTGAGATGCTTGCCGAACTGGGCGCGGCCGACGCCTACGTGCTGGAAGGGGGTGCGGCGCGCAAGTTGATCGAGGCCCGCGAGAAGGCATTCTGGGCGGCAAAAGCATTGGGTGCACACGACATCATCGACACCGTCGTCCCCCGCGCGTCGATGCCGAAGTTCCTTTCCACCGCACGGAGTCTGGCGGCAGCCGCGGGCGGCGGCGCCATCGGTTGCGGGCACGCCGGTGACGGCAACGTGCACATGGCCATCGTGTGCGAAGACAACGCGAAGCGCAAGCAACTCATGACCGAAATATTCGGGCTGGCAATGGAATTGGGTGGTGCCATCTCCGGCGAGCACGGCATTGGCCGCGCCAAGACACCGTACTACCGCAAGCTGGAGGATCCGGCCAAAATCGCCCTCATGCGTCGGATCAAGGAGAGCTTCGACCCGGCAGGCATCCTCAACCCCGGCGTGGTATTCGGAGAAGCCTGACCGCGCGTGGCGCGCAGCGCCGGAAGACTTAGTTCGCGGTGGCGTACTGCAGCACCGGTTCCGCCGAATCGACATGACTACCACTGAGAATCGTGAGTTGCTGCGGACGCACTTCATAGCGGACGCCGTTGGCCGGGTTTGTGACGTCAAACCCGCCGTCGGTGCGCACCGCGTTGGCAAGTTCGATGTTGGCGCCATCACGGATCCGCTCGCCCCGATAGTAGTAACTCCCGGTGCCGGTTTGGCATATCACCACGAGCGACTGAGCCGTTCGCACCACCATCGCGGGAGGATTCCCGGGATCGCACCGGGCAGTGTGCCCAACGAAGCCAAGCCCGTCGGCGCCATCCACCGGACGTGACAGCGTGGGCGTGGCCGTGGTCGTCTGCGGCGGCGCCTCCGCCGCAGGGGTCGACTTGAAAAAGGTGTTGCGGACAATCAGGATCGCCACCAAGACCGCTGCGAGCACCAGCATGGTCACGGCCACACCCCCGACGATGACCGTCGTACGCCCGTAACGCGGCCTCCGGGAAGCCCTTTGAGACGCAGGAATGGCCGGCGGATACGGGCTGAAACCCGTGTCATCCGGGTTTTGATACCTCGCCGGGAACGGCCGGGTTTGCGACGGCCGGCTCACCGGGGCCGGGGAATTGGCACCCAACGCCTCGGAGGCCGCCCTGGCCAGCTCGCCCGCGGACGCGAACCTCGCAACGGGCCGCTTGGCCATCCCGATCGCGATGACGTCATCGAACGCCGTTCTGATCCCCCTGCGCATGATGCTCGGCCGCGGCGGCGGCGACATCAGGTGCGCGGTCATCAGCTGCGGGGCCTCCGTGCCCGGGAACGGCGGCTCGCCGGTGAGGCACTCGTACAGCACGCAGGCCAGCGAATAGACGTCGGCCGGCGGCCCGACCGGCACCTTGTCGAACCGTTCGGGCGCCATGTAGGCACACGACCCGAGCAACGCCCCGCTCGCCGTCACGCTGGGATCGTTGCCGGCGCGGGCGATACCGAAATCGACCAGATACGCGAAGTCCTCGGCGGTCAGCAGCACGTTTTCGGGCTTGACGTCGCGGTGCACCAGCCCGTCGGCGTGCGCGGCATCCAGCGCGGACGCCACCTGGGCGATGATCGAGACCGCCCGCGCGGGCTCGAGCGCACCACGCGCGCGCAGCAGGTCTTTCAGACTGCCGCCGTTGACCAGGCGCATATCGATGAAGAGCACCCCATCGATCTGGCCGAAGTCGTGGACCGGGATGACATGGGGTTCCTGCAGCCGCGCCGCCCTCTCCGACTCCAACCGGAACCGTTGCTGGAATGACGGGTCCGCGGCCAGCTCGGAGCGCAACAACTTGAGCGCGACCATCCGACCCTTGCGGGTGTCGTAGGCCTGGTAGACCTCACCCATGCCACCCACACCGAGCAGTGATCGCAGTTCGTACGGGCCGAACCGGGTGCCGACTCGGGAGCCGCCATGCGGCCTAGACATCGATCATGCCATCCGAAATCTACTCGGCGACTTGGTAATTCGATCCATAGCGGTCACCGCGGTCAGGCGCGCCCCACCAGCTTGTCAACATCGACCACCTCCCCGCGGTTGATGCTCACCCAATCACGCCCATCCAGATACGGCCGCAGACTCCGGCCGATCAACTCGGCATCGGCCGCCGACTTCGGCCGCTGCAGCTCGTACACGTGCGGCAGTTCGGCCATACCGGTGACGACGTCCCACAGCTTCAACGACGCCGCGCCGGTGGGTGGGTCCACCAGCACCGGCCCGAACAGGCACTGTCCGTCGGCAAGGAACAACGTCGGCACCCCGAACCCGCCCGCATCGACGACTCGCTGATGCTCGGCGCGTACTTCGTCGTGCGTCGTCGAATCGGCCAGCGCGGCATCCAGAACCCCTGGTTCGGAGCCGATTTCCCCCAGCAGCCGGCGCGCCACCTCCGGGTCGTGGGGTTTGCCACCAAGACCGTGCAGCTCGTGTCCGATCGCGCGATACCACTTGTCCAGCAACGACATATCAGTCCGGCGCAACAGCGCGCCGATGCGCATCAGCGACCAGCCGTAGGACCACTCCCGTTCCCACGGGTGCTTCTTGCCCTCGACCCGGTTGATCTCTTCCAAGCTGAAGAACCGCCAGTTGACGGTGATCCCCAACTGCTCACGCACGTCGCGTATCCAGATCGACGTCTGATATGCAAAGGGGCACATGGGATCAAAGTGAAAATCTACCTCGGTCGCCATGAGCGGACTCCTCTCCCGCGAGTGTTCATTCGACCTTACGTGTTACCTGTGACAGTAGTGCGGCGTTTCCTGACGCCTGACCCCGCACGGTCGGGTAGCTTCGATTCGTGTTTGGCATCATCCGGCCCTGCCGCCATCGTCTGGGCAGCGAACTCACCGCGGCCTGGCGAGCGCAGTTGTGCGGACTGTGCCTGGCTTTGCGCGACGACTACGGACAGGCCGCGCGGATCGCCACCAACTACGACGGCTTGGTGGTTTCCCTGCTCGTCGAAGCGCAGTCCCAGTCGAAGCCGACGCGCCGCACCGCCGGGCCGTGCCCATTGCGCGGCATGAAGCGCGCCGACGTGGCGACCGGCGAGTGCGTCAAGCTGGCCGCGGTGGTGTCGTTGGCGTTGGCCGCGGCACGGGTGCGCGACCACGTGGACGACCGCGACGGCTTGGTCGGCGCCGCCCCGGTGCGGCCCGCTGCGCGGCGGCTCGCCGAACGGTGGGTGCGCCAGGGCACCGAGACGGGGCATTCGCTGGGATTCGACACCGGGGTGCTGGTCGCTGCGATCGACCGTCAGACCGAGCTCGAGGCGGCGGCAGGCCCAGGCAGCTCGCTGTCGGCGGTCACCGAACCCACCGAGACGGCGGTCGCCGCGGCCTTCGCGCACACCGCCGTCTTGGCCGGCCGCCCCGCCAACGCCGAGCCGCTGCGTGAAGTCGGCCGGCTGTTCGGCCGGATCGCGCATCTGCTCGACGCGGTCGAGGACTACCGCGACGACGTGGTCCGCGGGAAGTGGAACCCCTTGGTCGCCACGGAAACCTCCATGGCCCAGGCCCGCGCCCTGTGCGACGACGCGGTACTCGGCATCGAGCTGGCGCTGGCCGACGTGGACTTCACCGACGGTCGGCTCCCGCGACGGCTGCTGACCCGAGAGGTCCGCCGCGCGGTATCCCGCACCTTCGACATGCGGCGCGGCGGCGGAACGCCGCACGGCGAGCAAGAAGGCATCAGCTGGGGCAACGAGGTCATCGGCTCCGGCGCCGTCCCGGGCATTCCTGGTGAGCTGCCACCACCCTCGCCGCAACGCAAGCAGGGCTGCTGGGACAGGTTCACGGACGTCTGCTGCTGTGAGTGCGAAGGTGAGTGTTGCTGCGACTGCTGCGACGACGGCTGCTGCGACTGCGGCGACGGCTGCGACTGCGACTGCGACTGCGGAGACTGCTGCGACTGCAGCTGAGCCCCCGCGCGGGCGGCGGAGGTTGGCGGGCAGCCAATCCCTTGGTACGGCAGGATTGGGCGGGTGTTCGGGCTTGTCGTCATCGTCACGCTGGTCGCCGCCGTGGTTATCGGGACGGTGGTGGGCCGACGTTACCGTGTCGGTCCGCCGGTCCTGCTGATCCTGCTCGGAGCGCTGCTGGGCTTGATCCCCAGCTTCGGAGACGTCGAGATCCACGGCGAGATCGTGCTGCTGTTGTTCCTGCCCGCGATCCTCTACTGGGAGAGCCTGAACACCAGCTTCCGCGAACTTCGCTGGAACATTCGCGCCGTGATCATGTTCAGCATCGGCCTGGTGATCGCCACCGCGTTCGCCGTGTCGACGACGGCACGACTTCTCGGCATGGAACCCCACGCGGCAAGTGTCCTGGGCGCCGTCCTGTCCCCCACCGACGCGGCGGCCGTGGCCGGGCTGGCAAAGAAACTGCCGCGCCGTGCGCTCACCGTCCTACGCGGGGAAAGTCTCATCAATGACGGGACCGCCCTCGTGCTGTTCGGTGTCACCGTCTCCGTCGCGGTCGGCGGTTCGCCGGTCGGCCCCGCCGCGCTGACCGGACGATTCATCCTTTCCTACCTCGGGGGCATCGTGGCCGGGCTGCTGGTCGGCGCGCTCGTGACCTTGTTCCGCCGCGGCATCGATGCTCCGCTGGAGGAGGGTGCGCTCAGTCTGCTGACACCGTTCGCGGCATTCTTGCTCGCCGAAGCCATCGAGTGCAGCGGCGTGGTCGCGGTGTTG
The DNA here is from genome assembly GCF_002086275.1 of Mycobacterium intermedium. Taxonomy (GTDB): domain Bacteria; phylum Actinomycetota; class Actinomycetes; order Mycobacteriales; family Mycobacteriaceae; genus Mycobacterium; species Mycobacterium intermedium. The sequence goes on along the minus strand of NZ_MVHT01000001.1, from coordinate 162,983 downwards.
GTTTCGGCCCTCGTGCTGACCTATTCCGGGCCGAAGGTGATCCGGGCACGTTCCCGCCTGCAGTCCTACGCCTTCTGGGACATCGCGACGTTCCTGCTCAACGGTTCACTGTGGGTGTTCGTCGGGGTCCAGATTCCCGGCGCAGTGCGCCACCTCTCCGACAGCGAGGGCGGGCTTCGCGACACGCTCGTGATGGCCTTCGCGGTCACCGGCGTCGTCATCGTCACCCGGTTCCTCTGGGTGGAATTCAGTTCGGTGTTGGGCCGCATCATCGACAAGACCTTCAAGAAGCCCAGCCATTACGCGCCCTTCCGCCAACGGTTTGTCACCAGCTGGGCGGGGTTCCGTGGCGCGGTGTCGCTGGCCGCGGCGTTGGCAGTTCCGTTCACCACCCACGGCGGCACCGCGCCGTTCCCGGAACGCAATCGGATCATCTTCATCGTCGTAGTGGTCATCTTGGTGACGGTCCTGGTTCAAGGGAGCACACTGCCGGCAGTCGTTCGGTGGGCAGATATGCCCGAAGACGTCGCCCAGGCTGACGAACTGCACCTGGCCCAAATCCGCAGCGCCGAAGTCGCCCTCGAAGCGCTGCCCGAAGTGGCCGCCGAGGTCGGGGTTGGCCCAGAGGTCCTGAAGCGCCTGAAGAAGGAATACGAGGAACGTGCCGTGCTGGCCAACGGTGACGGCGACGCGGCCAGTGACATGGCCGAGCGCAGCGATCAGATCCGGCGGGTCCGTCTTGCCGTGCTCGATCGCCAGCGACGGGCCATCACTCAGCTGCGTAACCAGAACCTCATCGACGACATCGTGCTGCGCGAGCTGCAGCGCGATATGGATCTCCAGGAAGTGCAGCTGCTCGATCCCAGCGAGACGGAAGCCTACGAAGGGAGCGGGGAGTAGGTAGCGCGGCCGCCGACACCCTGACCAGTACTACACGGCAGCCGCTTGATCCCGTGAAAGAACGAGGACCGCAGCCGATCCGGTGCTCCAATCACGGTCAACTCCGGCACATTCGAATACAACTCCTCAAGCATCACCCGCAGTTCGAGACGGGCGAGCTGGGCACCCAGGCAGAAGTGCACTCCCCCGCCGCCGAACGCCGCATGCCCCGCATCAGTTCGGGTGATGTCGAATTCGTCGGCGCGGTCGAAAACTTCCTCGTCGCGATTAGCCGACAGGTAGTGCATCAGCACCCAATCGCCGGCCGAAACAGCCTGACCGCGGATCACCACATCCCGGGTGGCGGTGCGACGGAAGTGCAGCACCGGCGTGGCCCAGCGCAACAGCTCCTCGACGGCGGCCCTGGATGCCGCGCCTGGGTCGCGCGCCAATGCCGCCTGCTGCTCCGGATGCTCGGACAACGCCAAAATGCCGTGGCTGAGCGTGTTTCGGGTGGTCTCATTGCCGGCGACGGCCAGCAGCAAGAAGAACTCGTTGAGCTGGTCGCGGTTGAGCCGTTCACCGTCGACCTCGGCGGCGAGCAGCGCCGACAGGATGTCGTCAGTCAGCCCGTACTTGCGCCGGTGCTCCACCAATTCACCGCAGTAGGCGAACATTTCGGCCGCGGCCAGGCCGAGGGCTTCGGGCGTGGGGGCGTAATCGGGGTCCTCGATGCCCAGGCTGCCGATCGCGTTGCTCCAACGAAAAACCTCCAGCCGATCTTCGGCCGGCACCCCCAGCACGTCGGCGATCACCTGTAGCGACATCTCCGCGGAAATGTCTAGAACGGCGTCGAATTCGCCCTTCTCGGTGATGGTGGCGACGATGTCGCGGGCAACCTTGCGCATGTGGGGTTCCAGGCGTTGCACATTGCGCACCGTGAAGCCCTGGTTGATCAGCTTGCGGATCTTGACGTGTCGCGGCGGGTCGATGCCCGGGAGCATCGCCGAATTCGGCGCCGCTTCGACCTCGACGAGGGTGTTGCCACGACTGCTGGTGAAGGTTTCCGTGTCACGGCTGACGAGTCGCACGTCGGCGTGCCGGGTGAGCAGCCACGCCCGCGGCAACCCGGAGAACTGCACCGGATGCACCGGGGAGTTGGCCCTCAGGCGGGCCAGCGCATCGAACGGTGCACCGGCCACGAATGTGTCGGGGTCGAGCACCGCCGCAGCGTCGCGGTCGCTGGGACCGTCCTGGTTCGTGACGACGAGTGAGCGAAGCTTCGGGGTGCTCATGACGCCTTTACCCCAGCGATGATCACTTCCAGCCCGGCGCGAAACCGCGCCGTCGTCTGACGCCTGCCGCGCAACTCCTCCATGCCAACCGAACCGAGCAGATAGGTGTACAGCACCGTATGCGTGGCATTGACAACAGGTTTCGCTACCCCGGCTTCGGCGAGCAGTGAGCGGCTGAGCTTGTCGAGGCGCCGGGCGGCTTCTCCTCCGCCGCTGGTCTGCAGGATGTTCACGAGTCCAGGCACTTCAAGCATCACTTCGCGTGCGGCGCAGTACAGTTCGATGATTCGGGCGTCCCACGGCCCCGCCGCCGGGGCGGGGATCTCGGAGAGTACGGTCTCGGCAAGCAGATCAAGCGCGGCTTGTTTTCCCCGGACGTGGTAGTAGACCGACGGCACGGCGGCGCCGAGTTCGGCAGCGAGATCGCGCATCGTCACCCGCTGAACGCCGACGCGCCGCGCCAGGCCGTGCAGCGACGACACCACCTGAGCGCGGTCTAGTTCACCGTACGGACGCCGCGCTGACGCCGTCATTCCAGCCCGGTTCGCATCAATTCGAGCACTGTTAGAATCTAGCCCGATGAGCGATCCCATCGCAAAGCTGTCCATCGCCTCACCCATTGTCACGTCGGTGCCAGGTATGAACGCCGACTGGGAAAAAGACGCCTCGATCGAGGAACTGGCGCAGGTCGCCGAAGCCGCAGACCGACTGGGCTATCACCACCTGACATGCAGCGAGCACGTCGCGCTTCCCGCCGGCGACGGTGAACAAGCCCGCCGCGGGTCGCGCTACTGGGATCCGCTGGCCACGCTGGGGTATCTGGCCGCGCGCACCCGGCGCATCCGGTTGGTCACCAACGTGTTGGTGCTCGGCTACCACCACCCGCTCGAAATCGCCAAGCGTTACGGCACTTTGGACGTCGTGAGCAATGGCCGACTGATCCTCGGCGTGGGCGTGGGCAGCCTCAAGGAAGAGTTCGATCTGCTCGGCGTCCCGTTCGAGGACCGCGGCCCCCGCGGCGACGATGCGCTGCGGGCGCTGCGGGCATCGCTGTCACGCACAGAGCCCGAGTATCACGGCGAGTTCTATTCGTTCGGCGGCATGGTCGTGGACCCCTGCGCCATCCAAGAACACGTCCCCATCTGGGTCGGCGGGCGCACGCTGCGATCGCTGCGGCGGGCGATCAACCTGGCCGACGGCTGGACACCGTTCGGCGTGCCCCTCAAGCAGGCCGGAGACTGGCTGGCTCGTGAAACGATTCCGCCATCATTCGACGTCGTGCTGGCGCCATCGTCTCGTCTAGATCCCATCGGCAACCCCGAGCGCAGCCGCGAACTCATCGCCGACACCGTCGCGCACGGCGCCACGATCGTCAACGCCAACTTCGCCAGCACCTCCCTGCAGCACTACCTGGAGAACTTGCAGGCGCTCGCCGAGCTCAACACAACGTGAACCGCGTCAAGGCAGGCATTTTCAGCCTCACCGCGCCCGAGTCACCCGACGACGACGGTGGCTACCTGCGTTGGCATCTGCTCGACCACATGCCGGAACAGTACCGGCTGCCCGGAATCGTGCACGGCCTACGGTGGATCGCCGACGGCGACTACCTAGACCATCGATTGGTCGCGGAGGGGCCGTTGGGCCAGATCGGCAACGCCGTGCACTACCTGGTCGGCGATCCCGTTCGACAGACCTTCGACGACTTCGTCGCCCTCGGCCGAACCCTGCGCGACGAGGGACGCTTCCCGGTCTGGCGCCCACTACTGCAGATCGCCGGACTGCAACTGCTGCAATGGCATGCCGCCCCACGGGCGCTGGTCTCGGCCGAGGTCGTGCCGTTTCGCCCGCACCGTGGTGTGCTGCTGATCGTCGAGGAGCCAACTGCCGACGCAGCTGCGGAATGGCTGGAATGGCTACGCGCCGAACACTACCCACGACTGCTCGCAACCCACGGTACCGCGGGCGCCTGGACCTTCGGCGCTACAAACGCCTACGACCCCCAACCACGAGGCTGGCGCACCAACCGACAATTCATCACCGTCGTCTACCTCGATGACGACCCGCTCGCCACCACCACCTATCTGGCCCCATTGGTCGAAAAGCGTTGGCAGTCAGGCGCGGTGCGGCCCGTGTTCGCGGGTCCGATGCGGACGATGGCCAGCTGGGAAGTCTGGCCCTAGACCCGAAAACCTGGCGTCACCACAGCAGCCGAGGCAACCCGACCAGCGCTCCACCGGAGAAGTACGGCCCAGCATTGGGATCCAGCGTCGAATAGCCGGCGTTGACAATCGGCTGCAGAATCGAGTTGAGGCCGTTGACAATTGGCTGCGGGACGCCGATATCCTGCAGCGGCAACAACATCGGCAGAATCGGCGACGGGATCATGTACGTGGTGATCGTGCCACCCAAAGGGGTGACCTCGCTGGACAGCATTACCACGTCCGACATGGAGGCCAGTGCCGCGGTGTTGTGGTGGTAGGCCATACCGAATAGCGAGTTCACCACCGAGAGCAGATTCCACGGCCGGTCCGGCGGGTTGGACCAGGCGTCGTATTGTCCGAACACCAAGTTGACGTCGTACTGGGTGTTCGCCAGGGCGTGCACCGTGTAATCGACTATGGGCAGGGTCGCCCCGGTGGGCAGGTAAGTCTTGAACAGGCCGAACTCGGGGCTGGCGAACAGCGTGAACTGCAGGGCATTCGGCGCTGGGGCGTCCGGAGCGGTTGCCAGGTAAGCCAATTCGCGGTTGGCGGCGAGGGTTCCGTGCGACAGCGCGGCGATGTGTACCGGCGTGCCGTTGGCCACCGCGGCCATGATCTGGTCGTGGAGCATCCCCTGCCCGATGGCGACGGCCTCATTGACCGTCGGCGCAGTCAGGCTGCCGCTCACAATGCCCATGCTGGCGGGGAAGTTCACCACTTGCGCGACGGTGCCCGGAAACCAGTTCTGCCCGATGGCGTAATTGAGCAGGTCGTAGGCCTGCACCAGCGAAACCGTGGGCGGCCCTGCCACCCCGCCCTGCAGGAATATCTGTCCCAGATAGGGCAGCCGAGTGATCAGCCCGGGGTAATAGAGCGGGCTCGCCCCCGGGACCGTAATCCTCGTACTGGCCGCCGCCAACGGACCGGCGTTGGTCGCGTTAGCAAATTCGGCACTCAGGTAGGCGTTCGCATTGGCGGTCAAATTGCGCACAAATTGCTCGTTGAACTGCACGAGTTGCGCTTGGACCGCTTGATATTCCAGCGCATGCGCACGGAAAAACGCGGCAATACCGGTGGATACCTCGTCGGCGGCGGCGGCGAGCAGGGACGTGGTGGAGGTTGCCGCCGCCGCGTTGGCAGCCGCGATCGCCGAACCCACCGCGACCAAATCCTCGGCAGCAGTGGTCAGCAGCTCAGCCGCCGCTACGACATAGGACACAGATGACCCCTCCGACTAGGTGTCCATGAGGCTACCGCAGCCCCGGACCCCTATCCGGCGATTGGGACGACTGAAACCACAGTGACACATGTGATTTCAGCCCTAATTCACGGGATATGCGTGAAGAACACCGAGGTGTCGCTCGACGGTACGTAGGACGGCTCGAAGTCGGACTCGTGGGACGCGACGAAGACACCAAAGATGATGAGCAGCACCACCGTGAGGACCCAGACGCCCGTCAGGACGTAGCCGATGATCAAGCCTGCGGTGGCCAGCCCGCGTCCGCCTTCACCGGTGCGCCGTATCTGTCCGCGGGCGATGTGCCCGAAGACGATTCCCAGCGGGGCGAACACGAGGGCACCCACAAGAGCGACGATCGCCATGGTGTTTGTGGTAGCCGCCGGCGAGTAGGCAGGCGCGTACCCCGGCGAATACCCGGGAGGCTGTCCGCCCCACTGCTGGCCTCCATACGGAGGCTGATTAGGGTCCTGCGGATTCATAGCTGAATGTCCTTTCATGCCAGGCGAGTCGCGGCCTAGAAGCCAGCAGCAGCCCACGTGCCTTGCGGATAGGGTGGCACCTTTCCGGCGAAAACGCCGTCCGTGAATGTGCAGAGAGTATCGGACACTGTGCCCGCATTCGCCAACACTTTGGCCTCCTCACCTGGCGTGACGCGCGCAATGACGGCCTGCCAGAAGTAGTCGAAGCCGCCGTGCTCGTACCAGAGGAACCAGTCGGTCCCGCGACTGCCGGCCCGAATCAACCGGCGGAACGGCAGCGTCGGGTGGTTGACCGCGTCCGTCTTGTTGAACGGCGCGCCGATCTCGGCGATGCGCGGTAGAAGCTGGAGCAGCTCGGCCGGCAATTGCGAGGTGCTCTGCACCTCCTGCACCGGCGTCGTCAGGGTGCACTGCGTATTGGGTACCGCCTCAGCCGGTGCCGCCGGAATAGGCGCCAGGACACCCAGTACCCCCACTGCCGGCGCAACGCGCTTGCAGACCCGCCTCACCATGGTCTCCCTACCCCGATCGGTGTTCCCGAGGTTATCGCCTCAACCCTTCGCTCTGAGACTAGGGTGCGTTGCGGGAGGTTCGCAGATGTACTTCGTCGGATTGGACCTGGCCTGGGGTGAACGCAATCCCAGCGGGGTCGCGGTGCTGGACGATCAAGGTCTCTTGCAGTTTGCTGACGCGGCGACAAGCGACGCGGCCGTGCTGGCCGCGTTGGCCCCCTACGTCGACGGGCCGTGCTTGGTCGGGATCGATGCGCCGTTGGTGGTCAACAACCCGACCGGCATGCGGTTGGCTGAAAGTGAACTGAACCCGCACTTCCGACAGTTCCACGCCGGCGCACATTCGGCGAACACCGGCATGGACTGGTTCCGCGACGCTCCGCGCGGCGCCCGGCTCGCCGCACGGCTGGGCTTGGACATCGATCCGTATTCGACCTCCAGACGGCGCGCCATCGAGGTCTACCCGCACCCGGCAACCGTTGTCCTGTTCCGGCTGGGACGCACGTTGAAGTACAAAGGCGCCCGAGGCAGAAGCGTCGCGGACCGCAGGGCCGCGCTGCTCGAGCTCATGCGCCTCATCGAAGGACTGGCCGCTGCGTCACCGCGAATGCAGGTCAGTGCCAGCACCGACTGGGCGCGGCTGCGAGGCGCCGTGGAGCAGGCCGAGCGGCAAGTCGACCTGGACAGGGCGGAGGACCCGATCGATGCCGTGCTCTGCGCCTATATCGCGCTGTATGCCACGCGCCGGCCGGACGACGTCACGATCTACGGCGACCTGGAGCACGGATACATCATCACCCCGTCGCTGCCCTCGGACCTGACACCTACCCCGCGCACACCCGCGCTCGTCGCGAACCTCCTCGGCCCGGAGGCTTCGCGCAGTGCGGCCCTGATGGAGGCGGTGGAGACGGCATGGACCGATGTCCAAGGGAAGCTCGGCGGCGCCCTGCCCGCGACCGATGATGCGGCCCTGATCGACGACTCCTTCCGGCGCCTGGCCGTGCTGCTCGAACTCGCCGAGCAGGAGTTGTCCGCGATCCGCGACCGGCTGCGCTAGTTAGGCTCGTCACTGTGCCGCGACGCAACGAGGTCCTGATCACCGCCGACGAGCTGGCCCAGCTGCTGAACAGCGGCGGCCCGGTGGCCGTGCTGGATGTGCGTTGGCGCCTCGATCAACCCGACGGGCGCGACGCCTATCTACAAGGACACATCCCCGGCGCGGTGTATGTGTCACTCGACGACGAACTCAGCGACCACACCGTCGCCGGTCGCGGCCGCCACCCGTTGCCGTCGGGACGCAGCGTGGCGGCCGCCGCCCGCCGCTGGGGCGTCAACCAGGACACACCGATCGTGACCTACGACGACTGGAACCGCGCCGGTTCCGCTCGGGCCTGGTGGGTGCTGACGGCAGCGGGTCTGCGGGACGTCCGCATCCTCGACGGCGGCCTCGCGGCGTGGCGCTCCGCGGGCGGGCCGCTGGAGAGCGGTCCGGTGCATCGAAAGCCCGGCAATGTTGTTGTGCCGGTAGATGATTTGTACACGGGATGCCAGCCGACCTTGACTGCCGAGCAAACCGGAACCGTGACGCTGCTCGATGCCCGTGCGCCCGAACGCTTCCGTGGCGACGTCGAACCCGTCGACCCCGTGGCCGGCCATATCCCAGGCGCGCGAAACCTGCCCAGCGGTGCCGTCTTGAGCGGCGACGGCAGCTTTCTCGCCGAGGAGGCGCTCGCTCGGCTGTTGTCCGACAACGACATTGATCCCGACGAGCCCGTCGGCGCGTATTGCGGCTCGGGTGTTACCGCGGCGATCGTCGTCGCAGCACTCGCCACCCAAGGCTATGAGGCGGCGCTGTTCCCGGGGTCGTGGTCGGAGTGGAGTTCGGATCCGACCCGTCCCGTTGTGCGCGGCTAGGGTTAGACCCCCGCCCAGTTCTGCAGAAACGCCGCGACCACCCGGGCGGCGTTCTCCGCGGCGATCTGCTTGTAGAAGAAGAACTGAAAGGGGAAGCCCGGCAAGCGAAGCGGGTCGTTGGGCCCGTCGGACATGCCGCGGATGGCCAGGAACGGCGTGCTGTGCGCATCGGCGACCGCCTGCGCGGCGGCGCTCTCCTGGTCGACGGCATCGAACGCCGGATTCTGGACGGGGAAGGGTCTGAGGTTACCGATCAGACCCTTCAACAACCAGGCCGGGGTGTCCTTGAAGAAGTTGCCGGTATAAAACAGTGAGCGATCGGGCGCACTGCATGGTTGGCAGCCAAAGACGTCGCCCGCGTTGGGGACACACGGAAACGCCGTGCCGTTGTTGTTGTCGCTACTGGAGCCGTCACCACCGACGACCAACTGCGGCACCCGGCCCAAGTCGTTGAGGCGCACGACGGGCACCTTCTTGCACAAACACATCGGATTGCCCAGGGTGTTCACGCTGGCCAGCGCGACCGTCACGGACTGGGCGGCGGCGAGCATGCCGGGATCGACGGGACGAAACGTGGTGCCGTTGTCCAACGTCCATCGGGCGGGAATGGCGACGTCGCCCAGGCTGACGCGTCCCGCTCCGCCAGCGACGCCCGAAAAGACCACGGCGCCAACGGCGATGCCGGATGCGCAGGTAAACCGATCAAATGCGGTCTGTGTCACGGTCGTTGCGTTCACCAGCCCGATGCCCGTCATCGCGACGATCACCTTCTTGCCGCTGAGCGTGCCGAGGTAGAAGTGCCTGCGATTGGCGACAACGACCGGGCCGGGGTCAAGCGTGGTGTGGGCCAAGATCGCATCGGCCTCGGCGGGAAAAGCGGTCAACACCAGGGTGCGCAGTTCGCAGGCGCTCACTGCAGAATTGTCGCACCACGCGGGAAGACGCCGAGAATCGTTATCGTTCTTTTTGTTTAGCGACTCCGCTGACGACCCGCGTGTTGATCATGAGCAGCAATCGCGGGCCACCCTAAGCTCACCGGGGTGACGAGACAGCGGGGGCGCAGCGCGCTCAGAAAGACATTGGCCGTCGTCGGGCTGGCGCTCACCGTCGCAGCGTGCACGCCGAAAACGCCGCCCGGCCCGGCCGCATCCGCACCGCCGGGCGCCACAGCGCAGAACAATGCTGTGGCGGGCATCAAGGTGCCCGATGCGTTCACCCCGCTGACGGTCGCACCGATCAGCCAGCCGACGTTTCCGTTCCCGGGCACCGACAATAAGTACCACCTGGCCTTCGACGTACAGCTCACCAACTCCACCGCCATACCCGCCACCCTCTCCGCGGTCGACGTCGTCGACGCCCGCGACCCGGACAAGGTGCTGGCAACGTTCGGCGGAGTCCAACTGGTCGATCCCACCTGCAACTACGGAAACTGCAACCGGCTACGCCAACTCACCCAGCAACCGTCGGCCGACGCGGACATCGCACCCCAGACGTCGCGGACACTGCTCATCGACTTCGCGCTGGACAAGCCCGAACAGTTTCCGAAAGCGGTGATGCTGCGGCTACACGGCACGGGCGCGGCGCATCCGGGCGCCAAGGATGCGGGGCCGTTCGTCACGTTGGGCTATCCGTTCAACATCTCGGCGGGCAAGCCTCGACAGATCGGTCCTCCGCTGCGGGGCAACAACTGGGTCGCGTTCAACGGCTGTTGCGATCCGGGCTGGGGACACCGGGACGCGATTCTGCCGGTCAACATGAAGCTGAACAACAGCCAGCGCTTCGCAATCGACTGGATGCGCACCGATGACCAGGGCAACTTCTACACCGGCGACCGAACCAGGAACGAGAGCTATGTCAGCTTCGGGTCGCCCGTGCACGCGGTTGCCGACGGCACCGTCATCGAGATCTTGGACGATCTGGAAGCCAATGTCCCCGGCATCCTGCCGGCCTCAGATCCCGTCCTCGCCGCCAAGCTGACCGTGGAGAACGTCGACGGCAACCACATCATCCTCGACCTCGGTGACGGCGTGTACGCGATGTACGCCCACCTCGACAAGGGGTCGCTGCTGGTCAAGAAAGGTGACACGGTCAAGAAGGGCCAGCAGATCGCCAAGCTGGGTAACACCGGCAATTCCAACGCGCCGCACCTGCATTTTCAGCTGATGAACGGCCCGTCGCTGCTCGAAGCCGACGGCCTGCCCTACGTCATCGAGGGCTTCAGCTACCAGGGCCAGGTCAGTACCGAGGCGGTCTGGAACGCCGACAACTATCTCAGCGGCGCGTTCCTGGGCGCCGAGCAACTGCCGCTACCGCAACTGCGCCAGGACCAATTACCGTTGCTGCTGGCTACCGTAACCTTCGCTCTGGGATAAGGCTTGCACTGTGGACATTTTTGAGGAGTGGCAAAGCGGCGGAACGGAATTGAGTTGGACGTCGACGACGGCCGCCAACGAGGGCAAAGAAGTCACCGTGTTCACCCGGCGCTGCGGCACCGAAGGAGCGCCCGCCCTGGTGCTGGTGCACGGCTTCCCGACGTCCAGCATCGACTTCTTCGCCCTCGCGCGTGAACTCGAGTCCGAGTTCGAGATCTTCACCTTGGACTTCCCCGGGTATGGGTTGTCCGACAAGCCGCCGGAGCCGTACGTGTATTCGCTGTACGACGACGCGCAGCTGTTGGTGCACATGATCACGTCCGTGTGGGGGCTGACCGAGTACCGGATGCTGACCCATGACCGTGGGAGCAGCATCGGGATGATCGCGCTCGCGCTGTTGGCCGAAGCGGAACAACCTCTGCCGGTCGATCACATCATCACCAACGGCAACGTCTACCTGCCGCTGTCGAATCTGACCGCGTTTCAGACCGCGTTGCTCGACCCGAAGACCGGACGGCGCGCGGCCGCGGAGGTGACGCCGGAGTTGCTGGCCGCCGGCCTCGGACAAACCTGCTTCATGCCACGCCGGGTATTGGAAGACCCTGAGCTGACCGCTTTGGCAAAATGCTTCGCGCACGACGACGGAATACGCGTGCTCCCCGACACCATTCAATACCTGCGCGAGCGCGCAGCCGATGAAAAGAGTTGGCTCGAAAAGCTTTCCAAGCTGCCCATCAACGTCACGTTGATCTGGGGCCTGCACGACTCGGTTTCCCCGCTGCGCGTGGCCAATTATGTCTGGCAGGCGTATCTGCGGGAGAAGCCCGGCCGCAGCCGGTACTGGGTGGTGCCGACCGCCGACCACTATGTGCAGAATGACGCGCCCGCGGAATTGGCCCAGATCATCCGCATCACGGCGCAGGGTGACGGCATCACGTTGCAGCTGCAGACCCTCGGGGACCGGCCCGACGGCGCGGTATTGGTGGACCAGTTGGATACAGCACGTGCGAGCTGACCCCGTCGGGGATGAGCTCGGAAAGCCTTCTGGGAGCAGGAATCCATTTCGTGTGACGCCCGAATAACCTAACGTTTGTTCACCAAGCCGATTAGGTGCGCGTCACCTCGCGGTCACACCTGCCACATGCACCACATCAGCCTCTCGGCCGGACGGCATGCTTTCTGCCCGGTTTTTAGCGACAATTCCTCTGCTGCAACGCTTGTCGCTCCAAGCCGGGCAGAGGTCCACCTTCCCGGCCGAGAGACCAAGTGACGGATGTGACGACGGGCCGGCCACCCACGCCGCGCGGCCTCCTAACCCGTAAAGACCGGCAACTTCGCCCATCCGCGCACACTACTGGTGTGCGCCATTTGCGCATTGGCATAATCGACTTCCCAATCCGGCCAACGCTTGAGCACTTCTTCCAGCGCCACCCGAGCCTGCATGCGTGCCAGCGCCGACCCCATGCAGAAGTGCAGTCCATGGCCAAAGCTGAGATGCGGGGCGCCGCGGTGGATGTCGAACGTCTCACCGTTGGGATACTTGCGCTCGTCCCGGTTCGCGGAACCGTTGAGCAACAACATGACCGAACCCTGGGGAATGGTCACGCCGTGGCTCTCGACGTCGTGCGCGACGTGCCGCGCTTGCACGGGTGAAGGCGCCTGGTAACGCAGCACCTCCTCGATGGCCATCGGAATCAGCGAGGGGTTGGCCACCAGCTCTCGACGCTGGTCGGGGTGCTCGCCCAACAGTTGACCGATGAACCCGATCAAGCGCGTCGTCGTCTCGTTGCCCGCACCGGCGATCATCGTCGTATACATCAACACTTCGGTCCGCGTCAGCTGCCGCAGCACCCCGCCTTCCTCGACCTCGGCGTTGATCAACTGCGTCATCAGATCGTCGGAGGGATGCTCCATCCGCCAATCGATGTAGTCGGAGAAGACCTGGTAGCTCTTCTCGAACAGGTCGTCCGAGACGGCCGTGAACGTCCCCTCCTTGAGGCTGATCGTCCGCCCCCCACGGTCCCGGATGTCGGCCTGAGAGTCCTCGGGAATGCCCAGCAGGTAACCGATAGTGCGCATCGGGACCATCGCGCCCAGATTCTCGATGAAGTCGAACCTGCCCGTGCCCACCAGCGGATCCAGGGCACGCACACAGAAGTCACGCGTCAGCGGCTCGATCGCCTCCATCCGGCGCGGCGTGAAAACCCTTGACAACAAACGCCGATGCAGATCGTGCAGCGGCGGGTCCTCGAAAAGAATGAGGCCGGGCGGAATGTCGATGCCGCTCATGATGATGTCCATGGTGGTGCCGCGGCCCGACCGGTAGGTGTTCCAATTCGTCAGTTCGGGCGCGACATCGTCATAACGGCTCAACGCGTAGAAGTTGTACTTTTCGTTGTAGTACAGCGGCGCTTCATCGCGCATCCGCTTCCAGATCGGGTACGGATCGTCATCGATCTCGAAATCGAATGGATCGTAGTAGATCTCGGTCGTGCCGGCGCCGGTCATGCTGTCTCCGCGGGAGCCAGACGGGCAGCTTCGGGCAATACAACCTCACCCACTCGCTTGAGATACGGCCACGCAATCTCCGGCGGCAATCCACCGCACAGCGGCGACAAGTGCAGCACTTGGCCGGCGCGAACTCGTGAAATCGCTTCCGGAACAGAATAAATCACGTGTGATCCTCCCACTTCGCGCAATTCGTCGACGGTGTCCACATGGGAAAAGCCCGCAGACACTTCGTTGCCGGGGTTCCACGCCGCGTAGGTCCGCACGTCGTGGAGCAGATACTCGCCGATTTCCGCCCAGGCCTGGTCGACGTCGTCTGCGACAAAAATTACCGAGGGCGCGTCACGGTCGGGCAGGAACGTCCCACCGATCGGGTGTCCGTGCTTGCGGCACGCCGCCTCGTACGCCTCCTGCATCCCCGGAACATTGGCGTTGGCCAACAGGTTCAGCCCGTACCGCCCGGCGCGGCGCGCCGCGGCCACGCTGCCGCCGCCCCACGTCAACGCCGGTCCGCCGGCCGTCAGCGGCTTGGGCGTCACGTTGATCCGCCGCCCGTCCTGCACCACTTCCTCCCCGGCCAGCAACCGCCGCAGCAGGGAAAGTTTCTCGTCGGCAAGGCGCCCGCGTTCGCTGAGCGAAACGCCGAACATTTCATATTCTTCCGGCCGGTAACCCAGCGCCAAAATGTAGGACGCGCGTCCGCCGCTGATGATGTCGAGGATCGCCATATCTTCGGCCAACCGCACCGGGTCGTAGAACGGCAGAATCAGGATCAGACTCAGCGCCATCCGTCGGGTGCGCGCGGCGATCGACGACGCCAACATCAGCGGCGCGGGCAGGTAGCCGTCTTCGGATCCATGGTGTTCGCACAACACCGCGGCCAGCCCGCCGTGATCCTCAGACCATGCGCACATCTCTGTCGCCGCGCCATACAGCGCCTCTGGCGGGGCGCCGAATGCCGGTGCCCGCATGTCGAAGCGCAGCATGTACACGGCGACTCCTAGCCGACCTAATATTTGTCTCAGTACGCTACGTGGGACCCGTGGGTGCGGTCAACCGCCACGCCCGCGCAGGGTTGTTAACTTACATCTGGTCCGGATACTGTAACGTCGGCGGACGAATGGCCAGGGAAAAGGGGAACGATGACAACGGCGTCAGACTTATTGGGTTACGAGGGAAAACGCGTTCTGGTGGTCGGCGGCGCGACCGGGATGGGTGCCGCCACGGCGCAGATCGCAAAGTCTCTGGGAGCGCACGTCACCGTGGCGGACTACGCCTCGGTCGACTATGAGGTCGACCGGGTGATCCAGGTCGACTTGAGCGACCAGGATTCGATCGACGGTGCGGTCGACGAACTCGACGGGCCGGTCGACTCGCTGTTCTCGGCCGCGGGCGTCGCCGACGGTCCGAAACTGATGCGGGTCAACTTCATTGGGCACCGCCACCTGATCGACCGGCTGTTCGCCAACAACCTGCTCAACAAAGGCGCAGCCATCTGCTTCATCTCCTCGGTGGCCGGCATGGGCTGGGAGAACAACCTCGAATTACTGCTGGACTTCTTGGCCACACCCGACTACAAGGCGGCCGACGACTGGGTTGCCGAACACGAGGCCCAAGGTTTCATCCACTACGGCTTCAGCAAGCAGGCGATCAACGCCTACGTCGCCTGGCAGGGCTATCACTTCCTGAAGAAGGGCGTGCGCATCAACGCGGTCTGCCCCGGTCCCACCGACACTCCCCTGGCCCGCGCGAACGCCGACCTTTGGCTGAGCTTCGCGCAGGACTTCCGCGACGACACGGGCAGTGCCGTGCTGACTCCCGAGGACATCGGCAAGGCGATGATCATGCTCAACAGCGCCGCCTCGGCGTCCGTCAACGGCATCACCCTCAACGTTGACAACGGGCACGCCAACGCGTCGATCACCGGGTCGTGGGCACCTGGCAAGGCGATCATGGACCTCATCACCGGTCGGGTCCAATTGGCTTAAGCGCCACGCTTATTCGGTTGCGTTGACGGCCCCTACGGCGAGCACTAGCTTCCGGATCAAATATTCGGTACCCATTCGTCACTGCAGCCGAAGGGGCCACGATGGCCACTCCCGAAGAAAAGACATATCGCGTAGTTGTCTGGGCGACGGGGGGCATCGGGTCGATCGCCATCCGCACCGCCCACCAGCGTCCGAACCTGGATCTCGTTGGGGTATGGGTTCACTCGCCGGAAAAGGATGGCAAAGACGCCGGCGAGCTGGCCAACGGCGAGCCGATCGGCCTGAAGGCCACCACCGACACCGAGGCGCTCATCGCTCTCAAACCCGACTGCGTCATCTACGCCGCCAGCGGCCCCGAACGTGACGCGCTGGCCGTCCCGGACTACGTGCGATTGCTCGAATCCGGCATCAACGTCGTCACCACCAGCACCACGCGACTGGTGAATCCGCATGCCTACCAACCGACCGAGTGGCGCGACCAACTGGTGACCGCCGCGAAGCAAGGCCAGGTCTCGCTGTACGCCTCGGGAATCGAACCCGGTTTCGCCGCCGACTATCTGCCCCTCGTGTTGTCCACCCAGTCGTCGTCCGTCGACAAGATTCACGCCTTCGAGATCGGTCTGTACGACGACTACGGGGTGCCCGACATCATGAGCGACGCCCTGGGCTTCGGTCGACCACTCGACTACCAACCTTGGATCGGATTTCCCGGCGCCATCACCGGTGAATGGCAGGGCCAGATCCGGTTGGTCGCGGAGGCACTTGGCATCCCCGTCGACGGATTCCGCGAGACGTTCGATCGCGCGGTCACCGAACGGACGCTCGAAGTCGCGATGGGCACCGTCGAAGCCGGGACGTGTGGCGCGATCCGCATGCAGGCGATCGGCGTCGCCGACGGCCGCGACGTCATCACCATCGAGCACGTCACCCGGCTCGCGCACGACGTCGCCCCCGACTGGCCGCGCGGCATCGGCGACCTGTCCTACCGCGTCCAGATCAGCGGCGACCCCGACATCGACTGCACCTTGGCGGCCACGCTCAAAGATCCCCGCAAGGCCGGCGTCGGCCATATGACGTCGGGCGCGGGTGCGATGGTGGCCACGGCGATGCGCGTCGTCAATGCCATCCCCTACGTCGTCGCCGCCGAACCGGGTCTGCTCAGTGCAGTGGACCTCCCCCTGACCATCCCCAAACACGCGTACGTCGCGGGCCAATAACCCCCGCGAGCAGACACGAACTTGTACCAAATCCCATGGATTCATACGAGTTTGCGTCTGCTCGCGGTAGAAAGGCGGGGTGCCAAATCCACTCGAGGAGCTGACGCTCGAGCAACTGCGCGCCCAGCGCACGAGCATGAAGTGGCGCAGGCACCCCGCCGACGTGCTGCCGCTGTGGGTGGCCGAAATGGATGTGCGGCTGGCGCCGACGGTGGCCGCGGCCCTTCATCGCGCCATCGACGACGGCGACACCGGCTACCCGCACGGCAAGGTGTACGCGAAGGCGGTCCGCGAATTCGCTTCGCGGCGTTGGCAGTGGGACGACATCGCCCTCAGCCGGACGGCCGTCGTTCCCGACGTCATGCTCGGCATCGTCGAAATGCTGCGACTGGTCACCGAGCGCGGTGACACCGTCATCGTGAACAGCCCCGTGTACGCCCCGTTCTACGCCTTCGTGTCCCATGACGGCCGTCGCGTGGCCGAGGCGCCGCTCGGCGAGGACGGCCGGCTCGACCCGGCGGCGCTCGAGGAGGCCTTCGCACAGGCCCGACGGTCGGCCGGCCGGGCAGGCAAGGTCGCCTACCTGCTCTGCAACCCGCACAATCCGACGGGTGCGGTACACACCGCCGACGAACTGCGCAAGGTCGCCGAGCTCGCCCGACGTTTCGACGTCCGCGTGGTTTCCGACGAGATCCACGCCCCGCTGGTGCTGTCCGGCGCACGGTTCACCCCGTATCTGACGGTGCCCGGCGGCGAGAACGGCTTCGCGCTGATATCGGCCTCCAAGGCGTGGAATCTCAGCGGCCTCAAGGCCGCACTGGCCATCGCCGGACCCGAGGCCGCCGACGATCTGCGCCGACTGCCCGAGGAAGTCGGCCACGGGCCCAGCCACCTCGGCATCCTCGCCCACGCCGAAGCCTTCCGCAGCGGCGGCGACTGGCTCGACGCGCTACTGCAGGGACTGGACGCGAACCGCACCCTGCTGGCCGAGCTGACCGCCGAGCACCTACCCGGGATTCGATTGCTCCGACCGCAGGGCACTTACCTGGCCTGGCTGGATTGCCGCGCGCTCGGCATCGAGGAAGCCAAGTCCGAGGGCCTGGCCGTGGTGTCCGATCTCGCCGGTCCGGCCCGGTGGTTCCTGGACCACGCTCGCGTGGCGCTCAGCTCCGGCCACGTGTTCGGAACCGGCGGCAGCGGGCACGTACGCGTCAACTTCGCCACGTCACGGGCCATCCTCACCGAGGCCATCACCCGCATGGGCCAAGCCCTCGCTACATTCCAGTATTGACATGTCATTAACGACATGCCAATATCGACATGTCGAAAAAGGAACGTCGGTACCTCGAGGAGTTGAAATGAACGACACCAGCCGCCCCCAGCACGTGCCGGCGTCCCACAGCGCCGAAACCAACGCAGAGCCGGAACGCCGCAGCATCGGCGCCACGATTGACGGCTTCCTCAAGTCGCCGTTTGCCGGGATCGCCCCCTGGGCGCTGATGGCGATCCTGTCCACGCCGGGCCGCTTCGAAATCGCCGTACTCTCCGCGCTGGGCTTCGCCCTGCTGGTGATGGTTGTCGGCGCCCTCCGCGGCATCAAGATTCACGGCCTGGAGATCTTCGGTGCGACGGTTTTCGCCACCCTTGCCCTGGTCGGCGCGTTGGGCGGCGACAACGTCACCACGTTCCTGGAGACCTGGGCCGGCGAGCTGACCAACCTCTCGCTCGCGGTGTTCGCGTGGTTCACCCTGCTGATCCGAAGGCCGTTCACCCTCTCCTACGCCAAGGACAGCACGCCGCAGGAGCACTGGGACAGCCCGCTGTTCAAGCGGATCAACAGCGTGATCACCGCGGCCTGGGCCAGCGCCTTCACCTTCGCGGCGGCGGTCGGTTTCGTCGGCGACGCCGTCCTGCATGACCCGGGCAACTTCTGGACCGGCTGGATCCTGCAGCTGGCGGCCATCTTCTGCGCGGTCTCCTTCACCGAGTTCTACGCCGACTACGCCACCGCCAAGTTCGCCCTGGCCAATGGCGAGCAGGCGGAGGTGCCCTCGCCGGTGAACATCCTCGAGTGGCTGCCCGAGTTCGTCGTGGTCGCCGGAGTCGCGGGCCTGATCACCGGCGCCGTGGACTTCCTGGTCGGGGTCGGGCTGATCGTGGCCGGCAGCGTCGCCGCGAGCGCCATGGCGAAGTTCGCCAAGTAAACACAACTCGACGTGCCTCCCCGGTCACCCGGCCGGGGAGGCTTTCTCATAACCCGAACTGGTCTTCGATGATGCCCAGCCAGACCTGCGCAGAGTCGATGGCGACCTTCTCGCTGATGAACGCATGCTGGGTTCCGGTGTACATGTCGCGGAACGCGCGCTCGAGGCGACTGCCTTCGCGGATAGAGCTGGTCCCCGCCACCAGATGCGCCCATTCCGCACACCCGCGGGCCGTATCGGTCGCGTAGACGGCGGCCGCACGCATGTCCGCCCGCAGCGTCGGGGTCAGTTCCGCACCGGCGGCGACGGCCGCCTCGGCGGTGGCGAACGCGTCATGCACCAGCAGGCGCGCGGCACGCCACGCCGAGACCTGGTGCGCAAGGCCCTTCTGGAACGTCGGCCGGCTGGCCAATGACGCCATATCGCTCATCCGATATTTCGTCGCCGCCAGTTCGGTGACGTCGTCGAGCATGCTCTTGGCGACCCCGAGGGCCCACGACGCGTGGCCGGCGGCGGTGACCGGCATCAGGCCCATTCGGGTGGCCGGCGAACTCCCCCGGCGCGGCACGCGTTCGAACAGGTTGAACGTCCGGCTGTGCGGCACGAACACGTCCTGGGCGCTGTAGTCGTACGAGCCAGTCCCCTTGAGCCCCTGTACATACCAACCGTCGTTGCAGCTGATTTCGTGCCGCGGCACGATGGCTATCTGCATGTCGGGGATTCCCTCACTGACCCAACGCATTTCGCCGTTGTCCATAGGGAAGAATCCCGCCGCGACGTACTGCGAGTGGCCGATCCCGGAGCCGAAGTTCCACGAGCCGCTCAGCCGGTACCCGCCGTCCACCGCGGTCCCCTGCCCGTTCGGAAAGAATTGCCCGCCCATCGTCACGCGATTGTTGTTGGCGGTGAACACCTCCGCGAAACCCTCGTCAGGTAGGTAGCTGGCTGCCGCGAACGACGACGGCAGGTTCGCTATCCCGATCCAGCCGAAAGACCCGTCCTGCCAGGCCATTTCGATCCACGTCTCGATCATCTCGGCAAACGACGGCTCGACGCCGCCGGCCTCGACGGGATTGAAGGACGACATCAGCCCACTGGCCCACATTTCGTTGACGATCACGTCGGTGAGGGTGCGGATCCGCTCGGATTCGGCGGCCTCGGCGCGCACCACGTCGCGCATGCCGCGCGCCCGTTCGACGACCCCACCACCGACTTCGGTTGTCGACGTCATGGGACGACCGTACGCCAGGAGTTTCGGCGTCGGAATCAGCGGCTATCCCCGTAACGCAGCCATGGGTACCGAACACCAAAGTCCTGAACCTCGCCGGGTCGACAGCGCCGTCGCAGCGCTGTTGGAACCTGGCGGGCGGCTTGGCGACCGCTACGAACTGGGCGTGGTCATCGGTCGTGGCGGCATGGCCGAGGTCCGCGACGGGTGGGACACGAAGCTGGGCCGCCCCGTGGCGATCAAGCTGCTGCATCCCTCGATAGACCGGCCGGAGAACCGGGTGCGGTTCGAGACGGAGGCACGCGCGGCTGCGGCGCTGAGCAGCACCCACATCGTGGTGGTCCACGATATCGGCGAACACCGGGGAGTGCCGTTCATCGTGATGGAACGCCTACCCGGAGTTTCGCTGGCCGACCACATCGCACGCGGTCCGCTGCCCCCGGCGTTCGTGCACGGGGTTCTTGATTCCGTACTCACCGCCCTCGCCGACGCGCACCAGGCGGGCATCCTGCACCGCGACGTCAAGCCCGGCAACATCTTGTTCACCGCCGCGGGCGACGCCAAGCTCGCCGATTTCGGCATCGCCAAGACCACCGGCGGCGCACACACCATGACCGGCCACGTCGTAGGCACCATGGCCTACCTGAGCCCGGACCGGTTGATCGGAAAGCCGGCCACACCTGCGGACGACCTTTACGCCGTAGGGGTGGTCGGCTATGAGGCGTTGACCGGGCGGCGGCCGTTCCCCGAGGAATCACTGGCCGTGCTGTCGCATGCGATCCTGCACGAAACGCCTGCGCCGATCACCGCGCTGCGCCCAGACGTACACCCGGGGCTTGCGGCCGTGATTGCGCGGGCGATGACGCGGGAACCCGCGGAGCGCTTTTATCAGGCCGGCGCGATGCGTGCGGCCTTGAACCGCCCCGATCCGGTCCGGCAATCGCGCCGCACCCGGGTGATGGAGGCGCCACCGATCCCCGTCCCCGACGGGACCTATTCGTACGTCGACGACGATGCCGAGCCGGATCAACCGTGGCGCAAACTTTGGATCGCCGCGGTCATCTCGTTGTTGATCCTGGCGTTGATGTTGATGGCGTTCAACCCGTTTGCCGCACAGTCGCCCTCACCCGCGACCACCAGCACGCCGTTGCCGACACCGACGACGACGATCGAGCCGCCGGCGGTCACCGAGACCACCACCGTTGAGGTGCCGCAACAGGGGCCGCAAAAAGGGCCGCCCCAGGGACCGCCGCAAAAGGGCCCTAAGGGTCCCAAGAAGCCCAAGGACTAGTCGGGGAATCCAAACAGCTCGACCACGCCGTGATCGCGGCCGGCGGTGTAGCCGCCGTCGACGGCGATGGCCTGGCCCGTCACGAACGATGCGTCGGGCGACACCAGGAATGCCGCCACGGCGGCGATCTCTTCGGGACGGCCGAACCGCTGCAGGGCGTGCTCTTTGGTGACCAGCGCCCGCGGGCCCTCCATCCCGGGGATACCGAAAACGCTTTCGGCCAAGGGTGTTTCGATGAAGCCGGGGCAGATCGCGTTGGCCCGGATGCCACTGGGCCCGTAGTCGAGCGCGATGTTCTTGGTCAACAGCACCACGCCGCCCTTGGCGGCGTTGTACGAGCTTCCGCCCGCTGTGCCCTCCAAACCCTCGACGCTGGCCAGCGTCACGATCGAGCCGCGCTCGCCGTCGACCCGGGGCTGCTCGATCATCTTGGCCAGCGCGGCCTTGGCCACCAGGAACGTCGCGGTGAGGTTGACCCCGATCACCCGGTCCCATTCCGATCGCGGCAGCAGATGGACCGGCCCGCCACCGGCGACCCCCGCCGAGTGCACAACCCCGTCCAGGCGGCCCGGCACCGCCTCCATCACCGCCGCGACCGCGGCTTCGTCGGTGACATCGGCCGTCACGAAGCTGAAGCGCGGACCGAGATCGGGCGGTGCCGCGATGTCGGCCCCGATGACGGTCCCACCCTCGTCCAACAGCCGTTGCGCGGTGGCCAATCCGATGCCCGACGCCGCGCCCGTCACCACGAAGGTGCGCGAAGCCGCGC
This sequence comes from Mycobacterium intermedium, assembly GCF_002086275.1. Classification (GTDB taxonomy): domain Bacteria; phylum Actinomycetota; class Actinomycetes; order Mycobacteriales; family Mycobacteriaceae; genus Mycobacterium; species Mycobacterium intermedium. Next base: position 140,886 of record NZ_MVHT01000001.1, on the reverse strand, counting down.
GGTCGGTGCTCACGCCTCGAGCGCCTTGGCGCAGGCCGTCAGGATCGCGTTGAAGCTCGAGCGCAGCAATGGCCGGGTGACCCGCTCCAGGACCTTGCCACCAGCAACCGCCGGGTGGGTGTAGTTGGTCAGCCAGTCCACGTGCGTGCCATCCCCCGCAGGCGTGAACGTCAGCGTGCCGCCCTCGTGCTCGAACGGCGGGAAGGCGCTGACGATGAGATAGGAGTAACTGTGCGGGCGGTCATAGGCGGTGATCTCCTCGCGGAACCAGGCGCCCGCCGCGATGACCTCGCGTACCGGTCTTATCGCACTTGTCTTTTCGGGCGACGGCGAGTCCTTGGCCCATTTGGCTCTCAGGACCGCGGGCGCGGCGGTCAAACTGGCCGGGTCGGCGAGCCAGTCGAAGACCCTTTCCACGGGTGCCGCGATGGTGCGCTCCAAATGAATCTCGACCATGTCCGTACGCTAATGCACCACAGGAGACTCGAAGGAGTGGGCTTCATGGATGTTCTGCGGACCCCGGACTCGCGGTTCGAAAACTTGGTCGGCTATCCGTTCGCACCGCACTACGTCGACGTGACGGCGAGTGACACCCCGCCGCTGCGCATGCACTACGTCGACGAGGGGCCCGCCGACGGGCGCCCGGTCGTGTTGCTACACGGCGAGCCAACGTGGAGTTACCTGTACCGGACGATGATCCCGCCGCTTGCTGACGGCGGATACCGCGTGCTGGCGCCGGATCTGATCGGATTTGGCCGCTCCGACAAGCCGACCCGGGTGGAGGACTACACCTACCTGCGGCACGTCGAGTGGGTGACGTCCTGGTTCGACCGACTCGACCTGAATGACGTCACGCTGGTCGTGCAGGACTGGGGATCGTTGATCGGTCTTCGCGTCGCCGCCGAACAGGGCCACCGGTTCGCACGGTTGGTGGTCGCCAACGGCTTTCTGCCCACCGCAGAGCGTCCCACCCCGCCCGCCTTCTACATCTGGCGCACCTTCGCCCGTTTCTCCCCGATCTTCAACGCGGGTCGCATCGTGGCCACCGGCACCGTCCGCGAGGTTCCCGCCGAGGTGCGTGCCGGCTACAACGCACCCTTCCCCGACAAGAGGTACCAAGCCGGCGCCCGGATCTTCCCGCAGTTGGTGCCGACCTCGCCAGACGATCCGGCCGTGCCGGCCAACCGGGCAGCGTGGGAAGCTTTGGGCCGCTGGGAGAAACCCGTCCTGGCCATCTTCGGCCGCCGGGACCCGATCCTGGGTAAGGCCGATCGCCCCCTGATCCAACACATTCCGGGGGCGGCGGGTCAGCCGCACGCGCGCATCAACGCCAGCCACTTCATCCAGGAGGACAGCGGCCCGGAGTTGGCCGAACGCATCCTCGCCTGGCAAACCTAAGCGGTCCTAGACGGTCCTAGCGGTCGCTTTCGCGTGCGCCAACAGCTCGAGATCGTGCGCGTTGACGATCAGAAGGTCAGGATCGCGGCGTTGGTGCAGCTCCGCGATGCGCTCCTGGTTGGCCCGCAGCTGCTTGCGGTTGAAGGCCGTGAACGACTCCTGAATGCGCAGTGCCCGGGGCGACTGCTTTTTCCCATTGAGCGTGCCGCGGTGGTAGAAGGCGTCGCCGCAGTGCAGGATCCACCGGTTGCCGGCGTCGACCGCGACCGCGGCGTGTCCGCGGCTGTGACCGGGGATCGGCACCAGGACGATGCCGTCACCGATCGCGTCGAGGTGCTTGGCCGCGGCGAATCCGCGCCACTTCTCGCCCGTCGGTGCGTGTTCGACGAGCTTGGGCCCGTGCGTCCACTGCACTTTGCGGTAGCGGAGTCGCTCCCGGAGCGAGGGGGCGTGCACGGCGCCGCGTGCCTCGTCGGCGGTGACGTGAACGGCGGCGTCGGGAAAGTCTGCCAGACCCCCGATGTGGTCGAAGTCGAAGTGCGTCAGCACAATATGGCGCACATCGGACGCGCGAAAGCCGAGTTGTTCGATCTGGTGCAGCGCGGTCTCACTGTGGTCGAACACCGGGTTGAGCAGGTGACGCAATGGGCCGATGCGGGCCGGGTCGCTGCAGTCTCGTGTGCCATATCCGCTGTCCACCAACACAAGTCCGGCATCGGTCTCGATGAGCAGGACGTGGCAAACGAAGTCGGCGCCCAGCGCGTGCATGGTGCCGCAGTTGAGATGGTGAACCTTCAATGTCCGACTCCTATGGGTGTGGCCGTGAAGCGTCTTCGATCGATCGTTTGGACGGTGAAGCAGCGGCGTTCGAGCCGCTCCTGGAAGAATGCAGCGCTTACCTCGCTGCGAAGCCTGGCATCGGTCTCTTGGGAGAACACCCGAGCCTGCGGCAGCACGATGGCGGGATTGCCTTGCACGCTCGGCGTGAATCGGATGGTCGTCCCGTCGGCGGTGATGGCCGAATACTCGTATTCCAGTATCTGGAACCAGCCGCGCGGCCCCTTGACCGTGATCGAGGTGTCCGGGTCGATCCGAAAGGCGCTCCCCCGCTTGACAAATGGAACGAGGTTGTACCAAACCAGGATCAGGCCGGGGAAGATCAGCGCGAAGAGCGCGTAGGCGTGCGTATCTTCCAGGTGGGCGTCGTAGCTCCACCCGGTGACCAGCTCCGCGGTCCAGCCGACCACGAAGTTGCCCATGTCGCTGAGCACCTCCCGGATGGTCGCGCGGCCGGTGGACACGTCGTAGATGATCGCACCGGTGGCGCCGATTCCCCCCACCGTGAGGATCGCGCCCAGCAGCACCAGTCCCCAACTCGTCCGCGACTCGAACGGCCCGCGCACCTCGGACGGCTTCTCAATGTCCACCTTCGGTCCGCCGAGCGGTTTGGCCACACACCAGATGGTCACGCCGATCGCCACCGCAAGCGTCAGGAATTCGAGACCACCGAACGACGGACGATCGGAATGAGCGATCGCTACGCCGAGGAACGTCAGCCACGCCCCCCACCGCAGTGCCCGCTGCCAGCCCGCCAGACGCCGCTCCACGGTCTTCCCGTCGTCGGTGTCACGCGGCTCCACCAGGGGATCCTAACTTTCGTGCGCTAGCTTGCGAGCAGACGCGAACTCGTACGATCTCGGCCGGAACCATGCAACTTCGCGTCTGCTCGGCCCCCTGAAAGACCACAGAGATGAGACCCCATGACCACGAGTAATGACGCCACCCATAAAACCGCCGTCCGGATGGGGGCGGCGCTGACCGGTATGGGCGTGCTGCATTTTGCGGCACCCAAACCGTTCGACGACATCATCCCGGTCGAGCTGCCCGGCACGCCGCGGTTCTACACCTATGCGTCTGGTGTCGGCGAGCTGGCGGTCGGAGCGGCGCTGTTGAACCCGAGCACCCGCAAGCTCGGCGCGCTCGCGGCCGTGGCGTTGTTCGTCGGCGTGTTCCCGGGCAACCTCAACATGGTGCGGCTGTGGTGGGACAAGCCCTGGCACATGCGCGTTATTGCGTTGGCGCGGTTGCCATTACAAATTCCGATGGTCACAACCGCGCTGAAGGTCTACCGCAACCTCTAAGGCCGGTGCAACGGCGAGCCGACGCGGTGCAAGGTGCCGTCCGGGTCGACGTAGGCGAACTCGCGTAGCCCGTACGGGGTGTCCTGTGGCGGCATCAACCGGCCTCCGAGATCGTCGAGCGCTTGCCATTGCGCGTGCAGCGCGTCGGCGTCGCTGACGTAGAAGTACACGCTGGAAGCCGTGGTAAGGGGATCGTGCTCGGCCCACTCGGTGAGGTGTAGTTGCACCGACCCGCGGTCGACGAACCCGTAGCGCTCGGGACCTTCGTAACTCCGAGCCTCAAATCCGAGCCGTCGGTAGCGGTGCAGCGCGGCGTCGAGATTCTTGACCGGGATGATCGGCGAAACCGAGGTGAAAGTGATTTCGGGCACGCCTAGAGTCTGTCACCTGGGAGTTCGCTGTGGCATTCTGCGTGAGTGACCAATGCGCCGGTGGGTGCGCCATCGGGGATTGTGACGTTCCTGTTCACCGATGTGGAGGGTTCTACCCGTCGGTGGGAAGCCGATGCCGAGGCGATGCGGGCCGCGCTGGCTCAACACGACCAAGTGCTCCGCGGGGCGATCGAGGCTCACGGCGGCTGGCTCTTCAAGCACACTGGTGACGGGGTGTGCGCCGCGTTCGCCTCGCCGCGCTGCGCGGTCGACGCGGCGATCACCGCGCAGTTGGCCCTCGAGTTGCCGGTGCGGATGGGATTGGCGACGGGCGAAGCGGAGCTGCGCGACGCGGATTACTTCGGCGCCGCGCTCAACCGCGCCGCGCGCGTGATGGCCGCCGGGCACGGCGGGCAAGTCCTGCTGGCCGATTCGACGGCAGGTTTGCTGAGCGGGGTCGACCTGTTGGACCTAGGCTTGCGCCGGCTGCGGGACATACCGACGCCGGTGGGGGTGTTCCAAGTGCGGGCCCCCGGAATGCGCACTGACTTTCCCGCGTTGCGGGCCTTGGATTCCAGCCTAGGTAATCTGCGTCCCGCTTTGACGAGTTTCGTCGGGCGTGAGGCCGTGGTGGACCAGGTGCGGTCGGCATTGAAGGTCCATCGGCTCGTGACGCTGACCGGCGTCGGCGGGGTCGGCAAGACCCGGTTGGCACTGGAGGTCGCGGCGTCGTTGTCGGACGAATTCGCGGACGGGGTATGGCTTTTCGAGCTGGCCGCGGTGACCGACCCGGGTGCCGTACCCGACGCCGTGGCCGCGGTTCTCGGGATTACCCAGCAGCCGGGTAGGAGCGTGGCCGACAGTGTGGCCGTCGCCCTGGAAGGCAGGGTTCGGTTGTTGGTGTTTGACAACTGCGAGCACGTGCGAGATGCGGCGGCCGACTTGGCCGAGGCGATCCTGGCGCGGTCGGCGAGCGTGCGCATCCTGGCGACCAGTCGGGAGCGGTTGGAGGTTTCCGACGAACAATTGTGGTCGGTGCCCTCACTAGATGTCGGTGACGGCATCGACTCAGCGGCCGCGACCTTGTTCGTCCAACGCGCGCGCAGTGTTGCGGCGGACTTTTCGGTAACCGGCCCAGCAGACGCGGCCGCGGTCGTCGAGATCTGCCGCCGCCTCGATGGGATTCCGCTGGCAATCGAACTGGCCGCCTCGCGCATGTCGTCGATGACGCCGATCGAGGTGCGCGATCGACTCGACCACCGCTTCCGGTTGCTGGTCGGGTCCCGACGCGGCTTGGGCCGCCATCAGACGCTGCGGCACGCCGTGGCGTGGTCCTATGACCACCTCACCGCCACGGAAAAGGCGCTGCTGGAAAGCTGTTCGGTGTTCACCGGCGGCTTCGACTTGCAAAGCGCCTGTGCCGTATCAGGATTAGTCGACGATGACGACGCCGACGCCGACGCCGACTATGCCGTCCTGGACCTGCTGGACGCGTTGGTCGGTAAGTCGCTGCTCGTTGTCGAGCGGCGATCCGGACGCACGAGATATTCGATGTTGGAAACCATTCGGGAATTCGCCGAGGAGCAGCTCGTCACCCGCGGGGCGGCGCCGGAGGTTCGCGACGCCCATGCCCGCCACTTCGCCCGGCGAATCATCGAAATCATGAACGTCTGGGACAGCCCTGAGCAGCGCGAGGCCTACCGGTGGTTCACCGTAGAATTGGCTAACCTGCGCACCGCCTTTCGGTGGTCCGCCGACCACGACGATCTCGACGTCGCCGCCGCAATCGCCACGTACGCGGCCTTTCTCGGCTATTCGATCGACAAGTTTGAACCAATTTCCTGGGCCGAAGAAATTCTGGAGCCGGCCGCGGCGGCCGGTCATCGCAGTCTGACATTCCTGTGTGTGATGGCGTCGATGTGCTATTCAGCCGGGCGGCTCGTGAAGGCCGTGCAGTACGCCGACATGGCTGAGCAGTTGATCAACGATGGCGGCGACCTCCCCTACGGCATCCACGGCTGGCCTAGCGGCGCGTTTACCGTCAGTGGCTCGCAGCGCGGAATTGCTTTGAGCCGTGCTCAGTTGGCCCGCCAACTGGACAGCCACACCATCACGTGGGGATGCCTCGTCATGGCATTGTCAATCGCAGGCCCTAACGACGAAGCGATGGCACTGTGCGACGGACTCGTCGAGGCCGCTGAGGCCACCCGTAACCCCATGGCGTTGTGCTTCGCGTTATTGGCGGATGGCTTCGCCTTCCGTGATACCGAACCTGTCCGTGCCTTGACGGCGATGCGGCGTGGGCTGGTGGTAGCACAGGACACCGGCAACCAAAGCGCCGTCTCACATTTGGCGGCCGTACTGTGCCGCGTCGAATACCAGCACGGCGACCCGTTGGCCGCGCTCGACTACTTCTCCCTGGCGATCCAGAATCATCACGAGGCGGGCAGCACCGCGATGATCAGCACACCGTTGGCAATCCTGGCCGCATTCCTAGAGCGGATGGGACGCCACGAGGCCGCCGCCACCATCGCGGGTTGGGCGTTCAGCCCCGTCACCTCGGCGTCCTTCCCTACCCTCAACACCACGATCGCGCACTTGCGCGAGGTACTGGGTAACGATGCCTATGAACGGTGCGCCGCTGAAGGTGCGGGGATGAACATGGCCGCGATGGCGAACTACGCCTTCGACCAGATCGACCAGGCCCGAGCGGAATTGTGCCCGAATTAGCAGATCGCTGACGCGGCAAGTGGTTCGAAGCCCAGCGCGCTGGCCCTGGCATGCAACTGTGCCATCCAGTCGGCGTGGCCGGTGTGATCCCCGCGGGCCTTGGCGAGTAGGCCGCGGAGGCGCAGCAGCGTCAGTTCGTGTAGCACATAACCGGGATCGGTTGGCACAGCGGCAAAACGATCGATGACCAATTGCGCCTCCCGTAGGTCTGCCTCGGTTCCGCGACCGATTAGCGCTTCCACCAAAGCGGTGACGGCCAACCACAACCAAACCAAGTCACCCGAGGCGTAGTCATCGTCGACAATCTTGCCGGCCAGCTCGATGGCCCGCTCCCAATCTCCCTGCCGCGCCAGTTGTCTCGCCATCTCGTGGTCGACAATCGTGCCGGCTAAACCGACAAAGCGTCCCTTCCTGGCGGAGTCTCGGACCTTGGCCAAGGCCGAAACACCCAACTGCACCTGCGAACCACCATGATGAATCTGCGTCATACCGTGGGTTAGCCGCGCAAGATTCAAGATTGTTTCGTCACCCCGTTCGTCGGCTAGCCGCAATGCTTCGGCCGTGCTCTCCAAAGCACTCGCATCGGCAGGGCACGCACCGAACGGGATCGCCAACACATATTTGAACAAGAGCGTCATCAGATGAACGGTTGCGTCGATCGGGGCAGCCATGGCAACGGCGGCGTCAGAGTCGGCTTGCCATCCCGGGATCCCGAGACGCATCTTGACAAAGCCTCTGAGGCTCAACGTCACTGCCAAGGGTGACGCCAGGACAAAAGCGCCTCTAGCTGCGTCGCCGTCGGCGATCTCCACCGCGTAATCGGCCCATTGCAACGCTTTTCGCGCTTCACCGGCCTCACTCTTTGCATACACACCGGCGTATAGCAGACCGACAGTCAGCGTCGGATCGCCGATCGATTCCAGGAGCGCGGCGAACTCGTCGGATAACTCCGCCGCGTACCGAGGACGACCGTTGGCTGCGACGGCCATCAAGACACCCGCGATGCCCATCGCCAGGGACACGTCATCGTCGGAGGCAGCACAAAGCTCGCGCAGTTCGTCGAAGCCGATATCCCCGGCGCCACCGACCATAAACGCGGTGGCGCACAACAAGGTCCGCGGCTCGATCTGCTTGCGCACCCGGTCCGGGTCGTCGACCGACAAGCGATCAGCGACCTGGCTGGCACGCTGCCAACTCGTTCGGGCGGACGCGAGATCGCGATGGTTCGACCAGGCTCCGGCCCGCATGTGCCAGTCGAAGGCCGCGCGCAGGTCACCAGCGGCTTCCAGATGCTCGGCGATGAGGGCGGCGTTCTGCTCGACCCAATCGGGATCGCGCTCTTGGATGACAGCGGCCACCCGCCGATGCCGTTCGGCACGTTCGGCTTTCAGCTGCGACTCGTAGGCGACCGTACGGACCAGCGGATGCCGGAACGCATATTCGGCATGCGGGGTGAATTGGACCTGATCGATCAGTTCGACCTGCAGCAGGTCCGCAAGGGCGACCGCCACATCGACGCCGCCGCCGATCACCGTGTTGAGCATGTCCGGGGCGAAGCGGGCTCCGATGATCGCCGCGGCATGCAACACCTGCTTGGCGGGTACCGGCAGGCGATCGATGCGGGCGGCAATGGTGGCCTGCAATGTGCTGGGCAGGGTGATGGTGGCCGCCTTCTCGCGACACACGTACTGGCCGCGGTGCCCCGCCAGCACACCACGGCCATCGAGGTCTCGGATGATTTCCTCCGCGAAGAAGGGGTTTCCGAGTGCTTGCTCGGCGACCTGCTCGGCGACGCCGTCCACCGACGGATCGTCACCCAGTAGCTCGCGGACGAGGGCGCGCGTCTGGGCAGTGTTCAACGGCGACAACGAGATCGTCTGCCCTCCCGATGGGCGAGAAAGGGGACCATCGTATTCGGGCCGATAGGTGATCAGCACCAGCGCCGAGGTCTGCGGAACGACGGTCACGAATTCGGCGAACATCGCCTCGCTGGCTTCGTCGATCCAATGCACGTCCTCAATGACGTAGACCGCCGGGCTGCTGCGAGCCAGCGCCGCCGCGTTCAGCAACGCGGTCAGCCGGCGCCCTCGCGCGTCGGGCGTGATGGTGGGCAAGGCAACCGCGGGGTCGCCGATCCCCAGCAAGTCATCGAGCAGCAGCAAGTCTTCTGCATTGGCACCCGGGATGCGAGCGCGCACGATCGTCCGCGCCACATCGGCGCCTACCCCGCCGATTCCGAACACCGCCCGAAGCAGTCGAGTCACCACATGGAAGGGGACATCGCTGGTGTGCGATTCGCAGTAGGTGCTGAAGACTTCCACGCAACGCTCGGCGGCCAAGCGGGTCGCCTCGGAGACCGTGCGGCTCTTGCCGATACCGGGCGCGCCGACCAGAGCGACCACGCAGCCATCGCCACCCATCGACTGATCGAGGATGCCGCTCAAGGTGTTCAGCTCCCAGACCCGGCCCACCAACGTCGGCTCTTGACGTCCTCGTCGCGCTCGCTCGTCGTTCACTGCCAACAACCGACGGGCCGGAATCGGGACGTCAGATCCCTTCACTTTCACCAGTTCGGATTCGCCGAGGACCGCCGCGTGCTCGACGAGTAGCGCGGTGGATTCACTGACCATCACTCCACCCGGTGGCGCCACTGATTCCATGCGCTGAGCCATGCCGACCTGTTCGCCAATCGCCGTATAACCCGCCGAGCCGGAACCGATTTCACCGGCGATCACCTGGCCCGAGTTGAGCCCGACCCGCAGCAGCAGCGAGATACCAAGTTCGCGCTCGAACGACGGGGCCAAACCGTGCATCTCGGCCTGGATGTGCAACGCCGCGAGACAGGCGCGCATGGCATGGTCCTCGAGCGCGGCCGGGGCACCGAACACCGCCATGATGCCGTCGCCGGTGAATTTGTCGACGGTGCCGCCGTAGCGCTGCACCGCACTCGCCGAGAGTTCGAATACCTGCGTCATAACCTCGCGCAACCGTTCCGGGCCCAGCAAGGCGGCCAGCTTCATCGAGCCGACGACGTCCGCGAACAACACGGTGACTTGTTTGTACTCGGCCGGTTGGGCACTCCGCGCGCGTGGCTTGCCGCACTCGCCGCAGAATTTCGCGGTTGCGGTCAGTGGACTCCCGCAGGAGGCGCACAAGTCACCCACGACCGTTATCGTGCCACGCCCGTGCGGGGTTGATAAGAAATCCCGCTATAGACCTATCGGGGTGAGCATGGCATCCCCGAGCGCACCATAAGGGGTCTGCGACGTCGTGCACCGTGAGTTATCGGCTGCGATGGCTGTGACCACTAGCGAATCGGCGCCGCTGACATCCAAATCGATACGTTCGGTGTCCGTTCTGCGAATGGTGAAGACCTTTACTACGTTGCCGTTTACGGCGACGGTCGCCTTCACCGCGAGTTCTGCGGGGGTGTGCGGCTGCAATCCCGCGACCGCCTTGAGCCGCGCAAACATGCCTCGCAACCGGTACGTTGTTGTCGCCGGCCTACCCGAGCAGCCAACCCACATTCCGGTCGAATTCCGGTAATTGGTGCCCGCCAGCGTGGCATTGATGGGTTTGCCGTTCGGTCCGTCGGAGTTCTGGGCTTCGAATTGCTCATAAAGCGGTACGCTCGCTGGACCCGTGCTTGTCAATGTCGTCGACGAGGTGATCGTGGAGCGTTGCGGGGCAGAGCGCCGCTCAGTTGTTTCACATCCGCCCAGCACCGAAATCGCCATGATTGCGATGATTATGCGAGCAGCCAGACGACGAAACACTCGTCAACTGTATCCCTCCGCAGGGCGACGCCAAACCCATCCGTCAAGTTAATTTCCGGCATGCTTTGCGCCCGACGTGTAGCTACAACGCTTGTCCCTCAGAGCTGGGCACAAAGCCACCCGCTCCGATCTTGTGACTCATGTGACGGATGAGATTGCGGCCCACCGCCGATACGCCGCTGACCCGCACACCAAGGATCCTTCAAGGATCCTCCAAGCGCCCAGGGACAGCCTGTGGACTGGCAACAACTACGTAACGGTGCCAATCCAAATCCATCACGACGATCCAACTTTCACCGGTGGTTCAAGTCCGCTGATCCACATCGTGGTCGTCGAAAGGGGGACACATCATGACCGATATTGCGCACAATCTGCCGACGACCACGAGGGACGAATTGGCCTCGTTGAGCCCGCTTTTCGACGCTCTGGCCGAGGTCGCGGTGGCCGGTGAGGTCCCGGGACCCGGCTTGCTGGCACGCGTCAGCGAAGCTCGGTACCTGCTGGCGTCACTGGCTCTCGACCCCAAGGACGGTGAGCCGTATTCGCGGTCCATCCTGCGAGCCGACGACCAGGTCGAGATCATGCTTGCGCGCTGGCGTCCCGGACACAGCTGCGCCCCGCACGACCACGGCGGCGCCAGCGGATTCGTGATCGCGGTCGAAGGAATGTTCCATGAACGTCGATTCCACTGGGAAGGAACGCAACTGGCTGTCACCGAAGGGACCATGCGGCACGAAGGCGAAGCCATCCCGATCTCACCCGAGGACATCCACGACATGGCGGCCGAAACGGCCGGATTGACCCTGCACTTGTACAGCCCACCACCGCCCGGCATGCGCGTTTTCGACCTCGAGCGATCCGAAGTTCTTGAGCTCGTCGGCAATTACGGCGCCTGGATCCCCGACGGTGAGCACGCCCGGGTTCCCTTTGCCGACATCGCACCCCCGACAATCCCCCAAACCCAAGGCAAACCCGTTATTTGGGTCGGTCACACCACTCGATACCGCGGCGGTTCGGCCGAATTCGCCGTGGCGGCGGCCACTATGGGGCGCGAACTCGCCGCCGAGCACCGCGACGCCGAGGTCATTGTCTCCGGAGTGCATCGCAAGGCCGACTTCGAGGCCGAGCTCGGCCGCCTGGCGCGCTCCGGTCGAATGATCAGGCAGCTACATCTGATCAGCCATTCGGGCATGTACGGCCCCATGTTCGGTTCAACGGACTGGCCCGAGCAGTTCTCGCCGCACGAATGGCGCGCCATGACGATTCCGTTCGCTTCCGACGGACGCGCCTACTTCCACGCCTGTCGCACGGCGCGCTGGTTTGCGCCCTTCTTCGCCGAAGTATTCGGGGTGCCGTCGTTCGGCAATTACAACTACACGACCGTGTCGACTCGCAAAGACCGGTTCGCGTGGGCCGGTCGTCGCCCGACGACCCGCCGCAACCTCTACATGATCGCCGCGCCCGGCAGGAAGTCTCATGGCTTGGCCGGCAGCGTCCGCAAGTATCTGGGCTGCGCCGCCGAGCCAATGGTGGAAAGTCACCCCACCGCAACGCAACCGGAACGCTCCTACGATCGCGTGGCCGACCTGTACGATCGCGCGTACTCCGATATTCGCGTCCGCGAAGCCGAATGGCGGTGGCTGGCGGGTCGAGTGGCCGACCTGCGCGGCGACCTAGGCCGGCCCTTGCGTGTGCTGGAAATCGGCTGTGGCAATGGGGCTTTGCTGCGCGCACTGGACGACAACGGCGACATCGACTTCGCCGTCGGTATGGACAGCTCCGCCGGCATGCTCACCCGGGCGCGCGAACACAGCCGAGACCGCGCCCGCCTGCGCTTCGTCAAGGTCAACGGTCCGCTGCTGGACGTACCCGACGATCACGTCGACGTGGTCATTTCGTTCCTGTCGTTCCGCTACCTGGATTGGGACCCGGTCATGGCCGAGATTCGGCGAGTCCTGGCTCCCGGCGGCAGGTTGTGGGTGGTCGACATGGTGCAGCAACCGGCGCGACTTCGCGAACTGCCCGTGCTTACCAGATCGGCTGTCGCGCACCTGCGGACGCGGCGGGCGAGGCCCGAGTTCGTCCGCGATCTGGCCGCCCTGACACGACACCCGGAGTGGTTGAACATGCTGCAGCACAACCCGATCCGAGCTGAGCACGAATACCGCTGGTATTTCGGCAGCCGCTTTCCCGGCACCCAGCCGCAGACATTGACGGCGACCATGTCGGCGCGGGTAATGGCGTTTGATTCCGGACCTCTGGCCAAGGGCCAGACCGCCCCACTCTCCTACCCGTGATGCCCAGGTACCCGAATTCCTGCCTGGGCATTGTCGACTGGGGCATCGGCGGTCTGGGCTTGGTAAAGACCTTGGACCGGTTGGCTCCTGGACTTCCGATCTTGTATTGGTCGGACGCCGGCGCCACCCCATACGGCCTGATGACCGCCGACGAGTTGACCGATCGCTTGATTACGGTGGTCAGCGCCCTCGCCCAGCGTGGGGCCACCGAGGTGGTGCTGGCGTGCAACGCGGCCAGCACCGTCGTCGAACGGCTGAGCGCCGCCCCGGTGCCGGTCGAGGGCATCATCACCCACGGGTTGGCCTCCGTCCCTGAAGACCTCGCGTCGATCGGTGTGGTGGGCGGGCACCGCACCATCGACGCGGGCCGCTACCGGCGCGGGCTCGCCAGACCTGGCCGGAAAGTGCTGTCCCGAGTGGCTCAACCCTTGTCCGCACACATCGAGGCCGGCCGAGCCGGTTCGCCACAGTTCCTCGCCGATCTGACAAGGATTCTCGCCCCGCTGCACGACGTGGACGCGCTGGTGCTGGGCTGCACGCACTACCCGGCCGCGAGCCCTTGGTTCGCGGCTGCGCTGCCGAATGCCCTGTTGATCGACCCCGCCGAACGGATGGCCGCCGCGGTCGCCGAGCGGCATCCTGAGGCCCGCGCGTCAGACTGGCCGCGGTTAGCCGAGCGCAAGTTCCTCACCACCGGCGATCCCGAAGCGATGCGGCGCGGGGCTTTCCACGCCTGGGGCATAGTGTTACCGGCCCATGCGGACCAAGTGCTCGGCGAACATCGCGTTGATCAACGGCGCCTGACCGCATAGGGACATCAAACCGCTTTTCGCCAAACCTCGACCGCCTGTTCCGCCGACGTGGCGAGCGGCTGGGAAGTGTCTATCCGGAACGCCTCGTCCCACCCGCTCGGCCGAGCGGCCAACGCTGCGGCGATCTCGGGTGTTGCGTCGGAGTTGCCCGCCGGCCGGGTCACGATCCTGTCGGCGGTCATGTCGATCCCCGCCGCACACATGATTTCGACTGGCTGAGAATGTGTTTCAGTAGCGATACGCCGCGCTTCTGCACGCCAGTGCGGGTGTCGCCAGGTGCCGTCGAGGATCACCGAGCGGCCGTGGTCCAAGCACATGCGAGCCCGGCGCAGCACGATCTCGTAGACCGTCGCGACATTGTCGGGACTGTACAGTCCCGAGTCCAAAACACCAGGCTCCCCGCTGATGATGCCCGTCTCCAGCAACTCCCGTCGTACGTTGTCGGTCGAAATAACCTGCGCCCCAACCTGTTCGGCAAGTGCACGCGCCACGGTCGACTTGCCGGTGCCGGGGTTACCCCCGACCAGCGCCAACCGCACGGCGCCGGCCTGCAAGTGCCCGGTCGCGAGGCCGAGATGCCGCACCGCGTCCGCCGCGGCGGCCGACCCACCCTGCGTCACCCGCACACACTCGACCTTGGCCCGCACCACGGCGCGGTAGGCGATGTAGAAGTGCCGCAACGACGACGCCGACTCATCCCCCGAGTACGCAATGTAGCGCTCCATAAAGTGGTCACCAAGGTCCCGGCGCCCCAGGAACTCCAGATCCATTGCGAGGAAAGCGGCGTCATCGATCTGATCGACGTAACGAAGTTGGTCGTCGAATTCCATGCAGTCCAATAACGCCGGTTCGCCGTCGACGACGAAGATGTCGTCCGCGAGCAGGTCACCGTGGCCGTCGACAACGCACCGTTCGTCTATCCGGTGCGCGAACAGATGCGCACGACCCGAGATGTATTCGGTAGCAAGACGCTCAATCCGGTCGATCGATTCTTCGGTGACCCCTGGAATCGTTTCCGCGTATCGATGAAGTTCCCACAGGTTGTCTCGCCAACGTTTGCCCACTGCACCGGCCTCGCCCTGAGCGTCGATTGACTCGCCGCGCAGGGCATTCCGGTGAAAATCGGCCAGCACTTCGGCAACGCGGTCCAGCACCCCCTCGACACTCTCGCCGCGGGTGACCATGGACGCCAAGCGATCCTGGTCGCTATAACGTCGCATCACGACGATCGGCTCGGCGGGACCTCCGGTCGGGTCGGTGAGTTGGGCGACGCCAAGGTAACTGCCGGGCGATAACCGGCTGTTCAACTCCACTTCGCGTCGGCAGGCTCGCTCGCGCTGAGCCGCCGTGCGGAAGTCGACGAAGTCCGTGAGGACAGGCTTTTTCACCTTGTACGCCCGGTCGCCGGCGAAGACCACCATCGCCGTGTGGGTTTCCCGCGCATCAAAGTAAGGCACGGCGGCCGTCGCCGTTGACACGCCAGGCGTGTCGGCGGTCATCGTTACCTCCATGGTCTTCATCTTGGCCGGGGCGCCCACCTGACAAAGCGGCCAAAGGGCCGCTCAGCTAATGGCCGAAAGTCCCAACGTCTTCCAACGCAACGGCCGAGGCATCGGCAATCTGAGTCGGTTCGGCAACCTGCTCGAACAGTGTCTCCACGTCCTCGCGCTCGCAGGCCGCCGTCCCGGGCGTCATCAGCATGGCCGCACCCGCTGCGATTCCCAGGCGCACCGCCTCGACATACGACCAGCCGCGACTAAGACCCACTGTAATGGCGGCGACCATCGCGTCACCTGCCCCGACGCCGCTCCCCGGTGGCATGGGAACCGCCGAGAAGCGGTGACTCGCATCTCGTGTCGCCAGTAACGCTCCTTGGTCAGCCAGGGACACCACCACAACCTCGGTACGGCCCGTTTCAATCAGTTCATGCGCCGCGGCCAGTAGCTCCGACTCGGTAGCCAATTCGCATCCGAAGCACTCCCGCAGCTCGCGCGCGCTCGCCTTGAGTAGAAACACCCCCGAAGAGATTTGCTGCAGGCCTTCCCGGGAGGTGTCCAGGATCAGCCGTGCACCCACCTGGACGCAGATGTCGGCCACCCGCTGATAGAAGTCTGCGGGCACACTGGGAGGCAGGCTTCCGCTGGCCACGACGAATTCCGCTGACGATGCCGCCTTCCGAAGCCGGTCCAGGCATTCTGTCTGTTCCGCCACGGTCAAGTGGGGACCCGGTAGCACGAATCGATACTGCTCGCCGGTGCTGGTTTCGTTGACGGTGAAGCTCTCTCGCGTCGACCCAGCGATGGGAACCTCGTCGTAAGGCACTCCGGCCTCCCGGAGCATCCGGGTGATGAGACCGCCGGCCGGTTGGCCAACGGCGAAGACCGCCAACACCGGCGCACCGAGGACGTGGGCGATCCGCGCGACGTTGATGCCGCCGCCGCCCGGGTCGTAGCGGGGGGACTCGCAGCGCAATTTCCGTGTCGGGCGCACAACGTCGACGTTCGAGGTGATGTCGAGCGCTGGATTCATGGTCAAGGTGACAATCCGCGCCAGGTCAGCCCGACCGACGACTGAATGCTCCATCTGCACGCTCCCCGACAGTTTGCGCATGTTGATTTGTGGACCAATTCATCCGATCAGCCAGCCGCGGGGCAAAAATAGGGACCGAAGTCCCCGGTCTGAGAGCCCGTGGTCCGCTCGGGCACGACGTTGGTCCTTCGAAAACGGGACTTTTGGCACGGCCCCTTGCGCGGCCACCTTGATTAGCGTCATTGTCATGCGCATCGGGCTGCACAGCAGGCGCGATGACGATGAGAGGGGTAACGATGTCCGCAGACGATGACGGGGTCACCATCCTGTCCGAGCGCGAATGCTGGGATTTGCTGAAGTCCGTGCCCCTGGGCCGGTTGATCACCAGCGTCGACGATCACCCCGACGTCTTCCCGGTGAACTTCGTCGTTCAGCGCAAGACCGTGTTGTTCCGAACCGCACAGGGCGCCAAGTTGGTCTCCGCCGCGATCAACAAGAACGTCGTGTTCGAAGTCGACGACCACAACGCCTCCGAGGCATGGAGCGTGATCATCAGGGGCAGGGCCCGCTCGCTGCGGTCCGACGAGGAGCTCGAAGACGCCGAGAGCGCCCACCTACAGTCATGGACGGGCAGCGACAAGCCGCACTATGTCCGCATCCTGCCGGACATGGTCACCGGCCGTCGGTTTCAGTTGGGCGCCCCACAACTGGAGCAGTCGGTTCCCACCTAACCGGGCGACGCCACAGTTCGGGTGATTTCCTCCACTGCCGTGCGGACCACCTCGGGCACCGCGGCCGCGACCGGCTGCGTCAGGCCGGGCCCGTGGCCGGTGTCGACCACGTCGACGGTGAACACCACCAGCGCATCGGGCGCTCGACCAAGCGCCTGAGCCAGTGCGTGCGCGCCGACGATATCGACAGTGTGCGAACTCAATCCGGGGGAAGCGGCGATGTCGCTCAATGCGCAGCGACGGATGCGGCCCGCGGTTGCGGGCGTTGCGACCGCGGCGTCGATCACCAAGGCCAACCGCGCACCCGACCAGTGTTCGACCAGACTCATCGGATCCGTGACGTCGGTCAGCACCTGAACGTCGTTCGGCGCCACTGCTTTTAGCGCGCCCCCTAACGCTTCCTTCAGCGCCACGGCCGCGGCAATGCCGACGCCGTCGTCGCGCCGATACGGATTGCCCAGCCCGATGACAACGGTCGTCATCGCCGCTCCACCGTCAGCGTCAAGAAGTGAGTCGAACACGAAATGCAAGGGTCGTAGTTGCGGATCGCGTGTTCACACAGCTTGGTCAGCTCGTCGTCGGAGAGGTCGAGATTGCCGGAAACCAAACGCGCCAAATCGGCCTCGATCGCGGCCTGGTTCTGCGAGGTGGGCGGAACGATCGTCGCCTCGGAAACCAGCCCACCCTCGTCTATGCGATATCGGTGATACAGCAAGCCCCGGGGTGCCTCACTGACGCCGTGTCCCACGCCCGCGCGCGCCGGAACATCGACGAACGGCCTCGCGGGACGCTGGTATTCGGCGATGATCCGCAGCGCCTCTTCGATCGCATAGACGACTTCGACGGCCCGAACAATGATGCTGCGGAACGGGTTTCGACAGCCCGCCCCGAGCCCAGCCCGAGCCGCAGCCTCCGCCGCGATCGGCGACAGCGCCGACGAATTCAGCGTGAACCGCGCCAACGGACCGGTCAGATATCGGTGGCCGTCCAGTGTCGCGTGCAAAGCGGTGGAGTGCGCCACCTGCGACTCCACCACGTGATCGGTGAAATCGGCTACGGCAAACGGCTCGCCGGCGCTGCGCGCGATCACGCCGTTCTCGATCGGATAGCGGTCGCCCTGGCTCAGCGCCAGCATCTGGTGTTCGAATTCGAAGTCGGGGAACTCGAACCCGGCCACCCACTCGACGGTGGCCAGTGCGTCGTCCAGTGCCCGCCGCAGTTGTTCGGTGATCTGACGGAACTCCGAACGCGGTGGCGCCGAATAGAATCCGCCCACCCGGACGTTGATCGGGTGTATCGCGCGTCCTCCGACGAACTCCATCAGCTGGTTGCCCGCCTTTTTCAGCGACAACCCGCGTTCGACCGCTTCCCGGTGGTCACCGGCCATCCCGATAATGTCGTGGTGGCCGAGGAAGTCGGGCGCGTGCAGCAGGTAGATGTGCAGGACATGGCTGTGGATCCATTCGCCGCAGTACAGCAGCCGCCGCAGCGCGAGGATGTCCGCGTCGAGCTCGACGCCGCAGGCGTCCTCGATCGCATTGCACGCACTGATCTGATAGGCGACCGGGCAGATTCCGCAGATTCGCGCCGTCAGGTCGGGTGGCTCGGTATGGGCGCGTCCGCGCAGGAAAGCTTCGAAGAAACGCGGCGGCTCATAGATGTTGAGCTCGACACGTTCCAGCGTTCCGTCCTTCAGCGCGACGTGCAGCGCCCCTTCACCTTCCACGCGGGTCAGCGTCTTGACGCTGAGCGTGCGGTTAGACGGCGTCACTGCTGGCTCCGCTCGGCGGTGAAACTGGCGACGTTGAACGTGGAGAACACCCGATCGACCTCGGCGTCGGACATCCCGTCTCGCCGCAACAGTGGGATCAGGGTGGCGGTTCTCGGTGCGGCGGACGGGCCGAAGCAGCCGAAGCAGCCGCGATTGTGCCTGGGGCACAACGCACCACAGCCAGCGTGGGTGACAGGACCAAGGCACGGGGTGCCCTCGGAGACGACCAGACATGTCACACCGCGCATCTTGCATTCGGTACAAACGGTCTTGTCCGGCAGCTTTGGTTTGCGTCCGATCAGCAGTGCCGCAAGGGTATCGAGTAGTTGCCGGCGGTCGATCGGACAGCCATGTAGCTGGTAGTCCACCTTGACGTGTGCCGCCGCCGGCGTGGACGTCGCCAGCGTGTCGATGTACTCCGGGTGGGCGTACACGACCGAGGTGAATTCCGCGACATCGGCGAAGTTTCGCAGTGCCTGCACTCCCCCGGCCGTGGCGCACGCGCCGATCGTGACCAGCACCTTGGACTGGTCCCGGATCTCGCGGATGCGTTGTTCGTCATGCGCGGTGGTGACCGAGCCCTCGACCAGCGAGACGTCGTAGGGCCCGCCGACCACCGCACTGGAGGCCTCCGCGAAGTTGGCGATCTTCACTTCCTTTGCGATGGTGAGCAATTCGTCCTCGCAGTCGAGCAACGTCAGCTGGCAACCGTCGCAGGAAGCAAATTTCCACACTGCCAACGAGGGCGGGCTCATCTAAAGCTCCTTCACTTGCAGCAGCGGGCCGGCGACGTCGTAGCTGACGACCGGACCGTCGCGGCACAGCAGTAGCGGACCCAATTGGCAGTGCCCGCACCAACCGACGCCGCACTGCATGTTGCGTTCCAGCGAAACCCGAATATCCTTTGGCGCCAGCCCTTTCGCCACCAACACCTCGGCGGCGGAGCGCAGCATCGGCTCCGGCCCGCACAAAAAAGCGGTGGTGCGATCGGGTTGCAACGTCAGTCGTTGCAGCGGCTCGGTGACCAAACCGACCTCTCCAGTCCAGCCGCGGGTCGGGGCGTCGACGATCAGATGCACGTCGATCTGCGGATCGTCGACCCACTTCTCGATTTGCGCGGCAAACACGAAGTCCGACCGGGACCGGGCACCGACCACCAGCTTCAGCTTGCCGTAGCGCGCTCGTTGGGCCAAAGCCCCCAGGATTGCCGGGCGCAACGGACACAACCCCACTCCCCCAGCGACCATCACCAGGTCGCGTCCGGCGGCCTCGTCCAATCCCCAGGTGGTGCCGAACGGGCCGCGCACGCCCACGATGTCGCCGGGTTGCGAATCGTGCAGGGCGCGGCTGACCGCTCCGACCGCACGGATGGTGTGGGTGATCGACCCATCGGTGACCGAGGGATCGCCGCTGATCGAGATCGCCGCCTCGCCGACCCCGAACGCGTAAAGCATCATGAATTCGCCCGGGGCCGGCGGCCGCAACACCTCGCCGACCGGCTCGAGACACAACGTGGCCGAATCGGGGCTTTCGACCAGACGGGTGCGGACGCGATACGGAACCGGCGCCATGCTCACCGGCACGGCGACGCGGGACGCCTGGTCAGTCATCGTCGGCCGTCCCGGCCATCTTGTTCATCTCCTCGGTGATATCGATGCCCGTTGGACACCAGGCGATGCATCGCCCGCAGCCCACGCAGCCCGACATGCCGAACTGGTCGTGCCAGGTGCCCAATTTGTGGGTCAACCAGTGTCGATAGCGCGATGCCCCCGAGCGCCGGACACTGCCGCCGCCGTGAACGTAGGTGAAATCGAACTCGAAGCATGACGCCCAATGCCGCCACCGCTCGGCGTGCTCGCCGGTGAGGTCACTGACGTCTTCGGTGCTGGTGCAGAAGCAGGTGGGGCAAACCATCGTGCAATTGCCGCAGGTGAGGCAACGACTGGCCACCTCCTCCCACTGCGGGGACTCGCGGGCGTCGATCAACAGGTTGCGCAGATCCGTCTGCGGCATCTGCCGACCCATGTGGTGTGCCGCATCCTCCACATCGGCACGGGCACAGTCGATTTCCTCGGCGCTGGCCGCCCGGCGCGGAATCTCGGCGAGCACCTCGGCGCCTTCCGGGGTGCCGACCTCGACGAGGTAGCTCGGCGGCTGTCCCCCGCTGCCGTCGACGCGCTCCGTCAGCGCCAAGTCATAGCCGGGCCCGGCCGCCGGCCCGGTACCCATCGACGCGCAGAAGCACAATCCGCCCGGCTCGGTGCAGTTGACCGCGACCACAAAGATCTGCCGTCGGCGACCGACAAACGCTTGATCCGGGTAGTCGCCGCGGCCGAGCACCCGGTCGAGGGTCGCGATCGCGGCCAGGTCGCATCCGCGCACCCCGATGAATGCGCAGGGCCGTTCGTCCTCGGTGTCGGGCTCGGTGCCGCCATCGCGGGTACCGGCCCACAGCCGCTGCCGCGGCGGATGCAGAAACTGCTTCCACGACTGCGGCCCGGCCGAATGTCCGAAAGCCGCGTCGTCGTCGCGGCGGCGCACCCGATACCGGCCCGGGGCCACGTCGACGCCCCAGCCGTGTGGAAGATCGGCTGCCGACTCGAGTTCGGCGAGCACTATCGCGTTGTCGCGCAACATCGGGCCGATGACCCGATAGCCCCGTTCGATGAGCAGGTCGACGAGGCGAGACAGGCCGGCGGAGTCCAACATCGATGGATCGTCCACGCGATATCCCCTCAGCGCCGTCAGTGAGTACCTGCCAGGACCATCATTGACCTCTGGGCTGCGGGTAGCCAGGGCCATTCGGCCCTGGGATCGGGGGCCGCTGGTACATCGTGCGAACGGACCGGTGAGCGGAACACCTCTCCCCGTCGGCGAGCCGGCGTGGCAAGGTGTTGCTCGTGTCTACATCCTCCGCATGGCTCGCCGACGTCGAACAGGACCTGCGTGAAATCAGCACTCCGGCAGGGTCTTTACGTTATTACGACTGTGGTTCCGGCCCGGTGCTGCTGTTCCTGCACGGCTCCGGCCCCGGGGTGACCGGCTGGCGCAACTTTCGCGGGATATTGCCCACCTTTGCCGAGCACTACCGCTGCCTGATCCTGGAATTCCCCGGTTTCGGGGTCAGTGACGATTTCGGCGGCCACCCGATGGTCACCGCAAATCGCGCGGTGGTCCCCTTCCTCGATGCGCTCGGGGTGGACAAGGCTCACGTCGTCGGCAACTCGATGGGCGGCGGCGTGGGCATCACCTTCGCCATCCACAACCCGGACCGGATCGGCCGGCTGGTGACCATCGGCGGAATCGGCACCAATCTCTTCAGCCCCAGTCCCAGTGAGGGCATCCGGCTGCTGCAGGAGTTCACCGAGGACCCCACCCGGCAACGGCTGGTCGACTGGCTCAAGTCGATGGTGTACGACCAGGCCCTGGTCACCGATGAGTTGGTGGAGGAACGCTGGCAGCTGGCCACCGACCCGGAGACGTTGGCAGCCGCCCGCCGGATGTATAGCAAGGCCGCGTTCGCCGCGATGATGGCGGCCATGAACGCCTCGGATCGGCCGATGCCGTGGGCGCTCATGCACAAGGTGTCCGCGCCGGTGCTGCTGACGTGGGGCCGCGACGATCGGGTGAGTCCGCCCGACATGGCGCTCATCCCGATGCGCACCATTCCGAACGCGGAGCTGCACGTGTTCCCCAACTGCGGCCACTGGGCGATGATCGAGGCCAAGGAGGCGTTCGAAAGTGCGGTCTTGGCGTTCCTGTCCCGGGGCTAGTGGCGATCGCAAGCGCGGCGGAGCCGGGCGAAGCGGGTCGCCACCATTAGGCCGGTGGCGATCGCAAGCGCGGCGGAGCCGGGCGAAGCGGGTCGCCACCATTAGGCCGGTGGCGATCGCAAGCGCGGCGGAGCCGGGCGAAGCGGGTCGCCACCATTAGGCCGGTGGCGATCGCAAGCGCGGCGGAGCCGGGCGAAGCGGGTCGCCACCATTAGGCCGGTGGCGATCGCAAGCGCGGCGGAGCCGGGCGAAGCGGGTCGCCACCATTAGGCCGGTGGCGATCGCAAGCGCGGCGGAGCCGGGCGAAGCGGGTCGCCACCATTAGGCCGCTCAGCGCTGAGTCGCTCCCGCGTCGACGGGCAGCGTAACCGCGGTGATGTAGCGCGCCTCGTCGGAAGCCAGGAACAACGCCGCATTGGCGACATCGACCGGGTTCACCCAGGGGACGCCGAGCATGTTCATCCGGCGCGCCGCCTCGGCGAATTCGTCCCGGGTGGGCGGGCGGTCCAGATCGGGACGAAACGCGCCGCTGACGGCCTCGTTCTGGATCATCGGGGTGTCGACGTTGGTGGGGTGGACACAGTTCACCCGCACGTTGTGCGGGGCCAATTCGTGGGCCAGCGCGCGCATCAGGCCGACCACACCGTGCTTGGCCGCGGTGTAGTGCGCGACGCCGACCAGTCCGCGCAGTCCGGCGATGGAGTTCGTCAGAACCACCGACCCGGCGCCCCGCTCGATCAGATGCGGCGCCGTCGCACGGCAGGTGTGCCAAACCCCGGTGAGATTGACGTCCAGCATTGTGCGCCAGGTGTTTTCGCCCAGCTGCAGTGTCGACCCACGTGAGGTGATCCCAGCCGTCGCACACACCACGTCGAGCCCGCCGAACCGCCGAACGCCGCGATCGGTGGCCGACTGGACTTCGCCGAGATCACGCACGTCCACGATCTCGGTGTGGATTCGCGCGCCGGTCTCGGTGACCAGCCGGGCCGTCTCCTCGAGGTCGTCGGGTGTCGCGGGCGGGATGATCACCGTTTCGATCGGACCGCAGATGTCCAGCGCCACAATGTCGGCGCCTTCTTGCCCGAACCGCACGGCCTGCGCGCGCCCGATCCCCCGCGCCGCGCCGGTGATGAGGGCGATTTTTCCTGCTAGCCGGCCGCTCATGTCGTCTTCTGCGTCAGGCCGGCGTCGACGACGAGTTGCGTCCCGGTGATGTAGCGGGCCAGATCCGAGGCCAGGAACAGCACGGCGTTGGCCACGTCGGTGGGCTCGACCCACGGCACCGGAAGTAGGTTGCGCGCCATCAGCACCTCGGCGGCGTCGGCCGCCGTCGGGTTCTCCAGGTCGGGGCGGAGCCGCCGGAATGTCTTCTCGTTGAGCACCATCGGCGTTGCCACCGCTCCGGGATGCACGGTGTTGACGCGGATGCCGCTGGGGCCCAGCTCGTTAGCCAGGGTGCGCGCCAGCCCGACGACGGCGTGCTTGCTGGCGGTGTAGTGGGCGGCGTTGGCGCTACCGCGAATTCCGTTGGTGGAACTGATGATGATCACCGATCCACCGTCCGGGCCGATATGCGGTACACCCGCCTTGACGGTGCACCACACGCCGGTCAGGTTGATGTCCAGCGTGCGTTGCCACACCGTCGGGTCGAGTTCCCAGACGGGCGCCCCGGGCGTGTGGATGCCGGCGTTGGCCAGGACGACATCTAGGCGTCTCAACTGTGCGACCGCGCCGTCGACGGCGGTGGTGACGGCTTGCAGGTCGGCGATATCGGCCAGTGCCGTCACACAACGGCGGCCGCGGGTTTCGACATCGGCTGCGGTGCTGCGCAACTCGTCGGCAGCCGCTTCCGCGTCCAGGGCGATGACGTCGGCGCCCTCGTCGGCGAATCGCTGGCAGTGCACCCGGCCGGTGCCGCGGGACGCTCCGGTGACGAGTACGACCTTGTCGCGCAACCCGCTCAGCATGGCTTCTTGACGAATTCAAAACCTTTGTAACCGGCGTCGGCGATCTCGGCGCAGATGTCGTTGTAGGCCGCGAAGCCACCGACGAACAACATGAAGCCGCGGGGCTTGCCGGGCACATTGGCGCCCATGTACCAGGAATTGGCCTTGGTGAACAATGACGCGTCGGCACGCCGGGCCAGTTCGACGCCCCAGCCGTCCACCGCGTCCCGAGTTGGTTCCATGGCGGCGTAGCCGTGGTCGTCGAGGTAGGCGATGGCGTCGGCGATCCAATTCACATGCGCCTCAGCGTGTAACACCATGTTCGCCAGCACGGCCGGTGCTCCCGGCCCGGATATGACGAACAGGTTGGGGAAGCCGTCGACGCCGAGGCCCAGGTAGGTGCGCGGTCCATGCGCCCAGTTGTCGCGGAGCAGCTCACCGCCGCGGCCGACGATGTCGATCTTGCCCAGCGCTCCCGTCAGCGCATCGAAACCCGTTGCAAACACGATCATGTCGAGGTCGTAGTGCTGCTCCGTGGTGTTGATGCCGGTGGCGTCGATCGATTCGATCGGGGTGGCGCGCACACTGATCAGTGACACGTTCGGCTTGTTGAAGGTCTCAAAGTAGTTGCTGTCGGTGCAGATTCGCTTGGTGCCGATCGGATGGTCGTTCGGGATGAGCAAGTCGGCCAGGACCGGATCCTTGACGACGGCGCGGATCTTCTCTTCATAGAACGCGCGCGCCTCGTCATTGGCCGCCAGGTCGGTCAGTTGGTCCGGGAACGTCTTGGAGTACAGCACTCCGCCTAGTTGCCAACGCTTCTCGAATGCCGCGCGGCGCTCCTCCGGGCTGTATTCCATGGTCGGCTTCGGCGCGGTGATATGCGGTGAACCGCCTCCGCTGCGCCACGACAGCCGGCGCCGCTCGGCGTAACCGGCCTTGATCTCGGCGAGTTCCTCCGCCGTGAGCTTCCGGTTGCCGGCCGGCACACTGAAATTGGGTGTGCGCTGAAAAACGTAGAGCTGCGCGGCTTGTTCGGCGATGATCGGAATCGATTGGATGCCAGACGATCCGGTGCCGATTACCGCGATCCGCTTGTCGGCGAAATCGACCGGCTCATGCGGCCAGTGCGCGGTGTGGTAGACCTCGCCCGCAAACGTGTTCAGGCCGGGAAATTTCGGGGTGAGCGCGTCGGACAGTGGGCCGGTGGCCATCAGGCAGAACCGCGCCGTGAACGCCTGTCCGTCCCCGGCGGTCAGCGTCCATTGCAGCGTGGTTTCGTCCAGGACCGCCGAGGCGACGCGCGTGTTGAAGACGATGTCGCGGCGTAGGTCGAGCTTGTCGGTGACCCAGTTCAAGTAGCTCAGAATCTCGGCCTGGGTGGCGTACTTCTCCGTCCAGTTCCACTCCTGCTGCAGTTCGTCGGAGAACGAGTAGCAGTAGTCCACGCTCTCGACGTCACAGCGCGCGCCGGGATACCGGTTGTAATACCAAGTGCCACCGACTTCGGGCGCTGCTTCCAGCACTTTCACCGACAGGCCCTGTTCGCGCAGCTTGTGCAGCGCGTACAGACCGGCGAATCCGGCGCCGACCACGACAGCGTCCAGAGTCTTCCCACCGTTCACCCCACTCACCGTAGAACCTTCAGTGAAATTCGGACGCATTTGGTCCGCTGAACGGGATCGCCGGTGAGTCCGAAGGCGGACTGCGGTAAACCAGACATGAGCCCAAACACGTAAGGACGGCAGCATGAGCGAGCGGGTACTCGATCGAGTAGTGGCCATGGCGGACCAATTGCGCGAGCAGGCTGCCGAGGCCGAGCGGATCGGTCGACTCACCGACGACACGGTCAAGATGATGAGATCCGCCGGCTTGATCCGGCTGCTGCAGACCAAGCAGTACCAGGGTTTCGAGGTCCACCCGCGTGAGTTCGCCGAGACCACGATGGCCACCGCGGCGCTGGACCCGTCCGCCGGCTGGATCGTCGGGGTGGTGGGCGTACACCCCTACCAGTTGGCGTATGCCGACCCGAGGGTCGCCGCCGAGATCTGGGCCGACGACGTCGACACCTGGATGGCTTCGCCGTACGCGCCGCAGGGGGTGGCCCGGCCCGTCGACGGCGGTTACATCTTCAACGGGCGCTGGCAGTTCAGTTCGGGCACCGACCATTGCGACTGGATCATCCTGGGAGCGATGCTCGCGGACCCCGAGGGTGTGCCACTGATGCCGCCGCAGATGCTGCACATGATCCTGCCCCGCAAGGACTACGAGATCGTCGAGGACTCGTGGAACGTGGTGGGACTGCGCGGCACCGGGTCCAAGGATGTCATCGTCAAGGACGCGTTCGTTCCGGCCTACCGGACGATGGATGCGACGAAGGTGATGGACGGCACCGCCCAGCGCGAGGCCGGGATGACCGAGCCGCTATACCTGATGCCGTGGTCGACGATGTTCCCGCTCGGCATCTCCGCGGCCACCATCGGCATCGCCGAGGGCGCGTTGGCTGCGCACCTGGACTACCAGCGCGAGCGCGTCAACGCCACCGGCACCGCGGTCAAGGATGACCCATACGTCATGTACGCGATCGGGGAGGCCGCCGCCGACATCAACGCCGCACGCCAGGAGCTGCTGGCCAACGCCGACCGCATCTACGACATCGTCGCCGCTGGAAAGGAGGTTTCCTTCGCCGACCGGGCGGCCGGCCGCCGCACCCAGATCCGCGCGGTATGGCGGGCGGTGTCGGCGGTCGACGAGATCTTCGCGCGGTCCGGCGGCAACGCTGCACGAATGGACAAACCGCTGCAGCGGTACTGGCGCGATGTGCACGTCGGGCAGCTGCACGCCATCCACATGCCCGGAACCACTTACCACGCCTCGGCGCTGAGCTCGTTCGGCGTCGAGCCTCCGATGGGTCCGTTGCGGGCATTGATTTAGGAGTTCGATCGTGAGTGACCTGAAAAGCCTTGGCTACATCACCGTTTCGACGGCCGACATCGAGCGCTGGCGGCATTTCGCGTTCCGCGTCCTAGGTTTTGCCGAAGGCAAGGGACCCGACCCGTCCGCCCTGTACTTGCGGATGGACGAGCGTGCGGCCCGGATCATCGTTGTGCCCGGCGAGGTCGACCGCGTCGTGACCGTCGGTTGGGAGGTCCGCGACCGCGCCGCCCTGCAGCGGGTCAAGGCGACCCTGGACGCCGCCGGTGTCGCCTTCAAGGAACTGTCCCAGCAAGAGGCCGACGCCCGTCGCGTCGAGGAAGTGATCACCTTCGAAGATCCGGCCGGCACCACGCTGGAGGTGTTTCACAGCGCGGTGTTGGACCACAGCCCAGTCGTCACGCCGTTCGGCGCCAAGTTCGTGACGGGCGATCAGGGCTTGGGACATGTCGTCGTGCCCGCCCGGGATCCCAATGGCTTGTTCGACTTCTATACGGAGGTGCTGGGCTTTCGATCCCGCGGCGCCTTCCGGATACCGCTGCCCGCGGAGTTCGGCCCGATCCGGGTCCGGTTCCTCGGGATCAACCCGCGACACCACAGCCTGGCGATCTGCCCGGCGGTTCAGCAGCGCGACCCGGGACTGGTGCACGTCATGGTCGAGGTCGACACCCTTGACGCCGTCGGTCAGGCGCTGGACCGCGTCAACGCCGAAGGCTTCACGGTGGCATCCACCCTGGGACGCCACACCAACGACAAGATGGTGTCCTTCTACGTCCGCGCGCCCGGTGACTGGGATATCGAGTTCGGCACCGACGGCATGCGGGTCGACGAAACCTATTACACAGCAGAGGAAATCACCGCCGACAGTTACTGGGGCCATCAGTGGATCCCGGAACCGCCTGCGGCAATGCGAATGTGAGGGCTGTCGTCGCGCCGCGCGCGGCGCCTCATACGTCGCAGAATTCCGGGGATGTGTCGAGCTGCCCGGCTTTCAGCGACAAGGTGCGGCATCCCGGCGCCCCGCGGGCGCAACCTCCCGTTACCCAAGTGACAGAAGGGATTTAGCCAATAATGATCGACCTGGATGTCACGCCCATCCCAGCGACGACGATCACCACCTGGGACCACGAGGCCGACGTCGTCATCGCGGGCTACGGAATCGCCGGCGCCGCGGCCGCGGTCGAGGCGGCCCACCATGGCGCCGACGTCCTGGTGCTGGAACGCATGGGCTCCTGGGGTGGGGCGGCCGCGATGGCCGGCGGGTTCATCTACCTCGGCGGCGGCACCGCACTGCAAAAGGCTTGTGGTTTCGACGATTCCGTCGACAACATGGCGGCATTTCTCAATGTCGCGATGGGACCTGGCGCGGACCAGGACCGGATCGCCGACTATTGCGCGGGCAGCGTCGCACACTTCGACTGGCTTGTCGAATGCGGCGTGCCGTTCAAGGCCGAGTTCTTCTCCGAACCCGGCTGGGAGCCCATGGGCGATCAGGGCCTGATGTACAGCGGAGGCGAAAACTCATACCCGTTCAACACAATTGCCGCCCCGGCCCCCCGCGGCCACGTCCCGCAGATGTCGAACAAGAAACAGGGCGAAGCCAGCGCCGGCTACATGCTGATGAAACCCCTCGTCGACACCGCCACGGCGGCGGGCGTGCGGGCGCTCTACGACGTGCGAGTGCAGTGCCTGATCGTCGAATCCGACGGCCGAGTGGCCGGAATCCGAGCGCGCCAGTACGGCAACCACATGACGATCCGGGCGCGCAAAGGAGTGGTGCTCGCCACCGGCAGCTTCGCCTACAACGATGCGATGGTCGCCCAGTACGCGCCGCGGATCGCCGGCCGCCCGGCAGCATCGATCGAGCAGCACGACGGGCAGGCGATCCGGATGGCGCAGGCGCTCGGCGCCGACCTGGCCCACATGGACGCCACCGAGGTCGCCATCTTCATCGACCCCCAACAGCTCGTGCGCGGCATCCTGGTCAATGGCCGCGGTCAGCGCTACGTGCCCGAGGACACTTACCCCGGTCGGGTCGGGCAGCTCACGCTCTACCACCAGGACAACACCGCGTACCTGATCATCGACCACGAGGCCAACGAGGAAGCAATGGCGTCGTGGTCACCGAAGTTCATGCTGCGACAGCCGACCTGGGTGGCCGACACAGTCGCCGAGTTGGAACGTGACATGGGCCTGGCGCCGTGCTCATTGCAGGCGACCGTGGCCGCTTACAACGACGGCGCCGCCCGCGGCGAGGACCCGCTGCTGCACAAGAAGCCGGAGTGGCTGAAGCCGATCAGATCACCGGTTGGCGCAATCGATTTGCGCGAGAGCACCGGCGGCTTCACCTTGGGCGGCCTGCGCACCTCACTGGACGCGGAAGTGCTGCACGTCAACGGTCAGCCGATCCCGGGATTGTTCGCCGCGGGGCGTTCGGCCGCCGGACTGGCCGCGTGGGGTTACGCCAGCGGGATCTCGCTCGGCGACGGCAGCTTCTACGGGCGCCGCGCAGGCCGTTCCGCCGCCAAAGCCTGATCACCCAGCCCCGCAAGCGATCACCCAGCCCCGCGAGCAGACGCAAAGTTGTACAAATCCGCCCTCACGCGTACGAGTTTGCGTCTGCTCGGCCAGGGTTGGTGACAGCCGACCATGCGGTGTGATATTCCTAATAGGAATATACCGGTCAGACATAAACCGTTGGGAGCGCCGATGGCCGCCGAACCCACCACGCCCAGTGCCGTCATCGACCGAATCTCGCTGGTCCTGGACGCGTTCGAAGGCCCGGGACGGCTGACGCTGGCTCAGATCGTGCGGCGCACCGGCCTACCCCGCTCATCAGCGCACCGGATGCTGGAGCGTCTGGTGCAGCTGCGTTGGCTGCGACGCAGCGGCCGCGACTACGAGCTCGGCATGCGTCTGGTCGAACTGGGGTCGCTGGCCGTGCACCAGGACCGGTTGGTGCGGGCGGCCAAGCCGGTGCTCGGTGAACTGCATCGCGCGACCGGTCTGGTCGTCCATCTCGCCGTGCTGGATCGATCCGACGTCGTCTACCTGGACAAGATCGGCGACCGCACGGTCGCCGCCATCCCCACCCGTGTCGGTGGTCGGGCCCCGGCGCAGTGCGCCGCCGTCGGCAAGGCGATGTTGGCCTACCGGGACGATGATGAACCGATTGACTTGTCGACCCGCAGAACCAAGTACTCCATCGCGACCGCGCCCCAGCTGGCCGCCGAACTGACCAAGGTCCGCACCCACGGCTACGCGTTCGACCGCGAGGAATCACTGCTCGGATTCGGTTGTGTTGCAGCGCCGATCGGAGCTCCGGGCGAGGCGGTAGCGGCCGTATCGGTGTGTGGTCCAATGAGCCGGATGATGTTCGATCAGCGACTGGTCGCGCCGGTGCGCATGGCCGCGATGGGTATCTGGCGCAACATGGAAAACGGTGAAGTTGCGCCGACACTGCAGCCGGTCCGGCCCCTGCTTCGATACGCGTGACTCTCGATCCACAGATCGCCGAGTTGATCGACGAACTCGACGGCGGCTTCCCGGCGGTGCACACGATGACCGGCGCACAAGCCAGGGCCGTGATCCGGGACCGGTTCGTACCGCCCGCCGCGCCCGAACCCGTCGGTGAGGTCCGCGACGCGGTGGTCGCCGGTCCCGACGGGGATGTGCCGGTGCGTGTCTACCGGCCCGACGGTGACGACCTGCCGATCCTGGTCTACGCGCACGGCGGCGGCTTCGTGTTCTGCGATCTGGACAGCCACGACGGCCTGTGCCGTAGCCTCGCCAATCATGTGCCCGCCGTGGTTGTTTCGGTGGCGTACCGATTGGCCCCGGAACACCGCTGGCCCGCCGCGGCCGACGACGTCTACGCGGTGGTCCAGGCGGCGGCGGCCGGGACGTTCGGCGGTGACGTCAGCCGCGTCGCCGTCGGCGGTGACAGCGCCGGCGGAAACCTGGCCACCGTGTCGGCCTTGATGGCCCGCGACCGGGGCGGACCGGCGCTGGCGGCACAACTGCTCGTCTATCCGGTGATCGCCGCGGACTTCGAGACCGAGTCCTACCGGCTGTTCGGCAAGGGGTTCTACAACCCGAAGCCGGCCATGCAGTGGTACTGGGACCAGTACGTTCCGTCCGTTGCCGACCGCACCCACCCCTATGCCGCACCGCTGCACGGCGACCTGCGCGGGTTGCCGCCCGCCGTCCTGGTGGTCGCCGGACATGATCCTCTGCGCGACGAGGCACTCGCCTACGCGGCCGCGTTGAAGGACGCCGGGGTACCCCTGACGCTGCTTGAATTCGGCGGCGGTATACATGGCTTCATGAGCATGCCGATGCTTGACATCGCGCAGACCGCGCGACGACGGGCCGGCACTGCGCTCAGCGCGGCTCTGGGGGTTGCTGATGGCTGACGGACAGGTCTTCGTGATCGATCGAGTGGTGACCGCGCCCGGCTGCGCGCGCCGGTTCGTCGACTCCTACCTGGCCGAATACGCGCCCGGCGCGCAGGAGCGCGGCATGACCCTGCGCGACGTGCTGGTGAGCCCGCCGGTCTGGTTCGACGACAACGTCAACACCGTCACGATCACCTGGACGCTGCCCAGCGTGCGGGCGTGGTGGGAGATGACCTGGCAGGGTCGGTCGGACCCGAGCCTGGCGGAATGGTGGTCGCGAATCAGCGACATAGTGGTGGAGCGGACGCGGTCGTTCGCCGCCGACGCCCATGATGTCGACGATCTGTGCGACGTGTAGCGATGTACTGCGTCACCAGGTTGCTTGACGTCAGCGAGTCCGAACGCGACCGGATCCTCGACGAACTGCGCGCCGTCGCTTCCGGCTCGCCCTATTCGATCGTGCAGCCAACGATGCCCGGTTCCCGCAACGGGGGCGACGTCCTGGCCCATCTACGTTTCGCCGCCGAACCCGAATGGCGCGCGCTGGAAGGCGATTTCACCGCAGTTCTCAAAGACGCCGCGGTGACCCGGGTCAACGGTGCCAACTACACGGGCACGCCGGTCCGAACCGACACCACCAGCGGGACGGTGTACCGCACCCTCTTGCTCCGGGTGTCCCCCGACACCGCCGCCGACACCATCGCCCGTTTCGAGGACGAACTGCGGTCGATAGCCCGCTACGTGGACACGATCACCGCTTGGCAATTGAGTCGTGTCGGGCAGTCGGTGGGGACGACGCCGTGGACTCACGTTTTCGAGCAGGGATTCACCGACGTCGACGGTCTGGTGGGTCAGTACCTGATGCATCCGATCCACTGGGCGATGGTGGATCGCTGGTTCGACCCGGAATGTCCCGACGTGATCGTGCGGGGCCGGGTATGCCACAGCTTCTGCGTGCTACCCGACACCGCGATCTGGGATAACTTGCCTCGGATCGATAGGTGAATCTTGTGTCCTCGCAGCCCAGTCAGACCCCAGCGGGCCTGATGTTCGGGTTCGCCGTCTCCGGCGGCGCCAGCGGCGGTAGCACCGACTTGCCGTCGAGCGAATGCACTACCAATCCCTGCGACCACGGGTAGTGCAGGCTGAACGCCACCAACCCGGTGCGTTCGGCGGCGGGCAGATGACACATCGCCAGCACGGTCTCGGCCAGATACTCCACCGGCTCGGTCGGGAAGGAATCCGGAATCAGCTGTGCCGCACCGGGAGTGCGGATCGCACTGGTCGGAGCGACGCAGTTCACGGCAATGTTCGCATCGACAAGTTCGGCCGCCACGCCCTGAGTGAAGCGGTGCAGCGCGGCCTTGCAGGACGCGTAGATGACGTCGCCGGCGACCTTGTTGTAGTCCCGATAGGGCCGCACCGGCGCCACCCCGGTGACCGATCCGATGTTGACGATCCAGCCGGCACCTTGGCTACGCATGACCGGTACCGCGGCCTTGGTCAGGACGAACGGGATACGCAGATAGTGCTCGACGGTCCGGTCGAACGTCTCCAACGACATGTCCTCGACCAGCGAATAGTCCGCGAATCCCGCATTGTTGACCAAAATGTCGATGCGGCCGGCCCGCTGGAGCACCTCGTCGATCAGGCCATCACGCTGCGCCGGATCCTCCAGGTCCGCCGCCAGCCCGATCCCCCGGCCACCCGCGGCCTCGATCAACGCAACCGTCTCCCCTATCGTGCCGGGTAAGGAGGCCGAAACACCCGCCCGCACTGACGACGACGGCTCGAAAGACCGCGCCGTCACCACCACCGTGGCTCCCTCTGCGGCAAGTCGCTGCGCGATC
Organism: Mycobacterium intermedium; assembly: GCF_002086275.1. Lineage (GTDB taxonomy): Bacteria > Actinomycetota > Actinomycetes > Mycobacteriales > Mycobacteriaceae > Mycobacterium > Mycobacterium intermedium. Next base: position 107,430 of record NZ_MVHT01000001.1, on the reverse strand, counting down.
GCCCGACCAATTCCCCGGCTGCTGCCGGTCACCAAAGCCGTTCTGCCGCAGAGCAAGCCCGTCATCGTAGCTCGAAGTGCTCTTCGATGGGCGCCCGATGTTCGTGCCAGAGATCGACCAGCCGGTACGGTGTCGCCACCACGACGCGGCCCGAGCCCGAGCGGTAGTAGGTGTGCGCGTTGGGAGTGTGGCACCACACCGTGTTGGCCATGGCTTGGTCAATGCCGGCCACGTACTCGTCATGGGCCTGGCGGGTGACTTCCATGGTGCTGGCGCCGCGCAGCGCCATCAGTTGCAGACACTCAATGATGTAGTGCGCCATCACTTCCATGGAGAAGTTGGCGCCCGCCCCGTGCCCGGGGCTGTAATTGGGCGCGGAGTTGATGAACAGATTCGGGAATCCCGGAACGGTCCCGCCCCGGTAGGCCGCGGGGCTGTCGCCCCACTCGTCGACCAGTTTGCGACCGTCGCGACCGCGGATGTCGATGGTGGACAGGAAGTCCAGGTGATAGCCGGTGGCGTAGATGATGACGTCGAGGTCAATCTGGCGACCATCCTGCGTGACAATGCCTTTCGGGTTCACCTCGCGCGGCTCGCTGGCCTCCACGTCGACGTGGTCGCGTGTCAGCGCCGCGTAGTAGCCGCCGGGATCCCGGATGATCCGCTTGCCGTAGGGCGCGAAGTCGGGGGTGACCTTCTTCGCCAATTCCGTTCCGGCACCGAATGTTCGATCGATGTAGTCCAGGCACATCTGCAACAACACATCGTTGGCCGGCGAGATCGACAGATGGGTCTCGGCCCATTCCGGGTCCCGCAGGATGACGGGGTAGTTGTTGTCCGCCGTGCCCCAGAACGACTTGACCCGGTTCCACTTCGCGTAGTACGGCAGGTGTCGACCGAGGTAGCGGCGGTATTCGGGAACATCGTCGGTCAGCCGTTTGCGCGGCGCCACCCAATGCGGTTGCCGCTGAAACACTGTCAGGTGTTCGACCTCGTCGACGCAGGCGTCCACGATCTGCACCGCGGTGCAACCGGCGCCGATCACCGCAACCCGGCGACCCGTCAGGTCCAGGGAGGGATCCCACTGTGCGGAGTGGATGCTGTTGCCCGCGAACGTGTCCCGGCCCGGCAAATCCGGCCACCGCGGCCGGTTCAGATATCCGGTGGCGGTAATGACCACTCGCGCATGGCTGATGGAACGGTTGCCGCCGCGGTCCACCGCGTGGATCTGCCACTGCGCGCGGTCATCGTCCCACCACAGCGCCTCGACCTCGGTCCCGAACCGGGTTTGCTCCCGTAGCTTGTACTTGTCGGCAAGGCGGACCAGATACGCCTGATACTCGGCACCCTGCGGGTAGTAGCTGGTCCAGTCGGGATTCACCTCGCGCGACAGCGAGTAGTATGCCGACGGGGTGTCGACGCCGATGCCCGGGTAGGTCGTGGTGAGCCAGGTGCCGCCGACCTCGTCGTTGCGGTCGAACATTTCGTAGGCGACCCCGGCGTCGGCGAGGGCCAATGCGGCGATGATCCCGGCGATCCCCGCCCCGATGATGGCCACCGTCGTCGTCTCGGGAATCGGCACCGACCGGGGCAGCGTCGGCTGGGAGAGCTGGAATCCACCCTGCTCAAGCAGCAACGGCACGAACTCGTCGTCGACCTCGGACCCGAGCGCCAGCGGCAGCAACCGCCGGAACAATTCGGGGTCATCGGCGGGAACCGCATCGGGGGACCGGTCACCCCCCAACGCGCTGACCACGGCGTCGACCAACTCTTCGGCGGTCGACGGATCGGTGACACCGGCGCGTTCCGGCGGGTCGGGGATGTGGGTGATCTTCGGCCCGAAGGTGTCGATGACCGACGGATCACCGGTGAGCTGCGCCAACACGGCGACCAGGACGCCCGGGTCCGCCTGACGCAGGTTCTCCCGCAGTTCGTCGGGATCGAACGTGGCCATGGAATTCAGTATCGGAGCCGTGGGTCGGCCGGGCGACCACCCTTTCCTCTGAGCGGGACACGATGCCTATGTTCGAGTGATGCACGACGTAATCGCCCAGGCGCGCAGTCAGTCGCTCGGCGACATCCCCCGACGCTCGGCGCAGCGGCGGCCGGACAAGACGGCGATCATCGACGGCGACGTCCTCCTGACCTTCGCCGAGTTCGAGCACCTGGTGGACCGGGCCGCGGCAGCGTTGCACGACAAGGGTTTTGCGCCCGGCGACCGGCTCGCGTTGTTGGCGCGCAACTGCTGGCAGTACGCGGTCCTGGCGTTCGCGACGGCACGGGCCGGGGTGATCTTGGTTCCGGTCAACTTCATGCTGACCGCCGAGGAGGTCGGCTTCATCCTCGGGCACAGCAAGGTCAGCGGATTCCTCGTCCAGGACGAGTTCCTGGTCACCGCCCAAGAAGCGATCCGGTCAGCCGGCCAGAAAAGCGCTGTCAGGACGACAGCCACGCTCACCGACGACTTCGCCGACTGGTTGAACACCACAACCATCGCGCCGCACCACCACATCCACGACGACCAGGTCGTGCGGTTGATGTACACCAGCGGCACCGAGTCCCACCCCAAGGCGGTCATGCACAGCAGTCGCAGCCTGATCGGGAATTACGTCAGCACGATCATCGCCGGCGAGAAGTCGGCGGACGACGTCGAGATCCATTCGCTGCCGCTGTATCACTGCGCCCAGTTGGACAACTTCTTGATTCCGGATATCTATCTCGGTGCCACCAGCATCATCCTGCCGCGCCCGGAGCCAGAATCCGTGCTCCGCACCATCGAGCGGTATCAGGTCACCAATTACTTTGCGCCACCGACGGTTTGGATCAGCCTGTTGCGGTCCCCGCTGTTCGACGACGTGGACCTGTCCAGCCTGCGCAAAGGCTATTACGGCGCGTCGGCGATGCCGACCGAGATCCTCGGTGAGATGCGCCAGCGACTGCCGAATCTGAGGTTGTGGAACTTCTACGGCCAGACCGAGATGGCTCCGCTGGCCTCAGCGCTCGGACCAGACGAGCAGGACGCCCACCCCGGTGCCGCCGGGCGGCCGGTGCTCAACGTCGAAACCACGATCCTGGACGATGACGACGCTCCCGTCGCGCCCGGCGTGATCGGGGAGATCGCGCATCGCAGCCCGCACCTGATGCTGGGCTATCTCGACGACGAGGACAAGACCGCCCAGGCGTTCCGAAACGGCTGGTTCCACTCCGGCGACCTCGGCTACTACGACGAGCATGGACTGCTGCACGTCGTGGACCGCAAGAAGGACATGATCAAGACCGGCGGCGAGAACGTGGCCAGCCGGGAGGTCGAGGAGGTGCTGTACCGGCACAGCGGGGTGCAGGAAGTCGCGGTGTTCGGCGTGCCCGACCCGGTCTGGGTGGAAGCGGTGGTGGCCGCGGTGGTGACCCGCGATGGCATCAGCCTCACCGAGGACGACCTCATCGCGCACTGCCGGGAACACCTGGCCGGGTTCAAGACCCCCAAGCAGGTGTTTCTGGTCGAATCCCTGCCCAAGAACCCCAGCGGCAAGCTACTCAAGCGGGAGCTGCGGGAGCGGTTCACCCGCGCGTCGACGGGCCGGTAAAACGGACTCCCTACAGTTGCCAGCATGAGCACCGCTTTGGAAATCACGACCGACGGCCCGATCCGCACCTGGACGATCAACCTGCCGAGCGTGGGAAACGCGATCACCGGCAAGGATGTCATCTCCGCGATCGAGGCGGCCGTCGACAGCGCCAACGCCGACACCGACGTACGAGCGGTGATCCTCACCGGGGAGGGCAAAATCTTCTCGGCCGGCGGCAACGTCAAGGAGATGGCGGACCAAACGGGCATGTTCGGCCTCAGCGCGCTGGACCAGCGACACGCCTACGTCGACGGAGTCCAGCGCATTCCGCGGGCGCTGTCCCGGCTCGAAGTGCCGTTGATCGGCGCCATCAACGGCGCCGCGATAGGCGCGGGTTGCGACCTGGCGCTGATGTGCGACATCCGGATCGCCTCGGAGCGAGCATCTTTCGCGGAGAGCTTCGTGCAGCTGGGCCTGATCCCCGGCGACGGCGGCACCTGGTTTCTGCAGCGCGTGATCGGCTACCAGCGCGCCGCGGAGATGACGTTCACCGGCGATCGCATCGATGCGACGACCGCGCTCGAGTGGGGCCTGGTCACCAGCGTCGTCCCGCACGACGAACTGCTGCCGCGGGCGCGCGAGCTGGCCGAACGGATAGCCAAGAACCCGCCGCACTCGCTGCGGATGGCCAAGCGGCTGCTTCAGGAGTCGCGCACCGGCTCGCTGGAGTCCACGCTGGGTATGGCCGCCGCCATGCAGCCGTTGGCGCACCGCGACCCTGAGCACCTGCAGCGCATCGCCAAGTGGAAGACAAGCTAGTGGCGCTGCCCAGGCTGGTCCCAGCCGCCGGAGTCGAAGACGAACAGATCGCCGACCTGCGCGCCGAGGTCCGCACCTTCATTGCCGAACAGCTCGCCGCGGGGGCGTTCACCCCCACCGTCGACGCCTGGCTGTCCCGTTGGGACGAGGACTTCACCGCAGTACTCGCGGCGCGGGGTTGGCTCGGCATGACCGTGCCGGTCGAGTACGGCGGTCACGGCCGGTCCTTCCTGGAGCGGTTCGTCGTGACCGAGGAACTACTGGCCGCCGGTGCGCCGGTCGCCGCGCATTGGGTCGCCGACCGCCAGATCGTGCCGTCCCTGCTCAAGTACGGCACCGAAACGCAGAAGCGGCGTTTTCTGCCGCGAATCGTGCGCGGTGAGTGCTTCTTCGGCATCGGGATGAGCGAACCGGACTCCGGCTCCGACCTGGCCAGCGTGCGCACCCGGGCCGAGCGCGTCGAGGGCGGCTGGTCGCTGTCGGGCACCAAGGTCTGGACGTCGGGAGCCCACGTCGCGGAGGCGTTCATCGCGCTCGCCCGCACCGCCCCGGTGGATCCGAAAAACCGGCACGCCGGCCTGAGCCAGTTCATCGTGGACCTGCGCAGCCCCGGCATTGAGATTCGCCCGATCATCTCGATGAACGGCGCGCATCATTTCAACGAGGTGATCCTGGACGGCGCGTTCGTGCCCGATGACATGGTGTTCGGTGAGATCGGCGACGGCTGGCGGCAAGTGACGTCCGAGCTGAGTTTCGAGCGCAGTGGGCCGGAACGGTTCCTGTCCACCTTCATGCTGCTGGCGGCCTGCGCGGACCGGATGGCCGCCAACGCCATCCCCCGCAACGCGGAGCTCGGCCGGTTGGTGGCGCGAATCGCCGGCTTGCACCAGATGTCCAACGCCGTCGCCGGCGCGCTGCAGCGCCGGGATCCCGCCGACCTGCCCGCCGCGGTGGTCAAAGTCCTGGGCACCACCACCGAGGGGGACATCGCGGAATTCGCCCACTTGCAGGACTCCCCCGACGCCGTCTTCTCGGAGTTGGTGCGCGCGGCGGTCGACCAGCGGCCGGGCTTCACCCTGCGTGGCGGCACCAACGAGGTGCTGCGCGGTGTGATCGCGCGCGGATTGGGGCTGCGATGAACGTCAGGCCCGCGGTCGACCAGGCCTTGGTCGAGATGATCGACGCCGTGTTCGCCGACTACCGCAACAAACGTCCGGTGGGCGCCCCCGTCGAGCGCGATACGCAACTGTGGCAGCGCCTGGACGACCTCGGCCTGGTGCGATTGACGGGCGCGGAACAGCACGGCGGCAGCGGCGCGGGCTGGCCCGAGGCGGCCGAGCTGCTGGCTGCAGCAGTTCGGCACGGCGTGCGAATTCCCTTGGCCGAGCACGACTTATTGGCGTGCTGGCTGCTGGAGGCCGCCGGGATTCCGGTGGATGACGCCGTCCGGACGGTGTGCATGCTCACCAAGCAGGGACACGCGACCGAAGTGCCTTGGGCGGCAACGGCGGACCGGGTCGTGGTGGTGTGGCGCGCCGATGGCCAGTACCGCGTGGTCGACGTCGCGGCCGGCGAGTTGGCAATCACCCCGGGCACCAACCTGATCGGCGAGCCGCGCGATGAGGTGACCGTCGACCCCGCTTCCTTGCCCGGAACGCCGATCACCTTGGCCTTGGTCACCCAGCTTCGGTTGAAGTCCGGCCTGGTCCGGGCAATCCAGGTGTGCGCCGCGCTCGATCGAATACTGCAGTTGTGCGTCGAGCACGTGACCTCACGCATCCAGTTCGGCCGGCCGTTGGCGAAATTCCAGGCCGTACAGAACCTGGTTTCCGACGTTGCTTGTGAGGCCGCGCTTGCGCGGGCGGCGACCGAAGCCGCGCTCAACGTCGCCGTCGTCAACGGGTGGTCGGCGCCCGAGCTGGATTTCCTTGTGGCCGTGGCCCGTTCGTGTGCCGGTCACGCGGCCACGGTGGTGGTGCGAAACGCGCATCAGGTACATGGGGCGATCGGCACCACCCGGGAGCACCGGTTGCACGAGTACACCCGGGCCGCACTGGCCTGGCGTTCGGAGTTCGGTTCCATGCAGTACTGGGACGACCAGGTCACCGACGCGGCAATGCACGCAAGCGCGGGCGGCCTCTGGGGCTTGATCACCGGGTAACTGTTGTTCCACTCATCGGGCCGTCCGAGTGTCGTCGCGGCCGTGACGGGGTTGACTGCCATGTCATGAGCAACGACACCACGCTGCCGGAACTGCAGGAGTTCATCGCAGGCTTCTGGTACCACTACGACGAAGCGCACTACGACGAGTTGGCCGCGCGGTTTGCCGACGACATCCGGTACGTGAGCAGAAGCGACAGCGGCGCAAGCCCGTTCGAGGAGCTGATGTCGCCGGAGTTGCACGGGCGGGACGCCGTCATGGAGTGGCTCAGGGCTCACCGCGAACAAAGCCCCTACCCGCTGCGTCACCACACCACCAACCTGCACCGCATCGGATCCGACGGCGACGTCACCCGGGCCCGGTTCTACCTGCTGGTCAACCAGGTCGCGAACTACGTGCCGTTCGCGGTGTCCAGCGGCGTCGTGGAAGTGGGTGTGCGCCGCGCCGCCGACGGCCTGGAGTTCACCGAGATGGACGCCGTCCTCGACACCACCAACTCGGTGCTGCTGTCCGAACGGCAGGCCGGCGCTAACGCGGGGACGTGAGCGCGCGTGAGACATTTTCCGGTGGCGTGGCCGTCATCACCGGCGCGGCCGCGGGCATCGGCGCGGGCCTGGCACGCTATGCGCACCGGCTAGGTATGACGGTGGTGCTTGCCGACATCAACGCAGATGCTGTCACGGCTTTGCGTGACGAACTCGGCGACGAACTCGGCAGGGCCGTCGCCGTCGTCTGCGATGTGCGCGACGCCGACGCCGTGCAGGCGCTGGCCGACCAAACCTACCGGGAGGTCGGCCCGGTGCGGTTGCTGGTGAACAACGCGGGCGTCGAACAGTTCGGTTATCTGTGGGACACCCCGCTGGCCAACTGGCAGCGCGTCGTCGACGTCAACATCAGCGGCGTATTCCACGGCATCAGAGCATTTCTGCCGAAGATGATGGCCAGCGAGCACCAGGCGTGGGTGTGGAACCTGTCGTCGGTCGGCGGCGTGGTGGCGATCCCGTTGCAGACGCCCTACATCATGAGCAAGCATGCGGTCCTCGCGCTGACCGAGTGCCTGCGCCTCGACGTGGAAGCCGCCGGGCACGGCCACCACATCCACGTCCAGGCGGTACTGCCGGGCGCGGTGGTATCGAACATTTTCGAATCGGCGGGCGGGGTCGACGCCGTCGGTGACACCGACGCCGCCGAGGCGCAGCGAGCCGCCATGCTCGATATCAAGGCAGCGGCGATGGATCCGCTCGCGGCCGCCGAAACGCTGTTCGAGCAAGCGGCAGAGGGACGCTTCTATCTGGTGACCCAGCCGTCCGTCGTGTCGGCCATGCAGCGACGCGCGGAAACGCTTGCCTCGCAGAGTGCCCCGTCTCTGAAGCGATGACCTACTCCTTGGACCCCTTGGATCCGGACGCCGCCGCGCGGGTCGCGGCGTTCGGTGACGTGCCGCCGATGCGGGTGCGGGGCCTGGCGGCGGTGCGGGCCGCCATCGAAGCCGCTCCCCTGCCCGACGACATGCCGGACATGGCCGCGATCACGGATGCAATGGTCGGTCAACACGTCCCCGTCCGGATCTACCGGCCCACCGAAGCCTCGGGACAACCCGTGTTGGTGTATTTCCACGGCGGCGGATTGGTCATGGGCAGCAACCATTCCTTCGAACCGTTGGCCCGGGTGCTGGCATCGGCCTCGGGCGCCGTCGTCGTCGCCGTCGATTACCGGCTGGCACCGGAGTACCCGCCGCCGGCCCAATTCGACGATGCCTACGCCGCCACCGACTGGGTTTCGTCGCATGCCGAGGAACTCGATGTCGACGCCGGGCGCCTCGTCGTGGTCGGCGACAGTGCGGGCGGTTCGCTGGCGGCGGGGGTGGCACTGGCCGCACGCGATCGGGGCGGCCCGGCAGTCTTCGCGCAGGTGTTGATGTACCCCGGGCTGGATCGCGACATGACCACGCCGTCAATCACTTTGCTCGCCGATGCGCCGATGCTCAGCCGCGACGACATCGAATTTCTGCACGAGTTGGCCGAACTCGGCGAATCGGAGACCGATCCGTACCTCGTTCCCGCCTGCGCGACCGACCTGACCGGACTGCCGCAGGCCATCGTGGTGACGGCGGGTTGCGACCCGATCCGGGATTGGGGCGAGCGGTACGCCGCCCGGCTCTGTGCTGCGGGGGTACAGACCACCCTGACCCGCTATCCGGGGATGTACCACGGATTTCTGATGCGGTCGGAGGCCACGGCACGCGGGCGGCTGGCCGTCGCCGAAATCGGCGGGATACTGCGTGCCAAGTTTGCTCATCCACTTCGCTTCTAGCGTCCCGGTCACTGGACAACTTCTGCCCGCGGTGCGCCGTCGCCGCGCAGAATCACAGGCGATTCGCACTGCGAAAGGAGACGATTGATGCTCACCGACGAGCGGCGGATGGAGCTGTCCGACGTACTGCGGCCGGTCGCGCCGCCCCGCGAGGTCGACAACGTCTACACCGACGATCAGCGTGAGCGGTTGCTCGACGTGGTGCGCACCGAAGGCCCGTGGCGACTGATCATCTCGCAGCACTTCGCGTCGGCGGACGAGCTGATCGCAACCATGAGCGGACTCTTTCCGGAGGGATACACGCCGTCGCTGGACCTGTTCCTCACCCCGACCTTCCGGGGCTACCTGGCCAATTACGGCGCCGTGCTCTACCCGCAACTACACGACTGCTTCTACAACGAGCGGTTCCTGGAGCTGGCCAAGAGCTACTGGGGCGCCGAATACGCCAAGCCGCAACTGATGTTGTTCAACATCAACGGCCCGTGCGCCAATCGCGACCCCGGACATTTGGATTCGCCGAGTTTCCGCGGCGTGCGACACGAGAACGCTCCCACGTGGCTGACCAGCGTGATGGGCAAATCCGGCCTTTTCACCGACTACCTGATCAAGATGGCTCAGGTCATCACCTGGTTCTCACTGGACGGCTCCAGCGGTTTCACCTATTGGCCGGACGGTCCGCTCAAGCCGCCCAAACGGGTGCTGCCGCCGATCTACAACCGCGGCGTGGTGGTGCAGAACGAGATGATGGTGCACCGCGGCGAGGCGAATGGGCCGCTGGAACAACAAATTCCGCCAGGTTTGGCGTTCGATACGGTGTTCGACGGCGACCCCGCCGACCGTGATTACTGGCTGCTCAAGAACGGCGACGAGGTGATCGCCCGCCACCACACCGACGAACTCCGGTTCCTGGTGCACTGGTCGGCCGAGGTGTTCTCCGACTTCGACGAATTGAAGAAGAACATGGAAGGTTCCGACGACCTGACGGTGGAGAAGGCCATCGACATCATGGTCGACGACGCCAACGCCCGAGGCATCAAACTGGACATACCCAGTGAGCCCCTGCATGATCCGGCGTTCATCGGCGCACTCAACGCGGCTTTTGACCTAGGCGGGCCATCCACCTACCCCGAAGAGGCCCCAATCAGCGCCTTCCAGCTGTAACCTTCTCTCGCGAGCAGACGCAAACTTGTACCGCAACAGCAGTTTTCATACAAGTTTGCGTCTGCTCGCGGGGGTTAGCGGAGCGGGGGTTAGCGGAGCGGGGGTTAGCGGAGCACCACCGGACTGGGGGTGCGCGGCTCACCTAGGTGCCGGTGTGACGGCGGGCGGCGACCACCCTCGTCGGTGATGCCGTAACGCTGCGCCAACTCCGCGCCGATCAGCGTCTGCCCGCTCAGCTCAGACAGGCTGGGGTCCCGGTACAGGGCATCGATCAAATGCCCAGTGAACTCCGGGGTTTCGGCGTGCTCGGCAGTCTTGGCCAACGCGTCCTCGTTGCCCGCGAAGGCGGCGCGCAGCCTCTCGGTCAGCAGGATACCCATCCAGATCGACACCGTCGCAACACCCGTGCCGCGGAAGTCGACCGCCATGTCGGCAGCCATCTTGTCGACCCCTGCCTTCTGAGCACCGTAGGCCGGGCCGTGCATGTAACACACCGAACCGGGTGACGAGGTGAAGGCGATCAGGCCGCGACCGCGCTCCACCAACATCGGCGCGGCATGCCAGGACGCCACATACGACGACCGCAACCCGACGTCCAATACTTCGCCCAGCCCAAGCGGCTTCTCCCAGAATGGCTTTGGACTCACCAACTCATCGGAGATGACGGCTGCGTTGTTCACCAGCAGATCCAGGCCGCCTTCGGACCGCACCCGTTCAAAGAACCGGGCGACGGCTTCGTCGTCACCGTGGTCGAGCTGGACCGCGACCCCGCCCGGCGGAGCTTCGGTGATCGTGCGGCCGGTCGCATACACCCGCCAGCCCCGCGCGCTCAGCGCCCGCGCGATACCCCGCCCGGCGCCGCGACTGGCCCCGGTCACCACCGCAACGGACACTACGTTATCGGCCGTCAACGATCGCCAAATCTCCGACGGCTACCGCGGTTTCGATCGACTCACGTAATGCCGAGCAGACCAGAAACGGCCGCCGGTGGTGCCCGGCCAACCGGTCCGAATCCCGACGTTCGGCACACCGCGCGGACGCCTCGGCGTTCCATTGCACGCTGGTCTGGTTCCAGGTGGCCTTACGGACCAGCACCTGTGCCCCACAATTGCGGCATGCGACGGGCGCCATCGGCATGTCGTCGAGGCGGTTGTCCGCCCGCACCGACAGCTTCATGAGACCGAGCCCGCGTTGGCGGCCATGTTCGCCTCGATCTGCTTCATCCACGCCTCGTACGGGCGGGTGGTGTCCAACTCGAACTCGAAGCGGTCCACCATGTCCGGCTGCACATCGGCGACGTCGACATAGAACTGTTCATACCAGCGCCGCAATTGATAGACCGGACCGTCCTCCTCGACCAGCAGCGGGTTGTCGATGCGCGCCTTGTGCCGCCAGATTTCGACGTCCTGCTCGAAGCCCAACTTGACGTAGTCGCCGAGGCTGATCGCGGTCCGCATGGCCTCGTCTTCGGGCAGGTTCGCGGACTTCTTGACGATGATCCCGTATTGCAGCACAAACGAATTCGCGTCGATCGGGTAGTGGCAGTTGATGAGAACCGTTTGCTGGTCCCCCTCTTCGTAGTGGTAGGTCAGGTCGTCGATCATGAACGAGGGGCCGAAGTAGGACGCCACCGAAGTGGTGCCGAGCATCTTCGCGCCCTCGGAACCCATGTCGGGACGGCCTTCGCCGTTCATGTACTGCGTCGCGACGTGTCCCTCGAAGATGTTCTTGAAGTACGTCGGCAGTGAGCCGTGGATGTAGAAGAAGTGCGCCATGTCCACGACGTTGTCGATGATCTCGCGGCAGTTGCTGTTCACGACGGTGGTGTACCAGTGCCAGTCGGTCCACTCGTCGCTGCCGGCGCCCTCGATGCGGGGAATGGCGACTTCCGGCGGCGGCGGGTTGTGTTCGGGGTCGTTCCAGACGAACAACATGCCGTCTTGCTCCAGCGTGGTCCAGGTGGCCGTGCGGGCCATTCGCGGCGTGCGCCGCGCGTACGGCACCAGTTTGCAGCGGCCGTCGCCACCCCACCGCCAGTCGTGAAACGGACAGGCGATTTCGTTTCCTTTGACCTGCCCCTGTGACAGGTCACCGCCCATGTGCCGGCAGTAGCTGTCCAGGACGTTGATCTTGCCGTCGCCGCCGCGGAAAACGACAAGCTTCTGGCCGAAGGCGTTGATCGCGTGCGGCTTGCCGTCACCGAAATCTCGAATGAGGCCAAGGCAATGCCAGCCGCGGGCGAACCGGGCGGGAACGGCCTGCGCTTCGATGTGCCGAATTTCTTCGGCGCCGTGTTGCGACGTCATACCAACCTATTCAACGCCTATCCGCGGGGCTGCGGGGATTACCTGTTCCACTCAACAGGAAACTCTTCCGCTGTCGCGCTCGGCGCGCCTAACGTCCCTGCTGTGAGCGCACACAGCACGACGATTCCGGCCGGCCTGCCCGTGGCCGACACGTGCGTAGACCTGCTGGTGGTGGGCTCGGGGACGGGGATGGCTGCCGCGCTCACCGCCCACGAGCTCGGGCTTTCGGTGCTGATCGTGGAGAAGTCGTCATACGTGGGCGGCTCGACCGCGCGCTCCGGCGGCGCGCTGTGGCTGCCCGCCAGCCCGGTGCTGGGCGCCGACGACTCGGCGGCCAAGGCCACCACCTATCTCGATGCGGTGGTCGCCGGGTCGGCACCGAGGGCGCGGTCGGTGGGATTCGTCGAGCATGTGCCCGCAGCGATCGACATGCTGAAGCGCACCACGCCGATGCGACTCTTCTGGGCCCGCGACTACTCGGACTATCACCCGGAGGAGCCGGGGGGCAGCGCGGTCGGGCGCACCTGCGAGTGCCATCCCCTGGACACCTCGATCCTCGGCCCTTACCGCTCACGGGTACGGCCCAGCATCATGGAAACCGGCTTCGCGATACCGACGACGGGCGCCGACTACCGGTGGATGAATCTGGTAACGCGAGTGCCGCGCAAGGGAATTCCGACGTTCGGCAAGCGAATCGCACAGGGCCTCGGCGGTCTGTTGGTGGGGCGACACTATGCGGCGGGTGGCCAGGCGCTGGCGGCGGCCCTGTTCGCGGGGGTGCTGCGCGCCGGCATCCCGGTATGGACCAACACCACACTGCTGCGCCTGGACGGCGACCGCGACCGCGTGCGCGGCGCCGTCGTGGACCATGACGGCCGCCAGGTCACCATTACGGCCCGACGCGGGATAGTGCTGGCCACTGGTGGTTTCGACCACAGCATGGACATGCGGTGGAAGTTCCAGTCCGAAGCACTCGGCGCGAACCTGAGCCTGGGTGCGGACACCAACACCGGCGACGGCATCCGCGTGGCGCAGGAACAGGGTGCCGGCATCGCGCTGATGGATCAGGCGTGGTGGTTCCCCGCCATCGCCCCACTGCCCGGAAAAGCACCCGCGGTGATGCTGGCCGAGCGCTCGCTGCCGGGTTGCCTGATCGTGGATCAGCATGGCCGGCGCTTCACCAACGAGGCCGCCGACTACATGTCCTTCGGGCAGCGACTGCTCGAACTGGAGCGCAGCGGCAACCCAGTCGAAGCGATGTGGATCGTCTTCGATCAGCAGTACCGCAACAGCTATGTCTTTGGCGCCGAACTGTTTCCGCGGATGAAGGTCCCCCAGTCGTGGTATGACGTCGGGATCGCGGTCCGCGCCGACACCCTCCGCGAATTGGGTGCCCGCATCGGGGTGCCGGTGCACGAGTTCGTCAATACGATGGACCGGTTCAACGAAAACGCCTACGCCGGTGCGGATCCCGACTTTGGCCGAGGCCGCAGCGCGTACGACCGCTATTACGGTGACCCCACCATCACGCCCAACCCGAACCTGCGTCCGCTGACCAAGTCTCCGTTCTATGCGGTGCGAATGGTGCTGAGCGACCTGGGTACCTGCGGCGGGCTCAAGGCCGACGAGCGCGCCCGCGTGCTGCGTGAGGACGGGACGGCGATCGGTGGGCTCTATGCGATCGGCAACACCGCGGCCAATGCGTTCGGCACCACATACCCGGGCGCCGGCGCGACCATCGCGCAGGGCTTGGTGTACGGCTACATCGCCGGCAAAGAGGCGGCCAGGGAGGCTGCCAAAGGCTAGTCCGCCATCCGCTTGGCCTCGACCTGCTTCTCCACCTCGCGCCAATATCCCGGCGTGGGTCGAGGCCTGCCGAAGCCGGCCTTGGCGGCCTCTTCGATGATCGCCTCGGCTTCGTCGATGTCCTTCATCAGTTCCAGGGCGAACTCACGCTCGGCGGCGTAGTACTTCGCCGCCCACCGCAAGGCGATCACCGAGTACGCCCAGGCGGGTTGGGCTTCGGCGCCCTCGGCGTCCTCGACGGCCTTGCGATGCCTGGCCTCGGCATAGGCCACGTGTTCCTGCAGCAACTCCTTGAGCCGCGTCGGGTTGCTCAGGTGACCGAAGGTGACGCGCAGCAGCATGCTGTGCTTGAGCACCGGCGGGTCGACGGGAGCCTCATTGGTCCACTTGGTCACCGCCTCCATGCCGGCCGGGGTGATCTTGTAGAGCCGGCGGCTGCGGGTACCCTCGTCACGCTCGACACGCGAGGTCACCAGCCCCAGACTCTCCAGCTTCTTCAGTTCGGTGTAGATCTGGCTGTACGACGGGCTCCAGTAATAGAGGTCGACGCTCCAATCGATCCATTTCTTCAGGTCGTAGCCCGAAACTTCCTCTTCGTAGGACAACATTCCCAGCAGCGCCCAACTGGTGGAGGCAAGCGCCGGCTTCGCCGACTTTTCGCTGGCAGGGTCCATTTCGAAAGGTTAACAACACCGGTCTGCTGATGGTGGGCGACGGACCGCTGGCCGGGACGCCGAGTTGACTGGCCCGGCCCGCGCATGGTGGATTCGATTGCCGCAATGCCCCTCCGACGAAAGCTGGGACATGACTGATCCGACCGGTCCGTCGAACTACGAGACGCTGGCGGTCTCGGTGCGGCGCTTGATCGACGCAACAATCCGTACCGAGGTATCGCCGGAGGTCGTCGCCGCCGCTGCGGCCAAGATCGACAGCGTCACAAACGAACTCAGCGCCGCCCTGATGCCGGGATCGTTCGGGGAGCGCACGGTCGACGATGGGCAACCCGTAGCCGCGGGCAATGCGGTCATCGGGATCCGCAACCCATCGGCACCTCCGCTGGTGATCCACCACAACGACGACGGGTCGGTCTGGACCGAATTCACCCTCGGCGCGGCGTATGAAGGCCCGCCGGGACACGTGCACGGCGGCGTCATCGCCCTGATTCTCGATCACGTGCTCGGGGCGCCCACGCACAAAGCCGGGCGGCCCGCCTACACCGGGACATTGACGTTGCGATATCACCGGCCGACGCGGCTGCGGCGCCCGCTGCGTTCCGAGGCTCGCATCGAAAGTGTGGACGGGCGAAAGAATTTCGTGGTGGGAAGCATCAGCGATGCCGACGGCCCGACCGTAACGGCCGAAGGCGTGTTCATCCACCGGCGCGAGTCACCTGCCAGCTAAGGACTAATTCCTCTGGTGCGTCGGCCCCGGTGTGCTCCACGATGGAATCACCAGCCACTGGAGGATGATCATGCCGGACACGTTGGTCGATGCCGAGGTGCTCAAGGCCGCGGTGCAATTGGCATGCCGAGCCCCGTCGTTGCATAACAGCCAGCCCTGGCGATGGGTGGCCGACGACGCCAGCCTGCACCTGTACCTCGACCACAACCGGATCCTCTACTCCACCGACAAGTTGGGCCGCGAGGCCCACATCAGCTGCGGCGCCGTGCTCGACCATCTGCGGGTCTCGATGGCCGCGGTCGGCTGGGCCGGCGACGTGCAACGGTTCCCCGATCCAGCCGATCCAGACCATCTCGCGACATTCGAATTCCGTCCGGCCGACACCATCACCGACGATCAGCGTCGTCGTGCCGAGGCAATGCGGCAGCGCCGCACCAATCGTCTTCCGTTCGCCGAACCGAAGATCTGGGAGCCGCTGGAGACGTTGCTGCGCAACGTGGTCGACTGTGGGCCGGTTCACCTTGACGTGTTGGCCGACGAGCTGCGCCCCGAAGTCGCCAGGGCATCCCAACTCACCGAGTCGCTGCGCCGTTACGACTCTTCATACCACCACGAATTAGATTGGTGGAGCGGCCATTTCGAAAACAGTGATGGCATTCCGCGCACCTCGCTGGTGTCGATGGACGAAAGTGAACGCGTCGACGTCGGACGCATATTTCCCGCCGGTCCGCAGCACCCGGGACATGCCGGCACCGGGCCGGACCGGTCCAAGCTGCTAGTGCTGTCCACCGACGAGGACACCCGAGAACAAGCTCTGCGATGCGGTGAGGCGTTGTCCGCAGTGCTGTTGGAGTGCACCGTGGCCGGCCTGGCGACATGCACACTGACCCAACTGACCGAGTTGTGGTCCAGCCGTAACCTCATCGGCACCCTGACGGGACGGGCAGCCATGCCGCAACTCTTGATTCGGGTCGGTGAAGCACCCGCGCTGGGCGAGCCGCCCCCCATGACACCACGGCGGCCGCTGGCGGAGGTCTTGACGTTTCACCGCTCGAATTGAAACGAAGGGCCCTAAGTCCCTTCGATGTGAGCCGCAGGTCATCCTTCGACATCTGGCCTTAGGGCCCAAATGCTCTGGTGGCCCCCTCGTTTGCGAATCATCCTAAGAGGGCGAAGGAGAGGGACGAATGCCCAAGCATTGGTTGGTGATCGAAGGTGACGGACCCCCGACGCCGTTTCGCGCCCGACTCGCCGGGGCCGGTCGCCATCTGCCTAGCACCGTGCTGACGACGGACGAACTGATGTCGTCCACGCGCCACCGCACCCATATCGATCTGGAACGCCTGACCGGGATCCACGAACGACGCGTCTCGGTCGGAGACGAAGACTCCTACAGCCTTGCCACCGCGGCGGCGCTCGACTGCCTGGAAAAAACGCAACGACCGGCCGCGTCGCTCGATGTGGTGATCAACTGCAGCATCACGAAGTTTCGCGACGGCTTGACCCAGTGGGTGGAGCCGACGATGAGCGGTGCCGTCGCTCGCGCGATCGGGGCCGACAATGCGGTGACGTTCGACTTGTCCAACGCCTGTGCCGGAATGCTGACCGGAGTCACGGTGCTCAACAACTGGATCCGGCAGGGAACCGTCGAGCGCGGGCTGGTCGTCAGCGGCGAGTACATCTCCCAACTCGGCCAGAACGCTGCCCAACACATCCGCAGCATCGTGAGCAAAGAACTCGCCTGCCTGACGCTCGGCGATGCCGGGGCGGCACTTATGCTCGAGCGCGCCACACCGGGGTCCGGCGCCATCAGCCTCACCGGGTTCACCACGGTCGCCGACTACAGCCGGCTCTGCCTCGCCTACCCGAAGGGGCACGATCCCGGTGCCCGGATGTTCACCGATTCGCGGGGAATCCAGCAGGCGGCCATCGCCAATACGCCCCTCCTGCTGCACGAAGTGCTCGAAACGGCGGGCATCGCCATGCATGACGTCGATCACGTGATCACTCATCAAACGTCGGCCCGCGCGATACGCAAGGGAATGGCCGCGATGTCCGCCGCATTCGGCGACCGCCCGCAACATGACGCGGTAATCACCGTCGACCGCTACGGAAATACGGCGTCGACGACCCACACCGTGGCACTCGTGGAAGAACTCGAAGCCGGACGGATCCGGCCGGGCGAAACAATCGCCCTCATTGCTTTGGCATCGGGTCTGGAGATCGGTGTCGTTCTCCTCACCGTGGACGAGGATTTGGTGAGCCGCTATGGGCACAGTGATTGATCGAATCGACGTCGTCCAGGCCGGTTGGCACACCCGCCGCAGCGCGTTGCGCTTAGCCGTCGCGGCGGCCAAGACCTGTCTGCACAAGGCCGGCCGCGAGCCCGACGACGTGGATCTTTTGATCAATACTGGTATCTACCGCGACAAGAATCTGGCGGAGCCCGCCCTCGCCGCACTCATTCAGGACGACATCGGGGCCAACCCCGAGGATCCGCACGGTGACGCGCACGGCACGTTTTCCTTCGACGTGTCAAACGGAAGCTGCGGAGTCCTCACGGCGCTGCAGATCGTCGACGGATTCCTGCGATCGCGGACCGTGCGGTGCGCCTTGATCGTCGCGAGTGACGCGAACCCGGGGCGCGGGATGAGTGAGCACTTTCCGTTCTCCCCCACCGGGGCCGCCATGTCGTGTGGCTGGACCGACGATGAGTACGGGCTGGGCCGCGTGCACTGGGTGAACATCCCCGACGACGGTGAAAACTTCCGCGCCACAGTCGGCCTCGAAGATGGGCGCAATGTTCTCCGCTTCGGTGGCGCAGCCGCGATGGACGAGCACTTCGCCGCCGCGGGGGCCCGCGCGGCCCGCAACTGCCTCCGGGAGGCCGCACTTGGCCTTTCCGACGTCGACATCATCGTCGCCGCGCCCGGTCGGCGGACGTTTCAGACCGCGCTGGCAACCGAACTCGGTGTACCGGCGGACCGGATCACCGTCGCGGACGACGAGCGTGCGCATAGCGCCGCATTGGTGGCGGCGCTCGGTCGTGCCGGCGAGCAGCTTCGGCCGGGCGCCCGAGTTCTGCTGGTCGCCGCTGCAGCGGGTGTCACCGCCGGTGCCGCCCTCTACCGTGAGGCACCCGGCGACCGTTGACCTGTCCAGTCTGGCCCGGCCTGGCATCGAAAATACGAGGAGAAGCCCGTGTCGAGACGCAATTCCCAACCCGGCGTCGTCGTCGGCGTCGACGGTTCGTCGAGCGCCAAGCTTGCGGTCCAGTGGGCAGCGCGCGACGCCGAATTGCGCGACGTTCCGCTGACCTTGGTACACGTTGTGCCGGCGACGGCGGGGTCGTGGCTGGACTCGTCATTGATCCCGGAGTGGATGCGTCGGCAGCGCGAGCACGGCCAGCACGTGATCGATGAAGCGCTGCAAATCGCCAGCGACAGCTGCCAGCGGGGTTCCGCTCAGATCGATTGCGAAATGCCTGCTGCGATAACCGTTCCCGCTCTGGTGGACCTGTCAAGAGACGCCGACTTGGTGGTGGTGGGTTGCCTCGGTACCGGCACGTTGCGGGGCCGTCACCTGGGTTCGATCAGCGCCGGACTCGTGCATCACGCACGGTGCCCGGTCGCGGTGATTCATGACGGCATCCAGGTCAGTGGCGATAGCGAGGCGCCGGTGTTGTTGGGGATTGACGGATCGCCGGAGTCGGAACTGGCCACTGCGATCGCATTCGAAGAGGCGTCGCGCCGCGAGGTGGAGCTGGTGGCCTTGCACGCGTGGGACCCGGTGGGTTGGTACGACGACATCGTCAGTTTCTCCGGGCCCAAGTGGTCGGAGTTGCGGGCGGTAGAGGACGAAATCCTTGCCGAACGTCTGGCCGGCTGGGCCGATCGATATCCCGACGTGACGGTGCACCGCCAAGTCGTACGCGACAAGCCGGCCCGCCAGCTCGTGGAGTCATCCCACTGGGCTCAACTCGTCGTCGTCGGCAGTCACGGCCAGGGCGGTTACGCCGGGATGTTGCTGGGTTCGGTCAGTGCGGCGGTGGTGCTGTTGGCCCAGGTGCCGGTCATCGTCGCCCGCGAAGCGGTGGCGGCGTCATGACGCGACCCGTCACGCTCGACCCCCGCTACCACGACGCCGTGATCTTCAACCTGGACGTTGTGTTGACCGACGCAACGGATCGTCCGGCGCTCGAACCGACGACCAAGCTGGCGCGCAAGTTGCTCGACGTTGGGATCACCACGGCCGCTTACGTATTGCGCCCGGGTGGTCGACAGCTGCTGGAATCCGCAGGTATCGATCACCTCTTCGATGCGTGTATCGAAGGAGCGCCTTCCACCGTGCTCATCGAAGCGATCAGCCAACTCGGTGTTCGTCCGGAGCGGTCGGTTGTCATCGACGACCTCGGTACCGAGGTAGCGGCGGCCAACGGTGGCGGCTTCGCGCTCGTCATCGGCGTCGGCTCGGCCGGTGACGCCGAGCGCCGACCAGAGTTGCGCGCCGACATCGTGGTTTCGGACCTGGACAACGTGACCGTGCGCGCGGGAGATCGACGGATGTCGGAGCTGCCCAATGCCGTGCAGTCCTACGGTCAGATCGTCGGCGTTCTCGGTGCGCGAGAAGCGATCCTGTTTCTCGACTACGACGGCACCCTGTCCGACATCGTTTCCGATCCCGATGCTGCCACGCTCGTCGAGGGAGCCGCGGAGGCGCTGGAAAGCGCTGCGGCGCAGGGCCCCGTGGCCATTCTGAGCGGTCGTGACCTCGCTGACATTCGCTCCCGAGTACCGGTAGGCAACATCTGGTTTGCGGGTAGCCACGGTTTTGAGTTGACCGGACCCGACGGCACCTATCACCAGCACGAGGCGGCCGCCGCCGCGGTCGATGTCCTCAAGCGTGCGGCGGCCGAGTTGGGCGAGAGCCTGGCGGCGATTCCCGGACTGCGGGTGGAGCACAAACGCTTCGCGGTCGCGCTGCACTACCGGGAGGTTACACCGGAACACGTCGACGAAGTCATTTCTGCCACAATTCGATTCGGAAAGAAAAACGGCCTGAGAGTCACCAGCGGTCGCAAGCTCATAGAGCTGCGACCAGACATTGACTGGGACAAAGGCGCAACACTGGCCTGGATCCGTGCCCGTATCGACCCGGACCATGCGATGTTGCCGGTCTACATCGGCGACGACCTCACCGACGAAGATGCTTTCGAAGCAGTTCGTTTCGACGGCATAGGAATCGTCGTGCGGCACTCGGAGGATGGCGACCGCCCGTCGGCGGCACAGTTCTGCCTCGAGAGTCCGGCGGAAGTCGTAGATCTCATCCGGCGTGGATCGAACTGGTTGGCATACAAGCACCAGACGTTGTCCAAGTCTTGGGAATTCACCTATGAGGGATACGATCCCGAGGCAGAGAAGCTTCGTGAGGCGCTGTGCACGCTGGGAAATGGCTACTTCGCCACCCGCGGCGCCGCACCCGAGTCCAAAGCCGGGGCATTTCACTATCCCGGCACCTATGCCGCCGGCATCTTCAACCGCCTTTTCGACGAGGTCGCCGATGTCACCATCGACAACGAGAGTTTGGTGAACCTGCCCAACTGGCTCGCCCTCACCTTCCGGATCGACGGCGGCAGCTGGTTCGACATCGACTCGGTCGAGCTGCTGTCATACCGCCAGGTTCTCGACCTCCGGGGCGCGGTCCTGACGCGGGAGGTGCGCTTCCGCGATGACGCCGGACGCACCAGTTCGCTTACCCAGCAACGGTTCGTCGCCATGCACATGCCTCACGTCGCCGCCCTGGCGACCACGATTACCTCCGAGGATTGGTCCGGGACGATCGAGATTCGCTCGACACTGGACGGCAACGTCACCAACTCGCTGGTCGAGCGGTACCGGGAGCTATCCAGCAATCATTTGGAGTTGGTGCACACCCGAGAAATATCGGACAACTCTGTGCTGCTGGCAGTTTCGACGAATCAATCACGAGTCCCCATTGCCATGGCGGCGCGAAACACCGTGTGGCAGGGCGGAAAACCCGCCCCGGCTACCTACCGCCTGGTCGCGCGGGAGGCAGAGATCGGCCACGACATCACCGTGGAGGTGTCAGCCGGTGCGACGTTGACGGTGGAAAAAATCGTGACCTTGTTTACCGGCCGCGACGTTGCGACGTCCGAACCCGCGGTCGATGCCGAGCGCTGGCTGGGCCGCCTGGGCAGATATGACGAACTCCGTGACGGGCACTCGATTGAGTGGTCGCATCTGTGGGAGCGCCTGTCGATCGAGTTAGAGGACTTCGCAGACGAATTGCGCATCCTGCGCCTGCATCTGCTGCATCTGTTGGTGACGGTGTCGCCCCACTGCGCCGACCTCGATGTCGGGGTGCCGGCGCGCGGACTTCACGGTGAGGCATATCGGGGTCACATCTTCTGGGATGAGTTGTTCATCTTCCCCGTCCTCAACCTGCGCCTGCCCATGGTCACCCGGGCACTGCTGGGATACCGGTACCGGCGCCTCACCGAGGCCCGTCACCTCGCCAGGGCGGCGGGATACTCCGGGGCGATGTTCCCGTGGCAATCGGGCAGCGACGGACGCGAGGAAAGCCAACGCCTGCACCTCAATCCACGCAGCGGCCGATGGAACCCCGATGCGAGCGCCCGTGCGCATCACATCGGCATCGCCGTCGCCTACAACGCGTGGAAGTTCTATCAAGTCACCGGGGATCTGGCCTACCTGATCGACTACGGTGCGGAAATGCTGGCCGAAATCGCACGCTTCTGGGTGAGTCGGGCCACGTACGACGAAGATCGCGGTCGGTACAGCATCCGCGGTGTCATCGGACCCGACGAGTTCCACTCGGGCTACCCCGCCGCGCCGTACGACGGCGTCGACAACAACGCGTACACCAACGTGATGGCGGTCTGGGTGATCATCCGGGCCCTGGACGCACTGAACCGACTGCCGCTGCCGAATCGAATCGACCTTTTGGAGAAACTCGGACTGCACAGCGAGGAACTTGCGCACTGGGACGACGTCAGCCGTCGGATGTTCGTGCCGTTCCATGACGGCGTCATCAGCCAATTCGAGGGATACGACGAGTTGGATGAATTGGATTGGGAGCGCTACCGCCGTCAATACGGCAATATTCAACGCCTCGATCGCATCCTGGAGGCCGAGGGCGACGACGTCAACCGCTACAAAGCGTCAAAGCAAGCAGATGTGTTAATGCTGCTCTACCTATTGTCGTCGGATGAGTTGCGTGAGCTGCTCGACCGGCTCGGCTACCGGTTCACACCCGAGCAGATCCCAAGGACCGTCGAGTACTACCTGGCGCGCACCTCGCACGGGTCGACCTTGAGCGGCGTCGTGCACACGTGGGTACTGGCCCGTGGCAACCGGGATCGCGCGCTGGAATTCTTCCAGGAGGTGTTGCAGTCCGACGTCTGCGACACCCAGGGCGGCACCACAGCGGAAGGTGTCCACCTGGCGGCCATGGCCGGCAGCGTGGACCTGATGCAACGGTGCTTCACCGGTCTGGAAACCCGCGGGGACCGCATTGTCTTGTCACCGAACTGGCCGAAAAAACTTGGGGTGCTGGCATTTCCGATCCACTATCGCGGCCTGCACCTGCACCTGCGGGTCAGCGGTAAAGGGGCGATAATCAGTGTGGACCCGCGCGGCGCCCAGGGCGTCGAAGTGGCAGTGGAATGCCACGGTCGGGTCGTTCAGCTCAGGCCGGGAACCACGGTGCGGTTCCCCGGCTGACTTGTCCGGCCAGCCGGCTCACATTGGTTTGTGATCAACGATATTGGTGATCAACGAGGTTGGTGATCAACGACCAGCACCGAGCACCCGGCGCCGTGCAGGACGGAGTTGCCCATGAGTCCGACAAGTTGGTCGACGTGCTCTCGGTTGCGCACGCTGACCACCACCAGTTGCACCGTTCGGCCGCTTTTCTCCAGATAAGTCAGCAGGCTGCCATGCAGTGCCGCCGACTCCACTCGGACATCCGGATGGTTCCGCCTGCAACGCTCGAGCCGCCGATCCAACTCAACCTCTATCCGGCAATCGGCGTCGCCGCGGCCGCTTGCCGATCGGGCCACCGCCCGAAGCGGAGCGTTGCGCAGCTGCGCTTCCGCGAACGCCGCTTCCAGCACAACGTCCGTGCTGCCGGCACCCTCTGCGTCCACGACGATCCAACGCGCCTGCTGCCCAGATCGACGGTTGTCGCCTCGAATAATGGCCACCGGACAATGCGCCGACACAGCCAGGGCAGCAGCCGTGGAACCCATCCGGTCTGGACGGACGTGGTGCAAGCCGACCGCACCGACGCACACCATTTCGGCCGAGGCCGAGGCCCGGATCAACGCCGTGATCGCCCTGTCCTGGACGACCTCCACTTCGATCTTGACCGGCTTTTCGGCGGCTTCGAGCGCGGTGAATGCATAGCGGACCGCGTTTTCCGCGATGGCCAGTTTGCGCGCCGCCCGGTCCGGGGGGACTTGCGCATTTTCCGGCTCGATCGCATAGAGCAGGCGCAAGGGGATGTCACGACTGACCGCCTCATCGATCGCCCATAGCGCCGCCTGAATGGCCGCCCTGGAACCGTCGATGCCCACAATGATCGAAGGGGGCGTTCTGATCTCGTTCATCATGGGCTCCGAGTCGACTTCGATTGGGCGCGATTCGCTGACGCAGTAGCAACGCTATTGCCCCCACCAGCGATTTGGCAGGGCCTTTGGTCCCCTGCGCTGAGGGGCTATAGCCCCGGCCGGAATCGGCGTTGGCAACCAAAGAGTTTCACTCTTCAGCAAACGCGTCCGGCCGGTTACCCTACGCTGACACGCATTGCGACCTGCGCTGAGAGGACTCCCATGTCGACCCGGATCCGATTGTTGGCCATCGTGGCGATGGGCTTGGCAAGTGTTACGGCGTGCGCATCGCAGCACCCGACGTCGCCGCAGGCCTCCACTGCGAAATCCCCCACGCCATCCGCCAGCAGTCCCGTCTCCGCGGTGGTCAGCACCACCGTGTCGCCAACGACCAGCACGCCGGAGTGCACCGGTTTGTCGATCTGCGCGCCGCCTCCCCCGGACGCCCAAGGCAATCCGCCGTGCTTCTACTCCGATGGCTGGCAAGCGGCCACGGACGGCGGCATCGAGGTGTGGTACTTCCATGAACCGCAAAACCTGTCGCAGGCCGAGAAGGTCACCGCGGTGGTGCGTAAGACAGACGGCACCACGCAATCACAGGAAGCCGACGTCGCGGCCGGTCAACAGGTACACCGCTTTGAGTTTCCGACCATCGACAAATCCGTTGTGGCAGAAGTCTTTTTCGACACGGCCGCGGGCCGCTGCTTCGTGGCCGGGCCGGGTATTTGACGGGCGTGACCCACGCTCAGCGCTGCCGCTACTGCTGAGCCGGCGCCGGGGCAGCGGGCGCGCCACGGGCAATGACGACGGGCATCGATGTCGTTGCGTTCCTGCGCAGGATGGTGTGGACCACCTCGACCAGGTCCTCGACCGGCATCAGCGTGCCGGGCATGCACCCTCGCGCCGCCCACTGCGGGTAGAACTGCATGGCCAACTCACGGTCCCAGCCGGCGGTCATCCCGGTCTGTGCTTCGCCCTCACCGCCCGCGCACTCGCCCGCGATGAGGGTGGTGAATCCGATCTCGGGGTGTTCGGCTTGCCATGATTCGACGAGCCTCTCCAGCGCCGCTTTGCTGACCCCATACGCGCCGAGTCCGGGCCACACCGGCCCCGCGCTGCCAACCGGGGAGGACAGGTAGACGGCCTTCGGGGCGGCCGAGGCGAGGAGGTACGGCAGCGCCGCCGCCGTAACCAACGATGCGCCGATCACGTTGGTGTCGAAGACGTTGCGCCAGGTTGCGGCATCGGTGTTGGCCAGCGGCGCGAGGGGGCTTATGGCCGGTGCGTACACGACGTTGTCGATGCCGCCCAGATGCTCAGCCGCCCCGTTGATCGCCGATCGACAGGATGCTTCGTCGGTGATGTCGCACTCGACGGCGACCGCGTCAGGTCCCGCTTGCTGGGCTGCGGCCTCGATGCGCTCGCGGCGCCGGGCCAGCAGCGCGACTCGATCCCCGCGTCGGGCCAAGCTGATGGCGATACAGCGCCCCAACCCGCTCGACGCTCCGACCACCACTGTGTTCGACATAGCGACCTCCGCAGCCGAGCATCGCACACCGCCGTGCCCAATCGAGTAGGGGGCCGGGTTGACCGGCCCCCTCTCACACCACCGGACGTGCGGGCCTCGCATCCGGCGGTTCGCTAGGTCGTGTGGAATCTGGCCCAGGCGTGGTGAAACGTGATGAGGCCCTGCCGGTCCCAGTATCGGTTGGGCAGTGCCCGCGTCAGGACGGGCGAGCCCGCGATTCGCCAGTAGCCGCGGCTGCTCATGCCCCATTGCCAGGCCAGATCGGCCCGGATCCCGAGTGCACGCAGGTTCGCGACCTTGGTGCGGACGCGTTTCCATTCCTTCCAGCGGATTTGGCGCAGTCGACGGCGGAACCACTCATCCAGATCCCGGAACTTGCGGGGTGTGTCCGCTAGGCGGAAGTACCCCATCCAGCCCCGGACGTATTGGTTCAGCCGCATGATGCGGTACTCCATGGCCACACTCCACCGCCGCGACGTCAACGACCGGATGCGGGCTTTGGCCCGCTGCCACGCCTTGGGCGCGACCCGGATCTTGACCCCGGAGGTAGTGAAGAAGAACCCGAACCCCAGCAACACAGCTGTCGTCGCCGGGGCGATCGAGGACTTGGCCTGGTTCACCCTCAACTTCAACCGCTGCTCCAGCAGCCGAGTGCCCTGTTCGAGCACCCGCTCGGCCGCCCGCTTCGATTTCACAAAGACCCGGATATCGTCGGCGTAGCGGACAAACCGGTGCCCACGCGCCCAGAACTCCTGATCGAAATCGTCGAGCATGATGTTCGACAACAGCGGCGATAACGGCGACCCCTGTGGGGTCCCCTGGCTCACCGCCTGCCGCACCCCATCGGCCATGATCCCCGCCTCCAAATAGCGGCGGATCAGCTTCAGCAGCCGTTTGTCGTTCACTTTCCGCGCAACCCGGGCCATCAGCACGTCGTGGTTGACCCGATCGAAGAACGCATCCAGGTCCACCTCGACCACCCACCGATACCCCTGCTCGATCACCAACCTGGCGACCTTCACAGCGTCGTGGGCGCTTTTGCCCGGCCGGAATCCATACGAGACCGGCACAAACCCCGGATCAAAGACCGGGGTCAGCACTTGCGCGATCGCCTGCTGGATCAACCGATCCAGCACCGTCGGCACCCCCAACTTCCGTTGCCCGCCATCAGGTTTGGGAATCATCACCTGACGCACCGGCATCGGACGGTACGTGCCCGCATCCAACGCCGCCCGCACTCCGGCCCAGTTGTCCCGGCACCAGTTACGCAACTCCTGCGCGCTGACATCATCGACACCGGCCGCACCGCGATTGCGTTCGACACGTCCCAACGCGACAGCCAGATTCGCGGGCGCGAACACCTGCTCCCACAAATCCTGGCCATCCCTGACACCCTCGGCAGCACCCGCCGAGACACCGCTACGCACAGACAAGGGCACTTCCGGATTCACCAGTCCCTCCACATCATCTGCCCCACCGCCGGTGGGTTGGCTGCGATCACCGCGACATCCACGAGAAGCACCACTTCGAAACATCAATTCCCAACGTTCAGCCCTTCCCGGCACATCTGATTCCCGCCGGTACTACGGCCTCTGCTGACTTCTGCCCCGTCAGCGCCGCCCTCACGAACGACGCCGCTCCGGCGCACAGCACCGACGCACCAGGACAGATCTCCCCAGATAAGAACATCCACTTTCACCCTGCCGCCGCCGCATTTACACACCGGCCGCTTCGGTGGAACGGGCTTCACCATCTGTTGCTGGCTCACCCCAACCGGCATGCCTTCTATACGGTTCGTGTCCCTCGGTGCAGGGCTTCGTCTCCGGCTTCCTTCCCACCCCACCTCACGGTGACGCAGTTGCCATCGACTCGGAGTTAAACCACCTTCTCCTCCAGAGGACTCACACCTCCTAGCGAATGCCCATGCTGGGCGTACAACGAGAACGGGGCACCACTGCCGTGGTGCCCCGTTACAGCATGTCAGGCCGGTAATCAGCCCTTTCCGACGATGGCGTCCCGAGCCCGGTCCAACATCGCCGCGAACGGGCCGGCGACCAGATTCGCCGTCTGTGACTCGACCCCGGCGTGCGGGCGGGTCGGCGCGACCGCTTCGGCGAGTTTGGCCGCGCGGCCCATCCTTTCCAGCTCGTCATTACTCAACTGCTCGGCCAGCTTGGTGAATTCTTCGCGCTCTTCGTGCTGGGCATGAGCTAGAACGGCGTCCCGCAGCTCGGCCAGCTGGTTGGTGAACACCGCACTGTCGACATCGAGCTTCTCCAGCTGCTTCAGCCGGATCTTTGCCTCGTGCTCCTCCTCGAGCCGCGGTTTGACCACAGCGTCGCCGTTGTCGATCTTCCGCTTGACACGAGGGTGAACAATTTCCTCCTCGGCGGTCTCGTGCACCGCGAGTAGCCGTCGGAGTTCGATGAAAGCTTCTTCTCGTTGCTTGCCCGATGCGGCCAACGTCCTGTCGAACAACGACTCGATCTGTTGGTGCTGGTGTACCAGAAATTCGACGACGTCGTCGGGCGACTGGATTGTGCTCTCAGCCATGCGTCCTCCCGTTCAGGGTTGGGTTTCGCGCGCTGGGCTGTAGTGCGCGCACTTGGTGGCGGCTACCCGAGCACCGTGGGCACCAAACACAGCTGTGTCGAGCCGCATACGCGCTGGTGGCGGTGTTTGGTGCGGTCAGCAGCGCGTACCTCAGCGCGAAATGCCACCGACATGCCGCGATCCTTCGGATACCAGCGCGACCAGCTGACAGCGTCGCACGCCGACTACGGTGGAGCTATGAAATTCTTGGACGTCGACGGGGTCGGAAGAGTCAGCCGAATCGGACTCGGCACCTGGCAGTTCGGTTCCCGCGAGTGGGGCTACGGGGACGCCTATGCCGAAGGGGCGGCCCGCGACATCGTCCGTCGGGCCCTTGCGCTGGGTGTGACGTTGTTCGACACCGCCGAGGTGTACGGACTGGGCAAGAGCGAGCGAATTCTGGCCGAAGCGCTTGGGGACAAGCGCACCGAGGTCGCGGTGGCAAGCAAGGTCTTTCCCGTCGCACCGTTCCCGGCCGTCGTCAAACAGCGAGCACGCGCCAGCGCCAAGCGATTACAACTCGATCGGATTCCGCTGTACCAGATTCACCAACCCAACCCCGTGATTCCCGATTCGGTGATCATGCCGGGGATGCGCGACCTGTTGGACGACGGGTTGATCGGCGCGGCAGGCGTGTCCAACTATTCGCTTGCGCGCTGGCGGAAAGCCGACGCCGCGCTGGGTCGCCCGGTGATCAGCAACCAGGTCCAATTCTCGTTGGCGCGCCCGGACGCACTCGAGGATTTGGTCCCGTTCGCCGAGCGCGAGGGCCGCATCGTGATCGCGTACAGCCCGCTGGCGCAGGGCTTGCTGGGCGGCAAGTACGGAGTCCACAACCGTCCCGGTGACGTCCGCCTGGCCAACCCCTTGTTCGGCACCGAAAACCTGCGCCGCATCGAGCCGCTGCTGCAGACACTTCGTGAGGTCGCGGCGAGCGTCGATGCCAAACCGGCCCAGGTGGCATTGGCTTGGCTGATCAGCCTGCCGGGCGTGGTCGCCATTCCCGGGGCCTCCAGCGTCGAGCAGCTGGAGTTCAATGTCGCCGCAGCCGACATCGAGTTGAGCGCCGAGGCCCGCGACGCGCTCACCGACGCCGCGCGCGAATTCCACCCGGTGTCCGCGCGCCGCGTGTTCACCGACCTGGTCCGCGAGAAGCTTCCCTTCTGACCGCGCACAGCAGCAGGATTGCCGTCAGTGTCTGCCACAGCAGGATCGAATAGACGCTGATCCGTTCCCAAAGCCCAACGTTGTTGGCGCCCAACAGGAACAACGTCAGTCCCGCGTACCCGGCTCCGGCCAGCAACCACGAAACGACGCGATACGAAGGCGCACCAATGGATTTCGACAGCGAAGTCGACCCTGCCATTATCGCGGCGTTGCCGCCGGCGATAGCCAGCACGGCGCCCAACCCGTGCACCCAAGCTCCCGAGCCGCTGTGGACGACCGCGACGAGGACGTTACCGACGGCGTTCGCCGTCGCGAACAACACAAACGCGGCCCGGTAGCGGATGCGGTGGCTGCCGGCGGGGCCCACCAGCAGAGCACCGAGCAGGAAAAGTGTTCCCTGCCAACAGAAAGCCGCATTCATGGCTGCGGCCCGCGGTGACCGCGCCGGCACGCCCAGCGAGCTGATGTAGTCGGTCACGTAGCTGTACTGGGCGCCGATCGCGGCCGCGGCCACCGCCTCCACGATGAGATAGCCGAGGGCCGCCGCGATCCACGCGGCGGCGCCTGCGGCAACGCGCACGGCGTTTCGCTACGCGTTCTCTACAGGCTGCGCGTCAAGCGGTCCGCGAGCAGTCCGGCGAACCTCGCCGGGTCGTCGAGCGCCCCGCCTTCAGCGAGAAGCGCTGTGCCGTAGAGCAATTCAGCAGTCTCAGCCACCGAAGCATCATCGGGCCGGTCCTGGTGCGCCTGGCGCAGACCCTTGATGAGCGGATGGTTCGGGTTGAGCTCCAGAATCCGCTTGCCGACCGGAACGTCCTGCCCGGAAGCACGGTAGATCCGAGCCAGCGCCGGGGTCATCCCGAAGGCGTCGGTGATCAGGCAGGCCGGCGACTCGGTCAGGCGGGTGGACAACCGAACTTCCTTGACGTGCTCGCTCAGGGTCTCCTTCAACCAGGTGAGCAGACCGGCGAATTCCTTTTCCTGCTCTTCGCGCTCGGCTTCGCTGCTTTCCTCGTCAGAGGTCAGGTCCACCTCGCCCTTGGCCACCGATTGCAGCGGTTTGCCGTCGAAGTCGGGCACCATGCCCACCCAGACCTCGTCGACCGGGTCGGTGAGCAGCAGCACCTCGTAGCCCTTGGCCTTGAACGCCTCGAGATGCGGCGAATTGAGGATCTGTTGGCGCGACTCGCCGGTCGCGTAGAAGATCTTCTCCTGCCCTTCCTTCATGCGCTCGACGTACTGCGCCAGTGTGGTGGGTTCCTCCTCGCTGTGCGTGGAGACGAACGACGAGATCTGCAGCAGGGTCTCCCGGTTGTCGATGTCTGACAACAGGCCCTCTTTGACGACCCTGCCGAACTGGGTCCAGAACTTCTTGTAGTCCTCGGGCCGCGAGGACTGCATCTCCTTGATCGTCGAAAGGACCTTCTTGGTCAGCCGGCGGCGGATGGCCTTGATCTGACGATCTTGCTGCAGGATTTCTCGGGAAACGTTGAGCGACAGGTCCTGTGCGTCGACGACACCTTTGATGAAGCGCAGGTACTCGGGCATCAGTTGGTCGCAGTCGCCCATGATGAACACGCGCTTGACGTAGAGGTGCACACCGACCTTGGCGTCCCGGTCGAACAGATCGAACGGGGCGTGCGACGGGATGAACAGTAGGGCCTGGTACTCGAAAGTGCCCTCCGCCTTCATCGCGATGATTTCCAGCGGGTCGTCCCAGGCGTGGGCGATGTGCTTGTAGAACTCTTTGTATTCGTCTTCGCTGACTTCGTCCTTGGGCCGAGCCCACAACGCCTTCATCGAGTTGATCGTCTCGGTTTCGACGGTCACCTCTTCGCGGGTCTCTTCGGAGCCTTCCTCGACCGGCACCTGCTTGCGCCGCTCTACCTGCATACGGATCGGGAAGGCAATGAAGTCGGAGTACTGCTTGACCAGGCTCCTGATCTTCCATTCGGCCGTGTAGTCGTGCAGCTCGTCCTCGGCGTCCTCGGGCTTGAGATGCAACGTCACCGAGGTGCCCTGCGGTGCCCCCTCGACGGATTCGATCGTGTAAGTGCCCTCACCGCTGGACTCCCAGCGGGTGCCCTCGGTCTGCCCGGCTTTGCGCGTCACCAGTTCGACCTTGTCGGCCACCATGAAGCTCGAGTAGAAGCCGATACCGAACTGCCCGATCAGCTCTTCCGACGCGGCCTGGTTCTTGGCTTCCTTGAGTTGCTGACGCACCTCGGCGGTGCCCGACTTGGCCAACGTGCCGATGAGGTCCACCACCTCGTCGCGCGTCATCCCGATGCCGTTGTCGCGGACGGTGAGTGTGCGCGCCTCTTTGTCTACCTCGAGTTCGATGTGCAGGTCGGACGTGTCAACGTCCAGGTCCTTGTTGCGGAGCGCCTCGAGGCGCACCTTGTCCAACGCATCCGATGCGTTGGAGATCAGCTCCCGTAGGAATGAGTCCTTGTTGGAGTAGACCGAGTGGACCATCAAGTCCAGCAACTGTCGCGCCTCGGCCTGAAACTCCAACTGCTCGACACTCGCGTTCATGACTTTCCCCTTCTGCACCCTTCTGCACCCTATCTGCGTTTTGCACACCTTTACCCCGTGTGCACCCCTGCAGACTCGGCGGCCGCCGCGGTGCGGCCGTACGCGACTCGAATTTAGCGCGCCGAATCGGTCAGTGCAGGTAGGGGTCGTCTTGGGGCAGCCACGCCGCCCCCTGGCGGAGGCTCCTACGCAAGTCTGGTTCGCTTTGGCTGAGTGCCTCGATGACGGCGACCACGCTCGGTCGCCGCTCGTCGCGCCGAGACACCAGCGACCAGGTCCAACAGGGCTGCGGGTTCATGATCGGGCGTCGCACCAAACCCGTCGGCAATGGCTTGTTCTGATCCCTGACATTGTTCAACACCGGGCCAGCGAATCGACGCACGTGAGCAAAGAACGCGGTGCCCGTGACGCCGCCGTCCTCGCATCGCTCGCTCCGAGCCCCGGTGTCGCCGGCAAACTGCTCGGCGAACCGATTCCAGGATGACCACGACGACTCATCCGAATCGAGCAACACCAGGACGTCCTGCGCGGCGACCGGGGATGCGTCCGAACCCGGGCCCACCGCGTAGAGCAGGTCGGCGCCGATCAGCCGAGCGTCCAGTTGCTGCTCATCGAGGTCGCGGCGCTGCACCCAGCAAATTGCGAGGTCAAGGGCGCGCTCGGCGACCCGCGTCGCCTGCGTGTGCGAGGGCAGTAGCCAGGTGTCCACGCGGAGTTGAGCGACGCCGGAGGTGCGCTCGACCAAATCGGGCGGACGCCAGTTGACGTACCCGATGCGCACCGGTTGGCTGTCGGTCAGCCCGTTGGCCTGGGTGCGCAACTCCTCGGCACTGGCCAGCAATTCTCGGACCTTGGGTAGCAGGGCGGCTCCCGACGCGGTCAGGGTCACCTCGCGGCGGTTGCGGTGAAAGAGCTGCAGTTTGAGGTCTCGTTCCAGAGCTTTGATCTGCTGAGAGAGCGACGGACCCGCGATATGCAGCCGTTCGGCGGCCCGACCGAAGTGCAATTCTTCGGCGACGGCGACGAAGTAGCGCAGCTGACGGAGCTCCACCGGCCCATCGTAGTGCGGTAATAGGCTGTGACTATCAATTGAGAGGCAACTTCTCTCGAACGCGTGGATGCGTTGAGCGCCCCGATTCGTTACAGCGAAGCACAAGCTGCGCGAAAGGGCGTTCCATGAGTCAGCCAACGAAAGTAGTGGTCATCACCGGGGCCTCCCAGGGCATCGGTGCCGCCTTGGTCCCCGCCTACCGCAAACTGGGTTACGCCGTGGTGGCGGTCGCCCGTTCCATCGCCGACTTCGACGACCCTGAGGTGCTTGCCGTGCGGGCCGATGTGTCCCAGCCCGGCGCGGGTGCCCGGATCGTCGAGGCGGCGCTGAACCGCTTCGGCCGGATCGACACGCTGATCAACAATGCCGGCATTTTTGTCTCCAAGCCCTTCACCGAGTACACCGACGACGACTACGACGCTGTGACGGGGGTGAACCTGCGCGGGTTTTTCGAGGTGACGCGCAGTGCGTTGGCCGCCATGCTGAGCCGCGGCGGCGGCGGCGGTCACGTGATCAACCTGTCGACCAGCCTGGTCGACCACGCCAGTTCCGCGGTTCCTGCTGGCCTGGCGGCGCTGACCAAGGGGGGTATCAACGCCGTCACCAAAGGACTGGCGGTCGAGTACGCCACCCGCGGGATCCGGGTCAACGCGATCGGACTGGGCACCATCCGCACTCCCATGCATTCGCCCGACGTCTACGACACCCTGGCCGCACTGCACCCCGTCGGCCGGTTGGGGGAGATCGAGGATGCGGTCAACGCCATCGTGTACCTGGAAACCGCCCCGTTCGTCACGGGCGAGATCTTGCACGTCGACGGCGGCCAAAGTGCTGGGCACTGAACGAATTTCGCCTTAGGAAAAGGGTTGGAAGGTCGCAATCATGGAATATCTCGTCGAAATGAAGTCACGCGCTCCCGCGGGGACGCCGCCGGCGGTCATGGCGGACCTTCAGGCGCGCGAGGCAGTACGGGCCCGCGAACTCGCCGCCGAGGGAACGATAGTGCGCCTCTGGCAGCCGGCCGCGTCGGGTAGGCGCACTTTCGGCTTGTTCACATCCGACGAACACGGCCTGCTGGACAAGGCTCTCGCCTCGATGCCCCTGCACATGTGGCGCTCGTACGAGATCACGCCGTTGTCGTGGCATCCCGATGACCCAGGTGCGGAGCGGGGGCACGAAGCGGCGGAATTCCTTACCAGGACGACGATTACAGTCCCGGCAGGCACCTCGGGACGGACCATCGACGAACTCAAGGTGCGGGAGGCCATCTGCAACCAGGCACTGGCGCAGGCCGGTCTGCTGGTTCGACTGTGGACACCACCGATCCAGCCCGGTCTGTGGCAGTCCGTCGGCCTGTGGAGCGCACGCGACCTGCGGGACCTGCAGTCGATACTGGCGTCCCTACCCCTTCACGCCTGGATGACCGCCCAAATCACACCCCTGAGTTAGCCGCGAGCAGACACAAAATTGTACTGCAGCAGCACTTTTGGTACGAGTTTGCGTCTGCTCGGCCCTCATCGAGCGGCGCCCACCAGTTCGTCGACGACGTCGGCCAGGGCGCCGAAACCGGGGGCGGCGGCCATATCGGCGGAGATGCGTTGGCTCGCTTCACGATAACGCGGCTGCGTCAGCACGGCCAAAATGTCCCTCCGCAGCGCCTTTACGCTGGGCCGCTCGGAGCGGATTCGACGTCCGACGCCGGACCACGCCACCCGTGCACCCACTTCGGGCTTGTCTTCCTTGCCGCCAGTGGCGACGATCGGCACACCGTGACGCAACGCGCATTGAACGCCGCCATACCCGCCGTTTGTGACGTAGACGGCGGTACGCGGCAACAGCTCGTCGTACGGGAGATATTCTGCCGCGCGGGCATTTTCCGGAAGTGGAGGCAGGGTGTCGAGCGGGCGACCGCCGGTGCTGACCACCGTCAGGACGTCCTCGTCGGCCAGCGCCTCCAACGTCGGGGCAATGGCTTGGCGGTAGTCGCGATTGGCGACAGTCCCCTGCGTCACATGAACAACCGGTCGCGAGCCATCGAGATCAGACCACCAGTTCGGCAACACCCCGCGCGACTCAGCGCTGCGGAGCGGTCCCACGAAGTGCAACGCGGTGGGCACGTCCGCCCGCGGGTACTCGAAGGCCGCAACGGTGAACTGCATAATCACGTCGGCGCAGCGACACCATTCGAGCAAGGAACATGGCAGGCCCTCGTCGTGTACCTCGCGGTAAAGCTGGTCGCCAATGCTGTTCGCGTGTGCGAGTATTCGGCGGCTGACTGCGGCCAAGACAGCGTTGCGCTGCTTGTTTGCCCATCGAGCGGGAGGTAATCCCATACCGCACGGTGCCGTTTCGGTGTCGGAGATCGGCAGCGGAACAACGCCACACACGACGACGGGCGGACGCACCGTTCGCGGGTGCCCGACGAGGATCGCCCCGCCGGTGAACCCGGGCTCCATCAGCACGGCATCAGCGGGACGAGCAGCAAGGGCGGCCATCACTGTCTCGTACTGGGCCTTGGTTGGACGGACGAAGACATGCTCGATGTCGAACGCGATGGCTTTAGTGCCCTTCAGCTTGGCGCGCTCAGGAAACTGGTCGAGGAGACTTTCGTCGTAGTCGGCCTCCGGCGCCAATGGGATATGGGACGCTCCTGTCGCGGCGATGCGATCGGCGAACCGAGCGCCGGTGATGAATCGGACGTGGTCGCCGCGTTCGACGAACGCCCGGGCGACCGCCAATAGCGGGGTGACGTGGCCGTGACCGGGGATGCTGGCGATGAGTATGGATGCCACGCTGCCCCCTAAGGGTCACCTTCAGTCCGTGGTTGTAGTATTCATTACTATGGCACCGCAGTCAATATCTGCAACTCCTAAGGGCGCCCGTCGGCCGCGGACGTATCGATCGGAGTTGCGACAACAGCAGGCGGAGTTGACCCGCAGCAAGGTCGTCAGCGCTGCGGCCGAACTGTTTTCCGAACACGGCTACGCCAGAACGACCCTGGCGAAAATCGCTGAGGCCGCTGGGGTTTCGCCCGAAACCGTGCAGGGACACGGCCCCAAAGCGGCCCTGATGATTGCCGCCGTGGAGTACGCCGCGATCGGCGTCAGCGACGAAGAAGACGTTCTCAACGTGGAAGCTGGACGGAGATTTGTCGCCACGCAATCCCCCGACGAGGCGATCGATTATTTCGTGGCCGCCCAGACCGAGATCCACCAACTAACCGCGCGGATCGCGCCAGCCCTGAGGGATGGCGCCGCCGCCGATGCTGAATTGCGCAGCTATCTGCAGGGGTTGCTGAGAAGCATCAACCAGCAGCTTGAGCGGCTACTCGGGGTTGCTCGCGAGCGCGGCTGGCTGCGCAGAGACGTGCCCTTCGAGGAGCTGGTCGAAACCCTGGCGGTAATCAGCAGCACCGACAGCTACCTGCGCATCACACAACAAGACGGGTGGCCGGTGGACCGCTATCGCGGGTGGCTCCGGCGGATGATCGCGGAGTCGGTGTTTGGTCATACACACGACAAACAGTGACCACTGCAAACTAATGTGCGATTTGCACAACAGGATCTTCATCAGCGCCCTATGATCTGCTCATGACGGGCGACCGGGCCGCCGCTGCGAGGGCCTCGGGAGTATTCGAAAGCGCTCGTGGAGCCGGCAAAAGTGATCACGCGTGCTTGGCGTATTCGACGAAATCCGAGCGCGACGCCGCAGCGGTTGAGTGGCTGCTAGAAGGCGCCCGCATCGGGCAACGCCTGGCCATGGTGACGACCGACCCCGACGGCGGCGCCGGGCTACTTGCCGCCCTCACGGCGGCCGACGCACGGGTCGCCCAAGAGGTAGCCGCCTTCAGCCACGATCAGATATATGACATGTCGAAGCCGATTGACGCCGACGCGCAACTGGCGCTGTATGCCGGCCAGGTCAAGCGGGCGCTGGCCGCCGGCTTCAACGGCATTCGGGTGTTCTGCGACATCACTCCTCTGATCGCCGATCCGGCTCGCCGAGCCAGCCATGCCCATTGGGAGCACACAGCGGATGCCTGGATGGCCGAGGGCAACCCAATGTCCGCATTGTGCGCCTACGACGTCGGCGTCGTCGGCGATCAACCCGAGGCGGTGATGGTCGTTCACCCGCTGCGCCAAGGTCCCGCGACCACCTCGACGCCTTTCGGCCTGTTCTGCCAACCCTCGAAGACGGTGTTGGGCGGCGAAGTCGACGCCTTCGGCGTTCGGGCCCTGGCAGAAGCTCTCCAGGCCCTGCCGAAGGGTCCGGTCAACCTCGACGTGAGCGATCTGTCCTACATCTGTGCTCGGGGCGCCGCTGCCCTGGCGCAGGCCGGCCAGGTCGCGACCACAGACCGGCCGCGCATTCGACTCACCGGCGCACCGCCGATTGTGAAGCGAATTTGGCAGGTCCTGGGGTTCGACATGGACATGATCCCCGAGGACGCGACCCAGCGCTGACCTTCTGCCGTTGACTCTGCACTTTTGGCGGCGCCTTCTCGCACTTCCCCGCCAAATCCGCAAAGTCAACGCGGCACCAGCCAAGCCGCGACCGTGAGCAGCGTCACCAGTTAGTTGCGCTTGCGCAACTATACGCCTTAGATATATTGGCTATATACTCTATCTATTGAATCTGGGCACCAAGACTTGTTGGCGACCCACGTGGATGGGAGGCGCCAATGAGCAACGGCGACAAGGCAACCGAATACGTGCTGACACCCGCAGACATCGTCTGGCACAAGACCGACCTCGGGCCGAAATTCTGGCTCAGCAACGAGTTGGTCGACGACGACTACTCCAGCCTCTTCAGCGCCCAGTTGACCAAGTTCGGCCCGGGTGGCGGCTCGTCCCCGCACAGCCATACCTACAACCACGCGTTCTACTTCCTCAGCGGCTCCTGCAAAGTGCAGATCGAGGACGACATCTGGCAGGTAGCAGCGGGTTCGTTCGTCAAGGTGCCCGCATACAAGCGGCACAACGTGATCAACAACGGCACCGAGGACCTCGTCTTCCTGGTGATCTACGACCCGCCGAATGTCGACGACAGGCAGTAGGGATATCTAGGCATCGAGCCCGAGCAGTCGGGCCTTCAGCTGCCCCAATTCCGCCCGGTAACCAATTACGCTTTGCCCATGTCACTCCAGGTTGGCCAAGTGTTCGCCGGATACACGATCCTGCGGGTGCTGGGCTCCGGCGGGATGGGTTCGGTGTATCTGGCCAGGCACCCGCGGCTGCCACGCGAAGACGCACTCAAAGTGCTTTCGCCCGAGTTGACCAATGATGCGGAGTTTCGGGCGCGCTTCCTGCGCGAGGCCGAGGTAGCGGCGACTTTGTCGCACCCGAACATCGTGCGAATCCACGACCGCGGCGAGTACGACGGCCAGTTCTGGATCTCGATGGACTATGTGCCCGGCACCGACCCGGCACAGCTACAGCGCGAACGCTTCCCCGGCGGAATGCCGCTGGATCAAGTGGCGACCATCATCACCGCTGTCGCCTCGGCCCTCGACTATGCGCACCACCGCGGACTGCTGCACCGCGACGTCAAACCGGCGAACATCTTGCTTGCCGAAGCCGATGGGCAACCGCGACGGGTCTACCTCGCCGACTTCGGAATCGCTCGGCGCATCGAGGATTCAACGGGTCTGACCGCGACCAACATCATGCTGGGTACCGCGTCTTACGCGGCACCCGAGCAGTTGAAGGGCGAGCCGTTGGACGGTCGCGCCGATCAATATGCCTTGGCCTGCACCGCCTTTCACCTGCTCACCGGTTCGGCGCCGTACGTCGATTCCAACCCGGTAGTGGTGATCACCCAACACGTCACCGCACCGCCGCCCTCGATCGGTGCCCGCCGCCCGGAATTGGCAAGGCTCGATCCCGTATTCACCCGCGCCATGGCGAAAAAACCGGCCGACCGGTTCGACAGCTGCAGCGAGTTCGCCGCCCGACTGCGCCAGGACCCGACGATGCCCGCCTACGCCCAGGACATCGCACGCACCGTGACCGCTCCGACCGTGCCGGGCGCGGGGCCCCAACCGGCCGGAAAGCGCCCGCGTTCCCGCGCCCTGATCGGCGCGCTTGCGGGCATCGGTCTGCTGCTCGTGGCCGGTGGAGTGTTCGCGGGAATAAAGATCACTCAACGCCCTGACTCCGCCCCTCAGGCTGGAGCACCACCCGGCGCCACGTCCACTACCCCGACCAGAGCACCCAACACGGGGCCGTTCACCGGGGCCTACCGAGCCAACTTCGGCGCAGCGACCAGCATAGATATTGACGTGCCCGGCCCGGGCATGGTGCCGTCCACCGACAACTACGCCGTCCGCTCAACGTGTGGGCCCGGCGGTTGCCGGGCAACCGCGGCTCATCTCGGGGGCGAAACCACCTTCGCACCGACGTTGGTGTTCGACAAGATCGGTGACCGCTGGGTGTCGGTGGCCCTCGGCCACGACAAGTGCCAGGACGCCCCGGCCGAAATCTGGGAGGTGTTCATCCTCAAGGAGGGCCCCCCGGGCACATTGACCGGAGATTTCACCGCGACCACCGCGAACGACTGCGTAGGCAAACACACGGTGACCTTCACCCGCATCGGCGACGTCGATGTCGACAGCCTGCCCGATCCGTCGGCGCTACCGGCGCGGGTCGTGCCGCCGGCCGAAGCGCTACGCGGCCAATACCACCAGCGACGAACCTTCAAGATCCGGGCCGCACCGCAGGAGATCGACTACAAGGTCACCACCCACTGCCTGCGCACCGGTGACCGGTGCATGAGCTTCTTCCACAATTTCTCGGGGGCCGTGGAACCTCTGGTGTTCGCCGACGGGAACTGGACGTTGCACACCGAGCACGACGGTACGTGCCCGGGTCGGGGCTCCCCGACGCACGTGAAGAAGACCGGGCAGTATCCCCTGCCCCAACCCCCGCAGGATCCCATCACGTTGCTCACCGGCCAAGGCACGCAGGAACAGACCGGGTCCTGCGCAGTCAGTGTCGGCTTCGACGAATCATTCACTCGCACAGGCGATTAACACCCAGCCCATGTCCCTAGAAGTTGGCCAGGAGTTCGCCGGCTACACGATCGTGCGGAAGCTCGGTGCTGGCGGGATGGGCGCGGTGTACTTGGCGAGGCATCCACGATTGCCCCGCGAGGATGCCCTGAAGGTGTTGCCGGCGGACGTGACCAACGATCCGCAGTATCGGGCGCGGTTCGAGCGCGAGGCCGAGTTGGCGGCGGCGCTGTCCCATCCGAGCATCGTCGGAATCCATGACCGCGGGGAATATGAGGGCCGGTTGTGGATCTCGATGGACTATGTGGACGGCACCGACGCGGCGGCGCTGCTGGCGACGAGGTACACGGGCGGGATGCCAGTCGATGAAGTGGTGGCGATCATCAGTGCGGTCGCCTCGGCGTTGGATTACGCACACCACCGCGGATTGCTGCACCGCGACGTCAAACCGGCCAACATCCTGCTGACCGAACCGGACGGGCAGCCGCGGCGGGTGTTTCTGGCGGACTTCGGCATTGCGCGACGGATGGATGACGCGGCGCGCCTGACTCAGACGAATATGGCGGTGGGAACAGCGGCCTACGCCGCGCCCGAGCAGTTGACGGGCGAGTCTCTTGACGGCCGCGCCGATCAATATGCGTTGGCCTGCACGGCTTTTCACCTACTGGCCGGCACGCGGCCGTACAGCGACTCCAATCTTGCAGTGGTGATCACCCAACAGGTCACCGCCCCGCCGCCCTCGATCGGAGCGCGCCGCCCGGAGTTGGCCGCGCTGGATCCGGTGTTCGCCACCGCGATGGCCAAGCACTCGGCCCAGCGTTTCGCCAGCTGCCAAGAGTTCGCCCAACAGTTGGAGCAATATCTCACCGACGCGTCCTACGTGTTCGAGACCCGGGCCGCCCCCGTGGTGACGGTGCCGGATGCCGACGTTCGGCGCCGACGCTCGCCCCTGCTCGTCGGCGCGCTGGCAGCCGTCGCGTTGCTCGTCGTTGCCGTCGGCATCTTCGCGGGCGTCGCACTCACCCGGCAGCCGGGCCCGGCCGCCACCGCGAGTGGTCCGTTGGCCGGGACCTATCGCGCCGACTTCGGCCCGACGATCGGACTCGATGACCCACCGAGTCAAGGGACAACGGCGCTGACGGGGACGTATGGCCTTCGGTCGGTGTGCGAGACGAGTGGTTGTGTGGCTACGGCAAGACGTTTCGGCGGCGCAGAGGTGGGGCCCGCGGCGCTGGTGTTTGACCAGATAGGCGGGCGCTGGGTGTCCGTATCACAGGGCACAGGCCAGTGCCAGGGCGCAGACGCCGACGACTTGTGGCAGGTGTTCACGTTGCGGCCAGGCAGCAACGACCCTCTCACCGGCGAGTACGCCGTGATGGCCGGCGACGGCTGCTTTGAAAGGCGAATCGTGACCTTCACCCGCACCGGCGACGCCGATCTGGGCGAACTTCCCGATCCGGCCGGCCAGCCAGCGCGCGTCCCGTCGGAGGCCGAAGCGCTGCACGGCCGGTACCGCCTGACGCGGACCTTTACCGACGGCAGCCCGCCGCTGCAAGCCAGCTTGGTCGGCACCACCTACTGCCTGCGCACCGGCGATCGGTGCACCAGCTACCTGCACAACGCATCGGGTGGAGTGCCGATGGTGTTTGCCGCCGGCAAATGGACGTATGTGATCGAGGAAGAAAAAACATGTCGGACCTCCGGTGCGAGCGCCCAGTTGAAGGTCACGGGGCAGTTTGCGTTGCCACCAGGGGTGCAGGATCCGATCACGACGCTGAGCGGGCACGGCCACCAAAGCATCAGCGAGTGCAGTGACAGCGACTTGGACGAAACGCTCACGCGCACTGGTGATTAGAAATACATCACCCTGGTAGGCGCGCGGGATCGGCCGCGCTGCGTCGGTGCCGGTGCGCAGCGGGTGCGGGGAAACAAACGAACAGGACATACGATTTGGCCATGGCGCTGGAGGTTGGCCAGGTATTCGCCGGATACACAATCCTGCGACTGCTGGGCTCGGGTGGGATGGGCACTGTGTATCTGGCGTCGCATCCGCGGCTGCCCCGCGAGGACGCACTCAAGGTGCTGCCGGCGGACGTCACCGACGACGCTGAGTTTCGCGCCCGTTTTGAGCGCGAGGCTGATCTGGCGGCGACCCTGTCTCATCCGCACATCGTGGGGATTCATGACCGCGGCGAACATGACGGACAGCTGTGGATCTCGATGGAGTATGTGGAGGGCACCGACGCTCACCACCTGTTGAGCGAGAAATTCCCGACCGGTATGCCCATCGACCAGGTTGTGATGATCGTCAACGCGGTCGCATCGGCGCTGGACTACGCGCATCATCTCGGGCTGCTCCATCGCGACATCAAACCCGCGAACATCCTGCTGACCGAACCCGCCGGACAGCCGCGACGCGTCTTTCTGGCTGACTTCGGCCTGGCCCGGCGCATCGATGATCCGTCCGGCCTGACCAGGACCGATGTCACCGTCGGGACAGCGGCTTACGCAGCACCCGAGCAATTGACGGGCGAACCGCTAGATGGACGCACCGACCAGTACGCGTTGGCCTGCACCGCCTACCACCTCCTCACCGGTGGAGCGCCATACGGCATGTCCAACCTGGCATCGATGATCAATCAGCACCTGACGGCGCCGCCTCCGGTGATCAGCGAGCGCCGCCCCGACCTCGCCGGGTTGGATCCAGTCTTCGCCAAGGCGATGGCCAAGAACCCAGCCGACCGGTACGACAGCTGCCAGGAGTTCGCCCGTCACCTGGCGCAACACCTCAGCATCGCCACCCAGAGCGTCGATGTCACGCAACCCACCATCGACCTGAAGGCCCTGGACATACGACCTCCGGTGCGGGAGGAACCCAAGCGACGACCCCGCGCCCTGATCGGCGCCCTGATCGCCGTCGCGATCCTACTCGTCGCCGGTGGCGTCCTTGCGGCCGTAAAGCTCACCAAGGACGAACCTTCCGGCGGCACCGCAGCCCCCACCGCTGCACCCGCTCCCCCGACCAACAGCGGTCCATTCACCGGCGTCTACCGCGCGGACTTCGGTGCGCCCACGACTCTCACCGGCGCCCCCGCCGGAGGCACCAAGCCGTCGTCGGCGACCTACGCCATCCGCTCGGCGTGCACGCCCAGTGGGTGCGTGGCCACCGCCTCGCGCCTAAAAGGCGACCCCACTTTCGCGTCGACAATGGTGCTCGACCAGATCGACGGGCGCTGGCTTGCGGTTGCCCTCGGTTCCCAACAGTGCCGCCAAATGCCCGCCGAAGTGTGGCAGGTGTTCTCCCTGCGCCCGGAGGCCGAAGGCACGTTTACCGGCGAATATCGCTCGGAGGTCCGTAATGCCTGCGCCGACAAACGAACTGTGACCTTCACCCGCACCGGGGACGTCGATATCAACAGCCTGCCCGATCCGAACAACCAACCCAAGCGGGTGCCGTCGCCGGCCGAGGGCCTGCGCGGCCAGTACCACCTCACGCGGACCTTCGCGTCGGTGTTGCCGCAACAGCAGACGGACTTGACGGTCACCACCTACTGTCTGCGCACCGGTGACCGATGCATGAGTTACTTCTACTCGGACAACGAAGACAGCCCGCTGGTGTTCGACGGAGCCAACTGGGTCCTGGACATCGGGCACTCCGAAACGGTGCCTGGCTGCACCGGACTGATGGTGAAGACCACCGCGCAATACCCGCTCCCCCAGCCGGCGGACAACCCCATCCAGCTGCTGACCGGGCACGGTAACCACCAGCAGACCGGCAACTGCGCCGTCAGCGTGGACTTCGACGAAATCTACGCCCGCACAGGCGATTAACATCCGTTTGTGCTCGCCGAACGTGGGGCCTGCGACCCTCAATGCGCAGATGGAAGGACCATAAGGCCCACGCTCGGCGCGGCCGTCGCGGCCGTCGCGGCCGTCGAATACTGTTGACCGCGTACGGAACGGGGCACTTACTGCGAACCGGGTGCGGACCCAGACGCAATAAGTGCCCCGTTGCCGTGCGTCAGAGGATGTAGAGCATCTCCTGGTAGGTGGGCAGCGGCCACAAGTCGTCGGCCACAACGGTTTCCAGCGCGTCCGCAGCGGCGCGCACCGCATCCATCGCGGGGAGCAGCGTATCCCGGGCGTGTTTGGCCTCGTCATACGCCGACTCCGCGGAGTGGTCCGACAATGCCGACTTCAGCGTCGCCAGCGCCGCGGTCAGATCGGCCAGCGGAGCCGAAACCGCCTCCAGCGCAGCGGTGCTCGGGTCGATGCCCGCCGCCTTCAACGTCGCGACGTTCTGCGCGAGTTCGGTCTGGTAGCGGATCGCCGCCGGCAGGATGACCGTCGTCCCGATCTCCAGGGCCAGCTTCGCCTCGACCCCGATGGTCAACGCGTACTGCTCCAACCGGACTTCGTAACGGCTTTGCAGCTCACGTTCGTTGAACACGCCGTATTTCTCGAAGAGTTCGATCGCTTCCGGCTTGATCAACTCGGGGATGGCGTCCAGCGTGGTCTTGAGGTTCGGCAAGCCGCGCGCGGCGGCTTCGACCTGCCAATTCTCCGAGTAGCCGTCCCCGTTGAACACCACCGCGCCGTGTTCGGTGATGACCTCGGTGAGCAGCTTCTGCACTGCCTTGTCGAAGTCCTCACC
The DNA here is from genome assembly GCF_002086275.1 of Mycobacterium intermedium. GTDB lineage: Bacteria > Actinomycetota > Actinomycetes > Mycobacteriales > Mycobacteriaceae > Mycobacterium > Mycobacterium intermedium. The sequence continues at coordinate 62,708 of NZ_MVHT01000001.1, read as the reverse complement.
CGCCGCGACGGCCTCCTCCAAGACCGTGGCCATGTAGTCGAACGAGTCGGCCATGATCGTGTTGAGGATGATCATCGGGACCGCGACCGTCTGGCTGGCGCCGGGAGCGCGGAACTCGAAACGGTTGCCGGTGAACGCGAATGGGCTGGTGCGGTTGCGGTCGCCCGGGTCGGTGGGCAGGTGCGGGAGTGTGTCGACACCAATGATCATGGTGCCCTTGCCCTTTGACGACGTGGCCTCGCCCTTGGCGATCTGCTCGAAGACGTCGGCGAGCTGCTCGCCGAGGAAGATCGAGATGATCGCGGGTGGCGCCTCGTTGGCGCCCAGGCGGTGGTCGTTGGTGGCCGACGCAACCGAAACCCGCAGCAGCCCAGCGAACTTGTGCACCGCACGAATCACTGCGGCACAGAACACCAGGAACTGGGCATTCTCGTGCGGGGTGTCGCCGGGCACCAGCAGCGAGCCGAGTTCGGAGTTGCCCACCGAGAAGTTGACGTGCTTCCCCGACCCGTTGACACCGGCGAACGGCTTCTCGTGGAACAGGCATTCCATGCCGTGTTTCTTGGCGACCGTCTTGAACACCGTCATCAACAGCTGCTGGTGGTCGGAGGCGAGGTTGGCCCGCTCGAACATCGGCGCAACCTCGAATTGGCCTGGGGCCACTTCGTTGTGCCGGGTCTTGGCGGGGATGCCGAGCTTGAACAGCTCCCGCTCGGTGTCCATCATGAAGCCCAGGACCCGTTCGGGCACCGCGCCGAAGTAGTGGTCGTCGAACTCCTGACCTTTGGGCGGCTTGGCGCCGAACACCGTGCGACCGGCGTTGATCAGGTCAGGCCGCGCCAGGAAGAAGTGCCTGTCGACCAGGAAGTACTCCTGCTCGGGCCCGCAGAACGACACCACCTTCTCCGGGTTCAGGTGCCCGAACAACTTCAGGATGCGCTCGGCGTGCGTGCCCATCGCCTGCTGGCTGCGCAGCAACGGGGTCTTGTAGTCCAGCGCCTCACCGGTCATGGAGACGAACACCGTGGGAATGCACAGCGTGTTGCCGTTCGGGTTCTCCAGGATGTAGGCGGGGCTCGTGACATCCCAGCCGGTGTAGCCGCGCGCCTCGAAGGTGCTGCGCAGCCCGCCCGACGGGAAGCTGGACGCGTCGGGCTCGCCCTGGATGAGGGTCTTGCCCGCGAACTCGGCAAGCGTCTGGCCGTCGGAGATGGGTTCCAAGAAGCTGTCGTGCTTCTCGGCGGTCAGGCCGGTCATCGGGTAGAACACGTGCGCGTAGTGGGTGGCGCCCTTCTCCAGAGCCCAATCCTTCATCGCCACGGCGACCGTGTCGGCGACGGCTGGGTCGAGCGGGGCGCCCTTCTCGATGGTCGCGATGATCGACTTGTACACGGCCTTGGGCAGTCGGGCCTGCATCTCCGCCTTGGTAAAGACGTTGGCACCGAAGATCTCACCCGGAGGTTCGTCAGGGTCGAAAGTGATGGCCGGGGGAACGTATGCCTCGACGTTGTTGATCGCCTGCAGGCGGACCGCGTTTCCGCTCAATTGAGCTCCTACCACTGGGGGGAAGTGAACTGCCCCACCCTAGGAAGGTTGCAAGTCAATCTTGTTACGCCGGCGTCAACGATAAGCCGCGAACGATTGCGAATGTAGCGCCGAGATTGCCGTGACGGTCCTGTACACGGGGTCAAGCACGACCCTGGCGGCAATCTCGGTAGGAGTTGAGCGGGCTAAAGCTTGGTACGCGGGCGGAATCCGCTCTGGGCAAGCGCGACCGCCACCGCGGTGCCGATCGGACCCTTGTGGTCGACGAGAGAAGCCGAACCGTTGGCCACCCCGTCGTGGCTGTAGTGAGTGTGTGACGCCAGGCCGATGTGGGGGCCGTCGGGGAGTCGACTCAGCGTCAGCGTGTAGTCGACGTTGATGAACTGCAAAGCCTCGGTGCCCCAGTTGGCGATCGCGGCCGTGACATCACCTGCCATGGCCGCGCGGGTGAAGGGGGTGAAGGGTTCGCCGCCGATCAACGCGTGCGTCTCGCACACCCACGTGTACTTCGGTCCGGGCGTGTTGTCCCATGCGGGGTCGGGGTTCTGCAGTTCCATACCCCAGCCGTAGGTGCGCATGAAAAGCGAAGCGCCGTCGTGTTCGACGGGTCGCTCCGGCATTTCGAAGGGGGTCGACCACACCCGCCCCTCGGGCTGCGCTCCGCGCCGCAGGAACAGGGCGCTGGCACGCGCCACTGCGGTTCCATGCTGGGTGAGGACGGCCTCGACAAGTCGCAGACGCCGTCGCTCGTGGCGCACACTGGTATGCACCTCGACGGGCTCCATCGCGGTTGGCGCAAAGAGGTCGACGGTCAACCGTGCGGGTTGCAGTTCCAGGTCATCGACGGCGCGTTCGACAGCCCAGCCCAGCAGGCCGCCGATCGCGTGACCGCTGATCTTCGGGCCCCAGCCACCGCGTGCGAGTTTCGTTGGTACGTATTGGTTTTCGTTACGCTCGAAGTACGGCAGCGAGGAGAAGTCCGACACTATTCGCCTTTCGTACCAACGGTGATCAAATCGGACAACAGCTGGGTCCACACCGGTCGCCGAACGCGGTGCTGGTCGGTGATGGTGAATCCCGCGTCTTCGAACAGGGCGCGCATTTCCTTGGGCGACGGGTTGTGCTGAGGCTTCCACTTACTGGCCGAGGGGATTTGCAGCACCGGTTGGCGTGCGCTCAGTGTCGCGACGGCCACCAAGCCGCCGGGGGTCAGCACCCGGTGGAACTCCCGCAACGCCGCCGGCTGGTCGAAGAAGTGAAACGCCGAGGTCGTCACGACCGCGTCGAGAACCCCGTCGCCGAAGGGTAGCTGCTCTGCCGGAGCGCGCAGCCAGTGCACCCGTTCAGATTTCGCGCGAGCCTGGCTGAGCATGCCGTCGGACATGTCGACGCCGTAGATCTCGCCGGGGTGCAGTTCCCGCTCGATGCGGCTGCTGAGTACGCCTGTGCCGCAGGCAATGTCGGCGATCTTGTCGGCGCCGTGGGCGCGCAGCGCGGCAATCACCTCGTCGTGCGGCGGCCGATAGATCCACTGCTGTAGGAACGGCAGGTCGTACGCCGGAGACAGCAGGCTCCACATGCTGGTGACCGCGCCGTTGAGCACGCGGCGCGGCGCGGTCACTTATTCAGTACCGAGCTGTAGTAGACGGTGTCGGCCATCGATACCGAGTCGTGGCTCTGCGGGACGGCGCGCAGGCCGAAGTCGGCCAGCAACTGGCTCATCGGGGTGCCGACCGAGCGCCAACCCAGGTTCGCCACGTAGGCCTCGACGTCGTTGCGCTCGCCCTCGAAGCCGAGTTCCTCCCAGTCCAGCTCGAAACCGTGCTCACGCCATTTGGCGGTGGAACGGCGCATCATTTCCCGGGCCTGCTCCCGGGCCTGCTCCGTGTCGCGCTCCGGCCTGTTCGGGATGGCCTCGACGGCCAGCCGACTGCCGTCGGCGCTGAGCGTGGTGATGTTGTCCATCAGGCGGTCTTGGGCTTCCGGCGGCAGGTAGCCAAGGAGTCCCTCGGCGATCCAGGCGGTGGGCTGCTGGCGGTCCAGACCGGCCTCGAGCAGCGCGGTCGGCCAGTCCTGGCGCAGATCGATGGCGACCGTACGCAGATCGGCGGTGGGAGCAGCGCCGAGACCCTCCAGGGTGGCGGCCTTGAACCCGATGACCTCGGGCTGATCGATCTCGAAGACCTTCATGTCCGCCGGCCAAGCCAGCCGGTAGGCGCGGGAATCGAGGCCCGACGCCAGGATGACGGCCTGACGGATTCCGGCCTTCGCCGCGTCCTGGAAGAACGAATCAAAGAATCGGGTTCGGGCGGCCATCGCGTCCGGCATGTGCTCGAGCTTCCAGGTCGACTCGTCGTCGTCGACGTCTTTGGCGAGAAGGTCGCCGCTCACCCACCGGGTGAAGAAGTCCACGCCGACGGCGCGGACCAGCGGTTCGGCGAACTGGTCGTTGATCACCGGGTTGGGGGCGTTGGTCGCGATGGCGCGGGCGGCGGCCACCATGGTCGCCGTGGCGCCCACGCTGGTGGCTAGGTCCCAGGTGTCGTTATCTGTGCGCGGCACAGGTTTGTCTCCAATGTCAGAACAGGGCCAAATACTTAGTTAGTTTAACGACTATTGGAGCGCGTGCGGCTGTGAGCCGCGTCACCTGCGGTCGAGTTAGTGCCTGCCCAGGCCGCCAGGTCCCGCCGGCCCCGGGCCAATGGGTCCCGGTCCAACCGGCCCAGGCCCAACCGGCCCAGGTCCCACTGGCCCGACCGGACCCGGACCTCCGGGCCCGCCGGGTCCCCCCGGACCGTTCACCGCAGGAAGGACGAACACGCAGGTGTTCAACTCGAAGCTCCACGCCCAGCCGGGAGCGCAGTCGTCGGCCCGGCTGACGGGCGGCACAGCTAGACCGGTCAGCACCGCGGAGGCAAGAGCGAATGCCCCGATTGCGGATCGCCGTAGCACATGGCTCATTGCAAACCTCGCTCCTTCGTCATTGGGGGAACGCGCCGACTTGTGCGTCAATTTTGCGCCCAGTCCGGCGGTTATGTGGCGGTTTTTGCGCAGTCCGGGAGTCGGTAAGCGGATTTACTACGTCCAGCGGATACTGACAGTCGAAATCTTCGGCTTGAAGGAGGGCTGTGAAGGAGGCGGTGGATGGCGGGCGGTGACGCGTCGCCGCGCGGGCACACCACTCTCAAGCTCGGGAGCCAAGCGTTGCGCTGGTTGCTCCTGGTGTTGTGCATCGCGCTTCCGGGATGCACCAGCGTCGTCAGCGGTATCCCCAAAGCCGCACCGAGGGGCGCCGGTTCCAGCGGTCCCATCCAGCCCTCTCAGCTGGAGGACCTGTTGACGCCGTCGGCGTCGTTTTCGGTGGTGCCGAACAATCCGCTGACCGAGGATGACATGCAGGCCGCGTTGTTCATCGGGGCCGACCCGGCCAAATGCCATGGCGCGGTGGCGTTCGGTCGCTTCCCGCTGTTTCCCAGCAACTACACCGGCCGCGAGGCCCGCACTCAGCAAGACCACATGAAGAACCAGCACCAGCTGCTCGAGGTTTCGGCCGCCTACCCGCGCAGCTTCGACGCCGCGGGTTTTCTCGCCTCGGTCCGCAACACGGTCTCCGACTGCCAGCATCCCGTCAGCGCATGGGGCGACGATGAGCGCAGGATGACCGTGACCCCGGCACCGCTCATCCCGAGTGCACCCGAGATTGTGCACTGGATGACGAATTTGACTGGCCAGCAATGGGTTTGCGAGTTCGCCGTAATAGCCAAGGCCAACGTGGTCTCCGAGATCGTCACCTGCTCACCCGACCGCTCCGTCAAGATCGACCCCTTGGCGACCAAGCGGCTCGAGAAGATCAACCAGCTACTCAGCTCCACCGCTTGACGCGGCTGCGTCCTCCCGCTCCTCGACGCCAGCGGCACGCCGGGAAGCCCTGCGGCGACGCAGCACCCACACCACGGCCCAGACCAGCGCGGCAAGCACCGGCAGCCACGGCAGCAGGAACCCGACGGTGAGCACGATGGCGTGCAGGGTGGACAGCAATGATTGCCAGCCTTGCTGCAGCGCACCTCCGAAACCGGTCCGGGGGGGTGCCGTCGGCGTGGTCGAGATATTGACGTTGATCGTCGCGTACGCGATCTCGTCGCCTAGGGTGGCGCGCTGAGCCCGCAGCGAGTCCAGCTCGGCCTGTCGTTGGGTCAGCGACGATTCGGCGGCGAGCAGGTCGGCGACGGTACCCGCGCGGCCCATCAGTTCGCGAAGCCGGGTGACCGAGGTCTGCAGTGCCGCGATGCGGGCATCGAGATCCACGCGCTGCGAGGTGACGTCGGTGTGGTTGATCGACATTGACCGCACGTCGCCGAGTTTCTTGGCATCGGCCAGGACTCCGTCGAGCTTGTCGGCGGGAATGCGCAAGGCGAGGTTGACCGTCGGCTGCGCGGACTGAGACGCGGACTGCTGCGAGCGCGAGTCCACCCGACCCCCGGCCTCGGTGACCGCGGCGACCAGCCGATCGGCCACGTCGGCCGGCTCGGCGACAACCAACTGCACGGATCCGGTCGTGACGATGTCACGCTTGAAGGGTGTGCCGTCCGCCGGCGACTGTGGCGGAATCGGCGGGGGAGCCTCCGGTACGACGACCGTGCTTTCGGTGCCGGCGCCGCCCCTCGTCGCGGGAGCTCCTGGGGCCACCGTGGGCGCGCTGCGGTAGTTATCCGAGACGTCGCCCAACTTGCCCGACACCACGCCTTCATCACGGGCCGTAGGCGGGACGCCGCCACCCCGAAGCGACCAGGCAAAGCCGAGGCCGACCAACACGACGCCGATCAACGCCGCGGCGACAACGTTGCGCAGCTTGACGGTTCGCGGTGTCGGTTTCTCCGCCTCTGCCGTCTTCGCGTCTTTGCGGGCGGGGGTGGGCTGCGCGTCTGCGGCAGCAGGTCCAACCGATGCCTCGACCGGTTGCAGCACGCGGTGCAGCAGCGCGCCCTCGGCAACCACTCGGCCGTCTCGGCTGTCCGGGGCGACGAACGCGGTGAACCTGCACAGGACGCCAAACCGCAGCGAGGTGTCGACGATCCGCTTCTCCAACTCTTCCGTGGAAGCCTGGCCCGCCGCGGCGTAGCGGTCCTCGAGGTCGCAAAGGTGCGCCCGCGCCCACTGCGCGGTCACCTCCGGCGCTTCATGGGGCCGGCCGACGACCGTGAGCGACCAATCTGCACCGACGTCCGAGGCGCCACGCAGAGTGATCGAGCCCATGGCCGTACCCGCACTCCCCCGGTACCGCCCGGTCACCACCAGCGGGGTCCCCGGGTACAGATCCGGCAGCCGGGCCGGGCTGGTGGTCTCCTCGATGAGTGAAAGCCCGTCGGCGTGCAGTGTCAGCGAGCGCGCCAACGGCACCCCGATGTGCCGCCGAATCGCGTGCAAAGCCTCGTCGAGCCGAGCCTCGCTTTCCACCAAGTCGCAGCTGCCCCCACCCACCGCGGCGAGCCGGCGCAGGAATCCGGCGTTGACGGCCTGGTCGACGCCCACCGTGTGCACGCGCACTTGGTGCAGGTCACTCGACAGTTCACGTAACAGTTGGTCTTCGTTGCCGATCTGCCCGTCGGTGATCACGATGACAGCGGCGTCACGAGTGGCGTCCTGTACCGTCTCGCTTGCCAGGACGAGCGCCTGGCGCAACACCGCAAGCATCGTGGTGTTGCCCCGCGCCTCGACGCGGGTGAGGTGCTCGACCGCGCGATAGCGGTTATGGTCGCTCGCCTCGACCAGCCCCTCGCCCAGACCCTTTGGCCGGCTGACTCCGTCGCCGATGGTCAGCACCGCGAATCGGTCCTCGGCGTCCAGCGAATCGACGATTCGCGCGGCGGCGCGGCGCGCGGCAGCCACCTTCCACCCCGCCATGCTGGCAGAGTGGTCCAGCACCAGCACCAAATCCCGGGGGCGCGGCGGCCCACTCGATGACGGTGGCAGCACCGTGAGCCGGTACGTCCCCTCGTCACCGTCGGCGTCGGTGTCGGGAACCAGCACGAGCGAGCTCGTCAGCGCCTCGACCCCGTAGCGCAGCCGAAGCACGAAATCCTGTTTGGCCCACTCCGCGGGTTCTACTCGAATCCGTCCGTCATCGGTCGTGACCAGGGGCAGGTTGGACCGCACGTCCGGCACCGGGAGACCGGCCGGGTCGATGCCGATATCGATGCTGACCGGAACCCGATGCGGGAAATCCGGCGCGAGCACGGGTGGGGTGATGCGGGATGCGTCGGGCACCGCGTCGGTGTCGTCGGCATAACCGTCGCCGACGGCGAAGTCGGCGAGCGGCTCACCCGGGATGTACCGGGGCGCAACCACGAGCGGAAACCGGAACGTCGCCTCGCCATCCTCGTAGACCAGTGGGTTGACCAGGGTGAGGGTCACGCCGACCCTTTGACCAGGCACGATGTTGCCGACCCGGATGGTGAAGACGTCCGGCCGCTCCTCTTCGGTGATGGACACCCGCCGGCCCGCCGCGACCGCGTCGTCGTAGGCTTCGCGCGCGGCCTCCCGCTCGCGAAGTTCCGCCTCGACGGTGCGCCCGTCGACGCTCATCCGCATGCTCGTGACCGCGGCGCGGTCCGGCAGCGGAAACACGTAGCTGGCTTCCAGAGGGTCGTCGAAAGTGTTGACGAAGTCCTGGGTCAGTTCGATCTGGCTGGTGAGACCGGTGATCTCGACGCGGATGTCGACGCGGTCGAGCGGCAGGCTCCCACGCTCGGTACGCAGCTCACCAAGTTCGGCGTCGTCCGTCCCTACGTCGCTGGTGGGTGTGCTGCGGACGGTCATGATGTGCTCCGTTCGTCGAGGGAGAGCAGGCCACGGTCGGCCAGCAGATCGAGCAGCGGCCGTGCGGCCTCATGGATCGCGTTGATGTCGTCTTCGTCGGGGCGGCCGTCGTGATCGACGGGCAGCACGAGCATCGCCCCCCCGGGCAGACTCAGCCCGGACAGCTTCCTAACAGTGTCAGGGCCGGGGGCGGGGTGCTCGGCCCAGAACCGCCTCCGTCGTGCCGATCGCTCCTTGTCGCGAGCGTGCGTGTCGGCACCGCGACACGCCGTCGAGTCCGACATTTTGGGCACGCTCGCCGCAGCTTCCGACGGCGCGGCGAGAACTTCGTCGGGGACGGCGGCGACGCGGCGCAATGTTTCGTCAGTCGCGCCCGCGAGCTCGGCCTGGATCTCGGCCAGCGAACGGCCCTCGGCCTGCCGGCGTTTAACTGCGATGACCTGCAGCAACTGCCTCGGTCCGTACAGCGCCGTGCGCCCCTGCATGGCCGGCCGATCCACCAGACCCGTCGTCGTGTACCACCGCACCGCTCGGCGATCGGGCAACTCGCGAACCCGGCCGTTCGGCGCGCCACGGTACGCGGGATCGGCCAGTCCGACGGCGACCCGTCGCACCAACTCGTCCAGCGTCCACGACGCCTGCGCGGTCATGCCAACGATACTGACACTGTAATCGTGACACTGTCAATGTTCTGCCGTCGGGTATCCAGCGTCACGACCGAGACCCACGCCCGAGCGTTTATCGTCGATTGCCTACCCTTTCGATCCTCGCGATCGGGACCGACCTGACGATTTCGTCGCCGACATCTCGTTCGGCCTGGAATGCGCCACGAGGGTGCGCGACGACACCGGCATTACGCGAAGGCCGCATCCCCGGCGTTGCGACGTCCCGCATGGTGTCAACGGGGAGTTTGATCAGCCGAGGTCGGGCGGACGGATACCTAGGGCCTGCAGGAGTTGGTCACGCGGGCTTAGCTGCCTGAACGCATCTTCCCGAGTCGGATTGCGGAATTCGCTTTCGCCGTAAAGCTCCGAAGTTCGTAGCTCAGTCAACTTCTTGATCTTTTCGCGCAACGTGCGAAGACTCGGCAACGGAATGACCAGCAGGGCTTTGTCGTCCTGCACCGGCGTCGCATGCTGGGCCGCGTGCTGGGCGGCATGGACCGAAGTGTCCGCGCGTGCCAGGTTCGGGTGGGCCGGGTCGTTCAGCTGCAGCGGCGGCGGCTTTGCCAGCGACTGTTCCGCCGCCGCGGATGCGGTTGTGTGGGTCGTCGGTGCTTGCGCCGCCGAGGGAGCCGCCGGTGCCACCGGTGCGGTCAGACCCGCGATGGGGGCGTATTCGCCGTTGGTTCCGGCAAAGGTAGCTCCGGCCGCGGCGTCGCCGGCATGGCCGGCGCCATGTCCAACGCCACCGGCAGCCCCGCCAAACAGGCCGCCCGGGTTGAGCACGCCGGAGCCGCCGACATCACCACCAAATGGCGTTGCCGGGACAACAGGAACGGTCGCCGCCGCACTTGGGCCTCCCGCTGCGAAGTTCGGGTCAGCAACCCAGCCGGCCGCACCGCCGCCGGCGGTCATGAAGTTGATACTTCCCACCTCGCTGGGTGCGCCATTGCTACCGACCGACGCGGACGAGCCGCCGCCACCGCTGGTCCCGCCACCGCCGACGTCGCCGCCGCCAGCATGGACAGCCGACCCACCGCCCGCCGCAACGCCGTTGCCAGCACCACCGTCGGCACCGAGCCCGCCGGCTCCTGCCCCACCGCTGCTGCCACCGTATGAGGTGGAACCGACCGGGGCCGCGCCGGTGGTCTTTCCATCGGCAAGCATCCGCTCAGCCGTTTCCCGGCCGGTGCCCACCGCCCCCTTGGCGCCGTCGATCAGCGAGCGCCCGGTGGGAGACTCGGCGGCCGCCTTGACGGCGCCGAACGCATCTTGCATCGGCGAGACGTTGGCCGCCTCGGTGGCCGCATACGAACCCGCGCCGCTGCGCATGAGCTGCACAAACTGGTCATGAAACGTCGCCGCCTGGGCGCCGACAGCCTGGTAGGTCGCCGCGTGATAGTTGAACAGCGCCGCAATGTACGCCGAGACTGGGTCCCCGCCCGCGGCCGTCAAGTCTGAGGTCGGGGCGGCAGCGGCAGCATTGGCCCCGTTCATCGTCGCAGCGATCGCGGACAGGTCATTGGCCGCCGCGGCCAACAACTGCGGCGTAACGTTCAGATCAGGCATTGGGAGCTCCCACCCCTGCTGTCAGTCGGCTGTGGCGAACGTCATCGTGCCATAGCTACGGCAGATCGTAACGCCCTAGAACGCGTTACACCGAGACTTTTGTCTTTGTAACGGCTATGACACCCAATACCACCTGGTCGGAATCGTGGTCGGTCATTCTCCAGACGGAGCTACCTCGATAGACACCAGTTCCGCCAGACCGCTCATGGTGAGAGCGGACATCAGCAGGGGCTGGGCGATGAGGTCAATGTCGTCGGCGTGTGCGAACAGGGCATTGATCGCAGCGCTGTCAAGGTACTCCACGGCACTGAGGTCGACGGTGAACTTCCCGCCACGTGCCGCGGCTTCAGCGGTGGACGCAGCGAGTGCTTGGTTGAACTCGTCGATGTTGCTCAGGTCGATTTCTCCCACCGCGACCAACACGAGCTTGCCTGCGCCGGAAATCGCGGTGTCAAGTGTGAGCAACGTAGGCATCAGGTAATCCTCGTGGACAAGTGAACGGTGGTTCCGCCGGTGTCGGCATCGATGATCACGTCTTGCATGAGGCTGCGCATCAGGCTGATTCCCCGACCGCGCTGATTGTTGGCGATTGGCTGCTGTGGTTTCCATGAGCCGGAGTCAGTGATGGTCAAATGCACCTCGTCGACGCAGGCCGTCGCGTCCAGCCGGATCAAGCCTTCTGACTTGTTGCGATGGCCGTGCTCAATGGCGTTCGAGACGGCTTCGCCGGCGGCGATCAGCACATTCATGCTTTGCTCGGCGCGCACATCAGCTTGCCTCAACCAGCTGCGCAAGGCATTGCGGGTGTGGGCAAGCTGACTCGCATGCGGAGGAAAGTTCAACTCCAACGGGGCGGGGTGGCGGTACAGCAGTAGAACAACGTCGTCCTGATAACCGCCGCTGGGAGCAAGACGGGACATGATCTCGTTGGCCAACTCATCGAGCGACGAGGCATGTTCGTCCTTGATGACGTCGGCGGCACGGGTGATGCCCTCCGTCAACGGGTGGCGACGCCGCTCGACCAAACCGTCGGTATAGAGCACCAGGGTGGCGCGCGCTGGGATGGTCACGCGCGCCTCTGGGCGGGGCCAGTTGCGTCGCACTCCCAGTGGGATGGTGTGGCCGTCGTCGAGAATCTGAGCGGAGCCGTCGGATTTGACGAGGATGGGCGGCGGGTGCCCAGCACTGGAATACACCACTTCCCCGGTCTCGGGGTTGAGCACCGCACAAACCGCAGTGGTGCATCGGGCACCAGGCAGCCGAGCGGCGAAGCGGTCCATGCTGGACAAGGCGGCGCTTGGGCTGGGTTCGTCAAACAGCAGCGCGCGACAGGCGCTGCGTACCTGGCCCATGACCGTAGCGGCGGCCAAGTCGTGACCGACGCAGTCGCCGACAACCATGGCGATGCGACCGTCGTCCAGATCAAAGACGTCGTACCAGTCGCCGCCCACTTGCAGGGGTCGGCTGGCGGCCTGGTACCGCACCGCGAAACCCGTCGGCAGGTGCGATGGGCCGAGAATCGCGTGCTGCAAGGCCAGGGCGGCCGCACGCTGCTGATCAACCTGGTACACCCGCTGCAGGCCCTGCCCGAGGCGACCGGCCAGCACGGTGAGCAGGGTCTGGTCCTCGAGGGTGAACGGCCGATTCTCGGGCAGTTCAATCCAAACGACCAGCACGCCTTCCGGATGCTGCAGCGCGATGCCGGCCGTATCCGGCGTGGCGATAGTGGGCGTCAGCAAGTCGCCGTCGCACAGCGACGCAAGCGTTTGCTGCAGCTGAGGCGACAGGTCGTGCCACTGGACGGCGTCGCCGACGGACACGACCGCGGGCGCATAGGCCATTTCCGGTGCGGAACTGCCGCTCGGGAAGGTGACGGCCAGCACCCGGACCGCCCGCCATTGTCGACGAAGCTCCTCGACCGCGGCCCGCACCGCTTCATCGACGGTGTCCGCCTGAGCGAGCTCCTGGTTGAGCGCATGCTCCCGACCAGCCGCCAGCGCCAATGCGATTGCGGCATGCCGGGCGAAGTCGCTGACCAACTCGAGGTAGTCGTGGCTGAATTGCGCCTGCTGCGGACGCCGCGCGACCGCAATGACGCCGAGCACCGCGTCCCGCGCGATGAGCGGCATGACGATGGCCGGGCGTTCTCCGACATCGGTGAACCCCTCGATCGGATAGGCGAAGGAATCGGTGATCATCGGTAGCCCCCGACGCGCAACGCCGCCCGTGGTGGAGCCGTCCATCGGGACCTGGCGACCGATCACCTCCGACGCGTATCGACCTGCCGTGGCCGCCACGACAAGGGTCGAGACGTCGCTCGCGGGCAGGTCGGGCTCCCCCGGCACCAACAGAATTGCCTGCTCGGCGTCGGCCAGCTCCAGAGCGCGGTTCACGATCAGCTGCAACGGGCCGGTCTTGGGGTCCCCGGACAGCAAGGCCGTCGTGATCTCGCGACTGGCCTTCGTCCACTTCGCCGCTTCACGCTCGCGCTCAAACAACCGCGCGTTGTCGATGGCGGCGGCCGCCGCGGTGGCAAGCGCCCACACGACGCCCTCGTCGGATTCGGAGAACCCCTGGTCAGGCCGATCGTCGGTCAGATAAAGGCTGCCGAAATCGGCCCCGCGAACCGTGATCGGGATTCCCAGCAGGGACCGCAACGACGGGTCGTGTTCGTGCAAGCCACTGGCCGCCGGGTACGCGCTCAGGTCGGCAACGCGGACACCCGCACCGACCGGCACATCGCCCAGAAGCTGCGCAGTTGCGTCGTTGATTCCCGAACGGACGAAAGAAGACAGGCTGCCGTCAGACCCGCGGATCCCCAGCACTCCGAAACGGGCACCGGTCAATTCCATTGCCGCATCGACGACTCGCTGCAACGTCACCTTCAGGTCCAGGACAGAACCGATTTCGACGATGACGCGCACGAGTTGTTCCAGCTGATCACGCGCGGCGACCAACTCATCGAGCTGTTCGTGCATTTGCTTGACCGGTTCGTGACGGCCCAACCAGGTCAAAGCGGATCCCCCCGGTTGTCGGTCATACGAACAAACCTAATCGCTAGGTCTGGGTTTCTGGCATTCGGACTTCGCGACGATCAGTCGCGTCACAGGTGTGTCGTTCAATTCTTCCCCGTCTGCGCGTTGATAAACGTCTTATCCTTGGGCCATCGGGGCGATCGCAACCCCCAGATCGGCGGTGCTGCGATGACGGCGGGCGGGGCTTGCATGTCATGCGGTACCGGGCTGCGCGAATCCGCCAAGTTCTGTGACGAATGCGGTGCCCCGACCGCGTCCGCCCTCGACGCGGCTGAGTACAAGCAGGTCACAGTGCTGTTTGCCGACGTGGTGCGGTCGATGGACATCGCGGCCATGCTCGACATGGAACGGCTGCGCGAGGTAATGACCGAGCTGGTGCAGCGTTCGGCGGCGGTGGTGCGCCGTTACGGGGGAACCGTCGAATACAACGGCGACGGGGTGATGGCGCTGTTCGGCGCCCCCATTGCGTTGGAGGACCACGCCCGACGCGCGTGCCTGGCGGCGGTGGCCATTCAAGAGGAGGCCAACCGGCTCGCGGATGAGGTTCAGCGGCGTGATGGCATGACGTTGCGGTTGCGCGTGGGACTGAACTCGGGCCGTGTGATTGCCGGCGAGATCGGTTCAGGACCTTTTGGATACGTCGCAACGGGTGCACCGATCGGCTTGGCCCAGCGGATGCAATCCGCGGCGGCACCGGGCGAAGTACTCCTTTCAGAGTCCACCGCACGACTGGTCGAACACGCAGTGGAGCTGTCTGAACCGGAGTTGGTCCGCATCAAAGGCGCCGACGAACCTGTGCCCGCGCGCCGGCTGATCGCGACCGCCCGGCGGGATCTGTTGATCCGACACCCGGAGGCGAGCCTGGTGGGTCGCCTGTGGGAGATGGCGATTCTCGACGCCATGGTGGATCGCACGATCGGCGGCCTCGGTGGTGTCGTGGCTGTGGTGGGACCGCCCGGCATCGGCAAGAGCCGGGTCGCTCGCGAGGTCGCAACACTGGCCGGGGGGCGCGGCGTCGAGGTGGTTTGGACCTTCTGCGAATCGCACGCCCATGATGTTTCCTTCGGCGTGGTGGCGCGATTGTTGCGGGCGGCCAGCGGTGTGGCCGATCTCGAGGGCGAAGCCGCCCGCGCGCAGGTGCGGGCCACTGTCTCCTTCCATGCCAGCCCGCAGGATTTGCTGTTGCTTGATGATCTGCTCGGTATCGCCGACCCTGACGTTGACCTGCCCCAGATCGATCCCGATGCGCGACGGCGCCGCCTAACCGCACTTGTCAACACGACGGCACTGGAGCGCACCGAGCCTGTGCTTTACCTCATCGAAGATGCGCATTGGATCGACGCGGTCAGCGAGTCGATGCTGGCCGACTTTCTGACCGTCGTCGCGCACACCCCGGTAATGGTATTGATCACCTTCCGTCCGGAGTATGCCGGAGTACTGAGCCGCATTCATGGTGCACAGACGATAGCCCTTGCCCCACTTGATGATTCGGACACCACCGCGCTGATCGGCGAGCTGCTCGGTCCGGATTCATCGGTTAGCGACATCACCTCGGTAATCACCGAACGATCCGCCGG
This sequence comes from Mycobacterium intermedium, assembly GCF_002086275.1. Lineage (GTDB taxonomy): Bacteria > Actinomycetota > Actinomycetes > Mycobacteriales > Mycobacteriaceae > Mycobacterium > Mycobacterium intermedium. The sequence continues at coordinate 47,504 of NZ_MVHT01000001.1, read as the reverse complement.
TAACCCATTTTTCGCCGGGGAGATGGTGCGGGAACTAGTGCAGCGGGGCGTACTGGCCGGCGAACGCGGTAGGTACGTATGTTCCGCGGGGATAGCTGAGCTAAGTGTGCCGGCGACGGTGCAGGCGGCCATCGAGGCCCGCATCGACCGGTTGAACAACGCGGCCAAGCGGACGGTGTACGCGGCATCGGTAATCGGGGAACGTTTTAGCGCGGAGTTGCTTACCGCGCTGGGAGTCGATGGGGTTGCCGACGAACTGATTGATGCGGAGCTGATCGATCAAGTGCGATTCACCCCGAGCGCCGAGTACGCCTTCTGCCACCCCCTGATCCGCGCGGTCGCCTACGAATCGCAGCTGAAGTCCGACCGCGGCGCGTGGCACCGGCGCCTGGCTGCGGCCATCGAAGGGGGAAGTCCAGAATCGATCGACCAAAATGCCGCGCTGATCGCCGAGCATCTGCAGGCCGCCGGGGATCTCAACGACGCGTATGGCTGGCATATGCGTGCCGGAACATGGTTGGCCAACCGCGACGTCGGTGCAGCCCGGGTCAGCTGGGAGCGGGCATGCTCGATCGCCGATGCGCTGCCCGCGAACACGCCCGACCACATTGCGATGCGCATCGCTCCCCGCACCATGCTGTGTGCTACCGGCTGGCAAGCAATCCAGGAAAGTCGGGGTCGGTTCGACGAGCTACGGGATCTGTGCACCGTTGCGGGAGACCAGGTCTCGCTCGCCCTCGGCATGACAGGTCTGGGCACTGAACTCATGTTCGCCGGGCGCACCAGCGAAGGCTCACGACTGATATCCGAGCAGATGGAGCTACTCACGTCGATTGACGACCCCACGCTGATCGGGTTGGCATTCGTCGGGTTCAACAACTGGTTCGACGCGGGCGAGTTCGGCGAGATCTTGCGCTGGTCGGAAGTCGTCATCGACCTAGCTCACGGCGACCCGACCCGAGGAAGCGGCCTAGGCTTCGGATCACCACTGGCCGCCGCTCACGCATGGCGCGCCGTCGCAAAGTGGTGGCTGGGCAGGCCAGGTTGGCGGGAGGACCTGCACGTTGCCACTGCCATGGCCCGGCAATCCGACCCCACCACGTTGGCCATGATCGCCGGCTGGTCATGGGGTATCGGAATTGCCTTCGGGGTGCTGCGCGCGGAGGACTCCACCCTGCGCGCGATCGAGGCCGCGGTAGACGCGGCCGAGGGATCGAGCAACGCGGCACTGAGCATCGTCAAGTACACACTGGCCGTCGCGCTGCTGAATCGGGACGCGGCCAGCGACCGGCACCGCGGCCTCGACCTCATGATGCAGGTGCGCGACATGTGGTTGCGCGAACCGATTCCCTTCCTCGTCCCCGTCGCCGAATTGTGTTCGGCCCCAGAGCGGGCACGGCACGGCGACCGCGACATTGTCATCTCGGTGGTGCGCAGGGCCGTCGACGATCTACTCAAGGCCGAGCGCCCGTTCTTCGCCGTCTTGGGCATCGGCGTACTCGTGGAAGCCTTGCTCAATCGAGGCGCCGAAGGCGACCTTTCTGAAGCCCGACAGGGGATCGATCGGTTGGCAGGTCTGAGGGCAGAAGAGGATTGGGCAATGCGCGACATCACCGTGCTGCGACTGCGTGCGCTGCTGGCCCAAGTTGATGGCGACGACGCTGCTTATCGGGACTTGGTGAGTCGCTATCGCGAAATGGCGGAATCGCTTGGCTACGATGGACATATCGCGTGGGCAACGACGATGTGAGGCGGACATCGCCGAGGTCCCTGTGCTGGGCGAGGGACCCTCGAGCCGCCTCAAGATCGGCGGCCCCTCAGTGACACTGGTATGCGCTTCGTGCGGCACGACACTGCGGGACAAGGCAAAGTTCTGCGACGAGTGCGGCGCCCAGACTCCGCTTGCGGACGAAGGCGCGGGGTACAAGCAGGTGACGGTCCTGATCGCCGATGTGGTGCGGTCGATGGACATCGCGGCCACGCTGGATATCGAGCGGCTGCGCGAGGTGATGACCGAGCTGGTGGAGGGATCGGCGGCGGTGGTGCGCCGCTACGGCGGGACCGCGGAGTACAACGGCGACGGGGTGATGGCTCTGTTCGGTGCGCCAGTTGCGTTGGAGGATCACGCTTATCGCGCCTGCCTGGCCGCACTGGCGATCCAGCGGGCGGCCGACAGGCTGGCGACCGAGGTGGCGCAGCGCGATGGCGTCGCGCTGCGGCTGCGGGTGGGCTTGAATTCGGGTCGGGTGATCGCGGGCGAGATCGGTTCTGGGACAATGGGGTACGCCGCAACCGGCGAGGCGGTCGGGTTTGCCCAACGGATGGAATCGGCGGCTCCCCCAGGCGGAGTGATGCTGTCCGAATCGACCGCGCGGCTTGTCGAGCACGCCATGCTGCTGTCGGAACCGGAATCCGTTCATATCAAGAGATTCGACGAACCCGTATATGCGCGCCGACTGCTGGGGATCCGGCCGCGCCATGGCGTGGTCGAACGAGTCGAGGCGAATTTGGTCGGTCGGCGCTGGGAGATGGCCGCCCTCGCGGCCATGATGGACCGTGCGGTCGGCGGCCGCGGTGGCGTCGTAGCGGTGGTAGGGCCGCCGGGCATCGGCAAAAGCCGCGTCGCCCGCGAAGTTGCCGCACTAGCTACCGGTCGCGGGGTTGAGGCTTTTTGGGTCTTCTGCGAGTCGCACGCTAGCGACATCTCGTTCCACGCCATCACACGGTTGTTGCGAACTCGGATGGGCGTGAGTGACCTCGACGGCGAAGCCGCCCGGGAAAGGCTGCGCACTGCCGTACCGCCCGATTCCGAGCCGCAGGATCTGCTGCTGCTCGACGATCTGCTCGGTATCGCCGACCCAGACGAGCCTCCTCCCCAAATCGACCCCGATGCGCGCCGGCGCCGATTGACCGCGCTCATCAACAAGGCGGGGTTGGAGCGCACCCAACCGACGCTCTACGTGGTCGAGGACGCGCACTGGATCGATGCGGTCAGCGAGTCGATGCTCGCGGACTTTCTCACCATCGTTTCGCGTACCTCGGCGATCGTCCTGATCACCTTCCGTCCCGAATATGCGGGAGTGCTGACTCGGGCGCATGGCGCCCACGTGATTTCTCTTGGCCCTCTGTCTGACTCAGAAATTTCAGCATTGCTGGTCGAACTGTTGGGTTCAGATCCATCGGTAGCCGGCATAGCGCCGGTCATCACCGCCCGCGCGGCCGGCAACCCGTTCTTCGCAGAAGAGATGGTGCGTGAGTTGGTGCAGCGCGGGGCGCTGGTCGGCAAGCGCGGTAGGTACACCTGCCCCACGGACGTTGCCGAGCTCAGCGTGCCGGCCACCGTGCAGGCGACTATCGAGGCGCGCATCGACCGACTGGACACCGCAGCAAAGCAGACCTTGCACGCGGCATCGGTGGTCGGCGCTCGTTTCGAAGCGGAGTTGCTGGTCGCGCTGGGTATCGATCCGGTGATCGATGAGCTAGTCAGCGCAGAGCTGATCGAACAGGTGCGGTTCGTCCCTAGTCCCGAGCACGCCTTCTGCCACCCGCTGATCCATGCGGTTGCCTACGAGTCACAGCTGAAATCCGATCGCGCCGAATGGCATCGACGCCTGGCCACCGCGATCCAGCGTCGTGCGCCGCGCTCGCTGGAGGAGAATGCGGCGCTCATCGCCGAACATCTGCAGGCCGCCGGCGACCTACCTGAGGCATATGGCTGGCACATGCGCGCCGCAGCGTGGTCAGCCGACCGTGATGTCAGCGCTGCGCGGCTCAACTGGGAACGCGCCAGCCAGATCGCCGACAAACTATCTGACGGGCTACCCGAGAAAGACCCCGGCCTCCTGCAGATGCGCATCGCGCCGCGTACCATGCTGTGTGCCACCGACTTTCAAGCTCGAGCGGTCCAGGAAAGTCGGGGGCGCTTCACGGAACTGCGGGAGTTGTGCACCCTAGCGGGAGACAGGGTCTCACTGGTCATCGCCATGACCGGCCTCGCCTCCGAATTGAACTATGCTGGACGCCTCCTCGATGCAGCAAAACTGTCGTCCGAGCAGACGGCGCTCCTCGAATCGATCGGCAATCACACGTTGTCCGTAGGGTTGGGGTTCGTCGCATTTATCAACTGGTTCGACGTTGGTGAATTCGGCGAAATCCTACGGTGGTCGCAGACAGTCGTCGGTCTCGCGGCGGGCGACCCCACCAGGGGCGCGGGCTTCGGTCTTGGGTCGCCGCTCGCGATCGCGCTGGCGTTCCGCGGCGTCGCTCGATGGTGGCTCGGGCTCGACGGATGGCGGCAGGACCTCCTCGACGCCCTTGAGATGAGCCGAAACAGCGATCCCGCTACCGTCGCTCTCGTCCAGGCATGGACGAACGGCACGGGCATGGTCTACGGGGTGTTCTTGCCTGACGAGTCCGCACTGCATGCGATGGAGACGGCAGTGCAGACATGCAAGGCAACCGGCAACGATTTTGCCCTGGCCTCCGCGGAATACAGCTTGGGCATGATGCTGGTCTTTTCAAGCGCGACAGTCGATCGTCAACGGGGTCTGGAAATCTTGGTGCGGGAGCGCGCCACGCTTGTCGAGCGTATTCCGTCCCTGGTTCCCGTCACTGATTTGGTGACCGCTCCGGAGCGGATCAGGCGTGGCGAGCGCGACATCGCCATCCCCGTTGTGCGCGACACGGTGGCAGAGCTGTATGCGGCAGGACGGATTGGGTATGCCTTGTGCGGCAGCAGCATTCTTGTGGAGGCGTTGTTAGAGCGCGGCGCCAACGGTGATCTGGACGAAGCCCGCGAGGCGATAGACCAGCTGGCCGCGCTGGCTGCCAGCCACGGCGATTGGGCGATCCTCAATGTCACGCTGCTGCGGCTGCGCGCGCTGCTCGCCCGGGCCCGTGGCGACGACGATTATCAGGATTTACTGGGTCGGCATCGCGAAATTGCGAGATCGCTTGGTTACGAAGGACATATCGCGTGGGCGACGGCGATGATGGACGCCGGCCCTTGACCTGACGCCGCGCATCAGGGCTCCCCCAAGCAAGAACCCTCCGAATTAAGTAGTCGAACACTGAATGCCGCCGGTTCGATTCGGGCAAGACTCCAGTCATGTCATATGTCTTTGCGGTCCCGGAAATGATGTCGGCGGCGGCAACGGACCTGGCCGCCATAGAGTCAATGCTCAGCCAGGCCAGCGTCGCCGCGACCGCTGGGACGACGACCGTGCCGGCCGCCGGCGCCGACGAGGTCTCGGCAGCCATCGCGGCGCTGTTCTCCGCGCACGGCCAAACGTATCAAGCGCTGAGTGCGCGAGCGGCAGCGTTTCACCAGCAGTTCGTGCAGCTGATGACAATTGCGGCGGACTCGTATGCGAGCGCCGAGACAGCGCCCGTCGCGCCGTTACAGAGCCTGCTCGGTTGATTGGGGTCCTTTTGCGTCTGCTCGGCCTATTGTTGGCCTATCGGGGTTGGGCGCGGGCACCACCCCGAGATCGGCGGTACGGGGATGACAGCGGGCGTGGTGTGCGGGTCATGCGGCACCCGGTTGCGCGACAACGCCAAGTATTGCGACGAATGCGGCGCTCCCGTCGCGATTCCCGAAGACGCGGCCCAATACAAGCAGGTGACGGTGTTGTTCGCCGATGTGGTGCGCTCGATGGACATGGCGGCCACCCTGGATATCGAGCGGCTGCGCGAAATCATGACCGAGCTGGTGGAGCGCTCGGCGACCGTGGTGCGCCGCTACGGCGGAACCGCGGAATACAACGGCGACGGGGTGATGGCGCTGTTCGGCGCCCCAATCGCGTTGGAGGACCACGCCAATCGCGCCTGCCTGGCCGCACTGAGCATCCAGCAGGAGGCCGACCGGTTGGCCGCCGAGGTGGCGCGCCGCGATGGGATGGCGCTGCGACTGCGGGTGGGCCTGAATTCGGGTCGGGTGATCGCTGGCGAGATCGGCTCGGGCACACTGGGATACGCCGCGACCGGCAAGACCGTCGGACTCGCGCAGCGAATGGAATCCGTTGCGCCCCCGGGCGCGGTGATGCTGTCCGAGTCGACAGCACGGCTCGTCGAGCACGCCATGCTGCTGTCCCAACCGGAATCAATGCGTATCAAGGGATTCGACGAGCCGATATATGCTCGTCGGCTACTGGCAATTCGGCCGCGGCGCGGCTTGGTCGATCGTGCCGAGGCGAGTAGGGTCGGCCGCCGCTGGGAGATGGCGGCTCTCGAGGCAATGGTGGATCGCGCGATCAGTGGCCGCGGTGGTGTAGTGACCGTGGTGGGACCACCGGGCATCGGCAAGAGCCGGGCAGCCCGTGAGGTGGCCGCGCTGGCCGTCGCCCGCGAAGTAGAGGTGTTCTGGGCCTTCTGCGAGTCGCATGCCACCGAGGTCCCGTTCTACGCGGTGACGCGACTACTCCGGGCTAGCCTGGGCATGGCTGACCTCAGCGGCCAGGCCGCACGCGCGCGCATGCGGCAACAATTCCCCGATGCCGACCCGCAGGATCTCGCGCTGCTAAACGATCTGCTCGGCGTCTCCGATCCCGACGTGCCGCTGCCCCAGATCGACCCCGATGCCCGGCGGCGCCGGTTGACCGGCTTGATCAACACCGCATCGCTGGCGCGCACCCAACCGGCGCTCTACGTCATCGAGGACGCGCACTGGATCGATGCGGTCAGCGAATCGATGCTCGCCGACTTCCTTTCCGTCGTTTCGCGCGCCCCGTCGATGGTCCTGATTACCGCCCGCCCGGAATACACGGGGGCACTGGCCCAGGTGCGCGGCGCTCAGACGATAGCCCTTGCCCCACTGAGCGATTCGGATATCGAGACGCTCCTCGGCGAACTACTGGGCTCCGACCCGTCGGTGAGCGAGCTGGCCGGAATCATTGTCGAGCGCGCCGCTGGAAATCCCTTTTTCGCCGAAGAAATGGTGCGCGAGTTGGTCCAGCGCGAGGTGCTGGCGGGCGAGCCCGGCGCCTACCACTGCCACACCGCTGCCGCAGACGTCAGCGTGCCCGCCACGGTGCAGGCGGCCATCGAGGCGCGCATCGACCGCCTGGACGTCGCGGCCAAACGCGCGTTGACCGCGGCGTCGGTGATCGGAGCCCGCTTCGACGCAGAGCTGCTGACCGCGCTGGGCATCGATGCTGCGATCGACATGCTGTTGGATGCCGAACTGATCGATCAGGTGCGGTTCACCCCGAGCGCGGAGTACGCCTTCCGTCACCCCCTGATCCGTGCCGTGGCATACGAATCACTGCTGAAAACCGACCGCGCCCAATGGCACCGCCGGCTGGCCACCGCCATCCAAGAACGCGAACCGGACGCGGTGGAAGACAACGCAGCGCTGATCGCCGAACATCTGACCAGCGCCGGAGAGCTGCGCGACGCATACGGCTGGCACATGCGCGCCGCAGCCTCATCAGCTAACCGCGATGTCAACGCCGCCCGGACCAATTGGGAGCGTGCACTGCGGGTTGCCGAAAATCTGCCCACCGACGGCTCTGCCCAACTGTCGATGCGGATCGCCCCGATCACCATGCTGTGTGTCACCGATTGGCAGGCCCGAGCGATCCGGCAGGGTCGCTTCGCCGAGCTACGGGAGTTGTGCACCGCAACGGGTGACAAGGTCTCCCTTGCCATCGGCATGACCGGGGAGGTAGCAGAGCTTCTGTACGGCGGGCGTTCGCAGGCCTCACGGGTGGCCTCCGAACAGATGACCCTGCTCGAATCGATCGGTGACCCCAACCTGACTGTGGGGCTGGCCGTTGCCGCATTCGCCGCCTGGTTCAGTGCCGGCGAGTTCGGCGAAATCTCGCGGTGGTCGCAGCGGGCCATCGACCTGGCGCGGACTGACCCCACCACCGGAGCCGGGTTCGGTCTGGGATGGCCGGTGGCGGCCACCATGGCATGGCGCGGCGTCGCGCGGTGGTGGCTGGGCCACCCCGGATGGCGACACGACCTCGACGACGCGCTTGCCATGTCACGAGCGAGTCAGGACCCGGCAACCGTCGCCGGCGTCATTGCGTGGACCTACGGACTGGGCCTCCAGTACGGGGCGCTTCGGGTCCAAGACGGCGCAGTGCGCGCCATCGAGGACGCGGTGCAGATTGCGACCGGATCCAGCAGCGATCTCGTGCTGAGCTTGGCTGAGTACACACTGAGTGTTGCTTTGCTGAACTCGGATTCAGAGTCCGAACGTCGGCGCGGGCTGGAGCTGATGATGCAGGTCCGCGAAACGTGCCTGGACGAGTGCGTGCTGTTTTTGATCCCGGTCACCGAGTTGTGGATCGCGCGGGACAAGGCCATCAGCGGCGACCGCGACAGTGCTATATCGATGATGCGTCGAGCCCTCGATGAGCTGCATCGGGCGGGCGGGATCGCGTACGGCGTCTGGGGCACCGGCTTGCTGGTGGAGACGCTGCGCGACCGCGGGGCCAGGGGCGACCTGGCCGAAATCCTGGCAGCAACCGACCGGTTGACCGAGCTGTGGGCCGATGACGGTTCGGCGATGCGCGAGATCGTGCTGCTCCGGCTACGGTCGCTGGCGGCCCGAGCCCGCGGCGACGATGGTGCCTACCGTGACTTGGCGAGCTGTTATCGCGCGGCTGCCGAATCGCTTGGCTTCGAAGGGCACACCGATTGGGCCGAGGCGATGCTTGACGTCGAGTAATGGACGTTTCCCATGCTCTTTCAAAGTCGTATCCTTTAGCCCGTCGGGGTAAGTGGGGCCTCGGATCGGCGGTACGGGGATGACGGCGGGCGTGGCGTGCGGGTCATGCGGCACCGGGCTGCGCGAAGACGCCAGATTCTGCGACAAGTGCGGTGCCCCAGTCGGGGTTTCGGGTGACAGTGCCCAGTACAAACAGGTGACGGTGTTGTTCGCCGATGTGGTGCGCTCGATGGATATCGCGGCCACGCTGGACATCGAGCGGCTGCGCGAAATCATGACCGAGCTGGTGGAGCGCTCGGCGGCGGTGGTGCAACGCTACGGCGGGACCGCGGAATACAACGGCGACGGGGTGATGGCGCTGTTCGGGGCCCCGGTCGCGTTGGAGGATCACGCTTTCCGCGCCTGCCTGGCCGCACTGGCCATTCAGCAGGAGGCCGAGCGGCTGGCCGCCGAGGTGGCGGGTCGCGATGGGGTGGCACTGCGGCTGCGAGTGGGGTTGAATTCGGGTCGGGTGATTGCCGGTGAAATCGGTTCTGGGACGCTGGGATACGCCGCAACCGGCGAGGCGGTCGGCTTCGCCCAACGGATCGAATCGGCGGCTCCCCCAGGCGGGGTGATGCTGTCCGAATCGACAGCACGGCTCGTCGAACACGCCGTGGTGCTGTCTGAGCCGGAATGGGTGCCTGTCAAGGGATTCGACGAACCGGCGCAGGCGCGCCAACTGCGGGCGATCCGACCACGACAGGGACTGGCTGAACGCGTCGAGGCAACCCTGGTCGGTCGGCGTTGGGAGATGGCGGCGCTTGAGGCCATGATGGACCGCGCGCTCGGCGGCCGGGGCGGCGTCGTCACGGTGGTAGGACCGCCGGGCATCGGCAAGAGCCGGGTGGCCCGTGAAGTTGCCGCGCTGGTCGGCAGTAGCGGGGCCGAGGTGTATTGGGCTTTTTGCGAGTCGCACGCCGGTGACATTTCTTTCGGGGTCTTGGCACGACTGCTGCGCGCCGCCATCGGCGTGGCAGATCTGGACGGCCAAGCCGCCCGCGCGCGCGTGCGGCAACAGTTCCCCGATGCCGACCCGCAAGATCTGCTCTTGCTAGAGGATCTGCTCGGGGTCGCCGACCCCGAGACGCCACCGCCCGCGATCGACGCGGAAGCCCGGCGCCGCCGGTTGAGCGCATTGATCAATACCGCGTCGCTGGCGCGCACCCAACCGGTGCTCTATGTCGTCGAGGACGCCCACTGGATCGACGCGGTCAGCGAGTCGATGCTGGCCGATCTGTTCACCGTCGTGGGGCGCACCCCGTCGATGGTGCTGATCACCACTCGTCCCGAATACCAGGGGGCGCTGGCCCGAGTACCCGGCGCCCAGACCATAGCGCTTGCACCACTGGGTGATTCGGATATCGCTGCGCTACTCGCCGAGCTGTTGGGTGCCGACCCCTCGGTCAGCGAGCTGGCGGCGATCATTACCGAGCGCGCCGCGGGCAACCCGTTCTTCGCCGAGGAAATGGTGCGCGAGTTGGTGCAACGCGGAGTGCTGAGCGGTGCGCGCGGTGACTATGTCTGTTCCGCGGATGTCGCCGAGTTGAGCGTGCCCGCTACGGTCCAGGCCGCCATCGAGGCGCGCATCGACCGGTTGGCCCCAGCGGCGAAACGCACGTTGACTGCGGCCTCGGTGATCGGAGCGCGCTTCGAAGCCGATCTCCTGCTCGCACTGGACATCGATCCGGCGCTCGACGAACTCCTGGCCGCGCAACTGATCGATCAGATCCGGTTCTTCCCGAGCGCCGAATATGCCTTTCACCACCCGCTCGTCCGGGCGGTGGCCTACGAATCACAGTTGAAATCCGATCGCGCCCAGTGGCACCGCCGCCTGGCCGCCGCGATCCAAGAACGTGAGCCAGGCGCGGTAGAGGACAACGCGGCGCTGATCGCCGAACATCTCGAGTCGGCCGGCGATCTGCCCACGGCATACGGCTGGCACATGCGTGCCGCCGCGTGGTCTACCCACCGCGATCTCGACGCTGCCCGGCTCAGTTGGGAGCGGGCACGCCGCATCGCCGACACGCTACCCGCCGACTTCCCCGGTCAGCTGTCGATGCGCATCGCTGCCCGCACCATGCTGTGTGCCACCGAGTGGCAGGGCCGAGCTGTTCAGGACAGACAGAGCCGCTACACCGAATTGCGCGAGTTGTGCGACGCCAGCGGCGACAAGGTATCGCTGGCCATCGGCATGACCGGCGTCATTACCGAGCTCTTCTATACCGGGCACTCGGCCGAGGCCTCGCAATTGGTATCCGAGCAGATGGCGCTGATCGAATCGGTCGGAGATCCCAACTTGACGGTGGGAATGGCGTTGGTGGGTATCGCAAACTACGCGGATACTGGTGAATTGGACAAAACGTTACGGTTGTCGCAGACCGTCGTCGATCTGGCCGCCGGTGATCCCGCGATGGGAGCCGGATTCGGCTTTGGATCACCGCTGGCAGTCGCGTTGGTATGGCGCGGTATCGCGCGGTACTGGCTTGGCCGCCCCGGGTGGCGCCAAGATCTCGAGGACGGCACCGAAATGGCCCGGAACAGTGACCCGACAACCTTCGCAACTGCCACCGCTTGGGCCTATGCCTGGGCGATTCACTACGGGGTCCTGCGAGCCGATGAGTCAGCGCTGCACGCGATCGAGGGGGCGGTGCAGACCGCCGAACGGGCCGGCAACGACACCGCACTGAGCGTGGCGAAATACGGACTGGGAGGCGCGCTGCTGACTCGCCAGGCCGCGGACGACCGGCACCGCGGGCTGGAGCTACTTTCTCAGGCCCGCGATATCTGGCAGCGCAAGCAGGTCGGTCTTCAGATGATGCAGATCGTCGAAGCCTGGGTCGCCCGCGAGAGGGCCAGGCAAGGCGACCGCGACGCCGCCATGGCGGTGCTGCGCAAAGCCGTCGACGAGTTGCATCAGGCAGAACGGCTCGGCCCTGCCGTTTCGGCCACCGGCATGCTCGTGGAGACACTGATCGAGCGTGGCGCCGAGGGTGACCTGACCGAAGCCCAAGAGATGATCGACCGGTTGACGGAACTGCGGACCGACCAAGAAGCGGCGATGCGCGAGATCATGTTGCTGCGCCTGCGCGCGCTGCTCGCCCGCGCCATCGGCGACGGCGACGTCTTCCATGACTTGGCAAACCGCTATCTCGCGATGGCCGAATCGCTTGGCTTCGAAGGACATATTGACTGGGCGCGGGCGATGGTTCCAGGGACTACGTACTGACGGCGAACGGTCGGAAGAGATTCAGTAACACGCTACTGAACGCCACCACACCGCATCGGAGGGACGATTCTCTGATGAACGGAAGATATCTCCGTCGGTGGTTGCCGTGAGCACCGAAGCCGTTCGGGAAAAGCGAGTCACGCTGAATGTCGATCTGTTGGAGGTTGCCGACCTGCTCGAACGCGTGCCGCGCGCATGCGTGGCATTCGCCGGCGAGGAGGGCCCACGTGTCGAGCCCGTCACCGTTGTCTGCAACGGCGACGGGCGCTACTTCGTAGGATTGCCGTCGAGCACCGCGAATCGGCTCGGCGTTCACACCGAGGTGGTGCTGCTCGTCGATGACGGTGTCCAATTCTTTGACCTCCGAGCGGTTTACGTGCGCGGGGTCGTCGAGCCGCCGAACGGAATGACAGTTTTGGCGGACGGATTCTTCTGGTTCGAGGTCGAGCCGACGCGGACCGCCGCCTGGGATTACGCGCGCATGAGGGAAGTCGATGATGAATCCTGACGACCCGGCGGTGGTCGAAATCCTCCGCCGCGCGATGGTAGCGCGCATTGCGACCGTCTCTCGCAACGGACGCCCCCACGTCAACCCGCTCTACTTCGTGTGTGGGAACGGAAGAATCTACCTCGGCACCGTCGACCGGACGCTGGCAGCGCTGAACGTCAAGGCCAACCCGCGAGTTACCATCCTGTTCAACATCGAGCGGGAGCCCAACGATGAACGGGCCCTTAGGATCTACGGGAACGCTGTGGTGCGTACCGACCTGAAGATTTGCCGCTGGTATTTGCGCCGCGACTATCGCAAATACATCCTGACTCCACGCGGGTTCGCAAACTCCCTCGCACATGTTCGACTGCTCCCGCTGGTGCGTCGTTTCGTCACGTCGGGTGAGAAAGGGCAGGAGTGCGTGCTTGAAGTCAGGCCGGAAGTAGTAGAACTTGTGACCACGCCCGCCGCGCGGTCCTACGCTCCGTAGTTCAAAGCCGCGACGTCACGATCTTCGTTCTGGACATCGCCCGGGTCCTTGACAAAGCAGTACATGCGGTAGAGGTATTCCTCGCGTTGCAGTGCGCGGTAGAACCTCGTGCCTTTCATGCCTGAGTATTCGCGGCCCATAGTTCGCAGGCCGAGCGGCATCCGGATGACCAGTTCCTGGATCCGCTGCGTGTTCCCCTCGAGCGCACGCAGTACCTGGGCATTGATGACTTGCTGCGACAGCATTCGCATCGGGGCCTCGGCGAGCGCAGATTCCCACGCGGCGACATCGTCGCGGGGGCGGAGATCGGCGTAGAGGAAATGCCCGCCTGGGCGGAGCACCCGCACAACTTCGGCGAGAAACCTCGAAAAGTGAGGATACGCAGCCGAGGATTCGAGATTGACTACCACGTCGAAGGATTGGTCGGCAAAGGGCAGCTTCTCCGCGTTGCCGTGAACGAATTCCACGCCGTCGAGCTGGTGCCTACGGCGGCAGTAGGCGATGCCGGCAGGATTCAAGTCCAGCCCAGTGTAGGAGGTCGGGCGCAAAGTGCGCATGAGGTAGGAGGCTCCGCCACCGTGGCCGCAACCAACCTCGAGCACTCTCTTTCCGCTCAGGGCGGTCTGAGTTGCGATGCGGTGATAGAGCTGAATGTAGAACCGGTCGGGCTCGTCGCACTCCGCCAACTGGAGCGCCATCGGCGGATCCTCCTCGTAGCCGATGTTGAGGAACACCACGTCCGCGGAGTCGAATAGACGGGTTTGGAGGCGGTAGAAGTACCTGGACACCAAACGGTTGAACGACAAGAAATACGTAATGTGCATGGTGTATCCTCCAAGTTACCTTGTCGCAGTTATGTTTTCGTACGAACGGTTAATGCGACGGACGCACATCGGGACGTCGTCGATCGGAGCCGGCAAGGCCGTCATGTCCCATTCCAGGGAGTAGCCGGAACGCATCTCGATGCGACGGTCACGAAGCAAGTGGTGGATGAGAACCTTTACCACCACGGTGGCGAAGTGCATGCCGATACATTTGTGCGCGCCCGCACCGAAGGGCACGAAGGCAAGCCGGTGCGCTCTGTCTTCGCGACGCGCATCGCTGAACCGCTCGGGATCGAAGGTACGAGGATCGGTCCACAGACCGGGCCAGTAGTGATTGAGCAAAGGCGCGACGGCCACCATCGTGTCTGCCGGCACGAAACAGCCCTGGATGGAGGTAGCTCTCAACGCTTTCCGGAAGATGACGGGTACCGGAGCTACCAGGCGCATTGCCTCGTTGATCACCATTCCCAGCGCCTGCATGCGATCCAGCGCGTCCAGGTCAAGGCGCCCGTCACCGATATCGGCTGACTCTGCGCGCACCCGGTCCTGCCACTCGGGGTGCAGCGCCAGCTGATACAGGGTGGCCGTCGCGGCGGCGGCGCTGGTATCGGTCGCGGCCGACATCAGAAAGATCATGTGGTTGACGGCGTCGTCGTCGGTGAACTGATTGCCCTCCTCGTCGCGGGCACGGCAAAGTGCTGCAAAGAGGTTGTCGCCGCCTGACTTCCGTCGCGCGTCGATGTTGCTATGGAAGAATCGCTCGAGCTTACGCCGACCACGCACGCCTGCCCACCAGCGCAGGCCGGGGACTGGGAAGCGAATTACGGCGGTGGCCGCGTGCAAGCATTGGATGAACGCCTTGCCCATCAGGTCACTCTGCGGTCCAGGTTCATCACCCATGAACGCGACCGTGGCGATGTCGAGCAAGGTGCGTTTGAGATACGGAAAAACCAGCATTTCCTCATCATTGAGCCCGGCAGCGGCGGCCCGAGAAATGGTGTCCATCGACCGCAGGTAGCCGCCCAGACGTTGCCTGGTGAACGCCTCCTGCATGATTCGACGGTGCAGGCGGTGTTCCGCGAAGTCCAAGAACATCAGTCCCCGGTTGAAGAACCGGCCGGCGAAGAACTCCTGGCCCTGCTGCGAGAAAACGTGGTCGCTGTCCGTAAGAACTTCCTGCGTAGCATCCGGGCCTAGGGCGAGAACTATTGGCATTGCAAAGACGCGCATCCAGGAGACTGGACCGTAGGTTTGCAGCCGGCTCTGCAGAAACTCAATCGGCAGAGTTCCCGCGGCGAGGGCGTCGCCGAGTAACGGAAGGCCTCTGTCGCCTGGAACTGGCTGCAATCCACTGCCTTTCGGGGCCGGAGACAGAGCACGGCGGACGGGACTTCGGTTCGTCAAGAGTCTGCGGGCGGCTACCGCTCCGCCCTTGAGGACCCGCCTTTTCACCCGCCGGCGAACATCTCCCGCGAAACGTCTAGCGGGCATGATCACCGGCCCTGGAAAGGGCGGTGTGCGCTGGCACCTGCTGAGAGTTCTTTGCCGTCAGGGCATCAAGCCCCGCTGCGATCACCGCGTCCATGATTCGATCGGGCACCATACGGCGGGCGAAGACGGTACCCCACGAATCGAGGCCGACACGGTATCGGACCTTTGGGCGCTTCGCGGCGAGTGCGACGGCCACGGTGTCGGCGAAATCGGTGGGCGTCGTCTTGCTCGCCTGTCCACGCGCCTCGTTCATCTCGAGGAATGCGGCGAATTTCGCCCGGTATGTCACGCTGAGGTCGGCGGGCGCCGCGGACATGATTTGATCCGCGGATTCGCGGATCTTGCCCCACAGCGGTGTGTGGATCGCGCCGGGCTGAATGATCGACACCGACACCCCGAGCGGGCGCAGTTCGCGGCGCAGCGCATCGCTCAGCGCCTCCTTGGCGAACTGGGCCGCGGCATAAGCCCCGAGGTATGCCGGGGCGACATTGCCGATGCCCGAGCTGACGTTGACGACCCTGCCCCCCGATGCGCGCAGCAGCGGAAGAAGATGCTGCAAGAGCGCAAGTGCGCCGACGACGTTGGTCTCCAACTGGGTGCGAACCAGGTCGATCGGAATACATTCCAGTGGTGCGCTGATGCACACGCCCGCATTGTTGATCACGGCCCAGAGTCCGGTGTTTGTGCACTCGTGATCGATGAAATCGGCTGCGCGCGCGATCGAAGTCCCGTCGGTGACATCGAGTGACACCGGTATCAGCTCCCCTAGCGACGGCGGCAGCGCAGCGAGTTCGCCAGCACTTCCTTCGCTACGCACTCCCGCGAATACGCGGTAGCCGATCTTGCTGAGGTGGATTGCGGCGGCCCTTCCCAGCCCGCTCGAAGCGCCGGTGATAACTATCGATTTCGACCGTGCCGGCGCCGACCTCAGGGAACCCATTGTGGACCCTCCTCTTTGACTAGTCGCGGCGCCGAGTAGAGGCGGCCGGGTACGAGCAGGACGGCGTACCGCGCGATCCAGTACCACCGCTCGGCCGGGCGGAGGGGACGACGGACCTCGGCCTGTATCATCCGGTCCACCCCAGGTCGAATCGCATGGGGCGGACAGTGTTCCGAGTCAGTGATCGCAGCGGAACGCAACGCACCCCGAGATTGCGTGCGGCACAGACCAGGGGATTCTGCGCCTGCTCTAGTTTGTTGAGCCGACGCGAGCTGCGCACCAGCATCGCGGCTCGGCGCCGGCGCCTGTCCTCGTAGGCGCGAAGAGCTTGAACCGTATCAGGTATACGGGCCAGTGCCTCCGCCAGTACGAAGCCATCCTCCACCGCGGAACTGGCTCCTTGCGACCGACTGGTCAGCATCGGGTGCGCGGCGTCACCCAACAGGGTGATCGGGCCGCTTCCCCAACGTTTGAGGAAGGGCCGATCCTGGCCGGGCACACTGATGATCGCGTCCGCCGGGGTCCGGTCGATCACGTCGACCACCTCGGGTGCCCAATCGTCGAACGCCGAAAGTATTTCGGCCTTGCTCCCATGCCAGTCCCGGGCCTCGGCGGCGGGCAGGTTCTTTGCCCCCCACCAGTAGGCCATCCCACCGCCGATGTCGATGAGGCCGAATCGTTGTCCCCTGCCCCAGTAGTGGCCGGTGTATCCGGGCAGCATGCGTGGGTGCGAGAAGGGCACGGTGGCAAGCCAGAGGACGTAGCCATACTCTTTCGGAGGACGCTGACCAGCGACCTTTGATCGGACGACCGACCGGATGCCGTCGGCACCGATCAACACGTCGGCGCTCACCTGGGTGCCGCCGGCACACGCAGCCCACGCGTGGCGTCTGTCGACAGCGATTTCGGTTACCTCCGCGCCGTAGTGAATGGGTATGTCGGAAGCGGCATTCCGCAGCGCACGAATCAGCTCGTTGCGGTGAATGCTCACGAACGGATGGCCCGTTTCTGCGGTGATGGCAGCCCCCGGCAACGCGCGGATCAGCGCGCCGCGGGCCGTGCGAAACTCAAAGTGCTCGAGCGCGCGGCAGCAGGTCTCCGTTGTCAGGTCGATGCCCAGCGAGCGCAACACTTTGGTGGCATTGCTGGCGAGTCCCAGTGCCGTGCCCGTGGCCCGCGGTTCGGGTGCCGCTTCGTAGACTTCGACGTCAATTCCTCTGAGCCGCAAGGCTAGGGCGGCGCTCAAACCGCCGATCCCGGCGCCGACCACCGCCACCTTCGGTGCGTTCATCGCCGCCCTCCGTGCACCAGGTCCGCCGCAGTCAGTTCGGCGGACAACTTGGCCGCGACGTCCGCGACATGCGGTTCCGACATCATCGACAAGTGGTCCCCCGCAACGTCAATCACCCGAAGGCTGCGCGGCGCGAGAATTTCCCAACCGTTGGTCGGGCTGGCGAACATGCTCCCGACCATGAGGTGCGGGCCCACCAGCTGCGCCGGAAGATCGTCGATCGACCTGAGCAGCGTGATGTCGCGATCCAACGGTTCGTGCCGATAGTTCAGGGTCGCCTGGTAGTTGGCACGGAATATCTCGTAGAGCCGTCGGATCAACTGAGGCGAGCTCTCGGCGGGAACGATCCCGGCCTGCACCGCGTAGCGGAAGGCGGAATCGAACGATTCCTCACGTTGGGCCCAGTTGGACTCCTCCGTCAGCTGCGCCGCGTTCAAACCCCCGTGCGCCTCCAAGAGTAATTCCCCGAAGAACCAGGTGATCATGTCTTTTTCGGTGACGACAGCACGGGAACGCTCGTCGAGCGCGGTCGTATCGAGCAGGATCAGGCACGCCAATTCCTCGTCGGGCAACTGCCGCGCCATTTCGACGGCGACGTAGCCGCCAAAGGACCAGCCACCGACGTGGTACGGCCCCTCGGGACAAACTCTGCGGATCGCCGCGATATACGACGCGGCCAGCTCGCTCATCGAGCGCAGTGGCGTCGCGCCCGGTTCGGCACCCGCGGCCTGCAGCGCGTAAACCGGTTGATCATCCGGGAGGTGCTTGACCAGGTCGAGATAGCACAGGACATTTCCACCCATCGGGTGCACGAGAAAGAGCGGCGGGCGATCGCCCGAGTTGCGCAGCACCACAATTGGATCGAACGTTCGCGCCGGACCTCCGGTCGCTATCAGGCCGGCGATGTGCGCGGGTGTGGGCGTTGCGACAAACGCATCCAGGGGAATCTCCACATCCCATGTTCGCTGAACCGCCAGGACGACGCGCATGGCGCCGATCGACGTGCCGCCGGCATCGAAGAAGTTGGTGTCGGCCGAAAATGCCGCGCTGCCCGCGAATTCCGCCATGATCTCGGCGACCGCTGGCTCGTATGGATTGCACGGGACGGCATTCGACGGGGCTGCGGTGGTGGTGGCCAACGGCAGTTCGCGCAGGGCCTTGTCCTCTCGCTTACCGCTTGGCGTGAGCGGGAACTCGTCGAGCCAATGGAAGTGGGCGGGGATCATGTATGCGGGCAACACCGCTCGCAGATGGGCTCGGATCGCATCGAGGTCGACGCCTTCCCTGTCCCCAACGAGGTAGGCCACCAAGACGGAGTCCGTCCCCCCGCTCGCAGCATCCAGGTGTCGCGCCACGACCGCGACCTCTCGGATCGCCTTGTTGCCGAGGCCCATCAGTGCCAGTTCCACCTCAGCGCATTCGACACGGTAGCCGCGCACCTTCACCTGGGCGTCCGCCCGACCCAGATAGATCAGGTCGCCGTTGGGTAGTTGGACGCCCAGATCGCCCGTACGGTACATCCGATCGCCATGCTCGCCGACTGCGACGAAGCGCGCCGCGGTGAGGTCGGGTCGCGCCTCATAACCGATTGCGAGGCAGCTCCCTCCAATGTAGATTTCGCCCTTCGTACCGAGCGGAACGGGACGAAGATCGGGGCCCAGCACCCTGATCGTTGCGCCGTCGATCGGGGTGCCGATCGGCGGCAACGTGGGAAAGTCGTCCGGTGAACCACTCATCGTGTGGCCGGCCACTTCGTGGGTCTCGGTTGGACCGTAGTGGTTCTCCAGCACGAGACCGGGAGTCGCGTTGGATAGCCGGCGAATCTCCGGTGTCACCCGCAGTTGTTCACCGACGTTGACTACTACGCGCAGCGACTCCAACGGTGTTCGCGACACCTGGACGGCCTCGGCAAATGCCTGCAACGCGACGCAGGTCAGAAACACCCGCTCGATCCGTTCATCCGCGACGAGACGCACCAGTGCCCGAAAGTCCTTACGCTGCTCCTCGGAAACCAACCGCAATGTGCCACCGCCACACAACGTGGAGAAGATTTCCTGAAACGAGACGTCAAAGGATAGTGGGAAGAACTGCAACGTCAACCCGCCGACGGCACCGGACGGCCGCCGGTTCTGCCAGGTGACGAGGTTGTGCAGGGCCCGGTGTGGCATCGCAACACCCTTGGGTTCGCCCGTCGAACCGGAAGTGAACAAGACGTAGGCCGCGCTTTCCGGGTCGATCGCCGGCAGTGTCGTCGTCGCCGGGACTTCCAATAGCGCACGAACTTCCGCGATATCGGAGATGACCCGGAACGGTTTGGCGCGCTCGATCATCAAGTGGATTCGTGCGTGTGGATAACTGACATCCAACGGGACAACCGCCCCGCCGGCCTTCAGCACGCCGAGCACCGTCGCGATCAGCTCCGGCGACCGTTCCAGCATCACCGCCACGCGAGCTCCCGAGGGCATGCCTGCTGCCAAGAGGCCGGCCGCGATTCGGTCTGCGCCGCGGTCCAAATCTGCGTACGTCCAGTTCGCCGCCTCGCAAGAGACTGCCGTCGCGCCCGGGTTCCCGGCCGCCTGCTCGGCGACGAGTTGGGCAACGTCACGCGAGGCGAGATCGTCGGCCGCCGGATCGACTGCCCCCTCAGGTGAGCGCACGATGGTAGCCAGCACTCGCACAACCGAATTCGCATATTCACGCGCTTGTGCAGCGGTGAGTACCGTCGAATCACCCGTGACGCGCAGCGACAGCTGGCTGGTCCGAGGATCCACCGCGGCGGTCACCCACAGCGCAAAGTTTGTCTTTTCGCGCACTTCGAAGTCGAGCAGTTCGATGCCGGCACTTGCCCGCTCGACCATCAGGTGATAGTTCACGTAGTCGAATACAACCTCGAACAGGGGGCGTCCCGCGTCGGACTGCATGGCCTGCAACGGATACCGCCGATGGGGATGGCTCGCGCGTTCGAATCGAGCCAGGTGTTCGACAACGTCGAGCCAGGTCGTCGATGTCCCATCGAGCCGCACCGGGATCGTGTTGAGAAACAGGCCGGCAGCCGTTTCGGAGCCGGCGCGGCCGGGCCGCCCGTGGGTGACCAGTCCCGTGGTGACGTCCACCTCACCCGAGAGTCGCTGCAGTGTGACGCAATGGGCCGCCAGCAGCAGGGATTTCAGCGACAGGCCACGCGACTTCGCCAGTCGTCCGGCCGCATCCTGTAGCCACTGCGGGATCAGGAGTGTCACTGCCGGATTGGCGGCCGTTGGGGATTGGTGTGCAACGAAGGATTGCAGCGTCGTTGCCCGCGCTCCGTCCAGCGCCCGACGCCAGAACTCTTGGGTCGCGGGATTTGCCAGCGCCTCGCGTTCCAGACGGACATGCTCGGCCAGCATGGTGGGCGAGTGGATGTCGGTGTCGACAGCCGGGATGTCGAAGCCGAGGCGGAACAGATAGTCCTGCAACAATTCACGCATCAAGTTGGCCGCGCTCCAGCCGTCCAGCACTGCGTGATGGAACGCGAAGACCAGGTCAACGCAGTCATCCCGGACGAAGGCGCGCAAGCTGTACAGCGGAGCCCGGGTGAAGTCATAACGTTGCGAGTGTCGGGCAGCCAGGTAGCGGTCGATATCGGAGTCGTCGGCTCCGATCACGCAGTCGAATGCTCTGCGCGGCACCTGCGGGCGCACCACCTGCAGCGGCGCGGAATGTTGATTGAGTTCAAACGACGACCGCAGTGCGGGGTGCCGGGTGACCAGGTGCGCGAACGCGTCGCTGAATTCGGCTTCGCACCATGGCATCGCGAAGCGATAGCGGAACACATCCTTGTACATCGTCGAATCGGCACGCTCGATGCTGTGAAAGAGCATCCCCAGTTGCAAGGCATTCACCGGGAAGGCGTCCTCGGCGTCATGCAACGCAGCACGGTCGATCAGCGGAACCAATGCGAACGCGTCCGTGACACCGGGCGTGTCCGGTGCCGGACGTGCACTCAGCTGCGCCAGTTCGGCCACCGTGGGTCGCGCGTAAAGCTCCTCGATATCGAAGGCAATGCCACGCTTTTCGGCCTTGCTGCGCACGACGAGGGCAAGTATCGAGTCGCCGCCGATGGTGAAGAAGTTGTCATGGATTCCGACGGAGCTCAGACCGAGCACCTCGGAGAACACCTCGGCCAGGGCCGCCTCGGCCGAAGCACGTTGATGCTGCGCTTTTGGCGGTGTCTTGTCGTACTTTTCCGCCCTGGACGCAGAGTCAAATGTGGTGATGGTCTGCTCGGGTGAATCGACGACCGACGTCAAGACCTGCAGGAAGGTATCGGCGTATTCGGTCCGCGGATCGCCGTTTACCCGTAGGAACAATCGCTGCGTTCGGGGGTCGATTCCGGCGGTAGCGAGTAACGCGAAGTTGGTCTGCTCTTGCACGTCGAAGTCGAGCAGCTCGATTCCGTCAGTGGCGGCCAACTCGGCGAATGGGTGATAGTTGACGTAGTTGAACGCCGTGTTGAACAGCGGGCGGCCCGCGTCGGACTGCATGGCCTGCAGTGGGTAGCGCCGATGGCGATGGCTTACACGCTCGAACCGAGCGACGTGTTTCACGGCGTCACGCCAGGTCGTCGCCCCGCCGCCGAGCCGCATCGGTATCACGTTGAGAAACAGCCCGGCGGCGACCTCGGCGCCGACACGACCGGGGCGCCCGTGGGTGACCACACCGGTCGTGACGTCCGTCTCGCCGGAGAGTCTCTGCAGGACAAGGCAGTGCGCGGCCAACAGCACCGACTTCATTGGAAGGTCGAGCGACTTGGCCAATCGCGCTGCGCCATCCTGCAGTTCCTGCGGAATCAGCACGGTCAACGCGTCCGGGATGACCACCGGCCGGGGCTCGCGCTGCGAATCCAGTGACGTCGCATGTGACCCGTCCAGGGCCCGACGCCAGAACTCCTGAGCGGCTGGGTCTTTCCGAGCCTCCCGCTCCAGACGGACATGTTCGGCGAGCAGGGTCGCCGAGCATGGTCCGCCGTCCACCAGTGGCACATCGACACCGATGGAGGACAAGTAGTCCTGCACCAATTCACGGATCAGGTTTGCCACGCTCCAACCATCCAGCAGCGCATGGTGGAATGCGAAGACCAGATCCACGCCCTCATCCCGAACAAAGACGCGCAGGCTGTAGAGCGGAGCCCGTTCCACGTCGTAGCGGTGCACATGACGGGCGGCCATGTAGTCCCAGACCAGCGCATCGTCGGCTCCGGTCACGACGTCCAACACCGGCGACACCCGGGGCCAGACAACCTGGACGGGCATCGAATACTGGCTCAGGTCAAACGAGGAACGCAGCGCGGGGTGCCGCGCCACCAGCCGATCGAAGGCATCCGTGAACGCCCTTTCGCGCCACGGCATCGCCACGCGGTAGCGGAAGACATCCTTGTACATCGTCGACGCGGCGCTGGCCACGCTGTGGAAGAGCATGCCGAGTTGCAGCGTCGTCGCGGGGAACGCATCCTCGGCCTCGCCCAGAGCGGCGCGGTCGCTCGGCGCAAGCAAGGCGAACGCGTCTGTGACACCGGCCGGCATCGTTGCCGCTCCCCCGCTCGCCTGGGCCAGCTCCGCGACCGTCGGATGAGCGAACACGTCCTCGATATCCAAGACGATGCCGCGCTCCTCCGCCTCGCTGCGAACCGCGAGGGCAAGGATCGAGTCGCCGCCGATGGTGAAGAAGTTGTCGTGGATCCCAACGGATTCGACCTTCAGCACCGAGGCGAACACATCGGCCAGCGCCGCCTCGGTCGGAGTGCGCGGGCCGACCGCGGATTCGTCGGGCGCACCCGGCCGCGGCAGCGCCCGACGATCCAACTTGCCGCTCGTCGTGACGGGGAAGGAGTCCATCTCGACGAAGGTCGTGGGAACCATGTAAGCCGGCAGCCGGTGTTCCAAGTATGAGCTCAGTTGACCGATCGAGACGAGATCAGCGACGAAATAGCCGATCAGGTGGGTGCCGTGGGTGTCCGACGGCTCGGCTGTCACCACCGCAGATCGCACCCCCGGGCACGACTCCATGACGGATTGGACCTCCCCGAGGCTCACCCGGTTGCCGCGGACCTTGACCTCGTCGTCGAGGCGGCCGAGGAACTCGAGGTTGCCGTCGGCTCGCCACCGGGCGAGGTCGCCGGTGCGGTATCGCCGACCACCCGGCACCCGGTCGTCCGCGACGAACGCGGCCGCCGTCAGGTCCTCGCGTCCCCGATAGCCGCGGGCAAGTCCCACTCCCGCGATGTTCAATTCACCGGGAACGCCGACCGGGCAACGGTTTCCGCGATCATCGAGCACCAGCAGGGTCGTATTGTCGATCGGCTTTCCGATCGGCACCGCCTCGATCCGGCCGGTCGCGGGGCAGTCGAAGTAGCTCACGTCGACCGTGGCTTCGGTGGGTCCGTAGAGATTGACCAGCCGCGGCACACCGACGGCACCGAAGACTCGATTGAATCGCTCGACCAGCGCCGGCGTCAGCGCTTCCCCGCTACAGAACACCGTGCGCAGTGAGGTCAGCCGACGTAAGGAATCGCGCTGTTCCTCAATTTGATCCAGGAATGGAGTCAGCATCGTCGGCACGAAATGCATGACTGTCACACGATGTCGCTCCACAGCGCCGATGATCTTGCGCGGGTCCCGCTCACCGCCCGGCTCAAGCAGCGCGACGCTCGCACCCGCCATCGCCCACCACATCAACTCCCACACCGAGACGTCGAACGTGGTGGGAGTCTTGTGCAGAATCACGTCATCGGGACCAAGCGGATACCGCCGCTGCATCCATTGCAGTCGGTTGAGCACCGACCGGTGCTCGATCATCACGCCCTTGGGCCGTCCGGTCGATCCCGATGTGTAGATCACGTAAGCCAGGTCCTCGAGCGCGGCGACCGGTTCGACGGGATGAGCTTCGGTGAGGCTCGGTTGGATGCGGTCAATACCGAGTTGACTTGTCAGCTCGGCGAATTCGGTTCCCGCCACGGCTACCCGCGCACCGCTCTCCTGCAATACCGTGCGGATGCGCATCGCCGGGTAAGCCGGGTCGATTGGCACGTATGCCGCACCGGCGCGGAGGATGCCGTGGATCGCGACGACCGACTCCGCCGAGCGCGGCACGATCACCCCGATGCAGTCGTCACGTTGAACACCCTTGGCGTGCAACGCTTGCGCGATGTGGCCGACGGCGGCGTCGAAACCCGCGTAGCAGAGTGCTCCGCCCGCCCACGACACCGCTGCACGGTTGCCGGGGACGCCCGGGGCCAACTGGTCGATCCTGACATCCGCAACGTCAAGCATCGACGGCTCCACCGTAGGCGAATACATCCAATTCGCTGTGGTCTTCGGACGACAGCATGCCGATGTCACCGAGCGCCGTATCCGGTGCGTCCAGCGCCCTGTCGATCAGGGTCACCACGTGACGCAGGGCGTCCGCGAACCGGTAATTGTCGTCGAAGACGTCGTCGGCGTAGAACAAGTCCACTTCAAGAGACCCGTCCCGCGCGAAGTCTCGG
Source organism: Mycobacterium intermedium (assembly GCF_002086275.1). Lineage (GTDB taxonomy): Bacteria > Actinomycetota > Actinomycetes > Mycobacteriales > Mycobacteriaceae > Mycobacterium > Mycobacterium intermedium. Next base: position 22,511 of record NZ_MVHT01000001.1, on the reverse strand, counting down.
ACGACGATGTTGACCGCGTCCAGCGAGTAACCCGACGCAATCACACTGGCGTCCTGCCAAATCCCCTGCGCCTGTTCGTGTTCGGCGACCGCCAGGTAGGAGTAGGTGACGTCGAACAACGTGGTCCCGCCGGCGCCGTTGTGCAACGCCGAGACGATGTCCCCGTAGGCGAACCGCTGGCGAGCCTGCAGTTCCCATACTTCTGCGCTCACCCGATCGGCCAGCTCCGATATCGACAGAGCGCTGCCATCCGGCAGTCGCAGCGGAAGCATGTTGGTCATGCAACCCACCGTGCGCAGGTCGATGTCCGACAATCGATTCAGGAACGGGACTCCGATGATGATGTCCTTGCCCCGATGGATGCGGCGCAGGTATTCGCCGATGGCGGCCGTTGTGACGGCGAAGATGGTGCGGCCGGTATCGCGCAGACGCTGAGCCGTCGACGGATTCACTTGGAAACTGCGATGGTGCCGGTTTCGAGTACGCACCGATCCGCTGCGGTCGAACAAGCCTGGTTCTGCGTCACGGAGCTTGTCGACGAAGTACTCTCGGTCGGCCGCCCACTGGGCGGACGCGCGATACTGCCGCTCTGTGCGTACGAAGTCCACATACGCCGGTGCGTCCACGTCCATCTCGGTGCGGGTGTCCGGTCCCGACTCGTATTCACCGAGCACCTGGCTGAGCGCAAGATTGATGCCCCACGCGTCCCCCACGGCGTGATGGAAGCACGCGTACACCAGGAACGAGTCCCTGCGATCAACGAGGACGGCCACCCGGGTCAGCGGTCCGGTATGGGGAAGCACGTGTGTGTTCGCTTCGTCAATCCAGCGCTCACGTGCTGCCGCCGGATCCGCCTCGGAGGTCAAATCGACAAACTCAAGCTCGGGCGGTTCGGTACCGATGTACTGAACGAACTCACCGTCGCGGAACTCGAAACGCAACCGGAGCGCGTCATTTCGTAGATATGTCCGTCGCACGCACTCCCGCATCCACTCCAGATGCACCGAGCCATCCAGGCGAGCGTGGGCAACCACCTGAGTAATTGGGAGATCCGGGTACCGGGCAGCGACGGCGACGATGTCGCGTTGATAGGAGGTCAACGGCCAATAGCCCTGTTCGTCCGGTTCGTCCTGGCAGGCCGGCACGGCACCGGCGTCCTCGGCGTCCTGCACGTCATCGGTATCGAGCGCCTGGGTCAGGTAGCGGGCCAGCGCCGTTGGGGTTGGGTAGTCGAACACCGCGGTGGTGGGCAATTTCAACCCGGTGGCGGACTTGAGTCGATTGCGAAATTCGACCGCGCCCAGCGAGTCAAAGCCGAGCTCCTTGAACTCCTGATCCGTGCCCACCGCATCGCGGTCATCGTGGCCGAGCACCGCGGCGGCGTTGCAACGGATGATGTCAAGCAACGCGCCCTGCCGCTCGGACACGCTCATCCCGGCCAACCGATGCAGCAGATCACCCGAGGACTCGGCGGTCTGCCTTCCGGCGGTGCGCCGCTGTGCGCGAACCAGTGCGCGGAAGACGGGCGGCGGACCACTAGCCCCCGACGCCGAGCGGATGGCCGCGCGATTGAACCGTGCCGGTACGACAACGGGATGCGGTTGTCCGAGCGCCGCATCGAACAGGGCAAGGCCTTCGGCCGACGACATCGGAACAAAACCACAACGGCTCATGCGCGACCGATCGCGTTCGTCCAGATGACCCGTCATGCCGGTCGCTTGCGCCCACCATCCCCACGCCATGGAGACTGCTGGTAGCCCGTGCTGCCGTCGGTGCTTCGCCAGGGCATCCAGGAATGCGTTGGCCGCCGCGTAGTTCGCCTGGCCGGGGGATCCGAGTACGCCGGCGGCCGAGGAAAACAGCACGAATGCCGACAGGTCAGCCGACGCCGTCAGTTCGTGCAGATTCCACGCGGCGTCGATCTTGGGACGCAACACCGCGTCCAGGTGACGTGGCGTCAACCCGGTGAACACGGCGTCGTCAAGAACGCCTGCGGCGTGGATGACGGCGGTCAACGGGTGCTCAACCGGTATGCCGGCCAACAGTTCCTGCAATGCATCTCGGTCTGCCGCGTCACACGACTCGATCCGAACGCGAACACCGAGTTCGGTGAGTTCGGCTGCCAAAGCTGCAGCGGCCTTGGCCGCTCGGCCGGTTCGGCTGACCAGCAACAGATTGCGCGCAGCGTGACGAGTCACCAGATGCCGGGCGAGCAGCGTCCCGAGCACGCCGGTGCCGCCCGTGATCAACACCGTTCCTTCAGGATCGAGTGGCCCGGGCACGGTCAGCACCAACTTCCCGACGTGGCGTGCGCGGCGCAAGAACCGATAGGCCTCCGCCACCTGCCGGATATCCCCCGAACGCAGCGGCAGCGCACGCAGTCGACCAGCTTCGAACAGTTCCGCCAACTCGAGGAGCATCTCGTTGAGCAGCGCCGGAGCGACATCCTCGAGCAGATCGAACGCTCGATATCGAATACCCGGATGCCGGCTGGCGACCTCGTCAGGGTCTCGGATGTCCGCTTTGCCCAACTCGACGAACCTGCCGCCGCGCGGCAAGAGCCGCAGCGATGCATCGACGAATTCGTCCTTCAGGCAGTCGAGAACGACGTCCATGCCCGCTCCGCCGGTCGCCTGGAGGAACTTCTGCTCGAACTCGAGCGTGCGCGAGTTCGCGATGTGGCGATCGTCGAACCCCATGCCGTGCAATGCATCCCACTTCCCGGGGCTGGCGGTCGCGTAGACCTCCAAACCCCAATGCCTGGCCAACTGCACCGCGGCCATCCCGACACCACCCGTGGCGGCATGCACGAGGACCCGCTCGCCCGGACGCACGCGTGCGACGTGAGCCAGCGCGAAGTACGCGGTCAGGAACACCGCGGGCACCGTGGCGGCCTGCTCGTAGGACCAGCCGGCGGGCATCCGCACGATTCTCTGGTGATCCACGACGACAACCGGTCCCGCGCCGAAGAACTGACCCATCACACGATCACCCGGGGTGAAATCGACGACGTCGTCGGCTACTTCGATAACGATGCCGGAGCCTTCGAGGCCCACGTCGTAGTCGGACGGGTGACCCAGTGCGGTCAGAACATCGTGGAAATTCACCCCGGTGGCGCGCAGCGCCAGCCGTACCTGTCCGGGCTCCAGTGGCCGCTTGGATTCGGGCCACGGGCGCAAGGCAAAGTTCCGTGAATCCAATGTGCCGTCACCGAGGGTGGCCAGCCGCCAGTTGTCCACTCCGACCAGATCAGCGCCCTCGATTCGTTCGGTCCGCGCCAAGCGGGGACCGAAGCACACGTCATCACGGCAGATGAGTTGCGGTTCATCACGGTTGATGAGTTCGGCGACCGCGACATCGGCGCTGGCCCAATCGTCGACGTCGGCCAGCAGGATGCGGTCCGGGTTCTCCGTCTGCGCGCTACGCAACAAACCCCACACGGCCGCGTGGCCGATATCGGTGACGGCTTCGAACGACTCGGCCGCGACCGCGCCGCGGGTGAGCACGACCAGTCGTGCGTCGGCGTCGTGACTCGTGCTCGACAGCCACTTCTGGACGCGCTCCAGCACGTGCTCCAGGACGCGACGGGTACCGGCGGTCATCGCTGCACAATCGGAAAGCGTTGCCGGGCAGCGCAACACTGTCACATTGCCAGCCGGTGGCGCGGCGTCACGTTGTGCCGGAGGAAGAGCGACCCAGTTCAATCCATACACTGCGTCATCGGCGGCCGCACCCATCTGCAATTGGCTCGGTGAAATCCCCAGCAGGGTTAGTGATTCGATGCGCCCGACCAAGCACCCGCGGTCGTCCGTCAGCGTGAGGGCAACGGTATCGGAGCCGATGAGTCGGATCCGGGCCCGCAGCGTGTTGACGCCGCCGACGTGCAACGACAACCCGGCCCACTCGAACGGCAGCCTGGTGAGCTCGGATGCGGCGAGGATGCCACCGGCGCCGATACCGTGCAGGATGGCGTCGAGAAGCACCGGGTGGAGACTGAATCGGTCCGCGTCGCTCGCCACCTGCTCCGGCAGCACCGCCTCCACGAAGACCTCGGGGCCACTACGCCACACCTTGCGCAGCCCGCGGAATGCGGGTCCGTATTCGTAACCCACCATGGCCAGTTGCGGGTAAACCTCGGAAACGTCGATCGATTCCGCGCCCTCTGGTGGCCATGGGCTCGCGGGCTGGTGGGGTTCGTCGGAAGCGACGTCTTGGGCCGGGGACAGTATGCCGTTCGCGTGCCGCGTCCACGACCGGTCCGCGCCGTCGTCGATCCGCGAGTAGATCTGGACGCGACGTTCGCCTGACTCGTCCTCGGCACCGACGGTGACTTGCAGTGCGACGCCTGCGTGGTCGCCGATGATCAGCGGCGCGTGTAGCACGAGTTGCTCCAGTCGGGGGCATCCCACCTGGTCCCCCGCCCGCAACGCCAGCTCAACCATCGCCGCACCCGGCACGAGCACCACACCGTGGACCTTGTGGTCGGCCAGCCATGCGTGAGAGCCGAGCGACAACCGACCAGTGAGCACGGTCACGTCTGAATCCGCCTGTGTCACAACTGCGCCAAGCAGGGGATGTTCGGCGCCGTCCACGCCGAGGCTGCCCGCGTCGATGGAACCCGACCCGCATTCCATCCAGTAGCGCTTGCGTTGAAAGACGTAGGTGGGCAGTTCAACACGCCGTGCGCCGGTGCCGTAGAACATGGCCATCCAGTCGGGTGTGCGGCCGTGCACGTGCGCCTCGGCAGCCGACAGCAAGAACCGCCGCATGCCGCCTTCGCCGCGTCGGAGCGTGCCTAGCACGCGGTGGCCGTCGCCGTAATCTTCTACCGCTTCCTGGATGCCAGCGATCAGTACCGGGTGTGGACTCGACTCGATGAATGTGCCGTAGTCGTGTTCACATGCCCATCGGACCGCCTGCTCGAACAACACCGGTTGCCGCAGATTGGCGAACCAGTAGTCGCCGTCGAGGACATCGGTGTCGAGCCGGGCACCGGTGACTGACGAAATGAAGGTGATCTCGCCAGGTCGGGGGCGCAGCCGGGAAAGCTGCTGGCGCAACGACTCCCGCAAGTCCTCGACGTGCGCCGAATGCGAAGCGTAGTCGACGGGAATACGACTGGACGGCACCCCGTCGCGATCGCATGCGATCATCAACTCGTCCAACGACGCCGAGGTGCCGGTAACAACGGTCGAACGCGGACCATTGAGCGCGGCGATCGAAATCGACTGGGCCCACGGTTCGATCAGCTTGTGGACCCGTTCCGGGGAGCACGCGAGGGAAACCATGCCACCCGTTCCCGCGATCGTGCTGACAGCCTTGCTGCGCAACGTGACTACCTTCGCCGCGTCTCGCAGTGACAGGACACCAGCGACGTGGGCCGCCGCAATTTCACCCTGCGAATGACCGAGCACGGCGTCGGGGTGGATGCCGAGCGCTCGCCATTGCGCGGCCAACGAAACCATCACGGCGAACAGGACGGGCTGTACCACATCGACCCGGTCTGGGGCCAAAGGGCTCCGCACGGTCTCCAGCAGCGACCAGTCGACGAACTCGGAGAACGCGGCGTCGCAGAGCCGCATCTGATTGGCGAACGCCGAAGCATGCTCGAGAAGTTCGGACGCCATGCCCGGCCACTGTGATCCTTGACCGGGGAACACGAAGACAGTCTTGCCGGGCGCTGCGGCCTTCCCAGCCACCGTATTCGGTGCAGGCGCACCTGTAGCTATCGCTGCCAACCCAGCCAACAACTCATCGCGTCCGGTTCCGACGGTGATGGCACGCTGATCGAACAGCGCCCGGGTGGTAATCAGCGAGAACGCGATATCCTGCGGATCCAAGTCGTCGTGTTCCTCGACGTATTGCCGCAATTGAGCCGCCTGCTCGGCTAATGCCGTCGGTGACTTCGCGGACAACACCCACGGCGTCATCGTGGGGCTCACTCGAGCTGTCCTCGGCGCCAACGGCTCTCGCGGAGCCTGCTCGAGAATCACGTGGGCATTTGTTCCGCTGATGCCGAACGACGACACCCCGGCACGTCGCGGTCGACCGGGCCGCTCGCCCGGGCCAGGCCAAGGGCGTGCTTCGGCGACCACCTCGACAGTCTTGGACGACCAATTCACGTGGGGTGTAGGGGCATCGAAATGCAGTGTGGCAGGTACAACCCCGTGTCGAATCGACTGCACGACCTTGATCACGCCGGCGATGCCAGCCGCCCACTGGGTGTGACCGATGTTCGACTTGACCGAGCCCACCAGCAGCGGGTGTTTCTCCGAATGGGCTTTTCCGTACGTCGCGAGCAGCGCGTGCGCTTCGATGGGATCGCCGATTCTGGTGCCCGTGCCATGCGCCTCGACCACGTCCACATCGCCCGCGTTCAGCCTCGCATCCGACAGGGCCCGCCGAATCACCCGCTGCTGCGCCGGTCCGCTCGGCGCGGAGAGCACGCCGGTGGCCCCGTCCTGCCCAACGGCGCTGCCGCGGACCAACGCGAGTACCGGGTAGCCGCAATTACGCGCGTGTGACAGGGTGGCCAGCACCAGGACGCCAGCGCCTTCTGCGGCGCCAAATCCGTCTGCGGCCGCAGCGAACGGCTTTGATCGACCGTCGGCCGACAGCGCGCCCTGCCGACCGAGGCCGATGTAGACGCTGGGCGAGCACACGACGGTGACCCCGCCCGCCACCGCCAAGTCACATTCGCCCGATCGCAGCGACCGAATGGCCAGATGCACCGCAACCAGCGATGACGAGCAACCCGTGTCTATCGTCATCGCCGGACCCTGCAACCCGAAGATGTAGGACAGTCGACCGGACGCGACGCAAGTGGGAGTACCCATCGCCAGATGGCCGGCATATCCCTCGGTTTCCTCGTAGACGCGCGGCCCATACTCCTGTGCACTCGCGCCGATGTAGACCCCGGTGTTACTGCCCTGCAACGAATTGGGGTCGATCATCGCGCGCTCCAGCGCCTCCCAGGTCACCTCGAGCAGCAGGCGTTGCTGGGGGTCCATGGCATGCGCTTCGCGGGGGCTGACGCCAAAGAACGCGGCGTCGAAATCACTGACGCCCTCGATAAACCCTCCCCCGCGGACATGCGTGGCCCGCGGCGCGGTGGGGTCAGGCCCGAATAGCGTTTCGAGGTTCCAGCCCCGGTCGGTGGGAAACTCCGTGATGGCATCGCGTTCCTCAGACAGCAACTGCCACAGATCATCTGGGGACTTGACGCCACCGGGAAAGCGGCAGCCCATCCCCAAAATGGCGATCGGCTCATTAACGGCCATACTTCACCGGGCTTTCGTCAGAGGATCGGTGGTGGTGGACTTTCGTGCGACGTGGATGAAGAACTCCGTATCGCGCTCCTGGTAGGTCTCCTGGAAGTCGCCGTAGGTACGTGTTCGCTCGAAGCCGGCATCCCGGATAAGCTGTCGCACATAGTTTTTCCGCAGTGGGAACATGTTCAGCGTGTATTCGCGGGCGTCGGGGAAGGTGTATTTGAACCGGGCGAGGCCGCCGTCGAGGTACTCCGGCTCTGCGGTGACCCGACGGCCGCAGTAGTAGTAGCGATGCTTGGACTTGAACCCGTGGTCGAGCATTTCGTCGTAGTTCCGCTGGTCGAGGATGAGGATTCCGTCGGGGCGCAGTGCCGCGTAGAACTCGGCCAGGGCCTGTCGGCGACTGCGCTCGTCGTGCATGTGCGTGAACGAGTTGCCGAGGCAAATCACAGCGTCGTACTCGCCGTGAACGCGCCGGTTCAACTCGCGCCAGTCGGCATGGACGGCTTGAACGATGAGCCCGCGTTTTCGGCCGTTCTCAAACGCCTTCGCGAGCATCGTCGCCGAGCCGTCGACGCTGACGACGTCGAACCCGGCCTGCAGCAGACGGACGGAATGAAAGCCGGTGCCGGTAGCCACATCGAGCACTCGCACGGCGCCATGTGTGCGCAGCAGGTCGATGAAGAACTGTCCTTCGGATTCCGCCCGGGCATCCCAGTCGATCAGTTCGTCCCACTTTTCGACGAAGCCCGTCACGAACTCCCGGCGATACAGATCCGTTGCGCGGTCCGCCAACGGATCCTCACCGTACTGCTGTTCGAACGATCGCACCTGCGTATCGAGCTGCCGGCAGCCGGCACGCGGTGTGGCGCGCCCGTCCACCGCAACCGACGAAATCAGACTCGTCATCGTCGTTCCCCGATCTGTGTCCCGCTCGCAATAGGGATCGTCGCTCGGGTACGACGTGACGGGCGCAGTAGCGGGCTACTGCAATCTCATGGCTTGCGCTGGGCTACTACCCAACTACCTGGCCTCCTGCTCGCGGCGCGGGAGCAGGGCGGCGAGCTCTTCGCGCGTGGCGGTTCCGGTTTTTGCCATTGCCCGATAGATGTGGCTCTCCACCGTGCGTATGGACAGGCACAGCCGCTCGGCGACGGCGCGGTTGGACAAACCCGCGCCGATCAGCATCACAATCTCTCGTTCGCGGTCGGTAAACGGCACGGGTTCGGTCGCCTGCCGCAGCGCCGGAGTCTCGACGCCACCAGATCGCGCGGCCAACGCCTCGGCACGCGCCGCAGATGCCAACGCCGACCCCCGCAGGCCCTTGGCCCGATACGCGAGGGCGGCTTGGGCGGCGGCGTCTGCGGCGGCGACAAGGTCACCCATCCGCTCGAAATCCTCTGATATTGCAGCCAATTGCGCGCCATCGCCATCGATCAACGCGGCCGAGAACCGTGCCGCGAGGCCAACGCGGGGGCCTTCGACCACCGCTTCCAGTTCTTGCAGCCGGGGCAAGCCCGAACGATCTCCGAACTGGGCGGCCGTCTGTAAACAGACCACTTCCTCGGCGAATCGTCCTTTCGCGGACGCCCGTTCGGCCGCTGCCAGCAACAGTGCGATTGCTTCGCTGATGGCACCCTGGCCGGCCGCAACCCACGCCCGGGCCTGGCTGCGTTCGAAGTCCAACGCCCGGAACGGGCGTCGCTGCCGGTCGAGAGCGGCAAGCACCGCCGCCGCCTCCGCGGTTGCCCCGGACATCGCGAGTGCGGTCGCATGCGAGACGCGGTAGCGGAATCCCCAGCCCAACGAATGCGTGGCGAACAGTCCCAGGGTCGCCTGTTCGAGCGACGAACACGCGGATTGAAGGTCACCACCACCGAGGGCGGCCACCCGCCCCGCCACCGCGACACCAAGCAGTTGCGCCTCCCCCGGAAGGTCGGCCGCCTGCCGGCGCACCCGCTCGGCCACCTCGCGTGCGTCCGCATTTCGGCCGGCCAGCAGCAGTGCATTGATGTGCGCGTCTGCGATGTTGAACCGCATGTGCGGGGCATCGAAAGACCGCGCCACGGACTCGTACCCCGACTCGGCGAAGTTCACGGCTTGGGTGGTATGTCCGGCATCGGCGGATATGGCGGCCAGTACCCAGGCGATTTCGGCCCCGACGACGGCGGGCAGATCCTCCAACACCAGGCTCTTCGACGCCTGCATTGCCGCGCCCGGCTGGTCGGTCGCAAACCAGTACACGGTGAGGAAGGCATCGATGTAACTGCGGCCGAGCGGGGAGGACGTCTCCGGCGCGCCGTCGATGATCTCCTTCGCCCGGGCGGGATCACCTAGGGCCCACAGCATGTTGCTGGCCCGCAGGAAGGCCAGCCTTGCGCGCTGCTCGTCGGTCAACGGCCGCGCGCTCGTCTCGGCCAGCACGGCCTCGGCCTCTTTCCCGCGGCCGGCCCACGAAAGGGCATGAGCGCGAACAAAGTTCGGTTCCGGACCAGCTCCGGCCCGCGCTGCCGCCTCGGCAAGACGATCGGCGAGCGCCAGATCCGCCAACCAGACCGCACCGTGGGCGGCTCGCACAAGCACGTCGGCGTCGGGAGTGAGATCGGAGTCAAGACTCAACGTCGCGCGGCGCACCAAGACCTGGATGTCGTCGCGGTCGTCAGCAACGGCGAGTTCGGTGGCAACAAGCCCCCTGAGTCGTCGCAGCCGGGTCGCGGCAACGCGCCGCCGACGCACCTCGCCGTAGAGCGGATGCGCCAGCCGCACCTGAATGCCGCCGACCGCGGGTTCGAGCACAATCAGGGCGCGGGTATCGGCCTCTTCGATCGCCGCCGGATCAGCGATGCGCCGAAGGTGCGTCAGCTCGATGGGCTCCCCCACCGCCAACACGTCGACCACATCGCTCACCGACGGGGGCAAGGCACCGATGCGGGATTCGATCAACTCGACCAGTCCAGGCGGCATGACGGGATCGCCGAGCCAGCGCCAGTACCCCTGCTGTCGGGTGATCCGCCCGTCCGCCACCTCTTGTTCGACGATGTTGCGCAGATACAGCAGGTTGCCGCGGGTCAGCTCCCACAACCGCTGTGCGGCGGACGGGTCCACCGGGCCGTCCAGTGCGGCCGCCAGCAGCGCGTTGGTTTCATCGTGCGACAGCGGTTGCAGGTCGAGGCGATCGAATTGACCAAATGTCCATATCTCGCGCACGGCGTCGGGGACCACGTCGTCATCGCGGACGGTCAGCACAACTTTGGCTGCGCCGCGCTGCACCAGCTGGTGCAGCACGAAGATGGACAGATCGTCGAGCAGGTGGACGTCATCGACACCCAACACCACCGCGGCGCCCGATGGCGTAGCCGTCAGCGACTCCATGACGCCGCGCAAAAGCTGGAGCGTCTCGGTGACGCCGGGTGGCGCCCAGGCGGTGAAGGCGCCAAGCGGGATGGCCCGTGCCGCTGAAGTGGCTACCGCCCAACGACTTTCGAATCCCTGCGCCTCGGCGGCCGCCAATGCTTCGCGGGCGATCCGGCTCTTGCCGACACCGGCCGCGCCGTAGACCACGATCCCGGCAGCGTCCGACGCCACGATGGCGGCCTCGATGGCTCGCATCTCCCTCGACCGACCGACCAGCGGCCACGACAAGCGCACGTCAAGAGCGTAATCCGAGCGCCGCGGAATGGGCCTCAACCCGCAACCACTTCGGCCGACGGACGTCCGGCGTCAGTTCACCGGCTACCCGCCGAGTGCCGCAATAAGGTTTTGAATCACCGACGAGAGCAGGATGAACGGAATCGCACCGATGAAAATGGATACGAAGGGACCAAAGATGATGAAGTTTTGCAGTGGAGCGGGTACCAACTCAATCCAAGAATCGGCCGAGGCGACGAAATTGATTATCAGCTGAGTCAACTGGCCCCACGTCCAGTTCACCCCCGCGTCCAGACTCCGCAACAGATAGACCAGAACGTTCTCAACGCCTAGATAGGCGGCAGCGCCGGCGTTCAGATTCTGAACAAATTGCCCCTGAAATGCCAGAGCCTGCCCGGCTACCGCCTGATATTCCTGGGCGTGCTCGGCAAACACATTTGCGATACTCACCGACACCTCATCGGCGGCTGCAGGGGCCAGCATCTGGATCATGGGAGCCGCCGCTTGATGGGCCTCCTCGATTGTCGCGGCTATCGTTTCCAGGTTTGCCGCCGCCGCCGTCAGCGCCTCTGGCGAAACGCTTACCTGTGACATGTCCGCAAGCCCCCTATGTGTGCGCAGCTCAGCGTAGCTCGGCGAAACAAAGCGCACTGCAGTATCGGCCATCTCACACGCATCACTCGCCGACCTAGTCCGTTCGCAGCCAACAACCAGCCGTCTGAAGTCCGACTGGTCAAGGCGAGAGCTTTACTCGATCTTGACCAAGTATTGAATCGTCTTACCCACGATCACAGATGTGACTACGCTTTTAGCGGTGGAGCTGCAGGTTTTGGGTCCGCTCCAGGTCCGGCAGGGCAGCGCGCCGGTCCCGATACCGGGCACGAAATCGCGCGCCATCCTGACGATGCTTGGCCTGCATTGTGGGTCCGTGGTGCCCGCCGCCACGCTGATCGAGCTGCTCTGGGGCGACGATCCGCCGCGCACCGCCCCGAAGGCCCTGCAGACTCACATCTCCTCACTACGTCGCACCCTGGGCGACGGCTTTGTGTTAACCGAGGGAACTGGTTGGAAGCTGGCCGAGACCGAAGTCGACGCCACCCGGTACAAGTCGGCCGCCCGGCTGGGGCGCGACGCTGCGACCGCCGGGGACACACGACAGGCGGTGGCCCGCTTCGAAGAGGCGTTGACCCTTTGGCGCGGAATCCCCGAACTACCCGACAGCCAGCGCGGAGCATCCGAAAAGACGCGGTGGATCGAGGGTCATGCCGCACTTGTCGAGGATCGGGCCGATGCGCTGCTGGCGACGGGCCGCGCGGCCGAGATCATCGGCGAGCTCGAAGGCGCTGTGGCCGATGCGCCGCTGCGCGAGCGTCGTTGGGGCCAACTGATGCTCGCGCTCTATCGCGCCGGCAGGCAAGGGGAAGCCCTTGGCGCGTATAAGCGGGCGCGTTCATTGCTGGCCGACGAATTAGGGGTGGATCCGGGGCCGGAGCTGAGGCGGCTCGAGGCCGCGATCGTTGCGCAAGATGACGCTCTGGATGTTGCTGCAACGCAACAAGTTTCAGCGGTGACACGCGCCGTGACGTTTTTGCTCACCGATATCGAGGGATCGACCGCGGCTTGGGAGGCTGACGCTGCCGCGATGGCGGTGGCGCTGGCGCGTCACGACGAGCTCACCGAGCAAGTCGTCACCTCTCGAGGCGGCCGCCTGATCAAGACGCGCGGTGAGGGCGATGCGACGTTTTCGGTCTTCGATCGGCCCTCTGCTGCGGCCGCCGCCGCCATCGAGTTACAGGACGCGATCAATCGGGAACCTTGGGAGTTGCGAGAACCGATGCGGATTCGCGTGGCGCTTCATACCGGCGAGGTCGAGCTTCGTGATGGCGACTACTTTGGCCGCGCGGTCAACCGCGCCGCACGCTTACGGTCGCTGGCTGCCGGTGGCCAGATACTGTGCTCCGGCGCAACCGCGGAACTGGTCATCGATTCGTTGCCCGACGACATCGTGCTCGACGACCTGGGGATGCGTCAGCTGCGCAACCTCGCGCGTCCGGAACACGTTTTCGAGCTCCGCATGGAGACCGTCGAGGACGGCCCGGAACCGAACGTAAGCGATGCGCCCCTGGCTCGGCCCAGCCTCGCGGCGGTACTCGTCGGCCCCGGGCCGTTCGTAGGGCGGGGCAGCGAGCTCCAAGGACTTCTTTCCGCGTGGCAAACCGCGCTCACCGGCGCCACCAACGCGGCGCTGATCGCCGGGGAACCCGGCGTCGGGAAGACACGTCTGGCCGGCGAATGGTCCCGACAGGCTTACGACCAGGGCGCCCTGGTGATATATGGCCGTTGCGACGAGGACCTCGGCGCGCCCTACCAGCCGTTCGCGGAAGCGCTGCGTTCCCTGGTGCCCTGTCTCGGGGCTGTTCGGCTGCAAGGGGTGCGCGGCGTGGAAGCACTGCTCCCCCTCGTTCCCCAGCTGACCGATCTGCTGCCGGATTTGGCCCCGCCGCCGCGCGCCGACCCCGACACCGAGCGGTACGCACTGTTCGACGCCGTCGTTGGGCTGTTGCGGGCCGCCTCGGCCGGCGCGCCCGTCGTCCTGATCCTTGACGACCTGCACTGGGCGGCCAAGCCAACGCTGTTGCTCTTGCGGCATCTTTTGCGCTTTGGCGAGCAGGCCCGCGTGCAGATCATCGGCACGTACCGCAGCACCGACCTCGACCGCTCCCACCCGTTGGCGGCGATGCTCGCCGACCTGCACCGGGACGGCACAGCACATCGCATTCAGCTCAGCGGTCTGGACGAACGCGACGTGACCGCGTATGTCGCCGAGGCGGGCTACGACGACGAAGAACTGGCGCGGGCGCTGGCATCGGTCACCGGTGGCAACCCGTTCTTCCTCATCGAGGCGCTGCGGCACGTCGATGAAAGCGGCGGTGTGTGGGACCAGAGCACTCTGCCGCAGGGGGTTCGCGAGGCGGTAAGCCGGCGACTTTCCCGACTTCCGTCGCAGACGAACAAGGCCCTTGCCGCAGCCGCCGTCGTCGGCAGCCGGTTCGCCATAGACCTCGTCGAGGAAGTGCTCGACCAAGACCTCGTGGACGCGTTCGACGAGGCGTGCCAGGCCGGCATCGTCATCGAAGAACCTGGCGGTCGCTACCGTTTCAACCACGCCATCGTGCGGCAGTCGCTGCTTGCCGAACTCACGTCCGTACGGCGCATGCGACTGCACCAACGCATCGCCACGACACTGGAAAACCAGCCCGGCGCCGACGATGAGCTGCTGGCTGAGCTCGCCTACCACTACTTCGAATGCGCGTGGGCGGGAAACGCGGCCAAGGCCGTCGAGTACTGCCGACGAGCCGCAAACCAGGCGATGGCACGACTCGCCTACGAAGGGGCCGCCGACCTCTACGACCACGCCCTGCACGCACTGGACGAGCTTGACGACGAACTCCCCGATCGCGTTGACCAAACGGTCGAGCTACTCGTAGCACGGTGCGAGGCGCTGCTGGCCGCAGGCGACGTGGCGTCGGCAGCGGGCGCGGTCTCGCAACTGCAACAGGCAACAGTCGGTTCGGCCCGGCTCGCGGCGTGGGCCGCGTGCTTCGACGGTCAGCTTTCGATGTTGAGCCATCCCGAGCGCCTGGACGAGGTCGAAGTTGCGGTACACGCGGCCGCCGAGAAGCTGGCCGAGTTGGACGACGCCGCAGGAGAAGCCAAGGCCCACACCGTCCGGGCGGGCTGCCTTGCCCGACTCGGACGAATAGGCGACTGCGAAATCGCCCTGGACGACGCACTTACCGCGGCGCGGCGCGCGCGTGAGCACCGCCGGGTGAATGCGGTGCTGGCCGGCGCACCGCTCGCCGCACTCTGGGGGCCCAACCCGGTGCCGCGCGCGGGCGGGCGGTGTCTTGACGTTGTGCGGCTGCTCCGCATCACGACCGACTCGCCGGCGGTCGAGGCGACCTCGACACGGTGCCAGGCCGTCTTAGAGGCCTTCCGCGGGCGCCCCGCGGCGGCACGACGGATGATCGACTCGGCCCGGCGCGCTGTCACCGAACTCGGTCTGCGCCATGCCCTTCTCGAGGTCGAGCAGTTTGCCGGCATAGTCGAGCTGGTCGCCGACGGTGCCATCGCGGCCGAGCCTCATCTTCGCCAGGCCTACAACGGTTTTCGACGCATGCGCCTCGACGCCGACACCGCCGAAACCGCGGCGCTGCTGGGTCGTGCTTGTCTCGCACTGGGAAGAGACGCCGAGGCCGACGAATTGTGCAGGGAGAGTGAGCGTCTCGCCGGGCATGCACTGAAGGCGTCAATCCCGTGGCGTTCGCTTCGGGCGCAGCTGTTTTCGCGCCACAACCAGCACGATGAAGCTCGGCGGTGGGCCATGGCTGCTGTTGCCCTGGCCGAGCGAACGGACCTGTTGGTTGATCACGGTGACGCATGTTTGGCACTGGCAACTGTTCTGCAGGCCGCTGGTGACATCGCTGGCGCGCGAACCGCCGCAGAACGTGCGGTGGGGCTGTACGAAGGGAAAGGTGCTGCGGCACTTGCCGAAAAGGCGCGCCATACTATCGGTGTCGAACTGCCTGCTGCCGCACCAGCACCCGAGGCGCCTCAAGTCGAGTTGGACAATGCGTGCGTGCGTGCGCTCGACCAGGCCGTCGCTGCTGTCAATCGCGAGGCCTGGGCGGACTTGGAGCAGCTGTTTGCGTCCAACGTCATCGTCGAAAGTCGTCGCAAAATCGTGGGCTTCGCGCCCGTCGAGGTTCCGTCGCGCCAGTGGCCACGGGAGATGAGGCACTATCTGAAGCTGGGTATGGTGCGACACAGCCATGCCGTTGTGGCCGTGCGGGACGAGCGTCTTGCTCTCACCCGATTGAAGGTGGGCACTGCGGACGTGAGTCCCGGGGCGCCGTACGACGAGATGCTTCAGGTAATCGGTCTCAACGATGAGGGCCGAATTGCGTCACAGGTATGGTTCGACATCGAAGACATCGACGCCGCACTCGTCGAACTCGACGCAGCGCAGGCCCGGTTCCAGGAACCACGTCCCTGGGCGCCGCTCGAGAACGCCGCATCTCGAGCCGAGGACCGGGTCAACGAACTCTTTACCAGTAGGCGCTGGGACGAGCTCGGCGAGATGTTTGCCGACGACCTTCGGGTCGATGACCGACGAAAAGGACTCCGCCGAGAGCTTCGACCGCGCCACGGAGGTCGAAAATCTCCGTGAAATCGCGGCACTTGGCGCGTGGAAGATCACCATGACGCCTCTCGCGCTGCGCGGCGATCGCCTGAGTCTTCGCCATGCGCTGTTCGAGGGGGGTGACCCGCGGCCCGAGGCGTTCCGCGTGGGGGCACTTTGCGTCGTCGAGATCAATCCCCACGGGCGACTAGTGACACGAGTGGTGTTCGACCCCGACGACTTCGACACAGCCATCGCAGAGCTCGACGCCCGCTATCTCGTCGGCGAGGCGGCACCCCACGCACACACGTGGTCGGTGATCGCAGGAAGCTACGCCGCGTTGAACCGGCGCGAAGAACCGCCAACCCCACCGGATCTGGTGAGCATTGATCACCGCCGGGTCGCTGCGTACGCGCCCGGTGAACTGATCGCATACGTCCGTGCCGGGTGGGATATCGGTCAACAGATCCGCACTTTTGTCGAGCGGGTCCACCGGATTAACGACCTTGGAGCAGTCGTAACCCATGTGGCACAAGGATCTTCGCAGGCAGGCTTCGAGGCCGAGTGGCGGGGGGTCGACTTGTTGACGGTCGACGGCGACATGGTCAACCGGAGCGAGGTATTCGACGAAGACGATATCGACGCCGCGATCGCAAGGTTCGATCAGCTCAGCCGACCGACGCCGCGGCTCGAAAACGCGGCGAGCCGCGTCGGCGAACGCCTCTTTAGCTGGTTTGGGACTCGCAACTGGGACGCGATAGCCCAGATCCTGGCTGACGACGTGTTCGCTGACGATCGCCGCCTGGCCGCCAACGCCGGGCCACGACGCGGACGAGATGCACAGATCCAGGACTTGCAAGGTCTGGCTGGCGTGGGCTTCGCGAACTTGACGCCGACAGTCATCGCGACCCGCGGCGAGCGCCTGGCCCTAATTCGTCTTCAGCTTTCGGGAAACGACCCCAATGCTTTTCGTCTCGAGGGCTTTCACCTCCTCGAGCTCGACGCCGACCAACGGATTGCGGCGGGCGTACTTTTCGAGCTCGACGACTTCGAGGCCGCCATTGCAGAGCTCGACGCCCGCTACCTCGCTGGCGAGGCGGCCCCTCACGCGCGCACATGGTCGGTCGTCGCGGAAAGTTACGCCGCGTTGAGCCGGCACGAACTGCCGGGAACACCAGACTTTGCCAGCATCGACCACCGGCGAGGCAGATCGTACGAGCCCGGTGATATGCCCGCATACGTCCGTGCCACATGGGATCTCGCGCCGCACAGCAAGATCTACGTCGAGGCTGTGCACCGGCTGAGCGACCTGGGAGCCGCCGTCACCCAAGCGTCGTATGGAACGTCGCTAGAGGGCTTCGACGCTGAATGGCGGGAGATAGCGGTCGTGATGGTCGACGGCGACCTGGTTAACCGCAGCGAGCTATTCGACGAGGAGGACATCGACGCCGCGCTCGCAAGGTTCGACCAACTCAGCCCGCCGGCACCGCGGCTGGAAAACGCGGCAAGCCGAGTCTACGAACGTCTCGCAGCGTGCTACCGGGCACGCGACTGGGGCGGAATCGCCACAGCGTTAGTAGATAATATTTCCGCCGAGGATCGTCGCCGGGTAGTGAATTCCGCTCTCCTGCAGGGCAAAGATGCCGTGTTCAAGAATATGCGGGTGAGCGCCGACGTAGGCGTCATGCGATTCACACCGACCATCATTGCCACCCGCGGGCATCGACTCGCACTGAGTCGCACCCGCTACTGGGGTCAGGTTGATGAGCCCGGTGCGTATCTCAGCGATGTCCTCCACCTGATTACCATCGATGTGGATGAACGGATCGCAACGCTCATTTCATTCGATCTCGACGACATCGACGCCGCCTTGGAGGAACTGGACGCTCGGTACCTCGCCGGCGAAGCCGCCGCCCAGGCAAACGCATGGTCGCTGCTCACGCGGGTCCAAAATGCGTACAACCGACACGAAGTCACCCCGACGACGACCGACGGCTTCGTGAACATTGATCATCGGCAAGGTAGAGCGTTCATACCCGGCGACTTGATCCCCTTCCTTCGCGCCACGTGGAACGTTGCCTCGAACGTCAAAGGTTACATCGAAAATGTGCACCGGTTGAACAACTTTGGAGCGGTCATCACAGAGGTAGTGACGGGGACCTCGCAGGACGGCTTCGATTTCGAGTTGCGCGAGATCGGTCTGTTTGTATTCGAAGGCGACCTGGTCTGCCGGTTTGAGTTGTTCGACGAAGCGGACCTCGACGCCGCGCTCGCGCGGTTTGACGAATTGCGCTCACAGACACGACCGCCGGAAAACGAGGCAAGCAAAGTGGCCGAACGCGTCATGGCGCACTACGCGGCTCAGGATTGGAACTCGATCGCCGAGATTCTGTCCGACAATCACTACCTCGACGATCGCCGACGGGTCGTCAACGCCGGGATCCGGCATGGTCGAGACGCCGAAATCGCGAACATCCAAGCCGCCATCGACCTCGGCGCGACGAATGTCACGTCGGTGTTGATGGCAACCCGCGGAACGCGTCTCGCTCTTACTCGTACCCGGTTCTCGGGTCGCGACCGGCGGCCTGAAGCGTTGCACACCGAGGTGCTCAACATCGTCGAGCTCGACGCCGACGAGCGAGTTGCCGCGCTCGTCTCATTTGACTTGGACGACGTCGATGCTGCCTTTGCGGAACTCGATTCCCGGTATCTCGCCGGCGAGGCGGCCGCCCACGCGCACACGTGGTCGGTGATCGCGGCGGCTTACGCCGCAATGAACCGGCACGAACTACCCGCGACGACGCCTGACTGGGTCAACATCGACAATCGCCGGACAACGGCGTTCGCGCCCGGTGATGCGATCGCGTCCCTGCGTGCCATGTGGGGCCTCGCACCGGACTTCGCCATCCACATCGAGACCTTGCATCGACTGAACAATCTCGGAGCGGTCTTCACCCAAGCGGCATCCGGTACCTCACACCAAGGCTTCGAAGCCGAATGGCGGTCGGTCGGCATATTGACGGTCGGCGGCGGCCTGATCGATCACTGCGAACTATTCGACGAGGCCGATATCGATGCCGCACTGACGAGATTCGATCAGCTCAGCCCACCGGCGCGACGGCTGGAAAATACAACAAGCCAAGTGGCCCAGCGCTTCCTGGCACACTTCGCCGCACTCGACTGGGACGTCATAGCGGAGACCTTGGCCGACGACTTCTGCCAGGACGACCGCCGTCGAGTGGTGGGCGCCGGAGTCCGGCGTGGTCGAGGCGCCCAGATCGAAGACATGCGGGCGACCGCCGAACTGGGAATCATGAGCGTGACACCGACCTCCATAGCACTCCGCGGGGAGCGCCTCGCCCTCATGCGCGTCGGCTTCTCGTTCCGTGATCAAGGGCCCCGGGCATTCGATGTGGAGCGGCTCAGCGTCTACGAGATCAACGCCGACGACCGGATTGTCGCGATCGTCGCGTTCGGCCCCGACGACATCGACGCCGCCTTCCAAGAACTTGACACCCGCTACGTCGCCGGGGAAGCGGCGCCCCACGCGCACACGTGGTCAGTGATCACCCAGGTCTACGCCGCACTCAACCGGCAGGAACTCGCGGCAACGACGCAGGGATGGGTGAACATCGACCACCGACGAGGGACAAAGTTCGCGGCCGGAGAGATCACCACGTACCTGCGTGCCACGTGGGACGTCATGGCGCAGGCCAGCATCTACGTCGAGTCCGTGCACCGACTGAGCGACCTCGGAGTGGTCCTCACCCACGTGGCCAGCGGCACCTCGCAAGACGGCTTCGACGCCGAGTGGCGGGAGATCGCGATCATGACGGTCGAAGGTGATCTGCTCAGCCGTTGCGAAATCTTCGACGAGGGAGACCTCGACACCGCACTCGCCCGATTTGAGGAACTGCACCCAGAGGCGCCGCGGGTGGAAAATGCCGCAACCCGAGCGCAAGTCGGCTTCTTCGTGAACTTCGCGGCCCGCAACTGGGCAGCGATCGCCGAGACGCTGAGCGAGGACTCTGTGATCGATGACCGCCACGACGTTGTCAACGTCGGCTTCTGGGACGGGCGCGATGCGGTGATCGAAAATTTGCGAGCCTTATCAGAGGCTGGCGAAAACACGACCTTAAGTGTCATCGCGACCCGCGGTGAGCGCCTCGCCCTCACCCGCATGACTTCCCTAAGCCGCGAACCGCGCTACGGGGAGTTCCGCAGTGAGATGCTCATGGTCGTAGAGATCGACTGCGACGGACGCATTGGTGCTCAGGTTTCGTTCGCGCCCAACGATTTTGAGTCGGCCTTCGGAGAACTCGACACCCGGTACCTCGTCGGCGAAGCGGCCCCCAACGCGCGCACATGGTCGGTGATTACCGGGGCGCATGCCGCTTTCAATCGGCGCGAACTTCCCGCGACCATCCCAGGGGGTCCGGTTTACATCGACCGTCGACCGGTCGTGTCGATCGAAGGCGTCGAATTGGCCGCGACTGTGCATGCCGTGTGGGATCTCACGCCGGACGCCACCGTCTACGTCGAGGCGGTGCATCGGCTGAGCAAGACAGAAGCCGTCATCACACAGGCGCTGACGGGAACCTCGCAAGAGGGCTTTAACGCCGAGTGGCGGATGGTCGAAGTTTTCACCGTCGAGGGCGACCTGCTTAGCCGTGTCGAAATCTTCGAAGAGGCGGACATCGACGCCGCGCTCGCCCGCTTCGAGGAACTGCAAGCATTGAGGCGGCGGCTGGAAAACCCCGCAAGCCGACTGTTAGAGCGCTCGTTTGCATACGCAGCGGCTGGGGATTGGGCGGCGGTGGCCGACACCTGGGCCGACGACATATTCAGCGACGATCGCCGTCGCGCAGTGAACTTCGGACAAACGCACGGTCGCGATCCAGTGGTCGCAAATCTGCGCAGAGCTTTCGATCTCGGCGACGAGCTCGTCATTTCAGAGCCCATCGCGGCTCGGGGGCGCCGGCTCGTCCTCAATCGTCTCCGATGGTCGGCCAAGGACCAGGGGCCGGAGGCGTTCCCCAGCGAGTCGCTGTGCATCACCGAGCTCAACTCCGACGAGCGGATCGCGGCGTCCATCATGTTCGACTTCGATGATTTCGACTCTGCACTCGAAGAACTCGACGCCCGCTACCTCGCCGGCGAAGCGGCCACCCACGCCCACATGTGGTCAGTGATTGCAGAGGGCCACGCCGGGTTCAATCGGCAAGAAACTGCCGCGACGACGCCGGATGTGGTTTACATCGACCATCGACCGGTCGTATCGCTCGAGGGAGTTGAACTGGCCGCGACTCAGCGCGCCGTGTGGGATCTCACGCCGGAGACCAACGCCTACGTCGAGACGGTGCATCGGCTGAGCGAACTCGGCGCCGTCATCACGCAGGTGGTGACGGGAACCTCGCAAGAGGGCTTTGCCGCCGAATGGCGGATGATCGCCGTCTGCACGGTCGAAGGTGACCTGCTCAGCCGCTACGAAGTCTTCGACGACGCAGACCTGGAAGCCGCGCTCGCGCGCTTCAACGATTTGCACCCACAGACACGACCGCTGGAAAACGCGGCGGCGCAAACACTCCAGCGATACCAGGCGTGCTTCTCTGCCCGCGACTGGATCGCTTTTGGGGACCTTCTGGCAGACAAGATTGTCGTGGACGATCGTCGTCGTGTCGTGAACGCCGGGATGCGACGCGGCCGGGATGTGCACGTCGCGGACGTCCGAGCCGCCGTCGAGGTCGGGTCCGAAACCATAACGTCAAGCGCCGTCGCGACCCGCGGCGAGCGTCTGATACTCGCCCGTGTGCGTTTCAGGAACCGCGACTACGGGCCCGACGAGTTCGGCGCCGACATCGTCGGTGTTGTCGAGATAGGTGCCGACGATAGGATCTCGGCCATCGTTTCGTTCGATCCGGACGACGTCGATCGCGCCTTTGAGGAACTTGATGCCCGGTACCTGGCCGGCGAAGCGGCAGCTCACCCGCACGTGTGGGCGGTAATGGCGCGTGAGTGTGCCGCGTTCAACAGCCACGATCACCCCGCGGCCGACTGGGAGATCGTCGACCATCGGCACCTGGCCATCATTGAGGCGACTGATCCCCAAGCCACGCAAGCCATTTGGGACGTCACGCCCGACCTCGTCATTCGCATCGAGGCGGTGCCCCGGCTCAGCAGCTTCGGAGCCGTCGGCATTTATGCCGCAGGTGGGACTTCGCCGGACGGTGTCGGCGCCGAGTGGCGGATGATCCTTCTTCTGACCATCGCAGGTGATCGCATTATCCGTTGCGAGGTATTCGACGAGGCAGGCCTTGACGACGCGCTCGCTAGCCCGGATTTTTCGTGAAACGTTGTGAGTTTCGGGGTGTAGATATGCGAAAGTGCCTGTCCTGCAAGGAATAATTGGA